>NZ_JBLZUS010000002.1:0-745000 GCF_048565505.1 Sphingomonas sp. TX0543
CACATATTCTTTGCAGTCGCAGTTTATGTCGAGCGTGGCAGCAGGAGGCGCAGGTTTCCTTCGGTTTTCCATGATTTCACTCCAGATAATTACGGTTCCCTCGACCTGAACAAGTCGAAGGAACCACCATGAGAACAAGATCATCAGAGCTGTTTTGTCCGGCACAGCTCCGGATCGAAGATCCGCCCAGCTCGGATGCCCTATTCAACGCCTTCCTCTCCTCTCTGTGGGTCAAGGAGGAAGCGGCCTGTTCGATCCTGTACAGTGCAGCGATCCGTCATTTCCTGCATTGGCTGGATATGCATGCCATCCCGGTCAGTACGCTCGACGATCAAGTCGTCCGACGGTTCGAGAAGCACCGTTGTCGGTGCCACGGATACTCGGCTCAGCAAGCCGCCTATAAGACTGATCAGGCTGCGCGGGTCCGGCGCTTTGTCCGGTTCCTCGAAGATCAAGGGTACATCGAAGTCGACGATGGGATCGACGATCTCCCCCGTCACCTCACCGACTACTCCGATGCAATCGACAGCCTGCAACTCGCCCCTGGAGTGGCACAGGGCTACCGGTCGGAAGCCGAGCATATTGTGGCTTGGCTTCGCATCAAGCGGCAGTCGTGGGCCGATATCGACGACACGATCATCGACCAGTACGGCGCGCATGATTGTCGATGTCCGGTCTGGCGCAAGCGGGGCAAACTCGTCGCCTCGGGCGCGAAGCGGCGGCGGCGTGGTGCTCGGCACTTCGTCGAGTTCTTGCGCGGCCGGGGTGTCATCCCTTCAGTCGAACCGGTGTCGGATGACGACCCGCACATGGCGGCATATCTGGCATGGCTCAAGCAACACCGCGGCGCGACCGACGAGACGATCCGGCGCTACCGGACCGATATCAGGCGACTCATGCCTATCCTCGGCGAGCCTTCACAATGGGATGCAGCCGTCCTCAGGCGGGCGTTTCAACAACGAAGCAAGGAGACGCCAGGTTCGGCATCACTGCTCGTCACGATAATGAGGAGCTATATTCGGTTCCTGGTCGTGCAGGGTGTTTGCCGTCCAGCTTTGTTGCACGCGATCCCATCAGTGCAACGCTACCGTCTTTCGACGCTGCCCCGGCACGTCAACCCGGCAACGATCGAGCAGATCATCGGCGCATGTCCGACTGATCGCCCGGTGGAAGTTCGGGACAAGGCCATCATTCTCCTGCTCGCCCGGCTTGGCCTGCGTGCCGGTGATATTCGGGATATGCACCTCGACGATATCGACTGGCGCTCGGGCCACCTGACGGTCAAGGGCAAGACGCGTCGGCCCGATCGCCTGCCATTGCCTCAAGACGTCGGTGACGCGATCCTGGACTACATTGCCAAGGCACGCCCCAAGACCGCCGATCCGCATCTGTTCGTGCGCGCGCAAGCCCCATTCCGTTCTTTCCGCTCATCGGCGGAGATCGCTGGCATCGTTGCACGCACGCATGAGCGCGGCGGGATCGAAGGCGTGCCGACCGGATCGCACATTTTCCGGCATTCGCTTGCCACCAACTTGCTGCGCGCGGGCGCAGGACTGGAGTCCGTTGGAACGATCCTGCGCCACAGCTCGCCCGAGACCACCGCCATCTACGCCAAGGTCGACCTGCCGATGCTCATGAAGATCGCGCAGCCATGGCCGGGAGAACCGTCATGCTGAACATGCACATTGCCAGATACGTCTCGCTGTATCGCAGTTTGGGGCGGAAGTTCTCGGAGCAGGAACGACTGCTGCGCCAATACGCGGCTTTCGCCGGACGCTTCGGTGACCGGCACACCCGAGTGCAGCGCATCTACGACTGGTGCCACACGGCAAGCTCGCAGAACGTGGCTCGCCATAGGTACGACGCTGCTCGTAACTTCAGCCTTTTCGCTAACGCCGAGGATCCAGACCACGAAGTCCCGCCTGTCGGCGTTTTCGGACGCGGCAAGCGGCCACGCCCGACTCCGATCATCATCGAACCGGACCAGGTGCGGGCGATCATGACGGCGGCGTTGGACGTTTCGCCCCAAGGCACGATCAGCCCGTACACCTACCATTACCTGTTCGGTCTGCTGGCGACGACAGGACTTCGGATTTCCGAGGCTCTCGCGCTACAGTGCGACGATCTGGTCGAGGATGGGCTGGTTGTCCGCAACGGCAAGTTCGGCAAGCAGCGGCTGATCACCTTGCAGCCATCGACGCGCAAAGCACTCGAAGCCTACATTGCGATCCGCGCGAAGCATCCGGCCAAGTGTAATGACCTGTTCGTCACGATCCGGGGGCGAGCGCCGCACAAGGTGCGCGCCCACGTCGTGTTCGTCAGGTTGGCCCGGCTTCTCGGATATCGTGGGGCAACCGGTACGGCAGGCATGCGACTCCACGATCTGCGGCATACTTTCGCTGTCCGCTCGCTTGAGTCCTGCCCGCGTGACAGGGAAGCCATTGCCCACCACATGGCCGGTCTCAGTGTCTACCTGGGGCACGCGTCGATCGCCAACACGTACTGGTATCTCGAAGCCACGCCGGTGCTGCTTCGCGACATTGCGGCTGCAAGCGAGCAACTTTTTCAAGGAGAAGCGGCATGACGGCGCTTGCTCCCCATCTCTCGGCATATCTGCGGGAACATCTGCCGCGCGAACGCGCCGTCAGCCCGCACACGGTGAAGACCTATGCCAACTGCTTCGTCCTCCTCGTCCAGTTCGCTGCCGATCGGCTGAAGCGCCGACCGACCGATCTCGAGATTGAGGATCTCGGCACAGACATGATCATGGCCTTCCTCGATCATGTCGAGATCGGCCGCGGCAGCTGCGTGCGGACCCGCAATGGCAGGCTCGCCGCGATCCGATCCTTCTTCCGATACATCGAGTACCGGATTCCAGCCTGCCTCGATCAGGCACTCCGTGTCAGAGCAATCCCGACCAAGAAGACAGACAAGGCGCTGATCGATTATCTCGACCGGGCCGAGATCAAGGCTTTGCTCGATACACCCGATCCCCGGACACGCCTCGGCACCCGTGATCGCGCGATGCTGCATCTTACCTATGCTGGCGGACTGAGGGTGTCGGAACTCGTAACGCTGCAACTGGGCGATTTCCCGGACCGCTCCCTGTCCACCATGCACATCATGGGCAAAGGGCGACGTGAACGGGTCCTGCCGCTGTGGAAGGAGACCCAGATCGCATTGCGCGCATGGCTTGCGATCCGGCCTCAAGTTGAGGTCACCGAGATATTCCTAAATGCCAACGGGCAGCCGATGACCCGCGACGGATTTGCGTTCCGATTGGCCGAGCACGTCAAGACGGCAGCGACGAAGCAGCCGTCGATCCTTGAGAAGCGCGTCACACCCCACGTGCTTCGTCATTCTTGCGCGATGCACACGCTCGCGGCGACGGGGGACATTCGCAAGGTCGCATTATGGCTCGGCCACGCCAGTATCCAGAGCACCGAGACCTACTTGCGCGCCGATCCCGAAGAGAAGCTTCAGATTCTCGCTGCCCACGGTGCCCCTGCGATCAAGCCGGGGCGCTTCAAGCCGCCATCCGACGCTCTGATCACCATGCTTACCGACGTTCGAAGACGGGCCTGACCCGTCCCCGGACATTCTCCTGACCCACATATTATCTGGAGTGAAATCATGGAAAACCGAAGGAAACCTGCGCCTCCTGCTGCCACGCTCGACATAAACTGCGACTGCAAAGAATATGTCTAATGTTGAGCTCAACATTATACATATTCCCGCGGGGACAGATCAATCTCCAGCGCTTCGCGCTCTTCGTCCGAGAGGTCGGCAAGCCGTCGGTTAAGCATGGCTTCTGCGGTCGAGACGAGCTGGACGACAACGGCGTTCCCTTCGGCAATCGCGGCGTCGATGGCTGGCAACAGACTCGGGAGCTTCATCGACAGAAGCAGTTGCGCAAAGAAGCGCAGCTTGGTTCCCTCGAAGATCGACTGCGCTGCAGACTTGGCACCGGAGTTGAGCGTCCCTCCGGTTTCGCTGTCGACGATGCGGGTAGCCTCCAGCGCGTCGCGCAGGTTGGCGTGAATGATCGCCCAGGCCTCGGCATAGGCATCATAGACCGCGATCTGATCCTCGCTCAGGCGATGCTCGAGGATCTCGTATTCGACGCCGGCGAACGACAATGCGCGCGCGGTGTATAGGCCTAGTGACTTGAGGTCCCGGGCGACCAACTCCATCGCTGCGATCCCGCCGTCACGAATGTCGGACACGAACGCCTCGCGATTGGCGAAGGCGGTCTCAGGTCCCCACAGGCCGAGGCGCGTGGCATAGGCCAAGTTGTTGACGTCGGATGCGCCGGTTGCCGAGGCATAGAGCACCCGCGCGCGGGGCAGAAGGTTCTGCAGGCGCACGCCCGCGATACCCTGCTCCGAGCCCTTGACCTTGCCGCGCGATCCTTCGCCGCCAGCGGCATTCGCCATGGCGTGCGCCTCGTCGAACACGATCACGCCGTCGAATTCATCGCCCGCCCATGCGAGGATCTGGTCGAGGCGGGTCGCATCGTTTCGGCCCGACCGCAGGGTCGGGTAAGTCACGAAGAGAATGCCCTCGCGCATCGCAATCGGGGTGCCGAGCTTCCAGGATGCCAGAGGCTGGATGTCGATCGGCAGGCCGCCAAGCGCAGCCCAGTCGCGCCGGGTATCTTCGAGCAGCGCCTCGTTCTTCGAAATCCAGATGTGGCGGCGTTCCCCGCGCACCCAGCGGTCGAGGATGACGCTCGCAACCTGACGGCCCTTGCCGGCGCCCGTTCCATCTCCAAGGAAATAGCCTTGCCGGTATGTCTGGCCTTCTGCCGATGCCTTGAGCGAGCAGCCTTTGTCCTCTGTCTCGAACCGGCCGGGTAGATCGCGCGCATGGGCGCTGGCAGCGTAGATCAGCGTCTCTGCCTGGGCAGCAGACAGCAGCCCCTTGGCAACCAGCCCGTTAGGCAGCTGCGGGACAGCTTCGGGCATCGGTGCGGCGATCGAGCCCATTGCGACGGACTCGACGAGCGGCGTCGGATGCTCGGCCGCGCCATCGATCACGATCCTACTGGGACGATAGGGCAGATAGTGGCCGACCTGAGGGGCAAGCGGCGCAGGGGTTTCGAGCGACTGGTAGGTGAGCGACCCGATGGAAGCGGCTGCAGAAGTGATCCTGGCTGGTGGTGTCGGCAGCGGCCTGCGCGGCGCGGCGACCAGGCGAAACGGCGCACGAGCCGGAAGGCTTGATTGCTCGGACGCAGCCGCCAAGCCGGCGCGATCCGGCAAGGCATCGACGAGATCGACCAGCTGGCGGAAGTCGCTTGTGCGGATGGCCACAGGCTCATGGGAGTCGTCCACCTTGTCGAGAACCAGCAGCCGCGTGGTGATGCCGGTGCCATGCTTGACGAACGCGCGTTCGACGGCGGCATTGAGCCGTAGCGAGACCGGTCCCTTCAACAGCGCCAGGAACTTCGCGCAGTCGAACCATTCAGGCATGATCGCGACAAGGCGACCGCCGGGTGCCAGACGGTTCCATGCCGACCTGAGGTGGCGCGAGCCGGTGCGACTATCGTGCCCTCGCTCGATGCCGTGCGAATAGGGAGGATTCATCAAGACGACGCTCGGAATGATGGCTGGATCGAGCAGCTCGTCGATCAGTTCGGCGTCATGGCCGGTCACTCCGGCCGCAGGGAACAAGGCGCTCAGGCAGTCGCGGCGCAGCGGCGAGATTTCGTTGAGGGCAAGGCGCGAGCCGGCCTTGGCGGCCCAGACCGCGAGCATGCCCGTTCCGGCCGAGGGTTCCAGCACAGGCTCGTCAGTGGCCAGCGCGCAGGCTCGAGCAGCAAGCCAGGCAAGGCGCGGCGGCGTCGCAAACTGCTGCCATTCGATCTGCTCGTCGCTGCGATTCGTCTGGGTCGGCAGTCGGGCATCGAGGGAACCGAAGAACTGTTCCGCCTTGTCGATCGGGGTCGAGAGCGAAATCTGATCTGAAGATTGCAGGTATTGAACCTGTGCCACCTCAAGCGCTGCGTGAGCGTCACGAACTGACCAACGCCCGAGAGCATCGCTCCCCCCGAAGTGCTCTGTCATGATGCGCGTGACGTCGCTGCGTGAGAGCGCGCGGCCTGCCGCCAGCTCAGAAGCCATGGTCTGGGCCGCCATCACAACGACGGGCGGTGATGGGTCATCGAATGCAAAGGCGAGGGAAGAGTTGAACATGGGAACCTCCTGACGAGGTCCTGCGGCGGGCAGGCCTCAATCAGCCGAAGGCCCCCTCCCCTCTGCTCGATGGATCGGGTTGTCGGGCGAGCCGCGACTTGAGTTCATCGTTCCAGTCAAACCCGGGTGAGACTGGCGCGCGTGAGTGGATAACGCGGTCAGGCGCAGCGTAGGCCTTGAGCGCGCGCTCCTCGGCGTGAGCACCTCCGGCGTCATTGTCGATGAACAGGAAGAGTTCGCGCACGCTCTCCGGGATTGAGACGAGACCGAACCGCTCGTTTCCAAGCGTCGCCCAGCACGGGATCCCAAAGAGCTGAATGGCTGAGAGGGCGCTCTCGATACCTTCGGCAAGGCCCAGCCTTCCCTGCTCTGGGGGAGCAACTCTGACGGCACCACAGCCGAGACTGCCAAGCGCACGCTTGGGTCGCTCGAAGCCGGCCAGCTTGCCACTCACCACATCGAGAAATGTCCTTTGTACTGCGATAACGCCAATGTCAGTCGTTACTGCGGCCAGCATTGCTGGGAGAAACTCAACTGCCCCGCGTGGCCCGAGCGGCGTACGTTCAAGGTAGCGGAACTGGTCAGATGCGCGCTGGAGACCGCGCTGTGCGAGATATCGTTCGACCGGGCTGTCGGAGATTGCCGAAGCCGATTGCCACAAGCGTCGCGCATTGGGACTGAAATCACTCTGATTTTGCCGATCAGCTGTCCCAGGGCCAGAACCATTAAAGAGCTCTCGGCTGCGAACGCCCTGGCGATCCAATGCAGCAATGACGTTCTCATTCGAACATCCGGCGAAGCAATGGAACAGGATGGCCTTTCGCCCCAGGGTTACGCTGAGCGACGGTGTGCGGTCGTCGTGGGCAGGACAGCAGCACATGCCCTTGCCCTGGCGCCAGGTTCCGTTGAGGCGTTCGACAATCGTGCGGGCGCGTCGTTCGAGTTGATGACTTTTCTCTAGCTGGGGCATCGACCTACTCCGGTTGAGGTGCCCTCCCCGTGCAGCCTCCGCTCTGCACCAGCGCCAAAGCATTTTCCTACATCGTTTGTTCTTTATATGTTCTCACCCGATTCGGCTATAGAAGGATCGAGAAATGACAATGAAAGTCCTCCTGATCGGCGGCATTGCCATCGCATCAGCCATGCCTGCTAATGCCCAGGACCTGCCAACGCCGGATGCCCCCGAGCAACATGCCAGTCCTTCCCACGGCATTCGGATTGCCGAAGCATCGAACGGATTTCAGTTGGTCGAGCATGGGTTCTGGCAATCCGAGCAGGCAGCCCCAGCACCAAGTTCGAGCGTTGCAGAAAATGGACGGGTCAACCTGCCGTACAGATACGAGCCCAAGGCCAAAACTGCCCCATCCCGGTTTCGGCGGGCGAGCTACCTGCCCCACGTCTATGCGGCGGAAGCGAAGTACTCATTGCCTACTGGCCTGCTCGACGCGCTCGTCTGGACGGAATCCCGCTATAACCCCCTTGCTGTCAGTCCGGCAGGCGCTGCGGGCCTTGGCCAGCTGATGCCAGCAACGGCCAAGGAACTCGGCGTCTCCAATCGCTTTGACCCCATGGCCAATGTCTTCGGCGCGGCGCGATATCTGAGGCAGATGCTCGACAGGTTTGGTGTGGTTCACCTCGCTGTCGCGGCCTACAATGCCGGTCCAGGCGCAGTCGAACGCGCGGGCGGTATACCGCGGAATGGTGAGACGCCCGGATATGTCCGCGACGTCCTTCGCCATTGGCGTTTTTAGCGGTCTCTCCGCAAGTTAGCCGAAACAGAATCAATCGACGGATTGTTGCTGGGCTGGACAATTTTGCAGGCAAGCGACTGCACAAAAGTTTAACCGTTTTTGGCTTCGGCCGGGTACTTGGCTACAATCTGCATTACCTCCTTACCCCACAAAGCCAACGCCTCGCGCTTCTCGTTGGTATACTGGTGTCGGTGATAGACCCCCGCCACACCGGCCATAGCTGATCCTGACTGGTGATTGAGAACCGCTGTTGATTTCCGCTGAGAGCTGACCCGGGAAGGTCCAAAGTTTCCACTGAGAAGTGACCCATGTTCTGAGCTTCCCCCTGGCATTTGCGTCGGGGGATCAAGGAGTGATCGACATGGCGTTATTGAGCGTAATCCGGCGCTGGCATTTCCGCGAAGGGATGCCGATCCGGGAGATTGAGCGACGCACCGGATTGTCGCGCAACACGATCCGCAAGTACCTGCGCGCCGGCACGGTAGAGCCGAAGTTCAAGGTTCCCGAGCGGCCAAGCAAGCTGGACCCGTTCGCCGAGAAGCTGTCGGCATGGCTACGGATCGAGGCGGGCCGGTCGCGTAAGCAGCGGCGCACCGCCAGGCAGATGCACGCCGATCTGGTCGTGCTGGGCTATGACGGATCCTACAACCGCGTCGCGGCCTTCGTTCGCACCTGGAAGGCCGAGCGGCAGCGTGATGCCCAGACCAGCGGCCGCGGTACTTTCGTCCCGCTGGCGTTCGCGCCGGGCGAGGCGTTCCAGTTCGACTGGAGCGAGGACTGGGCGATCATTGCCGGCGAGCGGACCAAGCTGCAGGTGGCGCACAGCAAGCTGTCGCACAGCCGGGCGTTCATCGTCAGAGCCTATCTGCTCCAGACCCACGAGATGCTGTTCGATGCGCTGACCCAGGCGTTCCGGGTTCTCGGCGGCGTCCCCCGGCGCGGGATCTTCGACAACATGAAGACCGCGGTCGACCGGATCGGTGCCGGCAAGGTCCGGCAGGTTAATGCCCGGTTCGCGGCGATGGCCAGCCACTACCTGTTCGAGCCGGATTTCTGCAACCCGGCCGCCGGTTGGGAGAAGGGACAGGTTGAGAAGAATGTCCAGGATGCCCGGCGCCGACTGTGGCAGCCGCTGCCCAGCTTCCCCGATCTGGCGGCACTCAACGCCTGGCTCGAACAGCGCTGCATCGAGCAATGGGGCCAGATCCAGCATGGCGTCCTGCCCGGCACGATCGGCGATGCCTGGGCCGACGAGGTAGTCAGCCTGATGCCGTTGGGGCGGACCTTCGACGGCTTCGTCGAGCACGCCAAGCGGGTCTCGCCGACCTGCCTCGTGCACTTCGAGCGCAACCGCTACAGCGTGCCGGCATCCTTCGCCAACCGGCCGGTCAGCCTACGCGTCTACCCTGACCGAATCGTCATCGCCGCCGAAGGCCAGATCCTGTGCGAGCATGACCGGATCATTGAACGCTCGCACCACCTGCCGGGGCGGACGGTCTATGACTGGCGGCACTATCTGGCGGTGATCCAGCGCAAGCCTGGCGCCCTGCGCAATGGCGCGCCCTTCGCCGAGCTGCCTGATGCGTTCCGGCGGCTGCAGGGCCATCTTCTCAAGCGCCCCGGCGGCGACCGGGAGATGGTCGAGATCCTCGCCCTCGTCCTGCAGCACGACGAGCAGGCGGTGCTTTGCGCCGTCGAGCTGGCGCTCGAAGCCGGCGTTCCGGCCAAGACCCACATCCTCAACATCCTGCACCGGCTGACCGACGGCAAAGCTGGCACCCCGCCGAGAATCGACGCCCCACAGGCGCTGAGCCTGGTCCGCGAGCCCAGGGCTAACGTCGAGCGCTACGACGCGCTCCGCAACAAGGAGACCGCCCGTGCGTCATGATCCTGCCAGCGCCGCCGTCGTGGTCATGCTTCGCGGTCTGAAGATGTACGGCATGGCCCAAGCCGTCAGCGAACTCGTCGAACAGGGGGCGCCGGCCTTCGATACCGCGGTGCCGATCCTGTCACAGCTGCTCAAGGCCGAGGTCGCCGAGCGCGAGGTCCGCTCGATCGCCTACCAGATCAAGGCCGCCCGCTTCCCGGCCTACAAGGACCTCGCCGGCTTCGACTTCGCTTCCAGCGAGATCAATGAAGCCATGGTTCGCCAGCTGCACCGCGGCGAGTTCATCGACGGCGCCCACAACGTCGTGCTGATCGGCGGGCCGGGCACCGGCAAGACCCACATCGCCACCGCGCTCGGCATCCAGGCGGTCGAGCATCATCGCAAGAAGGTCCGCTTCTTCGCCACCGTTGACCTGGTCAACGCGCTCGAGCAGGAAAAGGCCATGAACAGGGCCGGCCAGCTGGCCGATCGGCTGCTGCGTCTCGACCTCGTGATCCTCGATGAGCTCGGCTACCTGCCGTTCAGCTCGTCAGGCGGGGCATTGCTGTTCCACCTGCTCAGCAAACTCTACGAGCGCACCAGCGTCGTCATCACCACCAACCTCAGCTTCAGCGAGTGGGCCGGCGTGTTCGGCGATGCCAAGATGACGACCGCGCTGCTCGATCGGCTCACGCACCACTGCCACATCCTGGAGACCGGAAACGACAGCTTCCGCTTCAGAGCCAGCACCGCCGCCGCGGCGCCCAAACCACGAAAGGAAAAATCGCCAGCTTGACCCATCACCCGCATCGCGGGACATATCTTCAACCCGGGTCACTTCTCGATGAAAATCCCGGGTCAACTCTCAGCGGAAATCAACAAACCGCTTCAGAAACCACCAGAGGTATGCCGAGACGCTGGAGACCAGTTGCCACCGTCCGCCGAATGTCATGCATTGTGAAGTGACCGGCTTCGTAGCCGAGCTTCTCGTCCACGCTTGCTCTGATCCGCTTCCAGGCCTTCGATAGGCCGCTAACGCTGTTCGTGTTGGTGACCTTCGATGCCAACAGGATCTGGGATTGCTTGTGAGCATCGTCAGCATCGATCCCTGCGGCCACGAATACCTCCGTGACGACTGCGAGAGCCTGCACGGACAGCGGCACCACATTCGCTTTGCCATTTTTCGCTCGGTCGCCTGGGACGGTCCAGACCTTCGCCTTGAAATCGAACTCGTCACAAGCTGCATCGAGCACTTCTCCCCGGCGTTGAGCCGTAAGGACAAGCATCTGCACAAGGTGACCGAACGGATAGCCATCCTCGACCGCAGATTGCCATAGCGCCGCGAGTTCTCGGTCGCTGAGTACGCGATCACGAGGTTCATTCCGCTTCGGACGCCACGCGTCCCGGCAGGGATTAGCAGGCATATGCTCGAGTCTGGTGAGTGCCCACGTGTAGAAGGTCGAAAGATGGCGATAGACGATCCGCGCCATCGTCAGGGTTTCCTTGCCCCGCTCGAATGCGATCTTCTCAACAAAGCGGCTCACGTCACCTCGGGTAATAGAGTCCGCGAGGCGGTCTCCCAGCTCAGGCTCAATGTACTTTCGGAAGACCCGATCGAACTCCCTCGCGCTGCGCTTTTTGCCGTCGATCTGCTGGGACAGATACGTCTCGTAGAGCTCGGCAACCGTACCGACGCCCTTTGACCCCTGCCTCTTAGCACCCGGCTTCCTGGCAATGCTCTTGCCCTGCTCGACATCGACAAGCAGATCGCGCGCCTTCTTACGCGCATGGGCGAGGGTAAAACTCGGACCATGGCGTCCGATGGTCACATTCAACCACTTGCCCTGAACCCGCTTGCGCAGAATGTACGTCTTGATACCACTGGCGCCCATGCGGAGCCTCAGGCCGGGGACGATACCATCGGCCAGCTCAATCTGACCAGCCGCCGGCGCCTTGAGTCCTGCGATCTTCGCGTCCGTCAAACCTACTTTGTTCGCCATATGTACCTGCTACCTTAGGTAGCTTTTTGTAGTGGATACTGGCGAACATTTCAAGAACAATGCGGACTGTGAATCCCGGATTTCCGCCATTTTTGGACACATGCGGATGCGCTAGGACCCTCTGATCATGGCTCTTAATCAGCGGGTCCTTGGTTCGAGCCCAAGTGCGTCCACCATTTTCTTCCAGTTAAATCAACGTGTTGAAGCGCTCAACGCACCACATAGAGCCGGGGCTTCGCCGGCCTTGTGGGTGATTTTGTGTCATCGGCTCCCACCGATTTCTGCGGCTTTGCGCGTGTCTCCACAATGGGCCGAACAATCAGCGGGTCGGCATAAGGCTGAAGGTGCTTCACCGACATGTGGGCATAACGCCGCACCATCGCTTCGCTCTTCCAGTCGCCCAGCTCCTGAAGCACCCAGGTGGGTAAGTCATTCTGCCGGAGCCAACTCGCCCAGGTATGCCGCAAATCGTGCCAACGAAAATTGGTGATGCCGCTTTCCGTCAGCGCCTTGCGCCACGCCCGCGTGCTCGCATTACGAAGCGGATTGCCTCGAAAGGTGAACACATGAGATTCATGTTTTCCCCGCGTCTGCGGACGCCTGACCACGGATGTCGACTTGTAAGAGATTTTGCTGTTCTCGGAATCAAGCGGGTGAGCCAGACCGACCGGAAAAAGAGCGCCTAAACGTCAGCTATCGGGATCGCGACAAAGGGGCTGAACGTCTGATGTTAGGGCGCCTTGCTGCCGCAGCAGCACGAGCGGATCAAGCAATCAATACGGTGGCGATGTATCTTGACGCTGGCGGCGCGCAGCGGCCCTCCACCACGCGAGGTCGTCTACCAATGCCTGTGAAACGGAACGAAACTATGTTTCCCGATGCGAGCGGGTCTGAGCTGTGGACCAGCGTTACATCGTGATGCGCATCACGTCGCGCAACATCTGCCGCATGTTGCGCACGATGATCGCGTTATTCTCTTGAAAGCGCAGGCGGGCCAGCGTTGCCGCCGGCACGATCAGTCCGGCGGGTAGCACCACAATATCGCCTGCCGCGCGCATCGCCTCGACCCGGCGGCGCACCGTAACGAACGGCGCATCGATCTCGCGCGCCAACTGACGTAGCGGGATCGGACGGCGCAGATGGTCGGGCGGCGGCACATCATGATCGGCATAGCGTCGGGCAAAGCCGGCGTCGGCCATCAGGTCGCGGATGTTTGCGGTGATGATGCCGCCGATAATTGCGCTATTCAGGATATCGCCGTGCATCTGCCGCGCCGTTTCCAGCGACCGCAGCATGAAGTCGAGCGCAAGTCGCGCCGCGATTGCGGTCGGCAACCGCTCAACCTTCGCCACCGTCAGACGGGCAGGCAGCGGATAGCCCGCCAGCACCAACAGGCCTACCATCTCTGCCAGCGCGTCATGATCGCCCCGCTGCGCCACCTGCATTGCCGGCCGGCCCAGCACCGCCGCTGGCACGATCAGGCCACCGGCCGCGTGCTCCACCAGCCCGTCGGCCACCAGCGCCGCCACACGCCCGCGGGCGGTCTGATACGGCATGCCGAAAGTAGCCGCGACCGACAACCGGCTTACCCCACGACGGTCGGCATCGGGCGCATCCAGACCGGCGACGGTCCCGTCGTCCCGGCGATAGGGCAGATGCGCGAGATTGCCGCCCAGCACCGACCAGACCAGCGCCGTTCCTACCCGGTCGCTGCTACAGGCGATCGCCCAGCGCCGTCCTTGGCTCGCCAGCATCGCCACGGCCGGACGGATTGCAATCCTGATGCCCGACAACGGCACGAATCAAGCCGGATCAAGTCCCGTCATCATCGTACCGTAATAGGACAGGTGCGCGATGGACAGCCGGTGTGATCCATTTCCGTCACCTAAATCGCCCGCGCCGGCCACGATTCCGGTATCTGCCCGTCATCGGCAAGGGATCGCGGGGCGACACCGGGCCACAGGGATTTCAAGGGGACACGCATGACCATTCGATCCACGCTTCTCGCCGCTGGCGCGCTCGTCGGTGCCACCCTCGCCGTCACACCGGCAGAAGCAGCAGTGACGCTCTATTCCTTCACCGACACGCTGAGCAACGGTTGGAACGTGAGTGGCTCGTTCACCGTCGACGATACGGTGAGATACGCGGTCAACGACGTCGCCGTGACGATCGATGGCACGGCGATGCACGGGGCCACGATCTATAACTATGGCCCCACCCGTGGTGCCAGCACATTCGACGTCGGTTTTAGCTTCAGCAACGCGCCAACAAGCGTCGAGGATCTCGTGAACGTCCCCGGTTCCAGCCTGCTGCTTCGGATCGACGGGACCCGAACGACAAGCGACGGACATACGAACCTGAGCGGCCTGCGTTCGGGGGCGCTGCGCACGGCTGTGTATTACGACGGTGGTTTTTCACGCTTCTCATCGGCGAGCACCACCAGTGGCAAGGTCACCGCACGCCCCTTCGTCGCCGCAGTGCCGGAACCGGCGACCTGGGCGATGATGATCGCCGGGTTCGGCCTGACTGGCGCGGCGTTGCGCCGTCGCCGGCGGACGCGTGTCGTCTTCGCCTGATCGGCTCTGTCAGACGAGTGGGTCTGGTGGGCGCGGCTCGGACCGGTGTTGTCGGCGCGATGTGGTTCGATGCGCCCCGGTGGTGCTGTCAATCTAATCCGAAACCGTCTCTGGTGGATGGTATCCCATTTTTGAGGGCCGCCACTTAAATCGCGAGCAAACCCCACTCGGAGTTATTGAGGCTGCGCAGTTAGATTGTGTCGCCGCCGCCGGGTCGCGGGCGCGCCGATCACCTCGGCACGCGCCTTTACCACTAAAAAATTTGATACGGCTAATATTCCGCCGATGATTATTCTGGATTGGTATCGCTGAGCCCAAACTGGAGCAATGTCGATCAAGAACCCATATTATCAAGGCGTCGTCACCGACCATTTCGACGGGGTGCGCTTCCACAATCCCGGTGAGCCGGATACCGATCGCGGGCTGGCCGACATTCTCCGCTGGAGGCGAGAGGCACCTCGCACGGCGTGGCCCTCGTTCGTTGCCGTCGAGCAGGCGAAACCTGCCCAACGTGTTGACGGGTTGCGCATCACCATGGTCGGGCACGCCACGCTTCTGGTGCAGGTCGCCGGGCTTAACCTTCTGACCGATCCGGTCTGGTCGGACCGAGCAAGCCCCTTGTCCTTCGCCGGGCCGAAACGGGTCGCCGCGCCGGGCGTTGCCTTCGCCGACCTGCCGCCCATCGATGCGGTGCTGCTGTCGCACAACCACTATGACCATCTCGATGTCGCGACACTGAAACGACTGCAAGCCGATCATCGGCCGCTGATCATCACCCCGCTCGGCAACGATACCATCATCCGCAAGCACGTCCGGGGCGCGCGGGTCGAGGCGGGTGATTGGGGTGACGTCATCGCTGTCGCGGCTGGCGCGAGAACGCACGTCGTGCCCGCCGTCCACTGGTCGTCACGCGGCGTCCGTGATCGCAGGATGACGCTGTGGGGCGGATTCATGCTCGAAGCTGCAGGTCGGCTGATCTATTTCGCCGGCGACACTGGATACGGAACCGGTGCCATCTTCCGTGCGATGCGCGAACGCTACGGATCGCCGGACGTGGCCCTGCTGCCGATTGGCGCATACGATCCGCGCTGGTTCATGTCAGCGCAGCACGTCGATCCGGCCGAGGCGATCCGGATCATGCAGGATCTGGAAGCCGGCGCCGCGGTGGCGATGCACTGGGGCGTGTTCAAGCTCACCGACGAACTGCGGGAGGATCCGGTGGAGCAACTTGCGAAGGGTCTCGCCGCGCGAGGAATTGCTCCGAAGCGATTTATCGCCTTGAAGCCAGGAGAAACTGCCGACTTCTAAGCTCGCCGCCAACGATCAATGAGCCGTAGGCGAGCGTTGAAGATGTCGGAGGTCTGCACCAAAGATGCGCGCATCTAGCGACTTATGACCTGCGCCCTTGAGCCGCCCTGCATTCAGGCAGGCGGCGAACGACAGTAACAGGGTTTAGCGCCCGGCCTGGTTGCGGAAATCGCAACGGCGATAGCCGGATGAAGAATACGATCCGGGTTGCGGCCATACTTCGATGTCGCTAGCTGTTGCACATGAGTAATACAGTGAGTGTGGTGAGACGGCTAGGTCGCAGCGGTTTGGCCGCGCTGGTGGCTTGCGCCTCCATGGCGGACGCCAAAACGAACAACGCGCTGCCCGATATGACCGTCATCCTTCGCGAACAGCATGTGGAGAGTGCGTCGATCGCCCTGATCCGCAACGGACGGATCGTCTGGACCGGGGCATGGGGCATCGCGGGGCCAAACCGCGCGGCGACCGTCTCGACGCCCTACAATCTCGCCTCACTGACGAAGCCGCTCACGGCCGAAGTCATCCTGCGACTGGTATCGGCCGGCAAGCTGTCGCTCGACGAGCCGATGGATCGCTACTGGAGCGACCCCGATCTGTCGCGCGATCCCCGGCGGATGAAGCTCACAGTCCGCATGGCGCTGAGCCATCGCAGCGGGTTGCCGAACTGGCGCGACGTGAAAGGACTGGCCTTCGATCATGATCCCGGCACGGCCACCGGCTATTCGGGCGAGGGATATCAATATGCAGCGCGCTACGCCGAGCGTCGCACCGGGCAGCCGTTCGAGGCGCTGGCCGCGCGCTGGCTATTCGCCCCGGCCCACATGCGCGCTTCGGGCTATGTGTCGGCGCAAGGCAGGACGACGCCGATCGCCACGCCATATGACGCAGCGGGCAAGCCGCTGCGGGTCGATCGAGTGACGCGATACAATGCTGCCGATCTGGCTCACGCGACGGCGCGCGACTATGCGCGATTCCTTATCGAGGCGCGCAATGACCGGGCCCTGGTCGCGTCGGTCGCGGCGGAGCGCAGCAAATTACAGGCCGACCTGAAGGCGAACATATGCACCGGAACGAAAGCAACGACTTGTCCACCCTGGACAGGTTTCGGCCTGGGTTGGCAGCTCCTCGGCTTTCCCGCGGGGACGACGATGCTTCACACCGGCAAGGATGCCGGGGCCTTCACATTTGCTGCGATCGATCGTCCGAGCGGTGATGGGATCGTCATCCTGACCAACAGCGACAACGGGTGGCGGATCATCCTGCCGGTCCTTGAACGCACCGGAAGCGATCCGAGGCTGATCGCGTTCCTTCGCGGTCAGATGGACTGACAGACGGGGCCATAATTATGGTGACCGCCATCGCCATTGCCGTGCGACAAGGGGCTCCGGCTCCCATGCCTCAAGTCTGTTCAAGGAGATGCCCGTGGCTGACCGCATTCTCGTGTTATATGGTTCTTACCGCTCCGATCGTCAGGGCATACGTTTGGCGGAGTGGCTGGTCGGTGCCTTGCGCAAGCGCGGCGCCGATGCCGAACTGATCGACGCCAAGGCGGTCGACCTGCCGATGCTGGACCGCATGTACAAGGAGCATGAGGCGGGCGAAGCGCCGCCGAGGCTGGAGGAGCTTGCCTTGAAGATACGCAGCGCCGACGCCTTCGTCTTCGTAACCGGCGAATACAATTGGGGAATCCAGCCAGGCCTCAAGAACCTGACCGACCATTTTCTCGAGGAATGGTTTTGGCGGCCGGCCGCGATTGTCAGCTATTCGGCAGGTCGCTTCGCCGGCGCACGATCGGCCTTGCAGTGGCACGGATCATTGTCGGAGATGGGAATGGTCGTCGTATCCAGCACGATCGCTGTCGGCGGCATCGGCCATGCCTTCGATCACGCCGGCGAGCCATCCGGCGAGGGAGGTACGGCGCTGGTCCGCGCCTTTTCACGCTTCGCCGACGATCTTGCGTGGTGGACCGAAGCGGCGCGCAACCAGCGGGCGCTTCGCGACCCGCCATACTGATGGCCGAAGCTCAGTTGCAGACGTGATCCCACACTTTCGAAATGGCCGCTACGCCGGCGTCACCGCTTGCCAACCACTCAGATTTGCATGAAGCTCCAGCAAATACTGAAGGGGGCTGAATTGCGGATCCGTCATGCATTGGCCGTCGCCAGCCTGCTTATCCCGTCCGTTGCGTTCGCGCGTCCGCAGTTCGACATTATCGATATGCATTTCCACGCTGATCTTCCCGACGCGGAAGGGCCAGCGGGCGGCAAGGTTTGCGCTCCATACAGCACCTGGGCGCCACGCGACCCCGCAAAGCCGATTGATGAATATCTCGATTGGTTCACGATCAATCCAACCTGTCCGAACATCCTAACGGCACCGACTGGCGCTGCTGATCTGCGCGATCGCGATCTGGCCGTTTTGAAGCGCTACAACATGCTCGCTCTGGCTGGCGGGGCTTCAGACACGGTCGAAGATTTTCGCGCCCACGCGCCAGACCGCATTCTTCCGGCGGCGGGGTTCGGCAGCGATGGCAATTTCCCCAGTATCGCCTCGCTCCGGGAACTTCATAAGGAAGGCAAGCTAAGGGCGCTCAGCGAGATCACCACCCAATATGCGGGTATCGCCCCGGATGACCCCCGGCTCGAACCCTATTTCGCGCTGGCCGAGGAACTCGACATTCCAGTCGGCATTCATCTCGGTCCCGGTCCTCCAGGCACGACGTATTTTGCGACGCCTGGTTACCGCGTGAGCGTCGGCGATCCGATGCGCTTGGAGAGCGTGCTTATCCGTCATCCCCGACTGCGCGTTTATGCGATGCATGCGGGCTGGCCGCTGGGCGACGCGATGATCGCGATGATGTACGCACACCCACAGCTATATGTTGACGTGGCAATAATAGACTACGCTCATACCGAAAAATCGTTCTATTCCTATCTCAAGCGCCTGATCGACGCGGGCATGGAAGAGCGAATCATGTTTGGCTCAGACAACATGGTCTGGCCCGATGCGATCGCAGTGGCGATTGAACGGATCAAGCGCGCGCCGTTTCTTAGTAAGCGCCAGAAACGGCTTATTTTACATGATAATGCGGCCCGATTCCTGCGAATCGAAAATTAAGCCCCAACTGATAGTTCGAATATCGCCGAACTAGCGGCGGTGAAGCCCAGTGCTGCCTTCCGGGATACTGCTCATTCGAGCGATTTCTACCAGCGACAGGGGCGCGGGCGATATTTTTTGTCGATAGATCGCACTAAGTAGCTTCGACTTATTTTCGGGAAATAGTCACCAGGTTCGCGGCACGGCAAATCTGCTGTCATCGAGCGGCAAAAGCGTCTAACTTAAATCGAAGCTTTGGGGGAAGCTGATGCCATACCGACATGCGCACTGGTGGATAATAGCGCTCTTTCCGCTGATCGCCGTGGCATTTTGGCCCGGCTACCTGGGACAGCTTCGCAGCGCGCCGTTCGCGCTCCATGCACATGGCATTACCTCCGCGATATGGTTGGCGCTTCTGTCGGTGCAGTCGTGGTCAGTGCACCGCAGTAAACTGGCTTGGCACCGCACCGCCGGTCTCGCTACGTTTGTCGTCCTGCCATTGTTTGCCGCAGCCGGGCCTTTGGCGCTTCAAGGCATGGCAATGCTTTGGCGTTTGCAAGCTGATCCTTTTCATGCCGAATTCGGGGCTCGTCTCGTGGCCGCCGACATGATCGCGGGTCCGTCCGTGGTCGCCATGGTCGTCTACGCTTTTCTGAGCCGGCGCAGGGTCATGGCGCATTCGTCAGCGATGCTCGCCACGGCGCTACTGGTTCTTCCACCGATCACTGGTCGACTACTGCCCGCTATACCGGGATTTCCGCGTGATGGCTGGGCGGGGTTGGGCGGGTTCAGGCTCTCGTTTCATCTTGCTGAGGGCTTCACGCTGGTTCTCGCGGTTTTGCTCGCAACCCGGATGAAGGATGCGCGCATCGGATTTGGATTGGCCGCCGCGGCAACAGCCGCTCAGATGATTGGTTTCGAGGTCGTGCCGAATATCTCGTGGTGGAATGGTTGGGTTATCGTCCTGACCGACCTGCCAGCGGGGTGGATGGCGCTCGCAGCGGGGTGCATTTCCGTTTCGCTTCTTGCGTGGGCGTGGAAAAAGGTTCCGCCTCGCAAAACGCTGCGAGATCCGGCAGCGTCGCATCATGGCGGTCCCGCGCCGGTTTCGATCTAAATCGAGGCGTGGCGGATTATCGAAAGGCCGGGGGCGCGAAGACATCGCATGATGGCCTATCCTCCGGGGGCCAATGCCCCGCCTGCCCCGATTGAGCGTTGCGGCCTAAGAGTTGTCGTAGTCGATCAATATCAACGACACATTGTCGCTGCCGTCACGCCCCAACGCATTGGCGAGCAGCCGATCTGCCAGCTGGTCGAGGGCATCGCGATCGGCGTCCCCGGTGGCCAGCGAGCGTGACAGACCATCCGAACACAGCAGCAACCGATCGCCGGGCAGCAGGTGGACACTCGTCGTCTGAAGGCGCGGATCATCCTCGACACCGAGCGCGCGCGTTACGACATGCGATTGGGGATGGCGCTCGACGCGATCCGGCGTCAGCAGCCCGGCATCGACCAGTTCCTGCACGACGCTGTGATCGTGGGTCAGCAGATCAAGGGCACCGTCCCGCAAGCGATAGGCGCGGCTGTCCCCGGCCCAGGCGATATGGCCTGTGCTACCGTCGATCATCGCAGCTACCACTGTCGTACCGGCGGCGGCGGCGAACCGCTCGTTGCGCGCACGAATGTCGCCATTCGCTTGGCCGAGCGCCACGAGCATGTCGGCAAAGCGGACGACACGCTCATCCGAGGTCAGGATGCGGAGCCGATCAATCACCGCTTGCGCGGCAAGATCGCCGCCGGCGTGCCCGCCCATACCGTCGGCGACCGCCCAGACGCGGCGCTCGGGGCAGTCGAACACGCGATCCTCGTTGATGACGCGCACAAGCCCGACATGGGTGCGCGCAACCGAATGGACCGTCGCGAGGTTCGAAGCAGTGGCGAAGCGGCCGAACGACATCATGGTCATCGCACGCCACTCGCACCGGCCCGCGCTTCGGCCGCGTCATATGCGGCAACGAAGGCGCGGTCGAGCGATCCCCCCTCGCCATCGGCCAGTTGCTTCGCCAGGTCAGCGTGGCGGGCAGCGACCTCCTCGGCCTGCAATGAGACGCGGCTTTTGAGCAGCGACACCCGCGGCTCGACCGCGGCATCGAGCGACTTTGGATCGAAGCTGCCGATCGCGGCGCGGAGACTCCCGTGCAGCCCCGCGAAGGTCGCGATCAAGTGGCGTTTGATGTCACGGAACGAAGCCTGCAACGCCGCCGGCCCTGACAGGAAGCTGCCCGATCCGGCGAGAAGAAGATCGATCGCAAGTCGCTGCGTCGGCGCCCATTTGAACGGGTTGTTGTTCGCCCCGCCAATCGTCGTGCGTGACAATTTGTATTGCCCGCGAGCCCGATCGCGCTCGGCCATCAGATCGCCTATTCCAAGCACCATCTGGCGATAGACGGCCCCGGCGCGACGCATGATTTCGGTTGGATCCTCGCTCGAAAGCAACGACGCATCCAGCCCGGCTCCCTCGCAGAACGCCTCCAGCAGCGAGCCTGTGCCGCTCGGCAGGATAACGCACGCGTCGCTCCAATCGTCAGGCACCGCGGTCGAATTCCCGAGCGGTGGCGTCATAACCATCGTGCGCGCAGCGTCGACCGGCTCGTCGCCGTGCGGCGCGCGGCTTGCCTTCAGGCGAAACCGGCCGAACCGCAGCGTCGATGGAATTGGCATCGCCACTTCGACCGCGTCGGGGAAGCGCGTGCCCGTCGCGTCATCGAACACACCGTTGGCGCCCAGCGCACGCAACGTCAGCGCGCCGTCAGCGACCGTTAACTCGCAATGCGCGCGTGACAGTTCACAATCGGGGTCGGCGATCGACCAGTCCGCGGCGCTGTCGCGACCGATCCGCATCAGGCCGTCGCGGATCAGGCGCGCGTCAATCGGCTGGACCTCGTTCGCCGTATCGAAGAGTTGGAGCATGAACACAGGCTTCACTCCGGTCAGGCGGCCAAGCGCGACGAGATCACCGTCGCTCGAACCTGTGCGTCCTTGTCGTCGGTCTGACCGTTGGCAAGCAGTGGTTCGACCGCCGCCGCCGCGCGATTGAACGAATCGAATGCGGCGCCGAGCTCGTCAGACCGATGATGCGAGATTCGCATTGCGAACCCGGCCTCGGGCGCCGCATCAAGCGCCTTGCGCAACCGCGCGAGCGGCCGCGCGACCATTGCGCCGCTGAGATAGCCGATCAGCAGCACGACGAGCATCACCACCGCTGACAGAATGACCAGCGAGGTCAGCGTGCTTGAAAGCGCCGCGTCAAGCGAGGCGCGCTTCACGACCAGATCGACCCGCCCGAAATCGGCACCGGCGTATCGGATCGGTTGCAGGAAGCGGATACCCGCGCCGCGGCCGCGATCGGCGGCAGACGCCACCTGCGTGCCATCGACAGGTTCCATCAGCGGCTCACCGACCGGCTGTGCATAGCGCTTGCCGATCAGGCTGGCATCTCCGGCAGCGCGGACAATCCCGCCCATGTCGACGACGACAAGATCACGGATCGCCGGGTCCTTGCTGGCTGATACCGCGAACGCCTGGAGCGCCGACCAATCCTGCTGGTTGGTGGGCAGGCCGGCATTCTCCGCCGCCAAGACCGCCGCATTGTTCGTGACGAACGTCGCCGTCGATTTGCCCGCCACTATCGCCAGATGTTCGAGTGTCTGGCGCTCGCGGCCAAGTGTCGTGGTCACGCAGATAGCGAGTGCCGCCGCAGTAACGGTGGCGAGCGCCAGGGGAAGCTTCATCCGCAGGGGCAATCCCCGCTTACCCGCCGGCGCCTCGCTGTGCGCGGCGATTTCTCGCGCCAGCGCGGCGGCGAGCGCATCGCCGTCGGCAAAGCGCTGCTCCGCTTTCTTGGCGAGCAGCTTGTCGATGATGAAGCGCAGCCCCGGCGGGCAATCACCCACGCTGCGATCGATCGGCTCCACCTTTTCCTGGGCAATCTGGATCGCAAGGGTTGCGAGCGCCGTACCGGGGAAGGCGACCTTGCCGGTGATCATTTCGTAGAGCACCACGCCGAGCGAAAACAGGTCTGATCGCTGATCGACTGGCAGGCCGAGCGCCTGTTCGGGGCTCATGTAACGCGGTGTGCCGACCAGCTGGCCAACCTGCGTCTGCGCAAGCTTGCGGTCCGCAGCGGCAGCGTCGGCCTCGCCAACCCGCGCAACGCCGAAGTCGAGAAGTTTGGCGGTTTTGCCGTCCGCCGACAGCAAGATGTTTGATGGTTTGATATCACGATGCACGACGCCGCAGCGATGCGCATACGCAACCGCGGTGGCGAGCTGCGCGCCGATCGCCAGCACCCGTTCGTAAGGCATGCGGCCCTGCTGTTGCAGCGCCACGTCGAGCGGCTGTCCGTCGATCAGTTCCATTGCGATATAGGCGGCACCCTGCGCTTCACCGACGTCGTAGATCGTCGCGATATTGGCGTGGCTGAGCGCTCCCGCCGCGCGCGCCTCTCGCAGGAAGCGGGCGGCGATTTCGGGATCGCAGGCGAATTCGGGCTTGAGCACCTTGATGGCGACCGTCCGGTCAATATCAGGATCATGCGCGCGATAGACGTCAGCCATCGCGCCTTCGCCCAGGCGGCCGTCGATGCGGTAGCGGCCAAGCATGCCCTGCGCCATCATCACTTCCGTGCCCGCACGGTCGCCGCAATCCGCTCGGCGCGGGTCAGGTCGCGGGCGATCAGCGGATTGGCGGGGTCGAGCTGCTTCGCGCGGCGCAACAGGCCGACTGCACGATCGACACGGCCCTGGTTGAGCGCGGCAAGGCCTGCCGTTCGCAACTGACGCGCTGCGGTCGGGTTGGTGCCCGCGCCTGCCGCTGGCGCGGCTGGCTTGGGCACGGCGACCTTTGACCTGGGCGTCGCGACAGCAGTGGCTGGCCTAGCAGGCTCAGGCTCCACATGGCGCAAAGGTTCGGGCCGCGGCTGTTCGCCGGGAATGCGAAGCACCTGCCCCGGCGACAGGGTCACCGGCGCCTTGAGGGCGTTATACCTAACCAGCTGATACGCCTTGAGCCGGTTACCAAGGAAACGCTGCGCGAGCTCTTCCATAGTGTCGCCGGCGCGGGCGGTGTAGAGATAGCTCTGCGGGCCTAGCAGCTTTTTGGGATCGTCCTTGATCGATCCGGCAAGCATGGCCGCCGCCGGGTTCATCGGGTCACGTTTCAGGATGGACTTTAGCTTGCCGGCCGCCGCGCTCTCCTTGCCCTGCATCAGCAAATCGAACGCTACCTCGGTATCGATCGCGGGGCTGACCGCGCTCTTCGGCGGCGGCGGCGCGGACTTCACGCCGCCCGATCCACCGCACCCGGCCAGTAGCAGCGCGCTCAATCCCGCTGCTATTATCTCGATACGCATACTCATGCCCTCAACTTCTCTTCGATCTGGTTCGGCGTCACGCCGAGCCGCAGCATCTCGGTCAGCCGCGCGCTGTCGCGGACGAAGGCAACGAACGCCTCGCTTCGCATCGGTCGCGCGAAATAATAGCCTTGAAAGTGCTGGCAGCCGTGGCGGCGCAGCCACTCATATTCTTCGCGCCGCTCGACACCCTCGGCGAGAACGCGGATGCCAAGCCCTCGGCCAAGTGCGATGATCGACTGGCAGATTGCCTGGCTATCCGTGCGCGTATCGACACCGGTGACAAACTCGCGGTCGATCTTGATCTTGTCGAACGCCAGCGTGCGTAATGAACTGAACCCCGAATAGCCGGTGCCGAAATCGTCTACGGCCAGCTTCACGCCTATCGCGCGCAACCCCTTGAAGATTTGGCGGCAGTGCTCTGCATCGCTGGTCGCGACGCTTTCGGTGAGCTCGATCTCGAGCGCGCTCGGGCCGAGCTCATGACGCTCCAGCGTGCGCTGCACCAGGATTGGCAGATCGTCGCGCTCCAGCTGCAGACCCGATACGTTGACCGCGACCCGAACATGTTCGAGCCCATGCGTCGCCCATCGCTGCGCCTCACGCGCTGCGGCGTTCAGCGCCCACATGCCGATTTCGCTGGCCATCCCCATCGCCTCGACGATCGGGATGAAGCGTGCCGGGGGGACCGCACCACGTTCGACATGGTTCCAGCGGATCAGCGCCTCGGCCCCGCACACGCGACCCGCGCCAGCATCGATCAGTGGCTGGAATTCGAGCCGCAGTTCGCGCCGCGATATCGCCTGCCGCAAATCCTGCTCGAGCGCGTAGCGATCGCGCGCGAGGTCCGCATAGTCGACGGCGGGCTGGTCCGGCTTTGGTATCGCCCCTGCCGGCAAAGCGAACAAAGCAAGAGTTCGCGCGATCAACGCGCCGGGTTCGATCTCATCGGCCTCATCGAAGCGCGCCTGACGAATGCCAATCTGGGGAATGATCGTAGTGCCGTTGTCTTCGATCGCCTCGCCCAGCGCGTAGCCGATCGCTTCTAGTTCAGCTTGCGCGGTCGCTACGGCGACCGCGCCGCCGAACCACAGCCCGACGTGGCCACGATCGATCTGCGCGATAAACCGGTCAGGCGGCAGCATGCTACGTAGCCGCGCCGCCGAGGCAGCGAATATGCGCTCGCCAAGCGCAGGATCGAACGCCGTGAGACGATCGAAATCGGTGAATGCGATCACGCCGAGCATGCCGGTGCGGTCGGAGTTCATCTGCGCGAGCAAGGCCTCGCGCACCGGCAGGCCACTGATCGGGTGCGCGGCCGCCATTCGGTGATTGAGCGCCGCCATCTTCCGCTCGATCGCTGCGAGGCCGTCTTCCAAACTGTCCGAAGACGACGCGTCGCCGCGTACAGCGTCGATGCGTTGCGCCGCGTTGTCGACTTTGCGCAGCAGTCGCCACGCCCAGGCGAGCAAGCCGATTGCTGTCACCGCGAACAGGACGGCGGCGCTGATACTGATTGTCGAGGCCGCTAAAACCGCGGCCGCCACCATCGCGGACGGCAATGCCATGCGAATTGCGACGGAGGGTTTAGTCGAACGGTCCACCCATTCGACCTAAGCGCAAAAAGATACGATACTCTTAATTGAAACTTGATGTAAATCAGTCTCTTGCCGGATTGTGTGGGCTCCGAAAGACGTCTGCCGCGCCGAACCGAGTTGTATGTGTCAATTGCTCATGACGCCCGCTTTTGAAAATGCATTTGAGCTGGCCAGCGATCGCACCGGCGGGCGCCGCAGCCCCCTTTCTGTCTCCAACATTATGTGACGAGGCAGACGAGCTTGCCCGAGCAACTGATCCTCGATTGCGGATATTGTGGCGCCTTCGCGGTCGGATTCATCCACCCTTGGAACTAATGCACCAGTGCGCGGTTGGCGGCTGACATCGCGGGGCAACACGTCCGGCGGAATAGCTCTGCGGGATGTCCATGACGGCAAGTATGTCCACCTTCTCGCTTGGGTATTGTTCCACGAGCCTCTCTTCGTTTGATGGCGAATCCGCGATCATTCCGGCACTCTCGAAATCCTCGGTGGCTCCCGTAAATGCCTCGCCACGCACAGTCGCCCGGCAAGCGATCAAAACCTCAGCGGAGATCGACCATGTTCAACGGTAGCGTAGCGATCGTAACCGGCGGCGAATCGGGTATCGGTGCGGCATGCGCCAAAGCACTGGGCAATGCTGGCGCGCACGTAGTAATCACCTACTTTCGTGACGCGGCGGCAGCGCAGCAGATATGCGCATCGATCGGCGATGCCAGCCGCGCCATGGCTGTCCAGACGGACGTCGGCGACGAAGCGGCTGTTACCGCTCTTTTCGCAACTACCGAAAAAGCGTTCGGCACGGCCACCCTCCTGGTCAACTCCGCCGGTTTGAACATGAGCGGCGTTCTCCTCGCCGACATGGAACTTGCTCAGTTTGACCGTGTGATGCGTTCGGACTTGTATGGTCCATTCCTCACCTGCCGCGCTTTTGTCCGCGGCTTGGAAGCAGCGAACTTGAAGGGGCGGATCGTCAACATTTCGTCGATCCACGAACGTGCTCCCCGACCCGGGGGCGTCGATTATGACTCGGCGAAGGGCGGCCTTTCGCAACTCACGGCGACGCTCGCGCTCGAACTCGCGCCGAAGGGTATCGCGGTCAACGGCGTCGCGCCTGGCATGATCTTCACGCCGATGAATCAGTCGGCGCTCAGCCATCCAGCGGAATTAAGGGCAAAAGAAGCGGCGATCCCGTGGGGACGCGCCGGACAGCCCGATGAGGTCGCGTCGCTCGTTTCATATCTCTTGTCGCCGGCGGCTGACTATATCACCGGCACCACGGTGACGATCGACGGCGCATTGTCACTCACCGTAGCGCAAGGCGCCTAGAGCCGATGCCCACCAAGATCGATTTCGACGTCGAGCAAATCGATGCAGCCACAGTCGCCGGCCCACCCGCCGTCTCTCAGCGCGATCTGATGAGTCCCTATGTCTGGCAAAGGCCCGACGGCAAGTTCGCGATGCTCGTGCGCGCTGTCCCGCGCGCGGACTATGATCATGGTGCCGCCGGTGACACGGGCACGATTTGGCATGCGCTGTCCGATGATGGCCTTAGTTTTGCCGTGGAAGGTGGAGCGGTGCTGAGCCCGGGGCCGGGCCCGGATGACATCGGCGGCTGTGAAGATCCCACTCCCGTGGTGATGCCCGACGGCAGCCTTGTGGTATATTACACCGGGGTCGATGGAACGCGGGCGCATGCCCAACTGCTCTACGCAACCGGGGACTCGCTCTCGACGCTGTCAAAACAAGGCGTCGCCATGCTGAACTCCGGCAGCGAGGGCAATATCAAGGAGGCGACGGTCGATCGCACGAAAGCGGGCAAATGGCGTCTGTTCTTCGAATACGCGCATGCCGAAGCCTCGCTTGTCGGCCTGGCTATCGGTCAAACCGTGTCGGGGCCCTGGGACAACCAGGCTCAACCGTTCGCGCCGCGCACTGATAGCTGGGATAGCTGGCATCTGTCGACTGGTCCGCTGCTGACGGCGGACAAAGACACCCCCGTGATGTTCTACAACGGCGCCACGCGCGACGCACATTGGCGAATCGGGTGGATCGCTTTCGACGCGGAATACGAAAACGTGGTCGATCGCTGCATCGAGCCACTGATAACGCCACCGCCGACATCGCAGCAGAATGCCAAGGACATCGCATTTGCAGCCTCCGTCGTGGTCGTCGATGGTGCGATCTGGCTCTATTATTCGTTAGAGGACTCCAAATTGTATCGGGCGATCATCCGCCGGTCTTGAGCTTCTGCGCCTGGCGGACAAGGATCGTCCGAGGGGCGCCGCGACACAAACGTGAACGGCGGGAACAAGACACTTCGCTGCCGCGACAGCCATTCCTAGACGCTGTCACATTGACGGCAAGCGATCGATGAGGCGGTCGAGTGTTAGCGGATAATCCCTGATCCGCACGCCAGTCGCGTTGTAAACTGCATTGGCGATCGCCGCCCCGACGCCGCACAGCCCGAGCTCTCCCACGCCCTTCGCCTTCATCGGCGACGATTTGTCATCAGGGTAGTCCAGGAAAATCACCTCCTGGTGAGGGATGTCGGCATGGACCGGCACCTCGTAGCTCGCGAGGTCGTGATTGACGAAGAAGCCGAATCTTTTGTCGACCGCTAGCTCCTCCATCAGCGCGGCGCCCACGCCCATCGTCATGGCGCCGATCACCTGGCTGCGGGCAGAGATCGGGTTGAGGATGCGCCCCGCGTCGCACACCGCGAGCATGCGCCTGATGCGGATCTCGCCGGTGTAGCGATCGACCCCTGCTTCGCAGAAATGCGCGGCGAAGGTCGATTGCTGGTACTTCTTGTCGAGGTCGCCGTATTCGATCGCGTCCTCGGCGACCAGCTCGCCATCGCGTGCGGCGTCGCTCAGCCTGGCCGAACGATTGCCGGCGTGTACCTTCCCGTCGCCGAAGCTGGCGTCGGCCGAATTGAACCCGAGCTTTTGCGCGACCTGCTCGCGCAGCTTGACACACGCCGCATAAACGCCCGAGGTGGAATTGTTCGCACCGAACTGCCCGCCCGATCCGCACGACGTTGGGCTAGCGGAATCGCCCAGCCGAACCACGACGCCATCGAGATCGACCCCCATCATCTCCGCCGCCGTCTGCGCGATGATCGTGTAGCTGCCGGTGCCGATGTCGGTCATATCGGTCTCAACCGTGATGACGCCGCGCTTGTCGAGCCGCACGCGCGCGGCCGATTTCTGCAAGAGGTTGTTGCGAATACCCGCCGCTACGCCAATCCCGACCAGCCAACGTCCATCGCGCACCTGCGCAGGCTTGGCATTGCGCCTGGCCCAGCCGAAGCGATCAGCCCCGGTCTTCAGGCATTCGACAAGATGGCGCTGGGAAAACGGCCGTTCGGGCTTTTCCGGATCGACCTGCGTATCGTTCTTGATGCGGAACGCGATCGGGTCGATCCCGAGCTTCTCCGCCATCTCGTCCATCGCTATCTCGAGCACCATCAGCCCCGGCGCCTCGCCCGGTGCGCGCATGGAGTTGCCCTCCGGCAGATCGAGTTCGGCGAGGCGCAATTCGGTCAGCCTGTTCGCGCCGGCGTAGAACAGCTTCGACTGGCTGACCGAGGTTTCCGGCCCGCCATCGGGTAGGTTGCCCGACCAGCCCTGATGCGCGATCGCGGTAATCGTTCCGTCCTTCTCGCAGCCGATCTGGACGCGCTGGATTGTCGCTGCTCGATGGGTAGCGTTGTTTATCATCAACGGCCGCTGCATCGCGATCTTCACCGGCCGCCCGCATGCCTTTGCTCCGAGCGCCGCCATGATCGCGTCGGCGCGGACGAACAGCTTGCCGCCGAATCCCCCGCCGATGAAGGGAGACGACAATTCGACCTTATCCTTGGGCAGATTGAGCGTCTTCGCGACGTCGCCGACGCCCCAGCCGATCATCTGGTTCGATGTCCACAACTTAAGTTTGTCGCCACGCCACTCGGCCATCGAGGCGAACGGCTCCATCATCGCGTGGCTTTCGTCGGGCGTCGTGTAGGTCGCGTCGAGCGTGACTGGCGCCTTGGCGAAAGCAGCCTCGAAATCCCCCGCTGTGGTGCGCGCCGGCCCGCCAAGCCCGTCGTCCTTCGGAACAGGCGCGTTAGCCCGTTCGGCAGCGAGATCGTATTTGCCCTTCGCGCGAGCATAGTCGATTTTCAAAAGCCCGGCTGCCGCACGCGCCTGTTCGAACGTTTCCGCGACGACCACCGCTACGGCCTGATGATAATGATCGATGTCCGGCCCACCAAGCAGCTTGGCGGTGTTCATCTCGCCTTTGCCAAGCTTGCCGGCATTCTTGTATGTCACGACCGCAAGAACCCCCGGCGCCGCCTCAGCCGCTGCCGCATCGATCGCGTTGATCCGGCCCTTGGCGACCGCGGCACCGACGATATAGCCGTAGGCTGGGTCGGCGATCTGATCGTGGCGCTCGTAGGCGTAGCGCGCGGTTCCGGTCGTCTTGAACTTTCCGTCGATGCGCGGGATCGGACGGCCGACGTGCTTGAGCTGGTCGATCGGGTTGGCGCCCGCAGGCTCGGTGAATTTCATGCCGTTTGCTCCCGGGCCTCATCAATGACGCTGGCGAGCGCGCGTTCCGCGAGCGTCAGCTTGAACGCATTCTCCTTGGTCGGGCGCGCGTCGGCGAAGACCTGCGCCGTTACCGCCTTGGCGCCGCGTGCCGCCTCTTGCTCCGCCGCCTCGACGCGCCACGGCTTCGGCGCGACGCCGCCGAATGCGAAGCGACCGGAGCCGTCCTTGGCCACGACGGCCGCGACCGACACGAGCGCGAACGCATAGGACGACCGGTCGCGTACCTTGCGATACAGGTGCACGCCGCCGGGCGGCTTCGGCAGCGTGACCGCGGTGATCAACTCGCCGTTCTCAAGCACAGTGTCGCGTTCGGGATGGTCGCCCCACAAACGGTGGAAGTCTGCGATTGGAATGGTCCGTCGCCGCCCATCGCCACGCACCGTTTCAACGCCCGCGTCGAGCACCCGTAACGCCACCGCCATGTCGCCGGGATAGGTGGCGATGCATGCGTCCGAGGTTCCGATCACGCCGAGCTGGCGCGAATAGCCGCCGATCGCGGCGCAACCCGACCCAGGCTTGCGCTTGTTGCAGGCCATGTTGGTATCATAGAAATAGGGGCAGCGCGTTCGCTGGAGGAGATTGCCCGCCGTCGTCGCCTTGTTGCGCAACTGGCCAGACGCGCCCGCGACGATCGCGCGGGTGAGGACCGCGTAGTCGCGACGCACGCGCTTGTCAGCGGCGAGCCGCGTGTTGCTGACCAGCGCGCCGATCCGTAACCCGCCATCATCGGTCGCATCGATCGTGTCGAGCTTGAGATCCTGCACATCGACCAGAACCGACGGCGTCTCGATCTCCAGCTTCATCAGATCGAGCAGATTGGTCCCGCCGGCGATGAATTTGGCGCCGGGCTCTCTCGCGACGATCTGTGCCGCTTCGACCGGATCCTTTGCGCGGGTATAGGTGAACGCCCTCATGCCTTGTCCCCAACGATCTCGGCCATGGCTTCGGCGATGTTCGAATAGGCTCCGCAGCGGCAGATATTGCCGCTCATCCGCTCGCGCATCTCGACCGCGGTAAAGCCTGGTTCTTGAAGCAGATCGTCCTGCACGTGGCTTGGGATGCCGGCCCTGATTTCGTCCAGCACCGCGACCGCAGAACAGATCTGGCCCGGCGTGCAATAGCCGCATTGGTAACCGTCGTGCTTCACGAAAGCCGCCTGCATCGGGTGCAGCTTGTCGGCGGTGCCCAGCCCCTCGATCGTAGTCACCTTGTCGCCCTGATGCATGGCGGCGAGCGTAAGGCAGGAGTTGATCCGCTCGCCATTGACGATGACGGTGCACGCGCCGCACTGGCCGTGGTCGCACCCCTTCTTGGTCCCGGTCAGATGCAGATGCTCGCGCAGCGCGTCGAGCAGGGTCGTCCGCGTATCGAGCGTCAAATCGTGGCGCTTCCCGTTCACTGTCAGGCTGATCGGCAAACGCGGCGGAGCCACCGCCTTTGCCGTGACGGGCGCAGCCTCGGCCGCCGGCACCACCGCCAACGCGGCCGCTGCGCCGCCGCTCGCCAATACGTTTCGTCGTGTCACATCCAGCCCTTCGCGCATTGCCGAACCCTTCAGATTTGACACGACAACGCCCGTCGACGCTTTTCGATGCTATCAGATGGTCGTCTTGTCAGGCGTCGAACGCCCCACAGATTTTCGGGGCGCCGCACGCATGGCTAGGCGCGGAACAAGATCCCTATTGCGACGAGCAATATGAAGCCTTCGACCAGGCCGAGAATGGCCGACAAGAGCGCCAAGCCGAGTCCAGTCGGTCGTTGTGCCCGGAACCATCTGGTTTCGACCATGACATAATAGAGCAGTGCGGCAGACGTAATTATGGCCCCCGCCGTTCGAGAGGTCTGCCAGTGCGACGTCCCGATGGCGGTTCCGATGCTGAGGCCCAGGGCGAATATGCTTGCGGGGTAGCATTGCGCGTAGAATGGCATACGCAGGGTTGACCGGTTCAACGGCTGCTTGCGCCCGCGCACCAGGCGCACCGACATGACCAACGGAAAGATGGCGAAGACGATCAACCTGAACACCAGGGCAGTGCTGTCGTCCGATACGAGACCAGCCAAGCCACGGTGGCTGGCTTCGATCTCATCCGTCTGGCCGAGTGCCACAGCAAAGCCGTGCGACAACGCGAGCGTCAATGCGAGAAACAGCGGGGGGCTGATCGCATCCGCATATTGCTCCGCATCGGGGAGAGCGAGTTGCTGATCGGCATAATTCATCGTCGACAGCGGACGAGATAGCGTGCGCCATAGTGTCAATGGATAGAAGATCAGCCAGCTCATCACCTCGTACAGAAGCTCGTCGAGCGAGTTGAGCCATTTCATGAAGTCCATGGCACACCAATGATTCGCAGTAAGGGGATGGGCTGGACGGCGTTTTCCGTCCGCGCGCGCTTAAAAGCGTCGGCTGTCGTTCGCTCCGACAAGGTCGCATTCGCCCCGGAACGCATAGCTGGCCATTCCGACAATGCTGATTTGCCCCGAGCGCCGATTGATGGTCAATTCCGGCTTGTTCAGGCCGTTGAGCCGGTAGCGGCCTGAGATCATATCCGGTCCGATGGACACATTATAAAGATCCCACCAACCATCGCTTCCCCGCGTATTAAGCGGAGGGATGAGCTTCTTGGGCAAACGGATGCGTCCGCCTCCAGGCCAGACCTGTACCATGACCGAAGCGTCGAACTGCTCTGCGGTCAGTTCGGTGTGATTGCCATATACGTAGCGATCCCGTCGATCGTCCCACGTGTAGCCGTAGGTGGTTGCCGCCCGGGGCCTCTGGCCACCGCCGTAACAGACCAGCCCAAGGCGACCCTGTGATCTTCCATCATACTGCCCGGATGCGTCGCGTTCGGGCGCGTATGTGTCCGACGCTGTCGCGTAGCTCGGCGTTCCGGTACGCGGTAGCGCTGGCTGATAGCCGAGGTCGGGATGATAAGCCGAGCCGGAGCGCCGATCTTTGTCACGCCGATCTTCTCCAGCGCTTTGTCGCTTGCCGCAATCGGGCGCGGGCGATGATGTAATCGAGGCGAAGCGACCATCCATGGTTGCGACCGTCACGCATTGCCTCGACCGCTCGTTCCACCAATAGGTATAGGAACGATCGTCGCCTTTCCGACCACCGACATCTTCATAACCACGCCGTTGCAGCTCGCTCTCGCCGCTCGACCCGCGCGCGCCCACAAGGTCGCCGAGGCCGACCGGCATTTGCGCCAAGGATATCGAAGCCCAGCCAATGCAGCACGTCGCTGCACATGCACATAGAACGCTTCTCATGATGCCGCTCCCCCGTTTCTAAGGTTCCGCCGCCAGCTTATTCTAACGGCGGCTTGAACGCCATGCATCCGCTTGGTGAAGGCAAACGTTAACCGGCCACGAGACCGGCGCAGCGTATACGTTCGGAGGGAACGCCGCTGCGCGGTTTGCCCTTTTTATCGCCGGGCAGCTGCGAATGGCGGTGTCGACGATAGCGTATCTCGAGCTGGTGGCGACGAGACAACGTCCGGGTTTCAAACACAGCAGCTGATCGACGCCGGCTCAAAGTGACCATTGATCGGCTGGCGGCCCGCCGCGAATGGGCGGCATCGTCCGCTCCGGCATCGAGCCTCGAGGCGCTCGCGCGGCCCGCATGGTCATGCGCCCGCGCTCGGTGATCCTCGCAATCGGTAAGCCCGGCACAGACGCAAACTTGATGTGACTTGATGGAGCGCCTTGATTTTACAGGGTTCACGTCAAACCCACGACGTCAAGTCAATCTGACGGAGAAGGCTGCCACGTGTGGAAGGCCGCAGAAATGCTGGATTTGCGCCTGCGATTTGTCGCGTACGGTGTGTGCCCCTGTTCACAACTTTGGCGTCGCCGCCTGAAGGCGATCCCATCTTGAACAACCATCATGGCATCCACTCCGGCAGGGAGGTGCGGCAGCGCCTTTCGAGCGGAATTGTCCCGTGGTGTCCGGCTTCAAGCGAGAGCGCAATTGGGGAGCGATTGTGGGAACCGGGGATATATCTTGGATTTTATCAAACAAAATCAATGGTTTTTGGCGGAGCGGGAGGGATTCGAACCCTCGATACGGTTTTGCCGTATACTCACTTTCCAGGCGAGCGCCTTCGACCACTCGGCCACCGCTCCGCATGCACTGGGAGGCGACGCCCTAAGCTGGCTCGCGGCATGACGCAAGGGTTCGTGATTGCATCATTCCTGCCCACACGGCAGCATCACGCGCATGATCGCTGAAATCCTCGCGCTGCTCGCCATGCCCGCTGCCCCGGCAAACGCGACCTCGAACGCCGCTGCTCCCGGGCTTGCTCCGGCGGAGGTCGTCAGTCGCGCATCTCCATCGGAATGGCGGGCCATCCCGGCTTCTGACATCATGGTGGTGGAGCTCGCCCCCGCCGCCGGCGGCGTCCGCCGTCGGGTGGTCGTTCAATTACTGCCGTCGCCTATCTCGCAGGGGTGGATCGGCAACATCCGCCAGCTCGCCAAAGCACATTGGTGGGACGGTACAAGCGTGAACCGCGTGCAGGACAATTATGTCGCGCAATGGGGCGATTCGACTGAAAAGAAGCCGTTGCCGCCCGGCCTCGCGACCATGTCGGACAAGGATTATACCGCCGCTATCGGCGAAACCTATCTGGACGGAGCGATGGTGCGGCAAGCGCATTCGCGCGATTTCGTGGGGCGCGTGGCGGAAAGCGGGCGCGATGCCTATGCGCCTCTCACCTTCACCTGGCGGAGCTGGCCGATGGCGGCCGAGCGACGCGGCGCCCCCGGTTCTGCGGCGTTGACAGTCGCGTGGCCGGTGCATTGCTACGGCATGGTTGGCGTTGGTCGAAACATCGCGCCCGATACCGGCAATGGGGCCGAGCTATATGCGGTGATCGGCCATGCCCCCCGTCACCTCGACCGCAATATCGCGCTGGTCGGGCGGGTGATCGAGGGAATCGAGCACCTTTCTTCGCTCCCCCGCGGTACCGAGGCGCTCGGCATGTATGCGACGGCGGCAGAGCGGGTGCCGATCATCTCCGCCCGCATCGCGAGAGACCTGCCGCCACCCGATCAGCCCCATTTCGAATATCTCGCCACGGATAGCGACAGTTTCGCCCGGTATGCGGATGCGCGCGCCAATCGTCATGACGCGTTTTTCATCCGTCCCGCCGGCGGGGCCGACATATGCAACGTGCCGACACCGATCCGGCGCGCGAATTAAGCCTATCGGCCGACCCAGTCGGCTACCTGCGCGGCGACCTGGTTTGCGCCCCGGTTGAGCGCCGGGCCGACGGAAGCCGCATCGATCTTCGCGATCGGCACGCGCGCCTCGAACCGCTGCTTCTCGACCTTCCCGTCGCCGCCGCGCACCAGCGCCGCATCGAACGTCACGATCGCGGAGGAGGACGCGGCATCGATGCCGAAATTACGCAACTCGCCGCCAAGCCTCGCGCCCGGATCACCGAAGGATTGCGCCGCGCCCAGCACCACGCGCCCGGTGCGCGCGGAGATCGTGTCGGACAGCAGCCGCGCGAACAATCGCTGGGGTGCTTCCACCCATTGCGCGTCCTTCACATAGGCGACGGAGGTCGCGCTCGACTGCACCGGCACGCGCGCGGTGGAAAGCGCCTGCGGCACCACCGGCACGCTGATCGTCATCGTCTTCGCGCTGGAGGCATCCTGCTCCTGCCCCGGTTTCACCTGCTCCACAGCGGTAAGATCAAGTAGCGAGGGCGGCGGCTTGGCACCGAAGCTGATGCAACCGGCGAGCGGCAGCGCCGCAAGGAAAATAGCAAATCGCTTCATCATCCGCCTCACTTGCCGGGCTTGTAATCTGGGAGCCGCTGCTGGCCGATCAGCGAGCCGGCACCGTTACGATCGACCTTTTCAGCCACCGAAGACAGCGCCGCCGCCATATTGCGCAAATCGTGCACGAGTTGCCCGACTTCCGGAATGGTCTGCTTCGAGAAGGTCTGCAGGCCCGGCCGCGCGTCGTTCACCGCCGCGTTCAGCGTATCCGCGCTCTGCTTGGCCGAGCGGATCGCATCGTTCAGATTGGCCATCGCCGGCTTCACATCTTCCGACAATACGCCGTTCGTGGTCTGCGCGAGATTGCCGATCTTCTCGGCCGCATCCCCGGCCTGCTGCACCGCCACACGGGTCTGCGCGAGCGTTGCCGCAATTTCCGGCCCGCGATCGGCAAGCGCGCGGCTCAACCGGTTGGTATTGTCCAGGATGCCAGCGATCGATGCCTGGTTCTTGTCCGATACCAGCCCGGTCAGCTTCTCGGCCAGTGTCGACAGCCGTTCGAGCAATTGCGGCGCGGAATTCAGGATCGCGCCCAGCCCGCCCGCCCGCGTCGGGATCACCGGCACGCCATAGGGGCATTGATTGGCGGCATCGTTCTCCGGGCATGCGATCGGCGGCGCGCCCTTCACCGCGCCATCGAGCGTGACGGTGCTGGTGCCCGTGAAGCTGCCCTGGATCGTCGCGGTGGTTCCCTGGAGTATCGGCGTATCATCGTTCACGCTAATGCGCACGCGGACGAACTGCGGATCATTCTTCCACAGCTGGATCGACTTCACCTGGCCGGAGGGCACACCTGAGTAAGTGACCGTCGAACCCTTCGCGAGGCCATCGACCGATTGTTTGAAGAAAATGTCATATTCCTTCTCGGTCGCGCCGCCAAGACGCGCGATCCACACCGTGAATAGCGCCAGCACCGCGAGCAGGATCAGCACGACCGACCCCACCAGAACGTGGTTGGAACGTGTTTCCATCAGTCAATCCCCGCCTTCTCGCGCCCGGCCTGCGGCTCAGAGACCTGTGCCTCGCGGGTCGCCACCGCCGCCCGGCCGCGCGGGCCGTTGAAATATTCTTGAATCCACGGATGATCCAGCGCGAGCAACTCCGGGATCGTGCCGACGGCGATCACCTTCCTGTCCGCCAGCACCGCGACCCGGTCACAGATCGCATAGAGCGTATCGAGATCGTGGGTGATGAGGAACACCGTCAGCCCCATCGTCTCCTGCAGCGAACGGGTCAGTTCGTCGAACGCGGCCGCGCCGATCGGATCGAGCCCGGCGGTCGGCTCATCCAGGAACAGCAGTTCCGGGTCCATCGCCAGCGCGCGGGCAAGCCCGGCACGCTTTTTCATGCCGCCGGAAAGTTCGGACGGGAATTTCGGGCCCGCCTCCGCGGGCAGCCCGCTCATCACCACCTTGTAGGACGCGATCTCGTCAAGCAGGGCCAGATCAAGCTCGGGATAGAATTCGCGCAACGGCACCTGGACGTTTTCCGCCACGGTCAGCGTGGAAAACAACGCGCCGCCCTGAAACAGCACGCCCCAGCGCTTGCGGACGTTCACCGCATCGGTTTCCTCGCGGCCGATCGTCGATTCGCCGAAGACCGTGATTTCCCCTTCATCGGGGGTCTGAAGTCCGATGATCGATCGCATCAGCACCGATTTGCCGGTGCCCGATCCGCCGACCACGCCAAGGATCTCGCCGCGCCTGACATCCAGATCGAGCCCGTCGTGAATCACCTGCTCGCCATCACCGAAGCTGGTGCGCAGGCCACGCACGCGGATGATGAAGTCTTCGCTCTCGTCTGCCATCAGTTCCACCCTACCGAGGTGAAGAACACCGCGAAGAACGCGTCGAGCACGATCACGAGAAAGATCGCCTGCACCACCGCCGCCGTCGTGCGATTGCCGACCTGCTCGGCGTCGCTCTCCACCTGCATTCCCTGGAAGCAGCCGGCCACGGCGATGATCGCGCCAAACACCGGCGCCTTGACCAGCCCGACGTAAAGGTCGGTGATCGGCACCACCTCGCGAATGCGCGCGATATAGGTGACCGGCGGGATGCCAAGGTTGATCCAGCACAACAGGCCGCCGCCGATGATCGCCACGATCGAGGCATAAAAGCCCAGCAGCGGCATCAGCGTGATCGCCGCCAGCGTACGCGGCAGCACCAGCGCTTCCATCGGGGAAACGCCGATCGTGCGCATCGCATCGATCTCCTCGGTCAGCTTCATCGTGCCTAGTTGCGCGGCAAACGCGGAGCCTGATCTGCCGGCGACCATGATCGCCGTCATCAGCACCCCCAATTCGCGCAGCGTGATGCGGCCGATCAGATTGATCGTATAGACCTCCGCGCCGAATTGCCGGAGTTGCACCGCGCCCTGCTGCGCGATGACGATCCCGATCAGGAAGCTCATCAACCCGATGATGCCGAGCGCGGTGACGCCGACCACCTCGAACCGCTGGACCGTGGCATTGAAACGAAAACGGCGCGGATGGCGGATCACATTGCCAAATGCGATCACCGTCGCGCCGAGAAAACCGAGCAGGCCGAGCAGCGTTCTGCCGGCGGTGATCGTCGCGGTGCCGATCTCGCCCAGCACGCGGGTGAAGGCGGTGACATGGGTTGGCCGCATGGCGACCACCTGATCGGCGCTCTCGACATGTTTGAGCAGCCGGGCGCGCTCGCCGTCCAGGCCCTCGATCTTGGCATCATGTTCATGCGCGAAGCGGTGGATCAGCCAGGCGCCGATCGTGTCCATCCGCTCGATCGCGGAAAGATCGACGCGGCGCACGCCCTCGCCCACGCCGCGCAGGCGTTGCGGAAGATCACCCAGCTTCGGCAGCGACAGGTCGCCGCTGAAGCGCAGGGTGCCGTCATCCTCGCTGAAATCCGCCGGTGCGCCCATCATCGCCCTCCTTGCGGGAAAGCGGCGGTCACGGCAAGCGGCGCTTGTCGCGCAATCTCGAACACGGGCGTGGCTAAATCGTCGTTCAAATGGCGGCATCCACCGCATGGATCGCCAGCCCCACCATGCCGCCCACCAACGTGCCGTTGATGCGGATGTACTGGAGATCCCGGCCCACCGCATTTTCCAGCCGGCGCGTGATGGTCTGCGCATCCCAGCCATGCACCGTCTCGGAAACCAGTCGAACGATCGAATCGCCATAATCCGCCGCCGCGCCGACTGCCGCGCGGCGCACGAAGCGGTTGAGCGTGCGTTGCAGGCGCACATCCTGTTGCAGTGTCTCGCCGAGCTGGTTGAATGCCTCGCGCATCTTGCCCGCGAGCAACGCCTCCGGATCGCGCGCGACGCGCAACATTCCGGCGCGCGCCTGTTCCCACAGCCCGTTGATCCAGTCCTGCATCGCAGGGTTTTCGAGCAGCTCCAGCTTCAGTTCCTCAACCCGGCCGATCAGCGCGGGATCGTGCTGCAGGTCATGAGCGAGTTTCACCAGCCCTTCCTCGGCCTTTGCGCGCAACGGGTGATCGACGTTCTCGGCCATATCGGCCAGCATCCTGTCGAGTCCGTCGATGATCTTGTTGGCCAACGTTTCGTCCAGCCCTGTCCAGCGCATGATCGATCCGGCGCGGTCATGCACCATGGTGCGGACGATCGGCTGGTTCGCCTCCAGCACGCGGCCGGCCCAGCGCACGATCCCGTTGAGCACCGGCAAATGGCGATCCTCCGCGATCGCGGCGACGAGCGCGCGGCCCAGCATGGGCGAAAGCTCGATCGCCCTCACCTGCCGCACCAGCGCGCCGCGCACCATGCCGCCCAGCCGTTCCTGATCCAGCGCCTGAAGCACTTCCACCGCGAGGCGCGATACGCCGCGCGTCAGCCGCGAGCCGCCGGAGGTGGGATTGGTCAGCCAGCGCCCGGCGGCGCTCGCAAGATCGATCCGCCGCATCCGCCGCGCGACCACTACCGGAATGAGGAAATTGTCACGCAGGAACAGCGCGAGTTGATCGCCGATGCGATCCTTGTTGCGCGGTATGATCGCGGTGTGCGGGATCGGCAGGCCCAGCGGGTGGCGGAACAGCGCCGTCACCGCGAACCAGTCCGCCAGCCCGCCAACCATCGCGGCTTCGGTGAACGCGCGGACGAACCCCCATGCCGGATGCACCGGCTGCATCGTCCGCGCGATCGCGAAGGCGATCGCCATAAACACCAGCATCGCCGTGGCGATCACCCGCATACGCACCAGCCCGGCGGGGGCTCTTTCACGGGGAGGACGCCGGCGGACGATCAGGTTCATTGCCGAAACAATCCCCAACTCTCCACTTTGTTCAAGCGGAGTTGCGGAAAGACGGGCGACAGCCGTTCAGGGCGCCGCCCGCTGGATATCATTCGGCGGGTTGCGAACCATCGTCGTCATAGCCGATCCGTCCGTGCGGCGCCGGCAGCGGTCCGCCGCCGGGCTGGTGTTCGATCGCGCCACGCCCGTCATCGCCGGGGCGATAGGTGAGCAGCCGGTGACCGATCCACGGGCCGATCCGCCGCTCGATCCCGATCGCCAGGCTGAACGCGGCCGGCACGATCAGCAGCGTCAGCAGCGTTGAGAGCGTCAGCCCGCCGATCACGACGATGCCCATCGGCGCACGCCACGATCCATCCCCGGACAGCGACAGCGCGGTCGGGACCATTCCCGCGACCATTGCGACGGTGGTCATCACGATCGGCTGCGCGCGCTTGTGGCCGGCATCCATGATCGCCGTGTGGACCGGCACGCCCTTCGCCATTTCTTCCAGCGCGAAATCGATCAGCAGGATCGAATTCTTGGCGACGATGCCGAGCAGCATCAGCAGGCCGATGAACACCGGCATCGACAAAGGATTACCCGTCACGAGCAGCGCGAGAACGCCGCCGAGCGGTGCTAGCATCAGCGACCCCATGTTGACGAGCGGCGGCAGCATCCGGCGATAGAGCAGCACCAGCACCGAGAAGACCAGGAACACGCCCGCGATCACCGCGAAAACGAAGTTGATGAGCATCTCCATCTGCCACTTCGCCTGGCCGACGCTCATCCGCTGGACGCTGATCGGCAGGTTCTTCATCGCCGGCAGCGCGTTCACCTTCTTCATCGCATCGCTCAGCACGAGCCCGGAGGCCAGATCGGCGCCGATCGTAAGCTGGCGCTGCTGATTGAGGCGGTTGATCTTGGTCGGCCCCGATCCGAAGCCGATCTCCGCCACCAGCGACAGCGGGACGGAGCCGCCGCTCTGCGTTTGCACCGGCAGGTTCTGGATCGTCGACAATTCCGTGCGTGACGATTGATCCAGCGCCACGCGGATCGGCACCTGACGATCGGACAGCGAGAATTTCGCGCTGTTCTGATCGATGTCACCCAGCGTCGCGATGCGGATCGCGTTCGATAGCGCGCTCGTCGTCACGCCAAGGTTGGCGGCGAGGTCGAGGCGGGGCTTGATGACGATTTCCGGCCGCTTCAGATCGCCCGCGATGCGCGGCGCGATCAGCCCCGGAACATGCGCCATCTGTCTGACGAGCTGGTCGGCGGTCTTGCGCAGCAGTTCGGGATCGTCGCCGCCCAGCGTGATCGACACGTCACGATTGTTGTCGCCCCAGCCGAACTGCGACTGGAAGTTCACCCGCGCGTCGGGGATCTTCGCCAGCTCGGGCGCAAGGCTGCGCTCGAACTGCGTCGAGGTCATCGACTTGTGATCCTTGAACACGGCGCTCACCCGGCCGGTGCCGACCTGCGTGCGGCTATAGACGCTCATCACGTCGGGCTGTTTGCGCAAGAGCGCGACGACCTTGTCCACCGTGCCCTGCGTCTGCGCGAGCGTTGTCCCCGGCGGCATGGTGATGGTGACGGCGGAACGTTCGGAATCGGTCGCCGGCTGAAACTGCAACGGCAGCATCGCGAAGCAGACCAGCGTCAGCAGAAACGCACCGGCGCCGATCCCGAGCACCCACAAGCGATGATCGCGGAAATAGCCGGTGACGCGGCGGAAACCGCCGCGCGCGCGTACGGCCGGCGCACGGCCGACATCTAGCGTCCAGTGCAGCACGCCCATGTAGAGGTCCATCAGCCTGCCCTCGCCATGTTCGGCGTGACCGAAGGCGCGCAGGAAATAGGCGGCGATCATCGGCGTGATGAGACGTGCGACGGCGAGGCTCATCAACACCGCAACCACCACGGTGAGGCCGAAATTCTTGAAGAACTGCCCCGAAACGCCGGGCATCAGGCCGACCGGGAGGAAAACCGCGACGATCGCCATCGTCGTGGCGAGCACGGCGAGGCCGATCTCGTCCGCGGCGTCGATCGACGCCTGATAGGCCGTCTTGCCCATGCGCATGTGGCGGACGATATTCTCGATCTCCACGATCGCGTCGTCCACCAGCACGCCCGCGACGAGGCTGAGCGCCAGCAGCGTCATGCTGTTCAGCGTGAAGCCCATCAGGTCCATGAACCAGAAGGCCGGGATCGCCGAGAGCGGGATCGCGAGGGCCGATATCACCGTCGCCCGCGCGTCGCGCAGGAACAGGAACACGATGAACACCGCGAGCACCGCGCCCTCGATCATCGCGTGGATCGCGCTCTTATATTGTTCAAGCGCGTATTTGGATCCGTCGTAGCGCAATTCGAAATGCACCTGCGGGTTGCGCTTTTCCAGCGCTTCCAGCTTCGCCTTCGCCTCGCGGAAGATCGTGACGTCCGAATAGCCTTTGGCGCGCTTGAAATCGAAGCTCAGCACGGGCCGGCCATCGACCGCCGCCGCGCTGCGCTGCTCGGCATAGAGATCGCGCACCGTCGCCACGTCGGCCAGCTTGACCGTGCGACCATCGCCGACGGTGATCTGCGTCTGGCCGAGTTCATAGGCGTTGCGCGCGTTGCCAAGCACGCGCAGCGACTGTTCCGCGCCCGCGATCTGCGATCGGCCGCCGGCCGCGTTGAGGTTCACCTGCCGCAACTGCTGGTTGATCTGCGTCGCCGTCAGCCCGAACGCGGCCAGCTTGGCCGGATCGAGGATCACGCGGATCTCGCGATCGACGCCGCCATTGCGCTCCACCTTGCCCATGCCGGGCACCGAGAGCAGCTCCTTCGCCACCGTGTTGTCGATGTACCAGGAGAGCTGTTCGATCGTCATGTCGGTCGAAATTGCCGAATAACTGCCGACGTCATTGTCGTTGATCTTGACGCGGCTCACCTGCGGCTCGAGGATTCCCTCCGGCAGATTGGAACGGATCTGCACGATCGCGTCGCGCACCTCGTTCACGGCCCGGTCGACCGGAGTGCCGATATCGAGCTGCACGATCGTGGTGGAATCGCCTTCGCTGACGAAGGACTGGATCTCGTCGATCCCCTCCACCGATCGCACCGCCGCCTCGACGCGCTGCGTTACCTGCGTTTCAAGCTCGCTCGGCGCGGCGCCCGGCTGCGTGATCTCCACCGCCACCGCCGGGAAGTCGATATCCGGCTCCTGATTGATGTCCATGCGGATGAAGCTGACGACGCCGGCCACCGTCAGCATCAGGAACAGGACGATCGACGGAACGGGGTTCCGGATCGACCAGGCGGAGATGTTGCGAAAACTCATCGCCGATCAGCCCCCGCTCTTGGCCAGCACCGGCGCGACCTTCTGGCCGGGATTGAGGAACGCGCCGGCCGATCGCACCACGCGCTCGCTGCCGGTCAGCCCTTCGGCGATGGCAACGTTGCGGTCGGTCACCGTGCCGAGGCGAACGTCGCGCCGCACCACCTTGTCATCCTTGCCGACGATATAGACGAAATTGCCGCGATCGTCGCTCATGATCGCGGATTGCGGCAATTGCGGCTCGCTGTTCATCCCGCTCGTCAGCGCGACCGACGCGAAGCCGCCCGGGCGCAGCGCCGGATCATAGGAAAGCTGGACGCGCACGATGCCCTGGCGGGTGCGCGGGTCGATCACCGGAGCCACCTGCCACACCCTGCCCGCGAACGAGCGCGTCTCGCCGACCGGGGTGACGGTGGCGCTGTCGCCGACATGGGTCTTGACCAGATCGCTCTCGGCGAGCTGCGCCTGCATCTCGAGCTCGCCGTTCTTCGCCATGCGGAACAACGTGCCGGAGGCGGAGCTGATGATCTGCCCCGGCTCCACCTGACGGGTAAGGATCAGGCCCGGCTCCGGCGCGCGGATATCGAGGCGCCGGTTGCGCGCGCCCTGCTCGGCCACGGCCGCCTGGGCTACCTTCAGCCGCGCCGCCGCGGCATCGCGCGTGGCGATGCGGCGCTGAACGTCGGCCTGGCTGATGAAGCCGCGCCCGACAAGCTGCTGCGCACGTTCCAGCTCCTGCTGATCCAGCACCAGATCCGATCGCGCGACCCCGATCTGGGCATTGAGGCTGGCGGAGGTCTGCGTCTGCACGGATCGGTCGACCGTCGCCAGTATCTGGCCCGCCGATACCCACTGGCCCGGCTCGACCAGGACGCGCGTCACCATCCCGCCCTCGCCGGCCACGCCGATCGGCATATCGCGCTTCGCGGCGAGCGAGCCGGTGGCGTTGATCACTCGCCCGACGGCCGCGCTGCCCGGCACCACGACGGTGACGCTCGGCGCCTGATCGGCGGGCGAGGTATGCTCGGGCGCGCCGCCACGCCGGGAGAAGAAATAGGCGGCGGCGGCCACCGCCACGATCACGGCGGCGATCACGATCCAGCGGCGGCGGCGGCGCGCGTCATGCGACGGCCCTTCGATCGCCAGATGCTCCCCTTCAAGACTGCCGGATTCGTAATTCATTCGATCCACTTTCCCGTCCCGGCGCACCCGGCCGCCCCTCGCTCGTTTATTTTTGCTGTATTACAGAAATAAATCACTTCCCTCAAGAGGGCTGATCCGCTGGCGCTTTTCCGGGCGAGCCTGGTATATCGTTCATGTGCGGTTGATCGACGCTCTGCCACAACTCGCCGCGTCAACAAAGACGGGAGCCTTCGAATCTCATGCGTTTTCTTCTCACCCTCGCCGCGGCAGGCGCCGCGATCGTCGCCGTGCCGGCGCTCGCCGCCGATACCGCGATTCCCGATGGCACGACGCTGGATGTCACCGCGACGGGGAAGGTGACGCGCACCCCCGATATCGCCACGATCCGCGCCGGGGTCGTCACCCAGGCGCCGACCGCTGCCGCCGCCTTATCGGAAAATGCTGCGCGGATGAGCCGCGTGATCCAGTCTCTGAAGGGCGCCGGGATTGCCGAGCGTGACATCATGACGAGCAATGTCGGGCTGTCGCCACAATATCGTTACCAGGAAAATCAGGCACCGGTGATTACCGGCTATCAGGCGAACAACACCGTATCGGTGAAGTTTCGCGACATCTCGCGCAGCGGCGCAGCGCTGGACGCGCTGGTGAAAGCCGGTGCGAACCAGATCGACGGCCCGTCCATGTCGATCGACAAGCCGCAGGGCGCGCTGGATGAGGCGCGGACGGAGGCGGTCAGGGCCGCCCGCTCGCGCGCGGAGCTTTATGCGAAGGCGGCCGGCCTGCGGGTGGTGCGCATTCTGTCGATCAACGAGAATGGCGAGAATGACGGCGGCTCCCCGCGCCCGCCGGTCATGTACATGGCGCGCGCGCAGAAGGCGGAGGCGGACACGCAGATCGTCGCCGGCGAGACCGACCTGTCGGTGACGCTCGCGGTGCGTTTCCTGCTCCAGTAAAAAACGAAGCGGCCGCCCGATGCATTCGGGCGGCCGCGATGTTTTCGTCGTCTGCGTTCAGGGGGCGCTTAGCGCACCGAACCGCGACGCACGAGATTGACGATCGCCAGCAGAACCACCGCACCAAGCAGCGATACCAGGAACGAGGTGAGCGTCAGCGGCGAATTGTTGATCGATCCGCCCGACAGGATCAGGCCGCCGATGAAAGCGCCGACGATCCCGACGATGATGTTCAGGAAAATGCCCTGCTGCGCATCGGTGCGCATGATGATGCTGGCGAGCCAGCCGATGACACCGCCGATGACGAGCCAAAGAATGATACCCATGACCTTCTCCCCTGCAAAGACCCAGGCACGTCCGGGCCGCGTGGAAGGATAAAATGTCGAGCGGTCATTTTTGTTCCGATCGCGTAACCTGCCCGGCCCGCCGCCCGATGCCGGGCCATCTCGCGAACGAATAAGGCGCTGGTGCTGCTTCCTCCGCCCCGCTGTTGTCCGAATACGGGAAGTAGGAATAGGCACCCGCGCCGCTTGCTGTCCGGCGAACCGGATCGGGCATGAGCGTCAGTATTTCTGCTGGCGCTCGTACAGCGTCTTGTAATGCTGGATGCGCGTCACCCGAAGCCCTGGCATCCCCGACCGGTCGATCGCGCGTTGCCAGCCGGCGAACTCCTCCACGGTGAGGCCGTAGCGCTCGCAGACTTCGTCCACCGTAAGCAGGCCGCCGTTCACCGCGGCGACCACCTCGGCCTTGCGGCGCACCACCCACCGCGTCGTCGTGACCGGCGGCAACGAATCCAGCGTCAGCGGCTCACCAAGCGGCCCGATAACCCGTGCGGGGCGAATTTTCTGGTTCTCTATCATAACTTTAACTTTCGGTTCGGGGCGGGGGGCCCCCTCTCCAATCACAACAACCATGGCCTAATATGCAGGCCGTTGAGGGCCGGCTAAGCGGCACGGTAAACGCGGCCTTCATTCATCTTTCCATTCCGCCAACGCCCGCGCTGTGGCGCCGTTGAACGAGCCATCGTCCGGGGCGAAGCGCGTCGCGACAACTGGCCCGTGGGTCATCCGGGCATGCGCGATCGCCGTCGGCGATGCCGCCTGCCGCGCCGCCATCCGGACCAGCAGTACCGCCAGATCGACGGGCAGCGGCACTGCTGTGTCGGCGCGCCTGTCGAACCTGGCGAAACTCAAATCCATTGCGACCCTTTTGTTTTTTCACGCCCGTTCGGCGCGTTGGGGTCGTTGTAACCGGCGTTGCTGAAAGTCCCGTAAAGGGCGCTGAAACAGTTCATTCACCAAGGTTACTTTGCGCTCCGCCGCGCCCTCCTGTATCGGCGCCCGTCATGGATCAGGCGGATTTCCAGTTGGGCGAAAGCCTGTCGGGCAGGCGTATCGTCGTCGCGATGTCGGGCGGGGTCGACAGTTCGGTCGTGGCGGCGCTCGCGCATGCGACCGGGGCGGAAACGATCGGCGTCACGCTGCAGCTTTACGATCATGGCGAGGCGGTCGGCCGCAGCGGATCGTGTTGCGCTGGGCGGGATATTCGCGATGCCCGCGCGGTATGTGATCGGCTCGGCATCGCGCATTATGTGCACGATCATGAATCGCGCTTCCGCGAGACGGTGGTGGATAAGTTCGCCGACGAGTATCTCGCCGGGCGTACGCCGATCCCGTGCATCCAGTGCAACATGGGGCCGAAATTCACCGATCTTTTCGCGCTGGCGCGCGATCTTGGCGCGGATTGTCTGGCGACGGGCCATTATGTCCGCCGGGAGATCGGCGCGGATGGGCCGGAACTGCATCGCGGGCGCGATCCCGCCCGCGACCAGAGCTATTTCCTCTTCGCCACAACCCGCCCCCAACTCGATTTCCTGCGGTTCCCGCTTGGCTCATTGCCGAAGGCGCGGGTGCGGGAGATCGCTGCCGAGCTAGGTCTTGGCGTCGCGGCCAAGCCGGACAGCCAGGACATATGCTTCGTCCCCGATCGCGACTATGCCGGGCTGGTTCGCAGGCTGCGCCCTGAAGCGGATACGGCGGGCGAGATTGTGGACCTGGATGGCCGAACGGTGGGGCAGCATCGCGGCATCATCCACTTCACCGTCGGTCAGCGGCGAGGTCTGGAGATCGGAGGTGCGCCAGAGCCGCTATACGTCCTGCGCGTCGACGCGGCGGAGAAGCGAATTGTGGTCGGCCCGCGCGCCGCGCTTGCGGTCTGCGCTGCGCGGTTGGAGGGGATAAACGCGCTGGGGCCGCTCGATCGCCCCCTGACCGCGAAGGTGCGCTCGATGGCGAAGCCGGTGGCAGCGAGGCTGTCGGGCGATCGGTTGATGTTCGATGTCCCCGAATATGGGGTCTCGCCCGGCCAGGCGGCGGTACTCTACGACGGGGACCGCGTGCTCGGCGGCGGATGGATCGCGGAAACCGAGCCTGCGATGATGAACGCCGCCTAGTCCGCCGCCACCGGGCCGCCGCCGCCGGAGGGACGACGGCAGAACCACACCACGATCACCAGCACAGCCGAAAGCCACGCCGACAGCCGGAACAGATCCGTCGAGGCGAGCAGATATGCCTGCCCCACCATCTGCCGCGTCACCGCCGCGGCCGCCTGTGTCGCGTTCAGGCCAAGCCTCGCCATCCCCTCCACCGCCATGCGATAAGGCATGCCCGTTCCGATCGCCTCGGAGAGATGTGCCTGATGAAACGCCTCTCGGCGATCCCAGGCGGTGGTGATGATCGAGGCGGCGAACGCCCCCGCCACGATTCGCGCAAAATTGGAAATGCCCGTGGCCGACGGAATCCGCTCGGGCGGGATACGATCGAGCGATATGGTCACCATCGAGAGGAAGAATGTGCTCATCGACACGCCCTGCACCAGCAGCGGCAGCGTGAAATCCCAGAAGCTCGCGGTTGTCGTATAACCGGACCGCATCCAGTAACTCACCGCAAAGCCGATGAAAGAAATCGTCGCCAGGATGCGCGCGTCGATCCTGCCGGCCGCGCGCGCGGCAAACGGCGTCAGGAGCACCGCGACCACCCCGCTGGGTGCGGCGACCAGCCCCGCCCATGTCGCGGTATATCCAAGCTGGGTCTGCAACCATAAGGGCAGCAGCAGGATATTCGCGAAGAACACCGCGTAGCCGAGGCAGAAAGCGATCGTCCCGATCAGGAAGTTGCGGTTCGCGAACAGCGTCAGGTCGACCGTCGGGTTGGCGTCGGTAAGCTCCCAGATCAGCCACGCGGCGAAGGTGATCGCGGCCATCACCGCTAGCACGACGATCATGGGATCGCTGAACCAGTCCGCGTTCTTGCCGAGATCGAGCATGATCTGAAGCGAGCCTACCCACAACACCAGCAGGATCAGCCCGATCGTATCGATCGGGACCCGCGCGGTCGGCGTCTCGCGATCGCGCAGGTTGAACCAGCAGATCGAGGCGGCGAACATCCCGAACGGCACGTTGATGAGGAATATCCACGACCAGTGATAATTGTCGGAAATATAGCCGCCAAGGATCGGCCCCATGATCGGGGCGACCAGCGTCGTCATCGACCAGATGCCTAGCGCCGTGGAGCGCTTGTCCGGCGGGAAAATCGATATCAGCAGCGCCTGGCTTCCCGGCATCATCGGCCCGGAAACCGCCCCCTGCAACACGCGAAAGGCGATGAGCGACGGCAGGCTCCATGCCAGTCCGCACAGGAACGAGGCGATGGTGAACATTACCAACGACACGCAGAAGGTGCGCACGACGCCGAACCGTCGCATCAGCCACCCGGTCAGTGGCACGGAAATGCCGTTGGCGACCGCGAAGGCGGTGACGATCCACGTCGAATTGTCACTCGATACGCCGAGATTGCCGGCGATCGTCGGCAGCGAGACGTTCGCGATCGTGCTGTCCAGCACCATCATGAAGGTGCCGAGCGCCAGCGCGATCGCGACGAGCGCACGACGCCCGCCCTCCATCGGGCGGGGCTGCGGGGGCGCGGCGCTGGCCATGTTCCTATCGCCTCAGCGGTTCGCCGCGACGATCTCGCGGATGCGCGCCTCGACCGCCGGATTGCTCGCGTCGGTCGCCACGTCGCCACGATAGGGCGAAGCCGCCTGCTTCGCGAGCCGAACCCCGGAGAGATCGGCGGTGTCCACCGTGGCCTTCACCGACAGACCGACCCGAAGCGGGTTTTTATCCAGCTCCTTCGGATCGAGCGCGATGCGCACGGGCACGCGCTGCACGATCTTGATCCAGTTGCCGCTGGCGTTCTGCGACGGTAGCAGCGCGAAGGCATTGCCGCTGCCCGCGCCGAGACCGACGACGCGGCCATGATAGACGACCTTCCCGCCATACATATCGGACACCACCTCCGCCGGTTGGCCGATGCGCACATCGCGAAGCTGCGTCTCGCGCAGATTGGCATCCACCCACAAGCGGTTGAGCGGCACTACCGCCATCAGCGGCGCGCCAGCCTGAACCTGCTGACCGACCTGCACGGTGCGCTGCGCGATCACGCCATCGATCGGCGCGATGATGTGCATGTGGCTGCGGATGATCGCCGCACGGCGATAGGCGGCGATCGCCGTCATCACCGTCGGATTGTTGTTCACATCGGTGCCGGCCACGGTGCTGCGCGCCTGCGATTTCTGAGCGCGCGCCAGATTGAGCGTGGCGGTCGCAACCTTCACCGCATCCGCCGCATGACTAAGCTCCTCGCCGGAAATTGCGCCGGACGCGGCGGCGGCTTTGCGGCGGGCATAGTCCGCCTGCGCCGCGGAAAGCTGCGCCTGCGCCTGGATCACCGCGGCGCTGCTGGCCCCGACCCTGGAGAAATCGGCACGGGTCGCGCGGACCGCGCGCGCCAGTTCCGCTTCGGCTGCGGCCAGGTTGACGTCCGCGGTCGCGGGATCGAGATCGATCAGCGGCTGCCCCGCCTTCACCGCCTGCGTATTGTCGGCGTGGAGCGACACCACCGTGCCGCCGTCGCGCGCGGTGATCGCCACCACGTCGCCCGCGACATAGGCATCGTCGGTTTCCTCGGACGGCGGGGCGAGCAATACGCCAAAGACAAACCATGCGAGGGCGGCAAGCACCACCACCACGGCAAGCACGGTCAGCAGTCGCTTGCGGGCACCCGGATTGCCGCGCGGCAACGCGGCCGCAGGGGTCGGATCGTTATGCACGGGATTGTCTGCGTCGCTCATTGCTGAATGTCCCGGGAAGGATCGAAGCCACCACCGAGCGCCTGCGCGAGCTGGGCGCGCGCGGCGAGCGCATCGATGACAAGATTGGTCTCGGCAAGCTGCGCGTCGAGCAGCCGCACATCGGTGTCGATAAGGTCCAGCCGCGAGGCGAGCCCGCTCGAAACGCGAATGCCGTTGAGCCGCGCAGTTTCAGCATAGCCGCGTACCACGTCGCTCTGTTTCGCGCGCTCCGCATCGGCAGCGCGAGTCTTCGCCACGGCGTCCGCCGCCTCTCGCACCGCACCGACGACCTTGCCGTTATAGTCCGCTATCGCCAGATCGAGCCCGGCATTCGCTCCGGCAAGATCGGCCTTGAGCCGTCCACTATCGAAAATCGGCAGATGGATCGCGCCGCCGCCACCGGCAACACCGGAATCGGCATCGAAAAGATTGCCCAGTCCAAGCGCCTGCAACCCGGCGAGCGCGGAAAGATTGACGTTGGGATAGAAAGCGCGCCGCGCGACCTGGCGCCCGGCCGCCGCCGCCGCGATCCTCGCCTGCGCCGCCGCGATATCCGCGCGACGCGCCAGCAAATCGGCCGGGATCGTCGAAGGGATCGGCAACGTGGCATCAGCGCGCACATGCGTAACGCCGATCGTGGCGGGATAATCCGCGCCGCGACCGGCCAGTGCCGCCAGCGCGTTCGCCGCGAGCGCTCGCGCCGCCTGTGCGCGGGTCAGCGCCAGTTGCGCCTGCGCGAGAAGCGTGGTCGCTGCCTCTCGATCGAGCTTGCTCGCCAGATTGCTGCGAATGCGCACATCGGTCAGCCGCAGCGACTGGGAACGCGCCGCAATCGTGCGCCCGGCCAGCGCCGCCTGCCGTTCCGCGCGCACCACCTCAAGGTAGGTGGAGACAGTCGCCCCCTCCAGCATCAGCCGCGCCGCCGCCGCGTCCAGCTGCGCCGCCTGTGCCGAGGCGCGCGCACCCGCGATCGCCGCCTTCTGCCGCCCGAACAGGTCGAGGTTCCAGGCAAGATTCGCTTGCACGTTGCCCAGGAAGCGCACGGTGCCGCCATAGGGCGGCGGAATGATATAGGTGCCGGAGAGACGCTGAACCGTGCCGTCCGCATCGAAGGTTAGGTTCGGCCCATCGTCGGCGCGCCGCGAGGCGAGTGTCGCCTGCGCCTGACGCACGCGGGCGGCGGCTGCATCCAGCGACGGATTGCCCGCGATCGCATCCGCAACGATCCGGTCCAGCTGCGCATCTCCTAGCGCACGCCACCATCGCTGATCGACTGCGCGCAGATTCGCGTCGGTCAGCCCCAGATCGGCAGGAGCTTTCGGGTTCACCGCCGGGCGCGTATCCGGCGGCACGCAGCCCGCCAGCGATACGCCAGCCAGCAACGTCATGATCGTCAGGCGTCGCATGGCCCGGCCTTCTCCATTGATGATTTCAGTCGCCGCATCATTGTCAGCAGCGAATCCACCTCTTCCCGAGTCCAGTCAGCGAGCCAGTGATTCCAGCATTCGATAACCTTGCGCCGACCGCGCATCGCCACCTCGAAGCCAACCGGGGTAAGCGCCAGCCGGATCACGCGACGATCATCTTCGGCGCGGGTGCGCTCGACCCAGCCGCGCTCTTCCAGCGCATCGATCAGACGCGTCATCGCGCCCTTGTCATGTGCCATGTTGCGGGCAAGATCGGCGCACGTATCCGCAAAACCGAAATGCAGCGACACCAGTGTCATCCACTGCGTTGCCGTAACGCCCTCTTCCGCCAGCACACGATCGAGCCCCGCCATGCTCATCTGATTGATGAGCCGGACGATGTACCCCGGCGACGAATCGGGGACAAAGTTGGTCTCGTCGAACAGTGTCATTTCGTTGCTTTGGCAATCATTGCTCTGGCAGTCAACTGCCCTTTCGACGCGCTTTACGTTGCCCGCTCCCCGCCGTAGCGTCTCCGCTGTTGTTACAGGAGTTCTCGCTTGCGTTTTATGACGATCAGCGGCGCTGCGCTTGCACTGGCGCTCGCCTCCCCAGCCGCTTTCGCTCAGTCCGGCGCCGGCAAGGCAGCTCCGGTCTCACGATTGGTCCGCGCGATCGATATCCCTTACGAGCAATTCACGCTCAAGAACGGCTTGCGCGTCGTCGTTCACACCGATCGCAAGGCCCCGGTCGTGGCGGTCAGCGTATGGTATGACGTCGGGTCGAAGCATGAGCCGGCCGGCAAGACCGGCTTCGCGCATCTGTTCGAGCATCTGATGTTCAACGGCAGCGAGAATGCGCCGGGTGACTTCTTCGAGCCGCTCAAACAGGTGGGCGCAACCGATCTGAACGGCACCACCTATTTCGATCGTACCAACTATTTCGAGACGGTGCCGAGGTCCGCGCTCGATCGCGCGCTGTTCCTCGAAAGCGACCGCATGGGCTGGCTGACCGGCGCGATCACGCAACGCGTGCTCGATACGCAGCGCGGCGTCGTTCAGAATGAGAAGCGTCAGGGTGACAATCGCCCCTATGGCCTGATCCGCTATAAATTGACCGAGGGGCTGTTCCCCGCCGACCATCCCTATGGCCACACCACGATCGGCTCGATGGCGGATCTCGACGCCGCCAGCCTCGCTGACGTGAAGGGCTGGTTCCACGATCATTATGGTCCAAACAACGCCGTACTCGTCCTGGCCGGAGACATCGACGCCGCCACCGCGAAGCCGCTGGTGGAAAAATATTTCGGCGCGATCCGGCCCGGTCCGAAGAGCGTGCTGCCGAAGGTCGCCGTCCCGACGCTTGCCGCCCCCAAGGCCGAGGTGATGAAAGATCGCGTCGCCGCCCCGATGGTGCTCAAGGCATGGGCGATCCCCGGGCTGAACGACCCGGATTCGGTGCCGCTGGACGTGGCGGCGGCAGTGCTGGGCGGCCTCGCCAGTTCGCGGCTTCAGAACGTGCTGGTGAAGCAGGAGAAGCTGGCGGTGGATGTGGGCGCGGACGCGGATGATTTTGCCCAGGCCGGCATGTTCACCGTCAACGCGGTCGTCCGCCCCGGCGTCGATCCAGCGGTGGTATCGAAGCGGCTGGACGCGATCGTCGCCGATCTCGCGAAAAACGGCCCGACCGCGGACGAGGTGCAGCGCGTACTTACCAGCGCCGTCGCCGGCCGCATCGGCGGGCTGGAGCGAGTCGGCGGGTTCGGCGGCAAGGCGGTCGCGCTGGCCGAGGGCGAGCTCTATTCGGGTGACCCCGGCTTCTACAAGAAACAGCTCGCCGCGCTTGCCGCGCAGACGCCGGAAACCGTTCGCGCCGCCGCCCGCAAGTGGCTGGAGCGCCCCGCCTATACTCTTACCGTCGTACCCGGCGAGCGCGAGCATTATGCCGAGGCGCTGGCCGGCGCGCCAAAGCCGGAAATGTCGCCCGAGAAGGCGCCTAAGGGAACGCGCGGGCCGATCCCGGCGGCGGGCGCGGTCGCCGATCTCGCTTTCCCGAAAGTGGAGCGCACGCATCTCGCGAACGGCATCGAGCTGATCTACGCCAACCGCACCACCGTGCCGATCACGCGCGGCGTCCTCAGTTTCGATGCGGGCACCGCTGCCGATGTTGCCGACAAGCTCGGCACCCAGACGCTGACGCTGGCGATGATCGACGAGGGCACGCCAAAGCTCGATTCGATCCGGCTCGCGGAGGCGAAGGAGCGGCTCGGGCTGAATATCTCGACCGGCTCTTCCGCCGACCGCACGACCCTCAGCTTTGAGGCGCCGAGCGCGAATCTCGTGCCGGCGGTGGCGCTATGGGCCGATATCGCCCGCACGCCCGCGTTTCCCGAAAGCGAGTTGCCGCGCGTGAAAAGCCAGCTGCTGGCCGGCATCGCGCAGGAACTGACCGATCCGGCCGGGCTTACCCGCCGCGTGCTGCCCCCGATCCTCTACGGCGCCGGCAGCCCGTATGCGAAGGGGCGCGGAAGCGGCGACGCCAGGGCAGTGGAAGCGCTCACGCGCGCTGATCTGCTTGCCTTCCGTCAGGCGTGGCTGCGGCCCGACAAGGCGAAGATCTTCGTCGTCAGCGATCGGCCGCTGGCGGAGGTGAAGGCGGTGCTGGATAACGCGTTCGGGGAATGGCGGCCGAATGGCGCCGCTGGCGAGAAAATTTTCCGGGAGGACCGCAGCCTGCCCGCCCCGCGCATCGTGCTGATCGACAGGCCGGACTCGCCGCAGTCGCTGATTTCGGGCGGCCTGCGCACCTCGCTGCGCGGCACCGACGATCTGCTCGCAGTGACAACGGCAAACGACTCGCTCGGCGGCGATTTCCTCAGCCGCCTCAACATGGATCTGCGGGAGGACAAGCATTGGTCCTATGGCGTGTCCGGCAATTTCGTTCGCAACGCTTTCGCCGCGCCCTATGTCGTCCGCGCGCCGGTCCAGGCCGACAGGACCGGCGCGTCGATCGCGGCGCTGCGTGACGACATGACCGCATTCGTCACCACCAGGCCGATCACGCAGTTCGAGTTCGACCGAAGCGTTGCCGACGCGACTCGCTCGCTCGCGGGAAACTTCGAGGCAGGGAGCGACGTGCTGGCCGCGATGCAGGCGAACGACCTTTATCGTCGGCCGGACGACTATTACGCCACGATCACGCAGAAATATCGTGCGCTGACCCGCGACGAGCTGGACGCTACGGCAAGGCGGGTGATCGACCCGAAGCGCTTTGTGTGGGTAGTCGTGGGCGATGCGAAAGTCGTGAAGCCGCAGCTTGACTCGCTCGGTCTGCCGGTCGAGGTCGTCACGGCTGCGTCCATCGCGGACGCGAAATAAGGAGAGCGCCCATGGCCGTTGATGGCACCTACGATATCACCGTGAAATCCCCGCTCGGTGATCAGAAATCGACCCTCACCGTAAAGACTGACGGCGCAACCTTCACCGGCACCGCTGCCGGCGCGATGGGTTCGTCCGACATCTCCGGGGACGTCGACGGGAACACGATCAGCTGGAAGCAGCAAATGACCGTGCCGATGCCGATGACGCTCGACATGAAGGCGACGATCGATGGCGACAGCGTGACCGGCACGGTCGGCGCCGGGGCGTTCGGCAGCTTCCCGCTGAACGGCACGCGCACCGCCTGAGAAATCCGTCCCGGGATACGAATTCGGCCACGCTGGCATATGCTGGCGTGGCCGATTTCGTTCACGTTAGAGCGCGGTTCAGCGCCAAAGCTGCCGATTGACGCAACCGTGCCTTTTTGAGACGATCCGTTTCATGGGCGGGATAACATCCAACGCGATCTACCTTGCCTCGTCGCTTACGGCCGCCAGCAATGCCTCGGCGGTGGCAGCCGAAACGACCGTCGTCCCGGTTATCGTTGCAGATGCTCCGCAACCGACGCAGCCGATAACGCCGCTCAGTCGCGGCTATGTCATCCTCGATGTGCCGGCAGCCGCCCGCCCGCCGGAAACGCCGAACCTTGGCGAGCTTATCAACACGGAGATCCGGCGTCACGCAGAGCAATATAGCGCTCCGGGCCCCGTTACATCGCCTTGGGCGGCCGGTCCTGGTGAGAGCGCTCCGCTCGCCGGTGATACCGGCGACATGGATCGCGACGTGCTTGCCGAGCATGAAACGCGCATCGCCCTGTTGAAGCAGCGGATCGACCGGCTGCGCGCTGATCATAAGGACAACGCCGCGGCCCTCATTCGCGATCTGGGCACACGCCTGAAGCGCGCCCAGGCCGCGCGAAAGCTCGCGATGGCGCGCGCGATTCTGACCGGCGACAATGCCCGCCCCGGCGAGCAGATCGCGGCTAGTCTTTCGGGCGATTCCCTGCCGCCCGTATCGGCACCGTCTGCGCACAAGCCCATCGCGCGCTTGGTAACAGGGAAGCACGGCAACGTGATCGCCCGCGCCACGCCCGATTCTCCAAAACCCAGGGATTTGGCGATCGGGCGAGCACCGCGCGCGTACGGACGATCGCTATCCCTCGGTCAGATGGCGACGGCCAAAGCGCTTAACGGCGTCCAGCTCGCCCATGCCACCGCGGCGGGATGGCGTTCCTCACGGGTACACCATGTCACGACGCGTCGAAATGCGCCGACCGATCGCCGCCTCGTCGCCTCGACCAAAGCCGATCGCACCAGCGCTTACCGCCTCGCCCATGCGCGTCGCCTGCTGTCGAACGCCCGCACCAAGCTGGCGTCGGCCGGGAAGCCTCCGGCAGTCTCGATCAGAACGGTCGGCTTATGGCAGTGGGACGGCAGCGACAAATGGACGCTCGCCAGCTATCGGCGCCCCCGGGCCTGAAACTTTCCGGGTCTAGCGCTTGAGGCGCGTGACATGCCCCATCTTGCGCCCCGGCCGCGCCTCGCGCTTTCCGTAAAGGTGCAGGTGCGCGTCGGGCTCCGCGAGCAGCTCGGGCCAGCGCTCCCAGGCGTCGCCGATCAAATTCTCCATCTCCACCCGGGGGGCGGTAAGCGCGACATCGCCCAGCGGCAGGCCGCAGATCGCACGGACATGGTTTTCGAACTGCGAGGTCGTCGCGCCCTCGATCGTCCAGTGGCCGGAATTGTGCACACGCGGCGCCATCTCGTTGAACACGGGGCCGTCATCGGTGGCGAAGAATTCACACGTCAGCACGCCGACATGGCCGAGCGTTTCCGCGATTCGCCCGGTCAGCGCCGCCGCTTCCGCCCAATGACGCGCGATCTCGGCCGGCGCGGGCAGCGTCGAGCGGGCGAGGATCGCATCCTCATGCACGTTCCACGGCGGCGGATAGCTTACCATCGTGCCGTCCGCCGCGCGTACCAGCACGATCGAGAATTCGTGGCTGAAGGCAACGAACGCCTCCAGCACGGCGGGGCCCTTGATCGCCTCCCACGCCGCGTCGGCATCGGCAGGGGCATGCAGCCGTACCTGCCCCTTCCCGTCGTAACCCATGCGTGTTGTCTTGAGCACGGCGGGCGTCCCCACGCTGGCGATCGCGTCGTCGAGCGCGGCGCGGCTGTTCACCGCCGCCCATTTCGCGGGCCGGCCGCCAAGCTGCTCGACGAACTTCTTCTCCGCCACCCGCTCCTGCGCAACGCGCAACGACGCCGGAGAAGGACGCACCGGCACCCGCTCGGCAAGCCATTCGACCGGCTCGACCGCGATATTCTCGAATTCGTAGGTCACCACGTCGCACTGCGCGGCGAAATCGGCGAGCACGATGCGGTTGTGGTAATCCGCGCGTGTCAGCGAGGAGGCTGTCTGCGCCGCGACACTCTCGCGATCCGGCGCCAGCACATGAGTGCGATAGCCCAACTCGGCTGCGGCCGATGCCAGCATCCGTCCGAGCTGGCCGCCGCCCAGGATGCCGATCGTCGATCCGGGAGGCAGGATCGTCATTGCGGCGTATCGGCCACGCTGTCGGTCTGCGCCTGCCGCCACGTCTTGAGCCGCCCCTCCAGCGCCGGATCCGACAGCGCGAGAATCGACGCGGCGAGCAGCCCCGCATTGGTCGCCCCGGCCTTGCCGATGGCGAGCGTGCCGACGGGTATGCCCCCCGGCATCTGCACGATCGACAACAGGCTATCCATGCCCTTCAACGCCTTGGACTCCACCGGCACCCCCAGCACCGGCAGATGCGTCATCGCTGCCGCCATGCCCGGCAGATGCGCCGCGCCGCCCGCGCCCGCGATGATGACGCGGATGCCGCGATCGGCCGCGCCATGAGCATAATCGTAAAGCCGCTGGGGGGTGCGATGCGCGGAAACGACGCGGGTCTCATGGGCGATGCCCAGCGCGTCGAGCACGTCCGCCGCGTGTCGCATCGTCTCCCAATCGGAAGTGGAGCCCATGATGATGCCGACTTGCGCCATTGCGGGCGGTTAGCGGGACACGACGTTGAGGGCAATGCCCGGATTGCGGTTCAACGCGCCTTGCGCTTCCCGGGGAGCGCTTCTTTCTGCGGCACGAACATCGGCGCGATCACCGGCGCGGAAAAACAATCCGGGATGGCGTTATCGTAAACGCCGCCGCGCACGCGCTCATCGCGCGCACCCTGCCCGGCGAGCGGCACGAACATCGTCCAGCCGAGCGAGCATCGCGTCGTGCTGGTTGCCCCGGTCTTGGTGATGACAAGCAATTGCTCGCTCGCCCATGTCGCCCCGACAGGCATCACCAGACGACCACCGACTTTCAACTGGTCGAGTAACGGCTGGGGCACCTTGTCGCTGCCGGCGGCGACGATGATCGCGTCGAACGGCGCGCGCTCTGCCCAGCCGGCGAACCCATCACCGCTGCGCACGTCGACATTGGCATAGCCCAGCCTGGCCAGGCGTTCGCGCGCAGTCGCGGCGAGGTCCGGCATGATTTCGACGGATGCGACATGATCGGCAAGGCGCGCCAGCACCGCCGCCTGATAGCCGGTGCCGGTGCCGATATCGAGCACGTTCGCATGCGGGGGAAGCTGCGCTGCCGCCGTCATCAGCGCCACCGCGGAGGGGGCTGAGATCGTCTGGCCGTCGGCGATGTCCAGCGATCGATCGGCGAATGCGAGCTTGCGCTGGGCCGCCGGCACGAACGCCTCGCGCGGCACCTGCTCCAGCACAGCGAGCGCGCGCGCCAGCGCGGCGTTGTCCGCATCCGGGGCGGCGCGATGGATCGACTGCCTGATCGCCGCGACCATCGCCTTGCGCCCGCCATCGCCCGTGCGCGAAGCGGCCGGCGCCGCCACCGCCAGCAGCACGAGCGCCGCCAGCCACCACGCGCGCGTGGTTGGAATTTTGTTCAACGCTCGCTCAGGTAATAGCGGTCGGTGGCATTGAGCGCGTCGTCCAGCTCGTAGACGATCGGTTGGCCGGTCGGGATTTCGAGGCTGGTGATCTCGTCGTCCGGGATGTTGCTGAGGTGCTTCACCAACGCGCGCAGCGAATTGCCGTGGGCGGAGATCAGCACGCGCTGGCCATCGCGCAGCGCCGGGGCGATGCGCGTTTCCCAATAGGGCAGAACGCGCGCGATCGTGTCCTTCAGGCTCTCGGTCGCGGGCACGTCGATCCCGGCATAGCGCCGGTCGCTGGCGAGGTCATAGGGGCTGCCCGCCTCCAGCGGCGGTGGCGGCACATCGAAGCTGCGGCGCCAGATATGGACCTGCGCCTCGCCATGCTTCGCCGCCGTCTCCGCCTTGTCCAGCCCGGTCAGCCCGCCATAGTGGCGCTCGTTGAGCCGCCAGTCCTTCTCGGTCGGCAGCCACAGCCGCCCCATCGCCTCCAGCGCGAGGTTGAGCGTCTTGATCGCGCGCGTCTGGAGCGAGGTGAAGGTCATGTCGAAATCGAGGCCACGGGCGCCCATCAGTTCCCCGGCGGTGCGCGCTTCGGCAGCGCCCTTCTCGGTCACGTCCACATCCCACCAGCCGGTGAAGCGATTTTCGAGGTTCCACGCCGACTGGCCGTGGCGGATGAGGACGAGGCGGGGCATTGGCTCTCCTTGCGATGCGGGCGGCCGCTCTGTAGCGCGTCCTGCATATCGGGCAACCTTTGGGAGAGAAGCGATGGCAATCGTCCGGCAGACCTTGGTGTATGACGGCCCCGGCGGCCCGTTCGAGGGCGTGATCGCCTATGAGGACGAGGTGGAAACCCCGCGCCCGGGCGTGCTGGTGATCCCGAATATCCTGGGCCAGAAGGAATCGGACAACGTCCACGCCGAAAATCTCGCCAAGCTCGGCTATGTCGGCTTCGCCTGCGACGTTTTCGGACAGGGCCGGCGCAAGACGCGCGAATCGCCGGCGATGTCGGAATATATGGATGAGCTGAACGCGGATCGCGCGCTGCTGCGGGATCGGCTCGTCGCATCGCTCGGCGTCCTCAAGGGCTTCGGTCATGTCGACCCGGCGAAGACCGCGGCGGTGGGTTATTGCTTCGGCGGCAAATGCGCGCTCGACATGGCCCGCGCCGGGCTCGACATCCGTGGCGCGGTAAGCTTCCACGGCGTCTACGACCGGCCCGATTACGCGAACGTCAACCCGATCGGGCCGAAGCTGCTGGTGTGCCACGGGTGGGAAGATCCGATCGCCCCGCCCGACGCGATGGTCGCGCTCGGCAAGGAACTGACCGAAAGCGGCGCGGACTGGCAGATCCATGCTTATGGCAATGCCGGCCACGCCTTCACCGACATCGAGCTGAAAGGGCACAGCCCGCATCCCGCCGTCGCCTATGAAGAGCGCGCGGACCGGCGGAGCTGGGCGGCGATGCAGCATTTCCTGGCCGAACTGTTCGTCTGAAACGTCGCCCTCCAGCAGGGGGGCGAATCAGGCTGGCAGCCGCGCGGCGCGCGTGTAAATATGCGCGCCCACGCGGGGGGCCGCGTCTTCCACAACCACGCGGGTATCCATGCATCGTTTTCTTATCGGCATTGCCGGCATCGTCGTGATCCTGTTGATCGCGCTGGCATTGTCGACCGATCGCCGGGCGATCCGGCCGCGCGTCGTCGGGGCGGCCTTCGCGCTTCAGGCGGGGATCGCGGTGATGGTGCTATACGCGCCGTGGGGGCGGCACGCGCTGGCCTTCCTGTCCGGCGGCGTGGCGAACCTGCTATCCTATGCCAATGCCGGCACCGCCTTCCTGTTCGGAAAGCTGGCGGATGATCCGCTGGGCAAGAATTTCGCGATCCAGGCGCTGCCGGTCATCATCTTCTTCGCGGCGCTGGTGTCGATCCTCTACCACCTCGGCATCATGCAGCTCGTGGTGCGCTGGATCGGCGGCGGGATCGAAAAGATCATCGGCACCAGCAAGGTGGAGAGCCTGTGCGCGGCGGCGAACATCTTCGTCGGCCAGTCCGAATCGCCGCTTGTGATCCGCCCCTATCTCGCCGGCCTCACCCCGCCGCAGCTCTTCACCGTGATGACGAGCGGCATGGCGGGCGTCGCCGGCACGATCCTGGCGGCCTATGCCTCGATGGGGATCAGGATCGAATATCTGCTCGCGGCCAGCTTCATGGCGGCGCCGGGCGGCATCCTGATGGCGAAGATCATCATGCCGGATCGCGCGCAGCCGATCGAAGGCGAATTGCCGCTGGGCGACATGAGCGATGAGGATCGGCAGATCGCGATCGCCGAGGCGCGGATCAGCGGCAAGGGCCCCGCCGCGCTACTTCCCGAAGGAACCCCCGGCGAACCGATGCCGCAGGCGACGCATGACGAGGAGCGCCCCGCCAATCTCATCATGGCCGCCGCCCAGGGCGCGCAGACCGGCGTGCGGCTGGCGGTAGCGGTCGGCGCGATGGTGCTGGCGTTCGTCGCGCTCGTCGCGCTCGCCAACGGCATCCTCGGCGGGATCGGCGGGTGGTTCGGCTATCCGGGGCTGAGCTTTCAGGGGCTGCTTGGCTATGTGTTCGCCCCGGTGATGTTCCTGCTCAACGTGCCGTGGCATGAGGCGGGGATCGCGGGCGGGCTGTTCGGCCAGAAGATCGTGCTGAACGAATTCGTCGCCTACATTTCGCTCGGCGAGCAGCAGGGCCAGCTCAGCCAGCGGACCGTTGCGATCATCACGTTCGCGCTGTGCGGATTCGCCAACTTCTCGTCGATCGCGATCCAGATGGCGGTGACGGGCAGCCTCGCGCCCAACCAGCGCCCCGTCATCGCCCGGCTCGGCGTGCGTGCGCTGCTTGCCGGCAGCCTTGCCAATCTGATGTCGGCGGCGCTCGCCGGTCTGCTGATCGCCTGACGCGATTCACGCGGCGCGCTGGCGGCTCACCCGGGGCCGGCGCGTCCGCCGGCGCTGCGTCCAGACGAACTGGGTGGCGACGCCGAAGTTGAACACCGCGCTCATCAGCGCCCCGGCGATGCCGGCCAGCGGCCAGTTGTCGATGCCCGCCAGCACCAGATCGGCAACCCCGATGTTCGCGATCCCGCCGATCGAGCACACCAGGCAGAATACGAAATAGCCAATGACGAACCGGCCGCCGCGCAACCGCTGCGAACGATATGTCACCGAATTGTTGATGACGTAGTTGAGCGTCATGGCCACCACCGTCGCCGTCGTCTGCGCGACGAGGAAAGTGCTGCCAAACGCCTTCAGCGTCTGCAGCACGACAAGGTGGGACAGCAGGCCCAGCCCGCCGACCGCAGAGAACAGCACGAAGCGCGGCGGGATCAGCCCGCGCGTCACCTTCTCGATCAGCAGGAACAGGAATTCCAGCATGATCATCAGATCGACCTTGCTCTCCCCTTGCGTCCGGTTGCGGAAAACATAGGGGATCTCGGTGATCTTCAACTCGCGCGGGGCGGAGCTGATGATGTCGAGCAGGATCTTGTAGCCCTGCTGGGACAGATCGTGGACGCAGGCGTGGAACACATCGCGGCGGATCGCGAAGAAACCGCTCATCGGATCGCTGATGCCAGTGCCGAGCACGATATTGGCACACCAGGTGGCGAAGCCGCTCATCGCCTGCCGGTCCCTGGACCAGTCGCCGACGCTGCCGCCCTCGACATGCCGGCTGCCGACGACCAGATCGCTGTCGCCATCCGCGATCAGCGACAGCATCCGGGGCAACAGCCGCTCGTCATGCTGAAGATCCGCATCGATCACCGCGATTACCGGCGCGGTCGCCGCGAGCGCGCCTTCCACCACCGCCGAGGCGAGCCCGCGCCGGCCGATCCGGCGGATGCAGCGCACCGGATAGCCCTCGTGCGCTACCGCAAACGCCTCTTCCGAGGTGCCGTCGCCGCTGTCGTCATCCACGACGATCAGTTCCCAGCGCGTCTCGCCCATCGCCGCCGCGATCGCCATCACCAGCGGGCGGATATTGTCCCGCTCGTGATAGGCGGGCGAGATGATCGACAATTGCGGCACGGCCGGCCGCGCGCCGACCGGGGCCGAACCCGCCATCGTGACGGCCGCTCCGTCGGGAGCCGGGGTTACTGACATGGGCGAAACCTCGAAAGAACAGGCGGGACGCGGGTTGGCGCGCCGGTAGCAACATCCCCCGCGCTTAGCCAGAAAAGCGTAAAAATGCCGTGCCGCCCGCGATCAGGGCGCGACGAGCGTCGTCTCCTCGGCCAGCGGCCGCCGATCCTTGCGGTGATCGGGCCCGCTGCGCACGCGCGGCAGAAACCAGCGCTCGACCAGATACCAGCTCGCCACCCCCGCCGCGAGCGAACAGGCCAGCGCGGCGATCACGAATACCGGAAACGGCACCACATGCCGCAACAGCGCCACCAGCATCTGCTGGATCGGAAAGGCATAGAGGTAGCAGCCATAGGAAAAGTCGCCGAACCGCGCCGCATTCCCCATCCGCACCCGCGCGTCGAAAGCGAGATAGAGCACGCCATACACGAGGGTCGGCGGCAGCAGCAGCCGGGTGAGCACCAGCCGTAGCGGATCGGCGAGCGGCAGATGCGCCGCGATCAGGGTGGCCGCGACGAGCCCGGCCAGCAGCCATCCGCTGCGCGGCACCCGATCCCGATAGATATACGCCGCCCCGCCGAGCACGAAGGGCGGCAGCACGTTGAACCAGAAATAGGCGACGCCGATGATCGCCTTCAGGCTGCCGCCGTCCGGGTGGCGGCCGGTCATGTCCAGCCACACCCGCACGGCCATCACGCCGATGGCGATCACCAGATAGGCGGGCCGCCACCGCAACACCCCGCACAGGCCGAGCGCCATGACCCCCAGATAGCACCAGAATTCGTACGGGATGCTCCACAGCGATCCGTTCACCGCGCCGCCGCCGAACGCATCGGACGTGATGATATAGTTCCTGAGCAGCAGATTGGACGCGATGCCGAGCATTTCGGCCCCGCGCAGTGCACCGAAGGCGCGCGATGAGAATGCCGGCACGATCACCAGCGAACACAGCGTCACCGCGATCAGATAGCCGGGATAGATCCGCATCACACGGCGCTTCAGATAGCTGCGCCACGTCGTCGATCGCTGCCAGCTTGCCGTGATGAGGAAGCCGCTGATCGCGAAGAACGCCAGCACACCCAGATTGCCGGCGTTGTACGTGCCCGCCATCGCGAGCGAAATCCACTCACCCGCTTCGGTATGAAACCAGAGCGCGAAGGAATGCGACCATACGACCAGCAGCGCCATCGCCAGCCGGATCGCATCGAAATTGTTGCTGCGCTGCGCCTTGTCGTCGCGGGGGATCAGAAGCGGCATGGCGCGATCCTGCGCGCGGGGCCGGCGCGAGTCGAGCCGTCGATCGCCGCCCCACGCACCGATCGGGAGGGTGCGGCGGGGCGGCCCCGTCTCAACCGATCACGGCCCGGTAGAAATCCACCGTCTGCGCCGCGATCCGCGCCGGCGCCAGCAGCCCCGCGCACAGGTCACGCCCGGCAGCGCCCACCTGGGCCAGTCGCGCCCGGTCGGACAGCGCCTCGACGATCGCATCGGCCACCGCAGCCGCATCGCCAACCGGCGCGACGAAGCCGTTGCGGCGGTTTTCCACGATCTCCGCGATCCCAAAGGTATCGGATGCGAGAATAGGCATACCGGCCGCGAGTCCTTCCGTGAGGCTGTAGGCCAGCACTTCGAAGCGCGAGGTGGAAACGCTCAGCGTCGATTGAAGCCGCAAATCGCGAATACGATCCGGCTTCACCGCCCCAAGATAGGCGATGCGCTTTTGAGTCTCGGAGCGAAGGTGGAGCTTCGAATAGTCATCGAAGCAGCGAGCTTCCCCGTCATCTCCCACAATGCCGACGTCAGGCCCGCACATCGTCAATCGCAGCGTCGGCCGACGCTGCAACGCGAGGTCGAAAGCGCGCAGCATTATATCTGCACCCTTGCGGAGATCAAACCGGCCGACAAACAACAATTGGTCGGGATTGCAATGAGCGCTTGACCAAGTGTCGGCGGGCGACGCGACCGGAATCGGGTTGTAGATCGGGGCGGCGTGGACGGGGCTGACGCCATAGTGGTCCAGCGTCGCAGCCATCATCTTGGGCGACGGACACGTGACTCCAGCGGTGTCCGCGATAGATCCCCGTTCAACCACGATCCGCGCCGCGCTGATCCGCGCGATTTCCGGCGGCTCGCAGGCATCCTTGCCATAGATATGCGGGCCATGGAGGCGGGCGACGACGGGGATGCCCAGGCCGATGCGCCCTGCGAAACCGAAGCTTTCCTCGATCTCCAGAACATCGATCGGATGCGCGGCGTGGATCTTCTCGATGATATGCCGGAACGTCACCGGCCATTCGGTCGGCGGGCGGCCGAAGACCCGCTCCTTCGCGCGTCGCAGCCGGGCGGGCAGGCGCGTATCCGGGCCGACCGGCTCGACGCGCCCGTCGTCATACTCGATGCCGAAGCGATCGAACACGGTGACACGATGCCCGGCCTCCCGCAGCGCCGCCTGCATGATGCGCGCATAGGTGACGATCCCGTTGGCGGAGCCGGTGGATGGCAGCGCCGGGGCGTACATCGCGATATGCATGGATGGCCTTCCCAAGGGGTTCAGGCCGACTGACCGAGCGGCACCGCATCCTCGCGCGGCATCCGGGCGACGAGGCTGCGAAACGCTGGCGGCTGTTCCGCCCTGCCCGCCGCGTCGCCCACCCTTGCGAGCCGCACATAAGCGCTCATCAGCCCCATCGAGAGCAGGACGAGCGGGATCATCCGGTCGATCGTGGAGGTGAACGTCAAACAGGCGAAGCACGCGCCGATCATCGCGAACGGCAATGCCACCGGCGTCTGCGCGTCATGCGCGCTCGCTCTTCCCCGCAATCGCCAGCCGATCACCATCGGTGTGAACCAGGCGATGAGCCACAATGCCAGCCCGCCCAGGCCGCTGATCAACGCCACCGTCAAATGGGTGTTGACGAAATCGATGATATGCTCGCCCTGCCGCATGTCGTTCATCGACACCTCGAGCTGCGCGCGCGTCTGCCCGGTGACGGGATGCGTCGCGACCTCCTGAAGCCCGCGCGCCAGCAGGTTCTTGCGATAATCCGCCGTCCAGTTCGCAGCGCCCGAGCGGCCGACCAACCGGCCGATCCTGCTATCGCTGGGGGCGAACGAGACGAAGACCGCCCCGGCGACGAGGCTCGCCGAAACCAGTCCGACGAGAAGCAGGGTGCGTCGCTCGTACAACAGATACAGCGCGCCGCCGACCAGCACCGCGATCCACGCCCCGCGGGACTGGCTGCCGATCATGCCCGCCGCCAGCGCCACCATGATCGCCGCCCAGGCGACAGGCCGGAAACGCGGCCGCAACGTCACCATCGCGAGCATGGCAAGGCCAAGGATCAGCCCCAGCGTCGCGGGATTGGTCACCGCCCCCTGCGCCCTCAGGAAGCCGGCCCGGATCGAGAGCGTGGCGCTCATCCCCATCGGCACGCCGAGCGAATCGTAGAACGCCTGATACAGCGGCCATCCGCGAAAGGATTCGAAGATCGCCACCACGGCGTTGCAGAAGGCGCCCAGGACGAACAGCAACGTCCCGTCGCTGGCGATCCTGCGCGTCGAAACCAGCCTGGCCAGCAGGTAGAATGGCGGAACGATCGACAGCATGGTCGTGAAGATCGACCTCAATACCCCGGTCAGCGGGATGCCGCGCGTCTCCATCAACAGGCTGAACGCGAAAAACAGCCACACCGCGATGTCGATCGCCGCGACCGGCCTTGCACGGCCCCGGTTCGTGAAAACCAGCGCGCCCAGCGCGCCGAGATTGAAGGCATCGATCGCCGATAGATCGCCGAGATATACCCCGCCCGCTATGTAGTTTTGCAGCAGCGTCGGGAACAGCGGCAGCAGCAGCAGATAGCGCCTGACCAGTTGCGCGGGCTTGCCCACCGACAGGAGCGGAATGACGAACATGAAGGCGTAGAAGACGTTCTTGTCGCGCCCGAACAGCCCGACCACCGGGATCGCCAGCGCCAGCGCCATGTCGAGCGGGCCGATCAGCCGCCGCGCCTCCCCCTTCAGGGCAAAGCGGAACAAGGCGAACGCGACGATCAGCAGCGCCTCGATGAAAATCAGCACCTTCAACGAAACGATCATCACCTATCCCCAAAGCCCGTCTGGCGGGATCAACGCCTTCCCGCGGCCGATCGACAAACCCCCACATGCACGTCTGGCATATCCGGCGCTTATCTGCTCCCCAACATCATCAGTCCGAACGAGGCAGCGCCCCCGCCCACGGCGCCCCCGGCCGCGATCACCGCAAACGCAAGCAAGTCATGGCGCAGGCTGTAGAGCCCGAGCCGGTTCAACCGGAATGCGCCATAGCAATAAGCGGGCAGCTCGATGAGGGCCAGCGCCGCCACGATCCCGATCGGCCCGATCCAGACATAACCCAGCGCCGCTGCGATGAGCAGCCAGCACACGCGCGTGATGTTCATTTCCAGCGTCATGCGGACGCGTCCGATCGAAACCATGAATTCGTTCATCGGCTTGGTGAGCATTATCATCGCGGTCGTGATCGCGAGCAGGTGAAGGTAACGCGACGCCTCCGCATAGCGTGGATCGTACAGGAGCCGGACGAGCAGCGACGCCGAACCGAGCAAGCCGCCAGCGGCAAACAGATAGCCGAAGAACACCGCGCCCCGCATGCCGTAGAACGTCTCGCGCATCCGGTCGGGCGTGGTCCGCCACGCCTCGGCAAGCGCCGGATAGATGATCCGGGAACTGTAGAGATGGACCACAGCGATCGGCGCGGTCGCCAGAGACCCGGCGATCGAATAGACGCCGAACTGCTGGAGCGAAAACAAGCGGGCCAGAACCAGCCGATCGACCTGGCTGATGAGCAGCGTCAACGTGCTCGACGCGGCGATCAGCCGCGAGAACCGCCACAATTCGCTGGCGATCGGGCGGTGAAGGCGCAGCCGATGGGCGGCTTCGGGAAACACGATATAGCTCGCTATCGCGCGTGTCGCGCTCTGCGCGATGATCGCGATCACGATCGCCCAGGCGCTGCGCAGGAACCATGCCGCGACAAGGCCCACCGCAAGCTGCACGAGGAAGGCGACGAAATCGACGATCGACAGCTTGCGCACCATCTTGCGGCGCAGCGCGGTGAGCAGCGACAATGAGGACGCCCCGTCGATCGCGAGGCTGATCGCCGCAACCGCCATCAGCGGCGCAAGCCCGTGCTTGTCGAGCAACAGCGCGAGCGGCACGGCCAGCGCGACGGCCACGAGCGCGTTTGCCGCGCCACGCAGCACATGGATCGTCCAGACCGCGTCGAGGAATTCGCGCTCCAGCCCGCGCTCATGACGCACGATGAACGCCTGGCAGCCGGTATCCGTTATCATCGTGATGACGAAGAAGATCGCCATGACGATGCCGATCAACCCGTAATCGGACGGCGCGAGCAGACGCGTCAGCACCACCGTGTTCGCGATCCGCAGGACGTTCATGAGAACCGTCGTCCCGATCAGCGTTGCCGACGGGCCGGTCAGACGGCGTGGCGAGAGCATCGGCGCCGCGCGCGCGCGCAGCGACCGCACGGCGGACAATCGGCTTTCCGGCACCCCCATCTTCGTCAAAACAACGTCCTGAACAATCTGTATGCGGTCGCGTCGAGCGGCGGTCCGGCGCTATTCTCCGCAGGCGATATCAAGAGAAGGGATTCAATCGGTTAACGACACCCTGCAGCCGCGGCGGAATCCAGTCGTTGACGAAATGACGGAAGGCCACGGCGCGATCGGGGCGATCCTCGGTGCCCGGGCGGGCGCGGAAGTTCGTCGATCGCCTGACGATATCGCCCGCATCCGCCTCAACCGCGGTGTAATAATAGGTGGCGATGGAGCGCCGATCGCGATCCTCCGGGCAGGCCAGCGGGTCGGGATGGCCGTGATAACTGTCCAGCGTGGTGCTGAACACCACGGCGCGCCCGAGATGCGGCGCGACTTTCACCTCGCACGCCTTCATCTTCGTATCCCACAATTCCAGCGCACCGCCCCAGGATTCGTCCCAGTCTTCGTTCAGATAGACCAGCAGGTTCAGCCGCCGCTCCAGCTTCAGCGTTTCGTGGATGTTGAAATCGGCATGGACGCCCAGATGCCCTCCGCGCCGCGTGAGATGGAGGCCGCCGCCGCTGTAATAGGGATCGGGGATAAGCCCCGCGATCCCCGTCATCCGCTCAAGAAAGGCGATGAATGCCTCGCTGTTCAGCTCCGCGAGCAGGTTCAGCGCAAGAGGATCATCGATCGCGGCGGGCTGGAACTGATATTTGAACCGCTCCTGCTCGCGATCGAAAAACTGCCGGTCCTCGATCGACGGGTAATGGCGGGCGATGTCTCGAAGCATCGCGCGATCGAGGAAATCGTCGATGGCGATGTGCGGGAATGGCGCGGCGCCGCGATAGCTTTCGGCACGGGCAGCGCCAGCCTGTTCGCACTCCGCCTTGTCGAAGCGCCGATACCCCGACCCCTCGAATGTCAGCACTGCCATGGAATTCTCCTCGCGGCCATCCTGTAGTGAAGCCGGCCCGGTGCGAAAAGCATTTTCCCGGCATCGCGCGGGGCGGCTGTCTCGATTCGATATCGTGACGCCGCCCTCCGCCGACACGGCTATCCTTCGGCTCGGCGCATGGTGATGGCTCGTCAACGCTGTCATGGTTACGGGCCGAATCGAAAACAGGACGCGTCGCCTCATGGAGCTGGTGGGAATGAACAAGGGGATCGATCGCCGGCTTTTGCTGCTGGCGGGAGGCGGGGCGGCCGCCGCCGCGGCATGGCGCCTTTCCATGGGAAAGGCCCCGGCGCTGCACACCGCGTCGCTGGCGACCAACCCGGCCGCCGATGCGGTCAGCGCCTCATCGACCGGCACCACCACCGCCGCTCCCGTGGCCGGCGGCGCCAGCGCCCCGGCGATGCCGTCGCTGGGCGTCAACCTTACGCCGATCAACTATTGGACCGCCGTCGCATTCATCGATCGCCTCAAGGCGTCAGCCGGGTGGGACACCCACGGCATCCCCGCGCCCGTCAATTCGCTTGGCTATCCGACGGGGCTTGGCGGCCAACGCATGATCGCCACGATGCTGCCGTGCGAGCCTGGCACCTACCTGCTATCGCACAATGGCGACATGGACGTGAGGATACAGGGCGGCACCCTGGTCGCGCGTCGCCGGGATGGCGTGGTCTATGAAGCACGCGGGGCCATGCCCACCGGCCGCCCGCTCATCATCGATGCCATCCGCAAGCCGCCGACGTTCATGCGCCTCGTCAACCAGAAAGACGCCGCCGCCTTCGCCGCCGGAGAGGTTTTCGCGCCCGAATTCCTGTCGCAGATCAAGGGCTTCGACACGCTGCGTTTCATGGACTGGATGCGCACCAACGGCAGCAAGGTGACGGACGCCTTCCCCGCGGTCGATTCGTGCAGCTACGCGAATGGCGTGCCGATCGAGATCATGCTCGCGCTCGCGAAAAAGATCGGCGCGCGCCCATGGCTTTGCGTACCGCATCTCGCCAGCGACGGGCTGGTGGCGCGGATGATCGACGCGCTGCGCGCGGCATCGACGGGTGGCGGGCCGGCCGGATTCCTCGAATACAGCAACGAGGTGTGGAACCTTCGCTTCGAGCAGGCACGCTTCGCGCAGCAGCAGGCTGTCGCCCGGCTGGGCGGCGGGACGGCGGGCGATGCCTTTTACGGCTATCGCTCCGGGCAGATCGCCCGCCTCGCGCGGGGATCGGGCGTTCGCATGCTGCTCGGAACGCAGACGGTCAATCCGCGCCGGGCCGACGCCGTATGGGATGGCGTGAGGCGCGCCGGTGCCAGCGATGGCGATTTCGCGGGATGGATCATCGCGACCTATGTGAACGGAACGCTCACCGATGCGCGCGGCCCCACCATAGCCCTGGCAGCCCGAAAGGACGTAGCTGCGGCGATCGACAATCTGCTCAACGCGACAGGGCCGGGAGCGCTCAGCGTCGCCACGATGAAGCCGATCTACAAGCAGCAAGGCGACATCGCCCGCGCGCACGGCCTGCCGCTGATCGCCTATGAGGGCAATCTGCACCTCAACCCGATCCCGACCTTCGCTGCGCAACAGGCTCTGGTGAAGCCGTTCTTCGAGGCGATCACGCGATCGCCGGCCTCGGCAGCCGTGATGGAGGCGAACCTTGCCGCCTTCTCCGCCGCCGGGGGCAACCTTGCCTGCCTCTACAATCTGTCCAGCGGCCCCGGCAACGGCGGTTTCTTCAGCCTGGTGGACAGCGGTTCCTGGCCCTTCATCGAGCAGCAGCGCGCGCAGCAGCGCCCCGCCGCATGACGCGCCCGGCGCGATCGACTTTTACCTTTCGTTAGCAAAGCGCGGCGTACCGTCCCCTCGGAGGATTGTGATGCCGCAGCCAGCCGTTCAGTTCGATGCAGCCCCGGCCGATCCGTCGATCGGTCGCTCCAGAAGCACGCCCGCCGCGCAGCCGGTGGTCGTGACTCTCGGCGAAAGCGATCTGGCGTGGGCCGCATCGCCGGCCCGCCAGCTGCACGATCGACTGGTGGAATCCTTCGCCGCCCCTGCCGCCGCCCCCGGGACGATTCTGTCGCGCCGTCAGCGGCTGCTGATTCTGGCTGGCTCGGTTGCCTTGCTCTGGTCGATGATCGGCACGATCCTGGTTTCCGTGCTACGCTGAAAGCACGTGCATGCGGCGGCGCGGTATAAGCGCGCGCCCATGTGATCGCGACCTTCGGTTGCACTACATCACAAACCGCCTAGTAATGTTTTCGTGCGAAGGCCTAAAGGGTCGCCGCGCCACAACCGGAAATGGGGGGTGTCGGGCGATAGTTTCGCTGACGGCCAACGGACGGGGCAGTTGAGTTAGGTGGGAAATTCAACCGCAGCTACGCTCCAGCCGCCCGAACCGGCGAGAGCGTTCAACACGTCCTTTCACAAGCGCCGCATCCGCGCCTTGCTTTATCTGGGTGTAATCCTGTGCGATTGCGCGGCCATTCGCTCTGGCTTTGCGGTCGGCGGATCGCTCCGTGCCGCGCGATGGCTCGCCCCGATGGGGTTGCAGATCGCCTGGATACTCCTGCCGATCCACATCTTCATCGCGCTGCGCAACGGCGCGGTATCGCGCGAGGCGTTGCAGCGGCCGAGCGAATCGCTGCGGCGCGCGATGTCCGCGCTGATCCTGGCGACGAGCGTGGTGACGCTGGTGATGTTCTTCCAGTATCTCGGCCTGCTGGTGTCGCGCGTGGCGTTCGGCGTTTCGATCCTGTGTTCGCTGGGCTTCATCTGCCTGTTCCGGCTTTTCTTCCACATCTGCTTCGTTTCGCCGGTGAAGGGTGGACTGGTGGGCGAGTTGCTGATCGTCGATGGCGTGCCATCGCGCCCCGGCGCCTATCATGTGTTCGATGCCGGCGCGGTCGGGTTCGTGCCGGATCTCAACGATCCCGAGGCCTTGTCCAGGCTGGCCGTGCTGGTGGAGCCGTTCGATCGCGTCGTCGTCTCCTGCCTGCCCGAGCGGCGTCATGCCTGGGCGCTGCTGCTCAAGGCGTATGACCTCACCGGCGAAATCCAGCTCGACCAGGGCAGCCCGCTCGGCGCGATCGGCATCTCGCGCTATCACGGCAGCGATACCGCGGTGGTGGCGGTCGGCGCGATGTCGCTCAGCAATCGCGTGATGAAGCGCGCGATGGATCTGTTGCTCGCGGGGGCGACGACGATCGCGCTGTCGCCATTGCTGCTGCTGGTCGCGCTTGCGATCAAGCTGGACAGCCGCGGCCCGGTGTTCTTCTCGCAGGTCCGCATGGGGCGCGGGAACAAGCCGTTCAAGATCCTGAAATTCCGCAGCATGCGCGTCGAGGCGACGGACGCTGACGGCAGGAAATCGGCCACCCCCGACGACGAACGCGTCACCCGTGTCGGGCGCATCCTGCGCATGACGAGCATGGACGAATTACCACAGATTTTCAACGTATTGCGCGGGGACATGAGCATCGTCGGCCCCCGCCCGCACGCGCTCGGCTCGCTTGCCGGCGACAAGCTGTTCTGGGAGGTCAGCCAGAAATACTGGCTGCGCCATACGCTGAAGCCCGGCATCACCGGACTGGCGCAGGTGCGCGGCTATCGCGGCGCGACGCACGAGCAGTCGGACCTGGAGAATCGCCTGCAATCCGATCTTGAATATATCGAGGGCTGGCGGCTGTGGCGTGACGTGACCATCATCTTCAACACGTTGCGCGTGATCGTGCACCCGAAGGCCTATTAGGCGTGGCCAGCGACGCCGCCGCGCGCCCGCATCTGCGCTATCTCGATGGCTTGCGCGGTGTCGCGATCCTGGCGGTTCTGCTCGTCCATTCCGGGCAGTTGATCGCGGGGCTTTCGCAACCCGTCCGTGATTTCACCTTCTATGGTGTGCGCGGGGTGCAATTGTTCTTCATCGTCAGCGGGCTCACGCTCACGATCAACTATGCCGGCCGGCCGTTCCACGCCGCCAATTTCGCGGCGCGGCGTTTCTTTCGCATCGCGCCGATGTTCTACCTCGGCATCGTCCTGTATCTGCTGCTGAGCCGGTTGACGGCAATGCAATTGCCCACCGACAGGGCGACAGCCGGTGATGTGGCGGCAACCATCCTGTTCGTGCATGGCTGGCTCCCGAGCGCGATCAATACGGTGGTGCCGGGCGGGTGGAGCATCGCGGCGGAGGCGATGTTCTACGTCATGTTCCCGCTGTTGCTGGTCGCGAGCCGCCGCCCGCGCCTGATGGCGGGCATGCTGGCGGGCAGCTATGTGCTGGCAGTCGTCGCCAATGTCGCGCTCAAGCGGGCGCTGGGCGATGCGCCGGGCGGCATCGAATTCGCGCGCCAGTTCTGGCTGGTGCATGCGCCCGCCTTCATCGGCGGGTGCTGGCTGGGAACGCTCGCGCCGCAGGGGGCGCTCGCGCGCAAGATCGCGCCCTTCGTCCTGGCCATCAGCGTCATCGCGCTGATTATCGACAGTCAGCTTCGCGCCTATTCGATCGTGCTCGTGCCGATCGCGTTGCTGACGGCGCTTGTCTGGTCGGCGGGCGTGATACGCCCCCGCGCGCTGGAGGGGCGCATATTGCCGCTGATCGGCGAGATCAGTTTCAGCCTCTATGTTCTCCAGTTCGCGGTGCTCGGCGCGCTTCACCCGCTGGCGGCCGGGATGGAAGCGAGGATCGGCGCCAATCCTGCCTTGGTCGCCATCTATCTCGCGGCATTGCTGCTGGCCGGAGCCGGATCGTGGCTGACCTGGCAGCTGATCGAGAAGCCGGTGGTGCGCGCGACACGACGTGTCGGGCTGGGGCGCCCGATGCGCGCGCCATCACATGCCCGCCAACCCAATGAATTCGATCAGGGGAATGAAGCTTGAACAATAGAGGCGGGGCACCAGCGATTGCGGCCGATCGCCCGGCCAGTCCGTCGGCCGGCTACATCCCGGGCTTTGACGGCCTGCGCGCAATCGCGGTCGGCATGGTGCTGATCGCGCACGCCGGATACGGCAAGCTCGTTCCCGGCGGTTTCGGCGTCACGATCTTCTTCGCGATCAGCGGCTATCTCATCTGCACGTTGCTCATCAACGAATTCGCGCGGACGGGAACGATCAATCTCAAGCTGTTCTACGTGCGCCGCATCCTGCGGCTCTATCCCGAGCTTATCGCCCTGGTGATCCTGTGCCTGATCGCGGGCGCAGTGCTTGGCCTTAGGGCGACCACCGCAGAAAAGTTCGCCGGCCTGTTCTATTACATGAATTATTATTACGTCTTCGGCGCGCATTACACCGAGGCGGAAAGCTATCCGTGGCGGCAATTATGGTCGCTGGCGATCGAGGAGCATTTCTACTTCTTCTTCCCGGGCCTGATGCTGTTCATCACGCGCACCTGGCGCTCGCGCATGGCGCTCGCGCTTGCCCTGGTGACGATCCCGTTCCTGTGGCGGTTCGTGACCTATTTCTGGCTCGGGCTTCCGTGGCAATATAATTACGTCGCGACCGATACGCGGATCGATTCGATCGCGTGGGGGTGCCTGCTCGCGCTGGCGATGCGGCGGCCGGACGGCGGCGAGCGGGCGATGTCCGAGCTGTGGTTCATCAGCCGGCCCGCGGTGTTCCTGGGCTTTGCGCTGATTATCGGATCGCTCCTGTACCGCGACGAGGCGTTCCGCTGGACGTGGCGGTTTACCGTGCAGGGAATCGGCATCGTCCTGCTCATTGCCAACGTGCTGTTCGATCCGCGCTGGCGCGGCGTGGTGCGTGTGCTGGAATGGGCGCCGGTTCGCTATGTCGGGCGCATCTCCTACGGCCTGTATCTCTATCACATGCTGTTCAATCGCGTGATCGAGGAAATCTGGCCGACCATTTCGCCTCCGGTGCTGCTGCCCGTGTCGATCGTCGGATCGCTCATTATCGCGTCGATCTCCTACAACGCGCTGGAGGTGCCGCTCAAATCGCTGCGGCGCAAGCTCGGCTCGCATGTCCGCTGATCCAACCGCCGCGGCAGGAGAGCCCCAGCATCGGCGGCTGAAGATGCTGGATGGCTGGCGCGCGATCAGCATCCTGGCGGTGATGGCCGCGCACATGCTGCCGCTCGGGCCGGCGCGGTGGGCGATGAACGGGCCGATCGCCGCGAACGGGATGGCGATCTTCTTCACGCTTTCCGGCTTTCTGATCGTCAGCATCCTGCTGCGCGACGACGATATCCTATCGTTCCTTGTCCGGCGATTCGCGCGAATCCTGCCACTGGCGTGGGCGGTGCTGGCGATTTCCTTTCTGGTAAAGGGGCAGCCAGCGTCGGTGTGGATCGCGAACTTCCTGTTCTACGCCAACCTCCCGCCCTTCTGGCTCGATAGCTGGTCTTCCCATTATTGGAGCCTGTGCCTCGAGATGCAGTTCTACGTCGCGATCGCGCTGGTCGTGGCGACGTTCGGTCGACGCGGCTTGATGCTGGTGCCGGTGGCGGCCCTGATCGTGACGGGCGCCCGCATCATCACCGGCACGGACATTTCAATCGTCACCTGGTTTCGCGTGGACGAGATTCTTGCCGGCGGAATACTCGCGCTCATACTTCACGGCAGCTTCGGCCCCCGCGCCGCGGGCTGGCTTGGTCGCGTGCCGTTCTGGCCGGTCGTCATCCTCTTCCTGCTGGCGACCCGGCCCGAACTCCCGTGGTTGAACTATATTCGCCCGTATCTCGCGGCCACGATGGTGGGTATCACGGTCGTGCGGCCGATATGGGGCCTGTCCCCGGCACTGGAATCGCGTCCGGCGAACTACATCGCGCAGATTTCCTACGCGCTATACATCGTCCACCATTTCACCCTGTTCGGTTGGCTGGGCGCCGGGCACGGATGGGAGAAATACGCGAAGCGCCCGATCTGCTTCGCGATCACTTTCGCCCTCGCCCACTGGTCGACATTCCATTTCGAGAATCGCTTCATCGACTGGAGCCACCGCGTAGCGAAGGCGCGCCGCGCCCGCTCGATCGGTCATGCCGCTACATAGCCGCGGCCGGCGCCGGGTTCACAGCGACCGCAATTCCCGGTGCACCGTCGAGGGGATGTCGAACACTATCTCGGTCCGCCGCTCCTTGATCGCGAGCGCGGTCTGGTTTTCCTTGAGCGTCGGGAAGGTGCGATAGAACCACCTGCCCAGCCGCTTCTTCACCGAACTGCCCTGAAGCGTCTCGCCATAGGAAAAATAATAATGATCCTGCAGGCGGAAGCCCAGCGGCTCCAGCATCGCGCGCACCTCGGGCATCGTATATTCGCGCCAGTGGCCGTTGGCGATCAGCGAGCTTTTGGGATCCAGTTGCGCGAAGAATTCGTCCACCGTGATCCCGGCCGCATTACCGCGCAGGATCGCCTTTCTGTTCTTCATGCGCGCGTAATTGGGCAGCGAGAGATAGAACAACCCGCCGGGTGACAGGATCCGGTTGATCTCTTTCAGCAGCGGCAATGGATTGAAGTTCAGGTGCTCCAGCACCTCGCACATCACCACCACGTCGAAGCTCTCGTCGGCGAACGGCAGGATGAAATCCTCAAGCCGGATGCCCGCGGTGTCGATCCCGTGGCGGGCATAACGCGCCACCTGCTCCGGCAGCTCGATATATTCCGGGATATCGCCGGCGGTCACCTTATAGCCGAGCCGGCTCAGCGCGATGCATACGGCACCGAAAAAGGCGCCGATCTCCAGCACGCGCACGGGCTGGCCGGAGGGCGGGCGCGCCTTCACGATATCGCGAACGGTGCGCACATATTCGTGGCGATGTTCGCGCAGATAGTGGGATGGCGCCCCAGCCGATTCCTCGGTCACCGCCAGATCGACATTGGCGAGTTCGGCAATAGCCTCATCGACAGCCAGCGTTGCATCCATCACGCGCGCGCCTCCCTCGCCAATCGCCCTATCGGCGCCGGAGCAGCAAGCAAGTCGTATCCCCGCTGCCACTCGCCAACCACATTATCCCAAGTAAAGCGGCGCTCGGCAATGCGCCGCGCGTTCACCGCGATGGCATTGGCGCGCACGGGATCGTCGGCCAGTGCGTCCATCGTCGCGGCAAGCTCGCGCACCACATAATCATGCGAGCGCGGCTCGATCAGCACGGCCTCCAGATCACTGGCCAGCATCGCCGGCCCGCCCCATTTCAGGCAAACCGCCGGCAGCCCCGCCATCATCGCTTCCTGTACGACGATGCCGTTCGCTTCGGCGAGGCTGGGCACCATGTAGCCGCGATAATCCGCCATCCGGGCGATCAGCGCGTCGTGGCTCTCCATCCAGCCGAGGAAGCGCACCTTGTCCGCCACGCCGAGCCGCTGCGCCAGCGCCTTCAGTTCAGGCCCGTAATAACCGTCGCCATAGACGTCGAACACGATCGGCCGCGTCACATATTGCAACGCCTCGATCGTCAGCTGCACGCCCTTGTGCGGGACCAGGCGGCCGCTCGTCATGAAGCGGGTGTTGACCCCGTCGTGCCGGATCAGCGGATGCGCATCGAATTCGTCGGAGATGCCGGAATCGATCACGTCGCGCATCGCCTCGTCCGGGCATCCCGCCCAGGACAAGGATCGCCGCGTGCGCTCCCCGCCAGACACCAGCACGCGCCAGAATACCCCCTTGTCGCCGATCAGCGCGCGCGACAGCCGCTGCGCAAGATAGTGAAAGCTGCGGCGGAACTTGTCCTTCAGCGGCTCGGCGTCGCGGAAAGCAGGGGGATAATAGATATTGCCGGTCAGCGGGCCGAGCACGTTGGTGGCCGCCTTGACCGGGAAGCGCGGCAGGATCGGCGATACCGGGCAGAGATAGTGGAACACCGCGTCCGGATGCCGCGCCAGCAATTCCTTCACCACGCGCCGGGCATAGAAGAAGAAGAAGCTGGCGATGACCGGCCGCAGGGCGACACTGTTCCACACCGCGACCTGATCGAGCGAATCCTCGACGATCCGCACATCGACCGCCGGGAAATCCTTTTCCAGCACGGGCGCGCTGCGCCGATGTGTCACGACGGTGACGTCCGCACCGGCCAGATGGAGATGGCGCAGGAATTGATAGGCCTTGATCGCCTCGCCGCCCATCTGTTCGGAGATATTCGGCGTGACGATGACGATCTTACGAGCCAAACTCACAATGTCACTCCTGGCGCCGGGAACCTGATGCCCGGCTGGCCGAGCGGTGTCGATTTCTTTTTGCATCGCAGCATCGGCTTTCTGTCCCGATTTCGTCACTTGTCGAGCCGATCGGTGGCCGGGGCACGACGAACGCCGGCGGGGCGCGCGGGAATGCCCCATACGGTGGTCCCCGGCGGCACATCGTCGAGCACCACGGCGTTGGCGCCCACCTTCGCGCCCCGCCCCAGCCTGATCCGCCCGAGCACCACCGCGCCCGCGCCGAGATCGACGCCCTCATCCAGCACCGGCGCGGCGGTAAGATCGTCGAGCCGGCGTATCCCCAACGTGCAATTCTGCCGAATGATGCAGCGATCGCCGATGCGGCAGGCGCCGTGGATGACGATACCGCCCTGATGCTCGATCACCACGCCGCGTCCGAGCGCGACCGTATAGGGAATCTCGATCCCGTAAAGATTGCGGCACCGGCGGAAGAGATAGCGATAGAGCAGGCTGAACGGCGCGCGCAGCAGCCCCGAGCGGATGCCCATGCGCCACACGCCGAAGCGATGTGTCGCAACGGCGCGAAAGCCGGGCCTGGTCCAGTCGCGTCCGTGCGCGCGCCAGTCCTCGGCGATCTGCCGCCACAGGCCGCTCATGCCGATGCCCCCTTATATTCGATGATCGTGGCGCCGCGCCCGCCGATCCGCCCCAGCGCGTAGCGCAGCGCGCCGAGCGTCTGCGCCGGCTTTGCCAGCATCAGGAACGTCGCGAGCGTCAGCGCCTCGCGCAGCGGCCGTCGGCGACGCTCTCGCCATGCGATCCGCGCGAACTGGAGCAACGCGAGCGCCAGCACCGCGCCGCCTGCCGCCACCACCGCGGCCTTGCCCGCGAGCGCGCCGATCAGCAGCAACGTCGCGCCGGCCAGCGGCACCGCGCCGCCCCAGAACGCCACCCCGCGCAATCGCCGGCCGTAATCCTGCAATGGCGAGCCACGATGGCGCGCCGCCAGTTCGGCATAGGCATGGCCGGAACGCACCGCGCGCCGCCACCATTGGCCAAAGCGCGTGATCGCGGCATCGTGGCGCGTCATCTCGAACGGCACGCACGCGATCCGCCAGCCGAGCGCGCGCATCCTGATCGACAGGTCCGGCTCCTCGCCGGCGATCATCGCGTCGGGATAGCCACCGGCGGCATCGAGCGCCGCCGCGCGCATCATCACGTCGCCGCCGCAATAGTTCACCGGCCCCGGCGGCACCGCCCATTCGATATCGCACAGCCAGTTGTAGCGGCTGGCATCCGGCCGTATCTCACGCCGCCGGCCGAACACCGCCGCCAGCCCCGCATCGCCCGCCAGCGTCGCCATCCCGTGCGCCAGCCATGCCGGATCGAGCGCGCAATCGCCATCGACGAACTGCACGAGCGTCACCTCGGCGCCAAGCGCGGCGCGGCCGGCATTGCGCGCGCGCGCCGCGGTGAACGGGATCGCCATATCGAGCGCGACCACCCGTGCGCCGGCCCGCGTCGCCGCCGCGACACTGTCATCGGTGGAGCCGGAATCGACATAGACGACCGGATGGCCACCGCCGATCGAGGCAAGGCAACGCACCAGCCGCTCGCCCTCGTTGCGCCCGATCACGACGATGCCGAGCACGTCGCTCACCCCGCATCGCCCCAGGAGGGCGCCGCTTTGCGTTGCGGGCCGAGCGGCGGGGCGGCAGGCGTCACGTCACGGCCGCGCGGCCACCAGCCATAGGTCAAAAGATCACGTCCGCTGCGCGCCGCGCCGCCCTCCAGCCGCGGCGAGAGCAGCTTGCGCGCGCGCCAGATCGCCCGGCCTGCGGCATAGGCGATGCCCGCCGCGATCGCGCTTCCACGGCCACCGGCCAGCGCGAAATAGCGGCGATGCGATTCATACCAGTAGCGCGGCATCCGCCGGGCTTGCGGCAGCCCGGTGCCGGGATCGCGGATCTGCGTGGCGGCCCCGCCCGCATGCACCACCTGCGCGGCCGGCTCATGCCACACCGCCCAGCCCGCCCGGCGCAACCGGCGCATCAGATCGGTCTCTTCGAAATAAAGGAAGAACCCGTCATCGAACAGGCCGGTCCGCCGCAGCGCCTCGGTCCGCAGCATGACGGCCGCGCCTGTCACCCAGGGCACTTCGATGGCGTGATCGGCATGGATGCTGGTCGGCGGCACGCGCAGCAGCCGCTCGACCATTGCCGTGCGCGCGCCGCGACAGAATTCGCCCCGGATCGACGGAAAACGGAAGGCGGAGGATTGCGGGCGGCCGTCCTCGTGCGTGAGCAACGCCCCGACCGCGCCCGCCCCCGGCTCGCGATCGAGCAGCGCCGCCATCGCCTCCAGCGCGCCGGGGCGCGGGCGCGCATCCGGGTTGATGAGCGCGATCGCCTCCGGCAGCCGCCCGCTGTCAGCCAGCAAGGCGATCGCCTGATTGTTGGCGAAGGCGAAGCCGCCGTTGACGGGCAGCGGCAGCGGCGTCACCCAGTCTTGCCACTCATTCGCCGCGATCGCGTCCGCGATCCGCTCGGCGGAGCCGTCGCCGGAGCCGCCGTCCACCGCCACCACGCGAAGATCGGGAAACGCGCGCCGCGCATCGTCAATCGCGCTGATGCACGCAATGGCAAGGTCGGGCGTGCGATAGTTGACGATGATGACCGCGAGCCCGTTCACGTCCGTATCCCGCCCCGCTTGCATCCATGCCGTCCGTTCACGTCGTTCGGACAAGGCACCTCTTGCTTAGGACAGACTTCCTTGTCAAAGCCCTACCAACGCCCACCAGCCGTCATCCCGCCGCAAATACGCAGGGTTACGGCATTCCCCGATGGTGAATGATGGCCCGCCGATGACCGCCATCCTCTATGTCGCCGCCCGTTTGCCGACCCTTTCGGAGACGTTCGTCTATCGCGAATTGCTCGGGCTGCGCGCGCGCGGGCACGAGGTGATCGGCGCCAGCGTGCATCGCCCGCTGCCAGCCGAAGATCCGCTGCTGCGCGAGATCGCGCGCACCGCCTTTGTCGTTTACGCGCCCGCGACCGCGCTGGCGCTGCCGGTCGCGCTGCTGCGGCATCCTCTGCTAGCCGCCGGTGCGGTGGCGGACGCGTTCCGGGCCGATCATCCCTCGCTCTCCAGCCGGCTGAAGCATGTCGCGCAGGCCGCGTTCGGGATCGCCACCGCATGGCGGCTGCGCGGACGCGGGATCGGCGCGGTGCACGCCCATATGGCGAACGTCCCCGCGATGATCGCGCTCTATATCGCGCGGGCGCTTGGCGTGCCGTTCAGTTTCACCGGCCATGCCGCCGATCTGTTCGTCCAGCGCGCGGCGCTCTCGTTCAAGCTGCGCGAGGCATCGTTCGTGTCGTGCATCAGTCATTGGCATCGCGGCTTCTATCGATCGATCACTGCGCTCGATGAGCGGCGGCTGCCGGTGGTGCGCTGCGCCGTCGCGATCCCGGCAGCCGTGGCGGTGGAGCGGCAGGAGATCGTCACGGTCGCGCGCCTGGTGGCCAAGAAGGGCATCGACCTGCTGATCGAGGCCTTCCACGCGGCCCGCCCGGCCGGCTGGCGGCTGCGCATTCTGGGCGACGGGCCGGAACGCGCGCGGCTCGAGGCGCTGGTTGCCGCGCTCGGGCTTGGCGACGACGTGGCCTTCGATGGCGCCCGTCCGCATGCCGAATGCCTGGCCGCGATCTCCACTGCCGGCTTGTTCGTGCTGCCCTGCCGCACCGCCTCGAACGACGATCGCGACGGCATTCCGGTAGTGTTGATGGAGGCGATGGCCGCCGGGCGCGCGGTGATCGCGGGCGATCTGCCGACGATCCGCGAGCTGGTCAGCGATGGCGAGACCGGGCTCCTGGCGCCGCCGGACGATGCCGCCGCGCTCGCCACGCTGATCGCGCGGCTCACCGCCGATCCGGTCGCCCGTCGCCGGCTTGGCCTCGCCGCGCGCGCGTTCGTGACGGAGGAATTCTCGGACGCGGTGAACCTCGCCCGTCTCGAAGCCGCGTTCGCAGCCGCCGGAACGCCCGCGTGATCGCCCGGACGGATTTCCTCGATGTCCAGTTCGATCCGCTGCCCTTCGATGCGGCGGTCGCGTGGCTCGCCGCGCGGCAACGCGATAGCGACTACGGCTATGTCGTCACCCCGAACGTCGATCACATGGTGCGGCTCGCCGATGCGCCGGCCGAGGTGCGCGCTGCCTATCGCCAGGCGGCGCTGTGCCTGTGCGACAGCCGGGTGCTGGCGAAGCTCGCCCGGATCGCGGGCGTCGCCCTTCCGGTGGTGCCCGGCAGCGATCTGACCGCCGCGCTTTTCGAGAGCGTGCTGCAGCCGGGCGATCGGGTGGCGCTGATCGGTGGGCAGGCGGAGGATGTGGCGCGGCTGCGACTGCTGCATCCCGCGCTGGATATCCTGCATCACGAGCCACCGATGCGGCTGCGCACCGATGCCGCCGCGCGCGCGGGTGCCGCACGTGTCGCGGCAGCGGCCGGCGCGCGGTTCATCCTGCTGGCGGTCGGCTCGCCGCAGCAGGAGCTGCTCGCGCATGAGATCGCGGCGATCGACGGCGCGAGCGGTACGGCGCTGTGCATCGGCGCGTCGGTCGATTTCCTTGTCGGCCGGCAGATCCGCGCGCCGCGCATCGTGCAGCGCGCGGGCATGGAATGGGCATGGCGCCTGGCCACCAGCCCCCGCCGGCTCGCGCGGCGTTATCTGATCGAGGGGCCGGCGATCTTCCCGCTCGTCTGGCGCTGGCGGCGCGCGCGCCGATGAGCGCCGAAAAGCCCGTCATCGTTCACCTCGCGGTGGATGTGAACACGCCGCAGCGCGCCCGAACCACCACCGCGATCGAGTGGTTCGTTCGTGAGCTTGTCGATTACGATAATATTGTGATCGCCTATCAGCGCGTCGAGCGTCCCGCCCCGGCCCCGGTCGCCTGCGTGGCGGAGGGATTTCGGCTGTTCCATTTCCCTTATTTCGGGTTGCGCCTCGGCATCGGGCTGTTGCCCGCCATGCGCCGCGCCGCCGGTCGCACGATCGCGCTGCTGGAGGCGGAGGGGATTCGCCCGGATCTGGTCCACGCGCACAAGTTCACCTTCGAGGGGCTGGCCGGCTGGCATATCGCGCGGCATTTCGGCGTGCCGCTGTTCGTCTCGCTGCGCGGCGAGGTGGAGACGAAGGTTTTTCGCATGAAGCCGATGCTGCGCCCGCTTCTCAGGCGCGTCGCGGCGGACGCTGCCCGGCTGTATTTCGTCTCGGCATGGTTCCGCGACGAGTTCCACCGCCACGTCCCCGCGCAGTCGGCGAAGGAGCGCAACCTTCCCAATATCGTGCGCAACATCGCCCCGGCGATCACGCCGCATCCGGCGGGGGACCGCTTCGTCGCGATCCTCGCCCTCGATACATGGCGGCGCAAGGGGGTACGCTGGCTGCTGGACGGGCTGGCGCTGGCGCGGCGCGAGCGGCCCGGCCTGAAGCTCGATCTGATCGGCGGCGGCAGCGCGCAGGCGCGCGGGCGGATCGAGCGAATGATCGCCGAGCGTGGCCTCGCCGATGCCGTCACGCTGACCGGGCCGTTGCCGAATGCGGATCTGCTCGCCCGCCTGCCGGGCTATCGCGGGCTATTGTTGCCGAGCCTCAACGAGACTTTCGGCATGGTCTATGTCGAGGCGCTGTTCGCCGGCGTGCCGATCCTGTTCACGCAGGGCACCGCGATCGACGGCTATCTTGACGGGCTGGACGTGGGCAGGACAGTTCCGCCGCGTGATGCGCGCGCGATTGCCGCCGCGATCGTCGATATCGACACGCGAACCGACGAGATGCGCGGGGCGATCACCGCGGCCGCTCCGCGCCTTTTCGCCGCATTCGATCCCGCGACGAACCTCGCCCGCTACCGCGCCGACATCGCCGACGCGCTCGCGCCGCGCTGACCGGCGCTATTCCTGGTAATAAGCGTCGTAGTAACGCTGGGTCCAATAGCCGAAGCCGTAATCGTCGCCGCCGATCGCGCCATGATAGCGATTGAGGACGGTGCCGATGCACGGCGCCGGGCTGAGCACCTCGATCGCGTCCTTCACCTGCCGCGCGGTGGTCTTGCCCTCCTCGACCACGAGCAGATAGGCGTCGATCTGCTGCGCGACGATCGAGGCGTCGTCATTGGCGAACGCCGGCGGCAGATCGCACAGGCAGAAATATTTGTCCCCCAGCCCGCGCATCGCCTCGACCAGGCCCTTCATGCGATTGCCCGCCAGCACCTCGGCCGACTGGCGCACGACATTGGCGGCGGGGAAAACCACCAGCCCGGTCCCGTCCACATTGCGGCCGACCGCATCGAGCGAGTCGGTCTGCCCCGTCAGATAATCGCCGATGCCCGGCCCATCCTCCAGCCCGAAGCATTTGCCGATCGAGCTGCGCCGCAGATCGAAATCGAACAGCAGCGTATATTGATCCGGGATGCGGGACATCGACGCGGCCAGATTGCTCGCGATAAACGTCTTGCCGACGCTCGGTGTCGCGGAGGTGACGCCGATGATCTTCCAGCCATTGGCCTTGGCGATCTTCAACACCTGCGATCGCAACAGGTTGAACGGGCGCGAGCGCCGATCGCTGCTGTTGAAGCCGAACAGCTTGCGCTGGATCGCATCCGGCAGTTCGAGCCGCTCTTCCGCAAGCGAGGTGACAAGCACGTCGCCGGCGGGCGGGGCGGTTTCGGCTTCGTCGAGGTTCCACGAATTGGCCATCGATTTGGGTCTCATCCTAAGAACCGGTCAGGAACGGGCGAAGCGCCGCGGCAGCCAGCGGCGCCGCTTGCCCTTTCCCGAAAGCACGGGGACGACCGCCAGCGGCGGTTCGCCAAGCAGATTGGTGAGCTGGCCGGCGCTGCGGATCGGGCGCAGGACGAGCTCTACCAGCAATGCCAGCGCCAGCCCGACGGCCAGCCCGCCGACGATTCCGCCCACGATCAGCAGCGGCCGGTTCGGCGAGGTCGGGTGATCGGGCGTCACCGGCGGATCGATCAGGGTCAGCCGCTCGCCGCGCTGCTGGTCCGCCAGCTTGGCCATCGAGCGGGCTGTCAGCAGGTTCGCCGATACCTTCGCCAGGTTGGCGCGGATGATATCGGCGCGTGCCTGCAGCTGCTGCACCTGTTGCGCCACCTGCGGCCCGCGCGCCTGCGCGGCGGCGAGCGCGGCGGCGCGGCTCTGTTCGGCGCCACGCTGGCGCTGGAGATCGGCGATCGCGCGGTTGTTGGCCGAAAGCTGCTGTTGCACCACGGCGGAAACGCCGCGGGTCTGGAACTGCTTCGAATTGGCGCGCGCCGCCGCGAGCCGGCTTTCGGCCAGCTTCACGTCGGGGTGGTTGTCCGAATATTGCGCTTTTGCCGCCGCAAGTGCCGCTTCGGCCGCCGTCACGTTCGGATCGCGCTCCACCGCCACGCCGGTCTGCACATTGAGTGCGGCGTTCTCGCGTTGCAGCGCGGCGATCTGCCCGGCGTAATCGATCGACGCGCCCGCGCCCACCATGCCGAGCCCGGCGGAAGAAAGCGCTGCGCCATTGACGCCGGCGATGCGGTTGATCTGCGATTCGATCCCCTGCACCTGCGCCTGCAGGTTCGATTCCTGATCCTCCAGGAACGCGACATTCGTCTGCGCCTCATCCTGCGACGAGGTCGCGGAAAGCTTGAGCAGGCGATCGACGAAGGTCTGCGCGACGATCTGCGCCTGTGCGGCGCGCGGATAGGCAAAGCTCAGCGAGAAGGCGATCGAGCCGCTGTTGGGCTTGCCGCCGCTGGGCGATCCCTGGATGTCGGCGTCGATCGCGCTGATCGTCGTCGCATCCCGCATCCGGTCGACCAGCTTCGACAGCGGCTCGCTGTGCGCCGAGGCGTTGTAGAGATCGTTCGCCTGAATCAGTTCGACCAGGTCGGGCCGGCTGAGAATCTGCTGCCGGATCTTGGCGATGCGCCGGTTGATCGGATCGTCGCCGCCCGGCGCGGCGGTCGCGCCCGGCAAATCCTGCGATTCGACCAGCAGCGTGGCTTTCGACTCATATTTGCGCGGCAACAGATAGGCCGCCGCAAGCGCGGCGACGGCGATCAACACCGCCGGCACGATCACGAGCCAGCGGCGCTGCCACAGGACCATCGGCAGGTTGCCGATCAGGCCAGATGATTCCTGCTGGTCATCGAGCGAGGCGCGCGCGCCGTCGTTCATCGCGGATCTCCGAAACGGTAGGACAGGCCCAGTCGCCCGCCATAATCGGCGGGGCGGTTCAGGCTGCTGGCAAAAATCTGGCGATACTGGCCGGTCGCCGTCAGTCGCAGGCGCTCCGACAAGCGGCGCTCATAGGTTGCCGAGGTGGTCAGATATTGCGCGCGGATACCGGGCACCAGCGCGGATTGCGAGCCGCCTTCCGTGGTGTAGAGCGCGCGTGCCGAAAGCGTCGTGAACTCGCTGAGCTTCCGGCTCCAGTTCGCGCCGATCGAATTCACATATTGCGATCCGTTGAACCCGGTCGGCCGCACCGAGCGCGAGCCGGTGATGCAGAAGTTCGACAACGGCCCCTGGCGACACAGGTTGATGTTGCCCGATGGGGATGCCTTGCCGGTCGATCCCGTCGAGCTGCTGTTCACGAACGACACGCCGAGCGATCCGTCGACCGTCCAATATTCGTTCAGCTTGGTCGATGCCGTGGCGCTGATCGTATAGACGTTGGTCCGCCCGCGCGCGCCGCGATAATCGTAGCGCGATACCGCGCCCTGCGCGCCGATCCGCGTATTGCCCGAAAGCTGGCGATTGTAGCTGAACGTGGAGCCCAGCCCGTCGTAATCGCTGATATCGGCGAACCGGCGATAACGCGCGATTTCGTAGAACACGCTCGCGCTGATGCTGTCGCGTGCCGACAGCGCCGCATCGAAATCGCCCGTCGCATATACGCCGCGCCGCCGGTCGCGCGTGCCGAACAGCGCGAGATCGGTCGGCGATGGCACGCCCGGCTCGATCGCCCCGCCCACCGAATCATAGGCGCCGATGATCGCGCTCGTCAGATCGACACGCATATGCGTGTTGACGCGTTCCGACGGGCGCCCGCGATAGTCCGTCGATACGCGATAGCTGGTCGCATCGGCATAATTGGTGAAATACTTCTGGAGGCTCGCATTGCCCGTAACGGTCAGCGTGTCCTGCGGCATCAGCAGTTCGAAACGCGGCGTCACGTCAAGCGCGGCATAGCCGCTGGCCAGATTGCTGCCCGTCCCGGAAAACGGATTGGACGAATAACCAACGCCGGGCGCCACATCCACGCTGGCGCGTGTCTGTTCCTGCGCATGGGCGATGCCCGGGGCGATCAGCGCCGCGGCTATCACGCAGCCGTAATAGCGCGCCCTCACGGAACGATAACCGTGTCGCCGCTTTCAAGCTGCGGCAGGCCGGCAAGATCACGATCGCTCGGGTTGCCCTTCAGCGTATCGCTGAGCCGCACCTTCAGCACGACCAGCCCGTTGCCGGATTTGCGCAGGATGCGGACGTTGCCGACATCGGCGAAATCCGCCGGGCCGCCAGCCAGCGCCAGCGCTTCCAGCACGTTGATATAGCGCCCCGTCGCGAATGCGCCCGGCGACTTGACCTTGCCCGCGACCGAGAACTGCACGCCCACCGGCGTCTTCACCGAAACGGTGACCTGCGGCACGGCATCGCGATACTGGCCGCGCAGGCCGCGCGAGATATCCTGCTCCACGTCGGAGGGAAGCTTGTTGTTGGCATTCACCTGCCCAACCAGCGGGAAGGAGAAGGTGCCGTCCGGCAGCACCTTGATGACGCGCTGCAGCCGCTCCTCGCCCCAGACGTAGATTTCAAGTTCGTCGCCCGGACTGATCCGGTACGGACGCGATTGTGCGGCGGCCGGCGCGGCGGGCGCAGCCTGCGCCATCGCCAGTTGCGCCTGAGACAGGCCGGCGCAGGCAAGCCCGGCGGCCGTTATCCATGCTTTATGCTGCATTCCCACCCTCGATTGATCTGTAGTACCGCAAATTCCCCTGCGAACCGTGGGGTTCTACCTGCTTGCCTACACCACCGCTAGGCAAAAGAGTGTTAACCGCGCGGGTTGTAGCGAAGCATTTCTTCCATCTATTTTGCCTAAGCCATCCCCATCGCCCATGAACGAACGCTGCCCTCAATCTCTGCACCAACGATACGGATGTCATAAAACGATGAAGCACCGTTCGATTCCGTTGTTCGCGCCGCTCGCCGCCGCGGCGCTGCTCGTCGGCTGTACGTCGGGGGATCGCACGGCCGCGAACGATGCCGCCATCGCACAGGGCGCGCTGGAACGGGGGCAGCTCACGGTGGCGCGTCAATATATCCAGCGCGCGCTCGCGATCCGCGACGACATCAGCGATTACTGGCTGATAAAGGCGCATATCGGGCTGGCCGAGCGCGATCTTTCCGGCGCTTACGACGCCTATCAGAACGTCCTCCAGCTCGATCGCGCCAATGTCGAGGCGTTGACCAGCCTGTGCCAGATCGCGCTGGCCGGCAATGTCGCGAACCAGGCGGAGAAATTCGCCGACCAGCTCGCGCTCATCAATCCGACGGATACCTTGCCCAATACCGTGCGCGCCTCCGCCGCCGCCGCGCGCGGCGACAAGGACAAGGCGAACCATTATCTCGATCTCGTCCTGAAGGCGCGCCCCGGCGATCCGTCCGCACTGATCGTGAAGGCGCGGATGCTGGCCAACGATCAGGATTATGCCGGTGCGGCCAAGGTGATGGAACAGGCGCTCGCAACGCCTGGCGATCCCACCGCGCGCCTGTCGATGCTGCTCGATTATTACAAGCGCGCGCGCGACGGCGACGGGCTGTTCCGCGCGGTCGAGCGGCTGGTGCAGGCCAACCCCAAGGATCCCAATCTCCAGCTCCAATATGCGGATCTGCTGTTCGATCGCGGCGCGAACGACGCGGCGAATGCGGCGATCGCCCGGGCGGCGGAGGGCAGCGGCAACGATCTCGGCGTGCCGGCGAACGCGCTTAATCTGTGGCTGAAGCAGGGCGCGGATGCGCTGCCGGTTGAAAGGATGCTGGCGAACGCCGCCGGTTCGACGCTGGCGATGAAGGCCGCCTATGCCCAATATGCCAACGAGACTGGTCATCCCGATGTGGCGGTTCGCATCCTCGACGGCGCCAATCTCGCCAATGCGCCGATGCAGCAGCCGGATGCGGCCAGCGCCGCCGCCGCGCTGGGCTATGCGCGCGCGCTGACGGGCGACACGGCGGGCGGCAACGCGCTGATCGCGGCGGTGCTGAAGGCCGATCCCGATCAGCCCGCCGCGCTGCTGGCACGCGGCCGATTGCGCGCCGCCGCCGGTGATCGTCGCGGGGCGATCGAGGACATGCGCAACGCCGTGTCGCAGGATGCCGACAACATCGCCGCGCGGCTGGCGCTTGCGGATACGCTCTTTCGCGGCGGCGACGCGGTGCTCGCCGAAACCGCGCTGCGTGACGGGATGAAGGGTGCCGGTGACGATCCGCGCCTGGCCGCCCGGCTGGCGCGGCTTCAGCTCGCCCAGGGGCGACACGACGCCGCCGCCGCCACCTTGGCGGATTTCGTGAAGGCCAATCCGCTCAGCCGGCGCGCGGCGGGGATCAAGGCGGGCTGAGCCCGCGCCGGGCATGAAAAGGGGAGCGAGGACCATATCGTCCCCGCTCCCCTTTCTGACTGGAACCGTTCCCGGTTACTTGGCCGCCGCCGGTGCGCCCTTGTTGGCCGGCGGTTCGAAACCGGGCTGATATTCGATCTTGGCCTTGGCGCGCTCGGCGTCGAGATCCTTCTTCATCGCCGCTTCCACCGCCTGACGGCGCAGGATCTGCGTCGCGACCGGCGTTGCCTGCTGCTCGGCAACCGGCTCGGCCTCGGTATTGCGGATCACGCTCGCGATAAGCTGGCCGTTCTGCGGCACGAGGAACGGTTCGTTCGGCTTGAGCGAGGCGATCTTCTGCGCCGCGTCCGGCGGCAGCGCTGCCGAATCGAGCACCGAACTGCCGCGGTTGAACTGGATGTTCGACGATTTCAGCGCCGCTTCCACCTCCGCCATCGTCTGCGCCGCCTTCAGCTTGGCGCCGAGCGCGGGATCGTTGGTGAACGGGAAGGCGATCTGATCGAGCGTGTAGCGCTTGCGCTGGCCGAACAGCGAAGGATTGTCCGCGACGAATTTCTGCGCGGCGGAGGCATCCGGCAGGGCCACGGCCTTTGAGCTCTTCGCGGCGAGCAGATCGATCAGGATGCCGTCCTGCGCGCGCGAGATCTGCGTCAGATAGCTCGGCGACTGGTCCAGGCCCTCGGCCTTCGCCTTGCTGACGAGCAGCTTGCGGTCGATCACGCGCTGCAGCACCTGCGCCATGACCGCTTTCCTGTCCACGCCCTGCGGAATCTGCGTGTTGCCCAGTTCGGCGTTGAGCTGCTGCTGCGTGATCTCCTGCCCGTTGACCACCGCGACGACCTGGCCGTCGGCCTTTTTCTGGCACCCGGCCACCAGCGGCAACATCATCGCCGTGGCAACCACCAGACCAATTTTCACCTTGCTCATGCTATCCCCCAACGAGAATGTTACGTTAATTTCGGCGCTTGGGTGCCGCGATCCATGCCGACCAGCACCTGGCGCAAGCGGAGCCCGATCGCGGCGTACAGATCGCGGGCGAAGCCGTCGAGCAGCGCGCTCTCGTCGCCGCTGCCCACCGTCGACACGCGCACCAGCACGCCGTCGGGGATCACGCCGGCGAAGTTTTCCCTCACCACCGCACCGCGCTGTGCGGACCATTTCGTCGGGAAATAGTCGCCCACGCGGGTCCAGTAGATCAGTTGCTCGCGCCGCAGATCCGCCTCCGCCACGATATAGCGCGATGGGATGGCGACGCCGGGCGCCAGCGGTGTCTCGTGCTGTGCGATCGTGGTCAGCTTGTAGCCGCTCGCCGGATAGCAGACCTCTGGCCGGTGGACCTGGATCGTGCCGTCCTGCGCCCCGCTATAGGCGATCAGCAGCATCACCGAAGCACCATCGGCGCGCGTGTAGGCGCGTGTCACAAGCTGGCTGTATATCTTGTCGCGCATCTGATCGGCCGGCGGCAGAACAAGCCCGCTCGCGGCCTGATACTTCCAGCCGCCGAACGCGTCCGGCACGAGCGATTCGAGCTTGGCATTGCCCAGCAGCTTCTCGATCCGGCGCGGCTTCAGCGCGAAGCCCGCCGCCGCCACGGCGATCATCGCGCCGCCCAGCAGCGCCTCCCGCCGCGTCGCACGAGCCTCGCCCTGCCCGGCGTGGCGCAGCCAGCTTTCCTCGTTCATGCCGCCCCCCGCGCCGCGAGACGGTCACGGATCGGCGCCGCGAGGCTGTCGATCAGGAAGATGCCGAGCAGCGCGCTCATGAACATCGTCAGGCCGGCCGCCTCGTGGATGAAGCCCTGCCCTGCCGCCTCGCCGAAATGATAGGTCACGAGCAGCAGGATGATAACGCGTACGAGGTTCGCCACGATCGCCACCGGCAGGATGCAGGCGACCAGAAACAGCATGTAGCGCCAGTTCGCGCTGTGGCGGATGTAAATGTAGAACATTCCCAGCGCGGTGAGGCTTATCATCGAGTTCAGGCCCGCGCAGGCCGCCGCCACCAGCATGTCATATTGACCGATCTGGATCGACACGCCCGATCCCGCGATCGGATAGCCGGCGGCATGCAGGATCCCGACCGCCCATTGCGAGATCGCGATCTTCAGCGGCTGGGTGAGCATCGCGAACAGCGTGTCGGGCGGCGGAAACATGAATGCCAGATAGAACAGCGGGAACCACACGACCCGGATCGTCGCGGCGCCCCACAGCAGATAGGCGGTGGTCAGCACGATCGCGTACATCGTCGCGCCCTCGATCTCGACGATGCTGGTGACCCGGGCGAACAGATAGAGCGGCAGCAGCACCGCCAGCAGCACCCCGCCGACCAGCCACGATCCCGGCCGCGCGATCGCACGCGCCGCGCCCCATTCGCGGCTGAGCAGCCACAGCCCGGTCGCGAGCACGATCGGGCCGTGCGCGCCCTGTTCGGTAGACCAGCTTTCCTGGCCGACATGGATCATCACGGGAACGATCACCGCGAGCAGCCCGATCACCAGTATCGGCGTCGAGCGGATCCATTCGACAGGCGTCTGCGAATGCTTCGTCAGCAGACCGGCTTCCACGGTGAAAACACCTCCCCAGGGTAAAGGCTGATCACCGCGACACTTGCCGATTGCCCTGACCAGATTTTCTATCGAAGCGGCGCCAGTTTAGCAAGGAGCGTTCCCCTGTCGCAGCGTGGCTGGATCATTCCGATACATTAACGATAGTCGTGAATATTTCGCGGCTTGGCCGTCACCATCGGGACAAGTTCGGCCGCGTGGCGATGATGTATCCCATACACACCTTATTTCTTCCTAAACCGTTTCATGCTTAGAGATGGTGGAACAGCGGGCGCGCCGCGCGCCATCGATCTTGGAAACGGAAAATCTATCATGCAGACGGCCTACGACTGGATCAGCGTCGCGATCTTCGCCGGGCTTGTCGTGCTCTTGTTGCAGCGCTCCTCCCGGGAGGAGCCGACCGATCATCTCTGGCAGTATCTGCCGCCCGCGCTCGGCTGCGCGGTGGCGAATTATTTCGGCAACGAGGGAAATCATCTCGTCGCCGTGCTCGTCCTGGCGGCGGTGGTCGGCTATATCTTCCATATCCTCAAGCCGGAAATCTTCCCGAAGCGCTGATCTAGAAAAGGGCGGCGGATCGCACCCGCCGCCGCCGCTCACAGGGCGGCCATCACCGGCGCCACCACCCCCGCCAGCACCGCGTAGCCGGCGTCGGTCAGATGAATGCCGTCGGTGTGGAAATTGGGTCCGTAAGGCGCGGCGTTGGGGCAGGCGCCCTCGGTGCCGATCGCCGCATTCAGGTGCAGCGGCACATAGGCATCGCACAGCGCCGGCCCGTTCGCATCGAAAAAGGCGTTATAGGCTGACCGCGATAGCGGCACGTCGAGCGCATCGGCCGCATCGGTGCTTGTCAGCAGCACCAGCTTGGCCGCGCCGGCCGCGCGCCGCGCCTGAAGATAGGATTGCGTCGCCGCCGTCGCCGCCGCGGTGGAAAGCAGCCGCTGGTTATACCATTCCCACGCCGCCAGATGCATCGGGCTCGCCCCCAGCAGCACAAGCATCGGATCGATTTCCGCCGTCGCTTCGGCCTTCATCGCGGTCATCGATACGCCGACATGGCCCAGATTGGTCCACCGGCCCAGGCTCCAGCCGTTCGCCGCCGCCACCCGGCCGGGATAGCTGTTGAGCGGTGCGGTGATACTGTACCCGTTCGTTATGCTGTCCCCGTGAAACACGCGGAACGGCGCGCCCGCCCATGGATAGGGGGACGCATATTTGTCGCGCGCCCATTTCTCCGCCTGCATCATTTCGGCGGCGGTCAGCGCGCGATTCCATACGATCACCTCGTAGATTTCCGCTTTGGCCGCCGTGCCGGGCGTCGCGGGCGATCCGCCGATCCCCACGTTGTGCCCCGCCGCCGAGACGAACTTGCCGAAATGGGTGACGCAGGTGTTGTTGATATAATATCGCGCCGAGGTCGCATCCGGCAGCCCGGCGGTATAGCCCAGCGTCGTCAGCCCCGCCCCGCCATAAGGGCATCGCCCCAGCCCGTTCCCGTAAAAGCCCGCCTGCGTGCCGTTGGCGAACAGGTTGTAGCCGGTGGAATTCGACGCGGTGAACAGAAACCCGAACGAGCTCGCCTGCACGTTGCGGCACACCACAAGCGCGGAGCTGGACGCGCCCTGACAGGCGCTCGCCACCGCGTTCGCGGTGCCCGCGTCGAGATATTGCGCGCCGGAAAACAGCACATAGGGTTTTCCCCCTGCTCCGCCGGTGCGATATTTCGGCTGGTTGGCCGGCGTGTTCTGGACCGCCGCCAGCCCGCCGGCCCCGTCGGCCCAGCTCGCCAGATTGCTGTTGTCCGCCTGCGGCGGGATATCGTCGGCCGACCAGCGCGCCACGATCGCGGCGCGCTGCGGCAGGGCGGCGGCCGACGGCGGCAACGATCGCCGCCGCCGTCGGCCCTGCGCGCCGATCGCGAAGCCCAGCGACATCACGCGAACGCCACGATATCGGCCGCCGTGGTGCCGGTTGCACGCACGAAACCGGCGCGGACATCGATCACCTGCCCGGCCGCCACGTTGCGGAAGGTCACGTCGCTCGTCCCATTGACGCCGCGCAGCACCACATCGCCGGCCGTGCCGACGTAGAGCGCCTTGGGCACCACCGGCAGCGGCGTCGAATCGTTCGGGGCGACCGGAAACGGCGCGCACGCCGGCGCGATCACCGAATCGCTGAACTGCGCGAAGGAATCGGAAGGCATCGGAAATCTCCTTTCAGAGGCCGATCCGCATCTCGAATCGGCAGGAGTGTTCCTGTTATGTTCGAAAACCCGCCGTAGGACAGGGCTATTTTTCTCCCGCCCGGCCGGTCGAAGTTAAACGCGCCTTTACCAGCCCGGCTTACCACGGCGTCGTCCCCCAGTACCAAAGGCCAGTGCGATGACCGTGACCGAGCGTATCCAGCGCCTCAACGAAGCGTTCGGCGGCCCGACCGTCGATCCCGAATCGGGCGCGCAGGCGCTCGCGCTGCTGCTGTCGCTGCACAATCTGGCGATCGATCCCAAACAGTTGCGGCACGAGCTTGGCCATGCCGAGCCGCTGTCGTCCGGCGATATCGTTCGTCTGGCGCGCCGTATTCCCGGCGTCCGCGCGCGGCCGGTCAAGGTGGAGCCGGGCAAACTTTCGCGCCAGCCGCTGCCGCTGCTGGCGAACGGGCCGGAGGGCTGGTTCCTGATCGGCCGGCTGGTCGAGGATGGCGTGCTCATCCAGCATCCCGGCCGCGAGGTGGAGCGGATCGATCGCGCCGGGCTGGATGCGATCTGGTCGGGCGAGGTGGTGCTGGTCGCGACGCGCGAGCCATCGGTCGCCAACGGCCGCCGCTTCGACATTCGCTGGTTCGTGCCGCAGATCGTGCGCTATCGCCGCCTGATCGGCGAGGTGCTGCTGATCACCTGCACGCTCAACCTGCTTGGCCTCGCCTCGCCGCTCCTGTTCCAGAACGTGATCGACAAGGTGCTCGCGCACAACGCGCTGACCACGCTCAACGTGCTGGCGATCGCGTTCGTCGCGGTCGCGCTGTGGGAAACGGTGTTCGGCTGGATCCGCACCCGGCTGTATGCCGAAACGAGCCAGAAGATCGATGTGGAGCTTGGCGCCCGCGTGTTCCGCCACCTGCTCGCCCTGCCGCTCGATTATTTCGAGCGCCGCCGCGTCGGCGATACCGTCACGCGGGTGCGCCAGCTCGAAACGATCCGCGAATTCCTGACGAACGCCTCGCTCACGGTGCTGGTCGATCCGTTGTTCACGATCGTGTTCATGGTGGCGATGATCGTCTATTCGCCGGCGCTGTTCGGGATCGTCGCGCTCACGCTGGTCGGCTATGTCTGCGTCTCGCTGTTCGTCACCGGGCCGTTGCGCGACCGGATCGAGGACAAGTTCGAGCGCGGCGCGGCGAGCAACGCGCTGCTCGTCGAAAGCGTGGGCGGTATCCAGACGATCAAGGCGTCCGCCGTCGAGCCGCAGTGGCAGGACGGCTGGGAGCGCCAGCTTGCCGCATACAGCGCGTCGGCGCTGCGCGTCATCAGCCTCTCGTCCACCGGCAGCCAGGCGGTGGAGCTGATCTCGAAGCTGGGCTTCGCGGCGATCCTGTTCTTCGGCGCGCAGCAGGTGATCGGCGGCGCGATGACGGTGGGCGCGCTGGTGGCGTTCAACATGTTCGCGCAGCGCGTGTCCGGCCCGGTGATCCGCATGTCGCAGATCTGGCAGGATTTCCAGCAGGTCCGTATCTCGATCGAGCGGCTTGGCGATATCCTCAACCACCCGATCGAGCGCCAGTCGAACAGCAAGGTGGACATGCCGCCGATGCAGGGCACGATCACCTTCGAGAACACCCGCTTCCGCTACGCGCCGGATTCCCCTCCGGCGGTGGACGGCATCTCGCTGCACATCGGCGCGGGCCGCTCGATCGGCATCGTCGGCTCGTCCGGCTCGGGCAAGTCCACGCTGACCAAGCTGCTCCAGCGGCTTTACGTGCCGGAAAGCGGCCGCGTGATGGTGGACGGCATCGATCTGGCGCAGGCGGACCCGACATGGCTGCGCCGCCACATCGGGGTCGTCCTGCAGGAGAATATCCTGTTCAACCGCTCGATCCGCGAGAATATCGCGCTCGCCAACCCCGCCATGCCGCTGGAGCGCGTGATGCGCGCCGCCGCGCTGGCCGGCGCGCATGAATTCATCCTTCAGCAGCCGCATGGCTACGACACGCCGATCGTGGAGCGCGGCGCGAACCTGTCCGGCGGGCAGCGTCAGCGGATCGCGATCGCACGCGCGCTCATCACCGATCCGCGCATCCTGATCCTCGATGAAGCGACCTCCGCGCTGGACGCGGAGAGCGAGGAGATCATCCGCCACAATCTGAAGGCGATCGCGCAGGGCCGCACCGTCGTCATCATCGCGCATCGCCTGTCCGCGGTGCGCGAATGCGACGGGATCATCGCCATGGAGAAGGGCCGTATCGTCGAGGGCGGCACGCATGAGGAGCTGCTTCGGCTCGGCGGCCGCTACGCCGAACTTCACCGGCGACAGACCGGTATCAAGGATCTCGCCGCATGAACGCGCTCACCACCAACTGGTCGATCGTAAAGAGCGCGCTGGCCGAGGATCGGCAGCGCGAGGCCGAGCGGCTGCGCATCGACGACGCCGCTTTCCTGCCCGCCGCGCTCGAAGTGATCGAACGCCCGGTATCGCCCACCGCGCGCCTCACCGCGCGCGTGATGATGGCCGGTGTCGCATTCCTTGCCGGCTGGCTGGCACTGGGGCGGACCGACATCGTCGCCTCGGCGAGCGGGCGGATCGTTCCGAAGGGGGCGGTGCAGCTCGTGCAGCCGGCGGAGGCCGGCGTGGTCCGCCGCATCCTCGTCCACGATGGCGATCATGTGAAAAAGGGCCAGCCGCTCGTCCTGCTCGATCCCACCGTATCGGGTGCTGAAGCGGCGCAGGCGGCCAAGGCATTCGAGACGGTGGCGTTCGAGGTCGCGCGCACCCAGGCGGTGATCGACGCGCTGGATGGCAAGCCGCTCGTCATAATCCCCCCGGCCGGGGCGGATGCGCACACGATCGCCGCGCAGGAGGCGCTGGCGCGCGCGCGGCTCGCCGATGTACGCGCCACGATTGCCGCGAACGTGGCGGGTGGCGGTGTCGCCAGCGCCGATATCGCCAGCGCGCGGGCCGAGGTCGCCAAGCTCGACAAGTCACTGCCGCTGCTCGATCAGCAGATCGCGGCGAACGAGCAATTGCTCGAAAAGGGCTTCGTCTCGCGCCTCAAGGTGCTGGAGATGCGGCGCCAGCGGATCATGGAATCCGGCAGTCGCGATGCCGCGCGGGAGGCGATCCGTCGCGCTTCGGCCCAGGCGGGCGGCGCGGCCTCCACCCTCGCCAAATCCCGTGCCGACGCGCGCGCCGAGCTTTACGAGCAGCTCGTGAAGGCGACATCGGACATGCGGTTGCGGCAGCAGGAAATGGTCAAGGCGAAGCAGCGTTCCGGCTTCCAGGCATTGCGCGCGCCGGTCGACGGCACGGTTGGCCAGCTTTCGCTCCACACCGAGGGCGGGGTGGTCGAGGCCGCCAAGCCGATCATGACGATCGTGCCGACCGGGGACAAGCTGGTGGCGGAGGTGAAGCTGCTCAACCGCGACGCCGGCTTCGTCCAGCCGGGCCAGAAGGTGGCGCTGAAGCTGGATGCCTTCCCCTTCTCGCGCTACGGCACCTTGCCCGGCCATGTCGTCAGTGTCAGCCCGGATGCGGTGGACGACGAGAAGCTCGGCACGGTCTATATCGTCCGCATCGCGCTGGCGCGCACCACGGTCGATCGCGGCGACCGGGTGACGGCGCTGGTGCCAGGCATGACGGCGACCGCCGATATCGTCACCGGCAACCGCAGCTATCTGAGCTATCTCACCAGCCCGATCGAGGAAGCGCGGGGGAGCGCGCTCAAGGAACGGTAGGCCGGGCCGGCGGGTCGCGCGGGGCGCGGGCGTGTTTCACTTCGGATGGAAATGGGCCACCCGCGCCGCCACCAGCGCGCGTTCGATCGCGGGGTCGAAATCGGCGCCCCGCTGGCGCAACATGTCGATCCACGGCAGCGTTTCCGCCTCGGCCAGCCGGCGGCGCAACAGATCGGCGACGCTGCCGATCCGCCGCGCGGGCACGCCTGCGACGATCGAATCCGGCGGCACGTCCTTCGTCACCACCGCCCCGGCCGCGACGATCGCATCGGGCCCGATCGTCACGCCCGGCATCACGACGGGCGGCACACCCGCACGGGCGGCCCACGCCCCTGCCGCTGCAAACTAAAGATCGGTAATCGCAGGGTTAACCACGCACATAGAGGAAGGATCAGGACGAATCTGACAATCTTGGCCCGCTAGAAAAGGGGTCTTCTTTCCATGGCGACGAACACTTCCGTCGGAATCAATCTTTCTCCCGTCAATTACTGGAGCACCGAATACCCCTTCATCGACCGGATGAAGACTGCCGGTTCCTGGGGCGTGCAAGGGGGTTCGCTTGCATCGCTGACAGTGGACCAGAACGGATATCCGACCAAGCTTCCCGCCGGCGCCACGAGCGTCTCCACCATGGTCGCGCTCGATCCCGCCAGCGCGGGCACGAACAAGACGTATGTGCTGTCGTACAGCGGCACCGCGACATTCCGCATTCCGGGCGCGACGATCGTCAGCTCGAAGCCGGGCGAGATCACGTTCACCGTTACCGGCGCGACACCGATGCAGACGGTGATGATCACCAGCATCGACGGCAACAATCCGCTGACGGCGATGCATATCGTTCGCCAGGATCAGGTCGCGCTGTTCAACAAGGGTGAGTTGTTCAACCCCGATTTCGTGGCGAAGGTGTCGCAGTTCGGCACGCTGCGCTTCATGGACTGGGAACAGACCAACGCGACGACCACGACAAGCTGGTCGCAGCGGACGACGATGAACAGCTTCTCCTGGGCGACGACATCGAGCACCACCGGCGTGCCGATCGAGGCGATGGTGGCGCTCGCGAACGAATCGCACACCAGCATGTGGCTGAACATCCCGACGCAGGCCGACGACAATTACGTCCGGCAGATGCTCACCTACGTGCGCGACAATCTCGATCCGTCGCTCAAGGTGAACGTCGAATATTCCAACGAGGTCTGGAACTGGAGCTTCCAGCAGTCGCGTTATGCCAATCAGATGGCCACCCAGCTCTGGGGCAGCGATCTCACCCGGCCGCCCCAGCAATATTACGGCTATCGCGCGGCGCAGGTCGCTTCGATCGCGAACAGCGTGTTCGGCGCCAGCGGTGCCGACCGGCTTCAGAACGTGCTCTCGACGCAGACCGCCAATCTCGGCCTGGAAAAATACATCCTCCAGGGGATCACGCGCGCCGGCGTGGGCGATGCCTCGACGCTGTTCAAGAATTACGCGGTCACCACCTATTTCGGCAGCGAATTGAGCGGCCAGAATGCCAGCGATCGCGCGATCATTCTGGGCTGGGCGAATGGCGGAACCGCCGGGATGGACGCCGCCTTCAACGAACTGCTCAATGGCGGAACGCTCACCGGCTGGGGCTCGCTGCCCTCGGTCATGGCGCAATGGGCGTATCAGGCCGGGGTCGCGAAAAAGAGCGGGCTCAATCTGGTCGCCTACGAAGGCGGGCTGGATCTGAACGCATCGAGCTTCGCGACCGCCGACCAACCCACGATCATGGCGTTCTTCGCGCGGCTGAACGCCGATCCGCGGATGACGGACGTCTACAACAAGATGATCGCGGGCTTCTCTGCCGCAGGCGGCACGCTGCTGACGGCATACACCGATGCGCAGTCCGATCGGCCGGGCGGATTGTTCGGAACGCTCAAGTCGATCTACGACAGTCCCTCGCCCTCATGGACCGCGCTCGTCCAGGCGCAGGCCGCGCTTTTGGCCGGGCAGGGCACGACACCGACCACGCCCGCGCCAACCAGCCCGATACCGACCACGCCCGCGCCGACAACCCCGGCGCCGGCCGTCCCCACGCCGGCCAATCCCAATGCGGTGCAGGCGCCGCTGCCGAGCGCCCCGCTCGATACGAGCACGACGCTGGCCAATGTCACGCTGAATGCGAATACGCGCAATCTCACGTTCACCGGCACCGGCGCGTTCGCCGCCACCGGCAACGATCGTGACAACGTCATCACCGGCGGAAACGGCGGCAACAAGCTGTATGGCGGCGCCGGCAACGACACGCTGGTCGGCGGCAACGGCAACGATTATCTCGACGGCGGCACCGGCGCGGATCGCATGGTCGGCGGCGCGGGCGACGACACCTATATCGTCGACAACGCGGGCGACACGATTGTCGAGCAGGCCGGCGGCGGCAACGATACGGTGGTGAGTTCGATCAGCTACACGCTCACCGCGAACGTGGAGAATTTGAAGCTGACCGGCACCGCCGCCATCAACGGCACCGGGAACGAGCTTAATAACATCATCACCGGGAATGCGGGCAACAACGTCCTGTCGGGCGGCGCGGGCAACGATCAACTCTTCGGCGGCGACGGCGACGATTATCTCGATGCCGGCGACGGCAACGATGTGCTCGATGGCGGCAACGGCAACGACACGCTGGTCGGTGGCGCCGGTAATGACATCCTGTTGGGCGGCGCCGGCAACGACATCCTGATCGCCGGCACCGGCAAGGATTCGCTGACCGGCGGCGCGGGCGCGGATCGGTTCGTGTTCGCGCCCGGGGACCTCGGCAACTCGATCACCAATACCGATGTCATTCTGGATTTCAGCCGGGCCGAGGGCGACAAGATCGATCTGTCCGCATTCGACGCGAACACGAAGACGGCGCAGAAAGATGCCTTCACCTTCATCGGCAGCAAGGGCTTCACCAAGCAGGCCGGTCAGCTGCGGGTCGATTCGGTCGGCGGCTACTGGAACGTGATGGGCGACACCAACGGCGATGGCGTCGCGGATTTCGTCCTCAACGTGAAGGCGACCGGGCCGTTGATCCAGTCCGATTTCATCTTCGGCTGATCGATCGCGCAACGGCCGCGGCGTCCCACGGCGTCGCGGCCGTCATGCCGACATGTTCGGCCGCAGCACCAGCATGATATAGGCGATCACCGCCACCAGCCCGGCGATCGCTAGCGCGATATAGCCTTCGTTGCCGATATAGTTGACGACGGCGCACCCGATCGCGGGCGGGGCATAATGCCACAATTTGTCGACCGGCTTTTCCGCCGCCGAGCGATGCAGCATCAGCACGACCAGGCCGGTGAACACCATCAGGGTCAGCCAGTCGAAAGGTGTCTGCATCGGGCGCTAGGGCCTTGGCCGCGCCGCGGCCGGGCGGATGCGGCACATCGCGTGACGTTGCCCCGCCGATATGACGACTATCGCCCTCACCCCGCTATGGAAATGAACCACGAGGCCTGCCCTCCCCCTATCGACCGTAGGCCGCCCCGATGGGATAGCAGACCTCGCGCGCGCCTGTCCATCGCACCCGCCAGGGCGATAATTGCCCGGATCGGTTGCAATCGTCCCGTCAGGGGACGAGCCGCCGCACGATCAGTTCGGCCGCCTCCTCCGCCGACATCGCGCTCGTGTCGATGCGGATCTCGGGATCCTGGGGTGCCTCATACGGCGAATCGATGCCGGTGAAATTCTTCAGCGCCCCGCTGCGCGCCTTGGCGTAAAGGCCTTTCACGTCGCGCGATTCCGCGTCTGCCAGCGACGTATCGATATGCACCTCGATAAATTCGCCCGGCTGCATCATCCGCCGCACCATCTCGCGCTCGGCGCGGAACGGGGAGATGAAGGCGGTGATGACGATCACCCCGGCATCGGTCATCAGCCGCGCCACCTCGCCCACGCGGCGGATGTTCTCCACGCGATCGGCGTCGGTGAAGCCGAGATCCTTGTTCAGCCCGTGGCGCACATTGTCGCCATCGAGCAGGAAGGTGTGGCGGTTCATCCGCACCAGCTTCTTCTCGACCAGATTGGCGATCGTCGATTTGCCCGCGCCGGAAAGGCCGGTGAACCACAAGACCGCCGGCTTCTGGTTCTTGAGGTCGGCGCGCACCTCGCGCGTCACGTCGGTCGGCTGCCAGTGGACGTTCTGCGCGCGGCGCAGCGCGAAGTGCAGCATGCCGGCGGCGACGGTCGCGTTGGTCAGCTTGTCGATCAGCACGAATCCGCCGAGCTGGCGGTTCTCCGCATAGGGTTCGAACACGATCGGCCGGTCGGTCGAAAGGTTCGCCACGCCGATCGCGTTCAGGTCCAGCGTCTTGGCCGCGAGATGTTCCAGCGTGTTGACGTTGACCTGGTATTTCGGCGCCTGGACGGTCGCGCTCACGGTCTGCGTCGCCAGCTTCAGCCAGTAGGAGCGGCCGGGCAGCATCTCCTCCTCGGCCATCCACACGATCGTCGCCTCGAACTGGTCGGCCACCTGCGACGGCGCGTCGGCGGCGGCTATTACATCTCCTCGCGAACAATCCACCTCCCCCGTGAGCGTGAGCGTGACCGACTGGCCCGCCACCGCTCCATCGAGATCGCCGTCCATCGTCACAATCCGCGCGACGTTTGAGGTTCTGCCCGAGGGCAGCACGCGGATCGCATCGCCCGGCTTCAACCGCCCGCTCGCGACAAGCCCGGCGAAACCGCGAAAATCGAGGTTAGGCCGGTTGACCCACTGCACCGGCAGACGAAACGGCTGTTCCTGATCCGCCTCCGCGTCAAGCGGCACATTTTCCAGATGCTCGATCAGTGTCGGCCCGCGATACCAGGGGGTGTGCGGGGAAAGCGAGGCAATATTGTCGCCCTTGAATCCGGAGATCGGGATAGCGCTGAAATCCGCGATCCCGATCGAGCGCGCGAACGCCGCATAGTTCGCCACGATCCGGTCGAAAACGCCCTGCTCGTAACTGACCAGGTCCATCTTGTTGACTGCCAGCACCACGTTGCGGATGCCGATCAGGTGCGCAAGATAACTGTGCCGGCGCGTCTGCGTCAGCACCCCCTTGCGCGCATCGATCAGGATCACGGCGAGATCGGCGGTGGACGCGCCGGTGACCATATTGCGGGTATATTGCTCGTGCCCCGGCGTGTCGGCGACGATGAACTTGCGCTTCTCGGTCGCAAAGAAGCGATAGGCGACGTCGATCGTGATCCCCTGTTCGCGCTCGGCGGCGAGTCCGTCCACCAGCAGCGCAAAGTCAATCTCCTGCCCCTGGGTGCCGACTTTCTTCGAATCAGCCTCCAGCGCAGCGAGTTGATCCTCGAAAATCATCTTGGAATCGTACAGCAGTCGCCCGATCAGCGTGGATTTGCCATCGTCGACTGAGCCGCAGGTTATAAACCGCAGCAATGACTTGTGCTGATGTCGATCGAGATAGGCATCGATATCCTCTGCGATCAGCGCGTCCGTGTGATAGGCGCTGTCGGGCGCGGTCGCGTTCATCAGAAATATCCGTCCTGCTTCTTTTTTTCCATGCTGGCCGATCCCGCGTCGCGATCGATCGCGCGCCCCTGCCGTTCGCTGGTTGTGGTGAGCAGCATCTCCTGGATAACCTCGGCCAGCGTCGCGGCCTCGCTCTCCACCGCTCCGGTAAGCGGATAGCAGCCCAGGGTGCGGAAACGGATCGAGCGCTCGACCGGAATTTCGCCCTCGGCCAGCGGGAAGCGGTCGTCATCGACCATCAGCAGCATCCCGTCGCGCTCCACCGTGGGGCGCGGCGCGGCGAAATAGAGCGGAACGATCGGCACATCGTTTATCTGGATATATTGCCAGATATCCAGCTCGGTCCAATTGCTGATTGGAAAGACCCGAATGCTTTCGCCCTTCGCCTTTTTTGTATTGTAGAGGTTCCACAATTCCGGTCGCTGGTTCTTCGGGTCCCAGCGATGGCTGGCCGAGCGAAAGCTGAATACGCGCTCTTTCGCACGGCTCTTTTCCTCGTCGCGCCGTGCGCCGCCAAATGCCGCGTCGAAACCATACTTGTCGAGCGCCTGCTTCAGGCCCTCGGTCTTCCACATATCGGTATGGAGCGCGCCGTGATCGAACGGGTTGATTCCTCTCGCTTCCGCTTCGGGATTGCGGTGAACGAGCAGTTCCATCCCGCTCTCGCGCGCCATGCGGTCGCGCAGGTCGTACATCGCCTTGAACTTCCATGTCGTATCGACATGCAGCAGCGGAAACGGCGGCGGCGCGGGATAGAAGGCTTTCCGCGCCAGATGCAGCATCACCGCGCTATCCTTGCCGACCGAATAGAGCATGACCGGCTTCTCGCACTCGGCCACCACCTCACGGATGATATGAATCGATTCGGCTTCGAGCCGCTCGAGGTGGGTGAGTGTCATCGCGCCGGTCGTCATCGCCGCCATTTGTGAGGCTGGCTTTCGCGCGCCACCTCCCATATGGGAGGGCAATGGCATTCAGCCGCATCGACGAAACCGATCTGTTGCTGCCGCTCCATGAAGCGGCACGGGAGGCGCCACGCTGGCGGACGTTTCTCGCGCGCCTTCGCCAACGCACCCGCGCCGACTCCGCGCACCTGCTAACCAGTCCGTTCGGTGCCGCCCTTCCCGCACCCTTCAACGACATCACACCCGAACGCCTCCGCCCGAACCGCGTCTACGCCGCGGCAGAACTGGGCGAGCGCGCAGCGGGGGACGGGCGGATCATCCGCGTGACCGAACCCAGCGGCGCCGGTGCGGTGCTCGCCATCATCGGCGTCGCGCGCGTATTCACCGCCGCCGATAGCGCGCTGCTGTCGGCGCTGGGCCCCCACCTCGCCGTCGCGCTGACCGGGATGGTCGCGATCGACGGGTTGCGCGCGCGTCTCGACCTCGCAGAGGACATTGTGGCGCGAACCGGCACGGGCCGGATCAGCTTCGATCGCGACGCGCGCGTGCTCCATTTCGACCCCATCGCGGAGCGGATCGTGCGCGCATCCACCGGGAATTCGCCCGCGATCGGCCAACGACTGCGCATCGGCGACCTCGAGGCCGAGCGCCTGCTCCCGCTAGCCGCCGCGACGTTTGCCGATAGCCCGGATAGCGCCCCGCGTACGCTCCGCCTTTCCGCCATGCCTGCTTGCAATATCCTGCTGGTTCCGGCGCGCCCCGCGATGGCGGCGCTGTTCCGGTCGCCGATCGCGACCGGCCCTCAGCGCCTGGCGGCGATCGAAGCAATCCACGGCCTGACACACAGCGAGGGGCGACTGGCCGCGGCGCTCGCCGATGGCGCCAGTATCGCGCAAGCGGCGGCCACCATCGGCCTGACGATCGAAACGGCTCGAAATTACTCCAAGCGAATCTATGCCAAAACCGGCGTGCGCGGTCAGGCAGAGCTCGTTCGCCTGCTGTGCACGGGCGTTTCCGCGCTGGCGTAAGCGGCGATCATCGTCGCTAAATGCCGGCCAGCGGTTGCAAGCTCCGCGAGCGCACCATAGGGCATGGCGATGCAGAACGGGTGCGGCACCTTCCGGCTCAGCCATGGTTCAGCCGCGGGGGTGTCCGTCCGCCGCATGGCTTGGTGTACATTTGCCTCGCAGGAATATGTCACATGATCCTGGCACTGCTGCTTCAGGCCGCTGTTCCCTTGACCGCCGCGCCGCCCGGCCCCGGCCAGCCGCCCGCCACGATGGTGGTGGAGCCTGCCGCAATGATGATCGCCGCCTGTGATCTAGATCGCGACGGCCGCACCACCGCCGGCGAGCTTCAGGCCTGCGTCGAGCGCAGCTTCGCCGCGATCGATAGCGCGCACAAAGGCTCGCTCGGTTACATCGAATTCGCCGACTGGGCCGAACGCTGGCTGGGAGATCGCAACGCTCTCCCGAGCCCGTTCGAAGTGGACAGCGATGGCGACAATCGCATTACCGCAGCCGAATTGAACGCGAAGATGGCTCAGATCTTCCGGCGGCTCGATCGCGATCACGATGGCGCGGTAACGCGTGCCGAATGCCTGACGATCCGCGCGGTCCTGCCCAATCCGGCGAGCGGCAAGCACAAACGCGGCGCAACGCCGCCACAATGAGTTCCATACGATGACCTCGCGGTTCACCTTCACCGTCGCCGCCACCGACGGGGCGGCGCGCACGGGCACAATCGCGATGCAGCGCGGCGTGATCCGCACGCCCGCCTTCATGCCAGTCGGCACCGCCGCAACCGTGAAGGCGATGAAGCCTGCAGATGTCGCTGCGTCTGGTGCGGACATCATCCTGGGCAACACCTATCACCTGATGCTGCGCCCCGGCGCGGAGCGTGTCGCGCGGCTTGGCGGGCTGCATGATTTCATGGGCTGGAAGCGGCCGATCCTCACCGATTCGGGCGGCTATCAAGTGATGAGCCTCGCCGATCTCACCAAGCGCAGCGAGGATGGGGTTTCGTTCAAGAGCCATCTCGATGGCTCGCGCCATATGCTGTCGCCCGAACGCTCGATCGAGATCCAGCGCCTGCTCGGTTCGAACATCATAATGGCATTCGACGAACTCGTGCCCACCACGTCGGCGCGCGAGGTGCAGGCGGCGGCAATGGAGCGTTCGATGCGCTGGGCAAAGCGCAGCCGCGCCGCTTTCGATGCGGGCGGCGCACATGCCGCGTCGAACGCGATCTTCGGCATCCAGCAGGGCGCGCTTGACGAAGGGCTGCGCAAATCCTCCGCCGACGCACTGATCGATATCGGCTTCGATGGATACGCCATCGGCGGTCTGGCGGTCGGCGAGGGTCAGGAGGCGATGTTCGGCTGTCTCGATTTCGCGCCCGGCCAGCTCCCCACCGAAAAACCGCGCTACCTGATGGGCGTCGGGAAGCCGGACGATATCGTTGGCGCAGTCGAACGCGGGGTCGACATGTTCGACTGCGTACTGCCAACCCGTTCCGGCCGCACCGGCCAGGCCTTTACCCGCACCGGCCCGATCAACATCCGCAACGCGCGCTTCGCCGAGGATGACGGGCCGCTCGATCCCGACTGCGGCTGCCCGGTATGCAGCACCTGGAGCCGCGCCTATCTTCATCATCTCGTGCGCGCGGGCGAAATTCTCGGGGCAATGCTGATGACCGAACATAACATCTGGTTCTACGAAGCATTGATGGCGGATTTGCGCGCGGCGATCTCGGCGGGCACGCTGGGTACTTTCGCCGGCGCGTTCCGCGCGCGATACTACGGTTAAGAAGGAGAGTAAGCGTGTCCGACAACGAAGAGCCCAACGAAATACTCGCCGCCGCGCGCGATGCCAAGGCGCATGAAGAGGGCGCCGGCAAGGCCAAGCGCGAGGAGCGTGCGCGCAACTGGAACCTCGGAAAGATCGGCTTGGGCGTCGGAATCGGCTCCGCTGCGGTCGCTGCGGCCGTGCTGTTCGCGAACCGCGACAAGAAATGACAACCGACGCCGCGCGAGAAGCTTCCGCGCGGCTGAGCTATCATCGCCCCCCGCCGTCAAGATCATCGCGGCGTCGCGCTGAGAGAACGCCATGCGCCTGATCCTGACGTTGCTTGCCGCTGTCGCCGCTCCCGCGCTTGGCGAAACGGCACCACCCCTGCCGGCGGTCAAGCCAATCGCTTTCAATGAACGCAGCTTGCCGAACGGCCTGCGTGTTTATGCGATCCGCGATACGGCTACCCCGAATGTGGCGGTTCAGGTGTGGTACGATGTCGGCGGCCGCGACGATCCGCGCGGCCGCTCCGGATTCGCGCATCTGTTCGAGCATCTGATGTTCAAGGCGACGCGCAACCTTCGGGCCGAACAGTTCGACCGGCTGACAGAGGACGTCGGTGGTTATAATAACGCTTCCACGGGGGACGATTACACGAACTATTTCGAGGTCGTCCCGGCCAATCATCTCCAGCGACTCCTGTTCGCGGAGGCCGATCGCATGGCTTCGCTGGTCGTCTCTCCCGCCGATTTCGCCTCGGAGCGCGATGTGGTGAAGGAGGAGTTTCGTCAGTCCGTCCTAGCGCGTCCCTATGGTAAATTGGAATCGCTGTATCTTCCGGCGCTGGCCTATCAGCGCCACCCTTATGCGCGCGGCGTGATCGGCAGCATCGCCAATCTCGATTCAGCGACGATCGAGGACGTGCGTGCCTTTCACGCCACCTATTACCGGCCGGACAATGCGGTTCTGGTCGTCGCCGGCAACTTCGACCCCGCAGAGTTCGATCGCTGGGTCGATCGCTATTTCGCGCCGATCAAGCGCCCCGATCGCCCGATCCCTCGCGTGATCACCGACGAGACCGTTCGCACAAAGCCGGTAAGCGTAACCGTCCACGAACCGAACACCCCGCTCCCCGCGATCGCGCTCAGCTATCCGCTGCCGCCTGATCGCTCCACCGACATACCTGCGCTGATGGTGCTCCAGGCGATCCTCGCGCACGGCGAGAGTTCGCGACTTTACGAGAATCTGGTCTATCGTGACGGCCTTGCGCAGTCGGTCGAGGCGACGCTCGATACGCGCGCGGGGCCGGGGAAGCTCGACGTCACCGCGATCGTCGCGAGCGGCAAGGCGCCGGACGCGGTGGAGCATGCGTTGCGGGCGCAACTCGCGCGGATGCGCGATACCCTCGCCTCCACCGCGGAACTTACCATCGCCAAGACCGGCATTCTCACCGATGCCCTCAAGGCAAGCGAGACAGTGGAGGGTCGCGCGCGCATCATCGCCGCGTCGGTGCTGGTGGACGGCGATCCACGCGCCAGCGAACGACAGCTCGCGGCGGTTCGGCGGATCTCCGCCGCCGACGTTCAGCGGGTCGCACGTCTTTATCTGGGCGATGATCGCGTCGCGACGATTCGTTATCTTCCGGCCGCCGATGGTGCGAACGCGGATACAGGCATCCCCATCGCCGCGACGGTAGAGACACGCGCTCTTGCGATCCCGGCCGATATCACCCTCGTCACGCCCGCCAGCGATGCAGATCGGGTGCCGCTGCCGCCTCTCGGTCCGGCCATTGAGGGGCAGGTTCCGGTGCCGCGTGAAATCCGGCTGGCAAACGGCCTGCGCGTCGTGACCATCGAGCGCCATGACGTGCCGCTCGTCACCGCGAGGCTGGTCGGGCTGTCGGGCGCAGCGCGTGATCCGAGCGGCAAGGCAGGCGCCGCGAGCCTCGCTGCCGCACTGCTGACAAAAGGCACCCATACCCGCTCAGCCGTTCAGATCGCGCGCGAGGCGGAGGCGTTGGGCGCGTCGATCGATACCGGCGTGGCCCGCGAGGGCAGCGCGATCGGCATCACCATCGCGACGCCCGCGGTGGCCCCCGCGCTCGATCTGCTCGCCGATGCCGCGCGCAACGCGACACTTGCGCCAGACGAACTGGAGCGCGCCCGCGCGCAGGCGATCGATGCGGCACAGGTATCTCTGACCGAGCCGATGGAACTTGCCGGGTTGGCCGCTGATCGCGCGCTATTTGGCGCATCGGGCTATGGCGGCGCCGTGGACGGCACGCCCGCCTCGCTGAAGGCGATCACCCGCGCAGATCTGCAGGCAGCCTCTGCCGCCGCCTGGTCGCCCGATCGAACGACACTGATCCTGGCTGGCGACATAACGCCGGACACCGCGAGGGCGCTGGCGGAGCGAGCATTCGGTGATTGGCGGGCGGCCACTACCGCTCCCGCGCCGGTCGCTCGGCCGACGCCGGCCACCGCGCCGCGCACGATCCTCGTTGATTTGCCGGATGCGGGACAGGCAGGTGTCATTGTCGCGCGCGGTGCGGTGCCCAGGGGCGATGCACGCTATTATCCGGCATTGCTCGCCAATACCGTGCTCGGAGACGGTTACACATCGCGGCTCAATCAGGAGATCCGGATCAAGCGCGGGCTTTCCTATGGGGCGCAAAGCGATCTGAACGCTGGGCGCGACACGGGCTCAATCGATGCCGGCGCCTCTACAAAGAACGCCTCCGCAGCCGAGGTGGTTACGCTGATCGCCGGAGAGATGCGACGTCTGGGCGGCGTCCCGATCCCGGAAGCCGAACTGGCCACGCGCCGCTCGGTGCTTATCGGCAATTTCGGGCGACAGGTGGAACGCACCGCCGGGCTCGCCGGAATCGCTGGAAGCGCGGTGTCAAACGGGCTGCCTGTCGACGAAATGACCCGCTACGCCGAAGCGATTCGCAACACCCCCGCCAACGCAGTGCAGGCTGCGGGCGCCTCGTTGTTCGATCCGTCTAACGCGGTCATCGTCGTCGTCGGAGATGCCCGCGCATTCGGTGACGCATTGCGCAAACAGCGACCCGAAACCGACACGATCCCGGCTGCCGCCCTGAACCTCGACGTCGCAACGTTGCGACGAACCGGTCCCTTGAGATGAAATCGTAAGCCATCCGCGCTAGGGATCGGCACATGCCTACCGCCGCGACCCATCCCAGCGAACGGCGTGCCCAACGCCGCGCGCGGCGGCCGGCGCGGAGACGAGTGGTAGGTCTTACGCTGCTGCCCGTCGCGGTAGCTTCCGCCGCGCTCACCGGCGTGAGCATATTACACTTCAACGATGCTCCGCCCGCCCTCCGCACCATGCCGAGCCGGAACGCGCTGAGCGACGCCGCCGAAGCTCCGAATGGCGAGCTCGCGGCACCGGCGCGCGGCTCTACCGGCACAATCGCGCTGCCGCCGGTCCCGCGCAACGCGACGCCGTCAGGAGCTGGCGGCATTACCCCGGCCGTTCCTTTTTCCACCCGACTCGCCAGTTCGATCGATCGTGCCCGCGCCCTGGAGTGTCTGACGTCGGCGGTTTATTACGAGGCTGCCTCGGAGAGCGATGCCGGCCAGCGCGCGGTGGCGCAGGTGGTCGTCAATCGGGTGCGGCATCCGGCCTTCCCCCCCACGATATGCGGTGTCGTCTATCAGGGCGCGAACCGCACCAGCGGGTGTCAGTTCAGCTTCGCCTGCGACGGTTCTGCCGCGCGTATTCCGGCAGGCGGCGCGTGGGGGAGAGCCGCGCGCAATGCGGCGGTGATCCTTGCCGGGCAGGTGTTCGCGCCGGTCGGCCTCGCGACTCACTATCATACCTATGCCGTCACCCCGTCTTGGAACCGTACACTGGTGATGACGGATGCGATCGGCGCGCATTTCTTCCACCGCTGGAAAGGCTATTGGGGAACGCCGGCAGCGTTCAGCCGGATCTATCGCGGCGGCGAGCCGGCAATTGCCGCGCCATTGCCGATACTTGCGCTTAAAGGAAACGCGCAGGTCATCGAACGGGACAATGTCGGTTCGACACCCACCGCCTCGGGCCCGCCCACCGATATGGAAAGCGGCGCCGCGTTGCGCGACGCCACTTCCGATAAACTGCCCCAGTCTCCGATACTTGACCGCTGGAAAGACTCGGGGAAACCGCTACGCTAGATCAGCGACGATGGCGAATATCGTGCTTTCGCGCATACACGCGCGCGCTGAGTTGATCGAACCGCCGGTCGAGATCGCGGCGCTCGGCGATTGTAAACCGCCGCGACGATAGCGCGCTTCCAGCCCCTGCAGATCGCGTAGTTGCCCACGCAGACGCAATGCCTCCGCACGGTTCAGGCTGCCAGAGCGAAGTCCTTGGTCTATCCGGGTGTCGAGGTTGCCGACGCGCTGGCTGATCGGCACCCACCGCCCCGGCTGGGCGACACTAGGCACAGCCGAGACTGCAAGACCGATCCCGGCCGCGATCATCGTCAATTTCTTCATGTTCATACTCCCTACACGGCCGATACGACGGCCACGGGCGAACCTGACTCAACACTGTCGCGCACATGTGCCGGGACGGCGACAAAATTGTCGCAATATGTCGCCGTCCTGGCGCTTAGATCAGCGGCAACGCACGTTGCTCTTGTCGACAGACTTGCCGAGAAGCGCGCCGCCCGCGCCCCCCAGCAGCGCGCCGAGCACGCCCGAACCGCCGGGCGCGATCGCCGCGCCCAACGCACCGCCGGCAATGCCGCCGACGATCAGGCCGGTGGTGCCGTCGTTGCGGCGGCAATAATAGCGGCCGTCCTGCCCGACATAGACGCGGTCGTTGTTGCTGAGACGACGCTCGCGGTAGCGCGGATTGTCGCGATAGTAACGATCGGCGTAATAGCCGTTATACGCGGGATCGGGACGGTTGTAATCGTAGCGGCGGTAGCCGTCGCCAGCGTAGCCGGGGCCTTCATCGCCGACACAACCCGTCACCATCACCGCCGCGCCAAGCGCGGCCAGAGCAACCTTCCTCATCACCTGTTCTCCATCGTTACCGACGGAAACAAAATGGTTACGCCCGCGAAAGGTTGCGCCGGCCAAATGGATTGCGGATGAATTCGGCCGTCGCCCGCAGCCGGCTCAACGGGCGATCCCGCCCGCCGCAAGCACCGCGAGCGTCACCAGCTCGCTGGCGGTGGATGTCATCGTCGCGATCTGCACCGGCTTTTCCATGCCGATCAGCATCGGGCCGATCATCGAATCCCCGCCCAGTTCGCGCAGCAGCTTGGCGGAGATGTTGGCCGATTGAAGCCCGGGCATCACCAGCACATTGGCCGGGCCAGACAGACGGGCGAACGGATAGTTGGCAAGCTGCTTCGGATTGAGCGCGACATCCGGCGCCATCTCGCCTTCATATTCAAAGCCCACCTTGCGCTCGTCGAGCACCCCCACCGCCGCACGGATATTCTCCAGCCACTGCCCCTCGGGATTCCCGAAGGTGGAATAGCTGAGAAAGGCGACGCGCGGCTCATGCCCCATGCGCCGCGCGACCTGCGCGGTCTGCTCGGCGATGTCGGCGAGTTCTTCCGGGCTCGGGCGTTCGTTCACTGTCGTATCGGCGATGAACACGGTGTGGCTCTGCCCGACGAGGATATGGATGCCGAACGGCGTGCGGCCGGGCTCGGGATCGATCACCCGCTTCACCTCGCGCATCGTGTGCGCCCACGTGCGCGTGATGCCGGTGATCATCGCGTCAGCCTGACCGAGCTGCAGCATCACGGAGCCGAAAATGTTGCGATCCTGGTTTATCATCCGCTCGCAATCGCGGCGCAGATAGCCGCGCCGCTGGAGCCGCTGATAGAGGAAGTCGACCATCCGGGGCACCAGCGGGGAATGGCGGCTGTTGTGCAGCTCATATTCCTCGGGGTTGTTGACGCCCAGTGCGCGCAGCCGGTCGGGCACGTCGTCCCGCCCGACGAGCACGGGCGTGCCATAGCCGCCTTCCTTGAACTGGATCGCGGCGCGCAGCACCACCTCTTCCTCGCCCTCGGCAAACAGCACGCGCTTGGGATGCGCGCGCGCGCCTTCATAGGCCAGGCTGAGGACGGAATTCGTCGGGTTGAGCCGCCCGCGAAGCCGCTGGCGATAGCCATCCATATCGAGGATCGGCTTGGTCGCGACGCCCGAATCCATCGCCGCGCGGGCCACGGCGACGGACACCACCTCCATCAGGCGCGGGTCGAACGGGGCGGGAATGATATAATCGGGGCCGAACACGTGGCGCACGCCATAGGCAAGCGCCACTTCCTCCGGCACGCGATCGCGCGCCAGCTCCGCGATCGCCTGCGCCGCGGCGATCTTCATCTCCTCGTTGATCGCCGAGGCGCGCACGTCGAGCGCGCCCCGGAAGATGAACGGGAAGCCCAATACGTTGTTGACCTGATTGGGATAATCCGAACGCCCGGTCGCGATGATCGCATCCGGTCGCGCGGCCTTGGCCTCCTCGGGGCGGATTTCCGGTTCCGGGTTGGCCATGGCGAAGATGATCGGCGCCTTCGCCATATCCTTCACCATTTCCGGCTTCAGCGCGCCGGCGGCGGAAAGGCCGAGGAACACGTCCGCGCCGACCAGCGCCTCGGTCAATGTGCGCCGCTCGGTAATGGCGGCGTGCGCGGACTGCCACTGGTTCACGCCGTCACGGCCCTGATAGATCACGCCCTTGCGATCGCACATCAGCACGTTGTCGTGCCGCACGCCCATCGCCTTGATAAGCTCGGTGCAGGCGATCGCGGCGGCGCCCGCGCCGTTTACCACCACCTTCACCTCGCTGATGTTCCGCCCGGTCAGCAGGCACGCATTGATGAGGCCAGCCGCCGTGATGATCGCGGTGCCATGCTGATCGTCATGGAACACCGGGATGTTCATCCGCTCGCGCAACGTCTGCTCGATGATGAAGCATTCCGGCGCCTTGATGTCCTCCAGGTTGATCCCGCCGAACGACGGCTCCAGCAGCGCAACGCAGTTGATGAAGGCGTCGACATCCTCGGTCGCCACTTCCAGATCGATCGAGTCCACGTCGGCGAAGCGCTTGAACAGGACCGCCTTGCCCTCCATCACCGGCTTGGAGGCCAGCGCGCCGAGATTACCAAGCCCCAGGATCGCCGTGCCGTTTGAAATCACCGCGACCAGATTGCCCTTGGTCGTGTAATCATATGCCGTCGCAGGATCCCGCGCGATCGCCTCCACCGGCACCGCCACGCCGGGCGAATAGGCCAGCGCCAGATCGCGCTGCGTCGCCATCGGCTTGGTCGCGACGATCTCGATCTTGCCCGGCCTTCCCTCGGAATGGAAAAGCAACGCTTCGCGCTCGGAAAACTGGACGCTGGTGGGCTCGGACATAGGGCAACCTTGCTGCGAGGGATTGGCAACGATCCTTTAGGCGCACCCCGTCATGATGCAACCGCTCGACGCCTGAAACAATCGTGCGCCTGATGCATGCCGAAGCGGGCCGCCTGTGTTACGCCCGGCGTTGTGGCAACGCACCGCCGCGTTCCCGGTGTGGAAAGCCGGTTGGGGCGAGCCGTTTCGCGCCGGCGAGCGGCGCCGTGGCTGCCGGGCATCGTCAACTCGCTGTTTCCCGGCGCCGATCGTCGCGGTATCGCCATCTGGATGACCACCGCCGCCGCACCCACGCCGATGATGGCGCAATATCTCTCGCTGAAGGGCGAGGCCGGCGATTGCCTGCTGTTCTACCGGATGGGCGATTTCTTCGAGCTGTTCTTCGAGGATGCGAAGATCGCCAGCGCGGTGCTCGACATCGCGCTGACCGCGCGCGGCGAGCATGATGGCCAGCCGATCCCGATGTGCGGCGTGCCCGTCCACGCCGCTACCGCCTATCTCCAGCGTCTCATCAAGGCCGGCCACCGCGTCGCCATCGCGGATCAGACCGAATCGCCCGAGGAAGCGCGCAAGGCGCGCGGATCGAAGGCGCTGGTCAATCGCGCGATCGTCCGTGTCGTTACCGCCGGCACGCTGACCGAGGAGGCGTTGCTCGACGCGCGCGCCACCAACTGGTGCGTCGCCATCGGCGAGGCGGCGGGCGAGATCGCGCTGGCGGCGGCGGATATCTCCACCGGCCGGTTCGAGGTGATCGCTTGCGCCCCGCAGGCGCTCGATGCCGAGCTGGCGCGGCTGGCGGCGGCGGAAGTGGTGGCGGCGGAGGGGAGCGAGGCGCCCGCCACCGTCTGGCGCCCACGCGCCGATTTCGACAGTGGCGCCGGCGACGCGCGGATGAAGCGGCTTTACGGCGTCGCCACGCTCGACGGATTCGGACAGTTCAGCCGCGCGATGCTGGCGGCGGCGGGCGGCCTCGTCGCCTATCTCGATCATACCGCCAAGGGCGCGCTGCCGTTCCTGCGTCCGCCGCGCGTCTCCAGTGCGAGCGCGGCAATGGCGATCGACGCCGCCACACGCGAGAGCCTCGAACTCACGCAAACGAGCTCCGGCGCGCGCAAGGGCAGCCTGCTCGACGCGGTGGACCGCACCGTTACGGGCGCGGGCGCGCGGCTGCTCGCGGCCGATATCGGCGCCCCGCTGATGAGCCGCACGGCGATCGATGCGCGGCTCGATCTGGTCCAGCTTTTCCATGACGACGGCGCGCTGCGCGAGCGGCTGCGCAGCGCGTTGCGGGCGTTGCCCGATGTCGGCCGCGCGGTCGGCCGGCTGGCGGCGGGGCGCGGCTCACCCCGCGATCTGGCCCAGCTCCGCGACGGGCTGGATGGCGCATGGATGCTGGGCGAGATGCTCGACCGGGTGGAGGCGGCCCCGCCCCTTCTCGCCGAACTGGCGCCGCAACTTCGCGGGCATGGCGCGCTCATCGACGTCCTCAAGCGCGCGATCGTCCCCGCGCCGCCGATCGAGGCCTCGGCGGGCGGCTATATCGCGGCGGGCTATGACGCCGCGCTCGACGATCTGCGCGATGCCGGCGCGGGCGGCCGCCGCGCGATCGCCGCCCTGGAGGCGCGGTATCGCGCCGACACCGGCACGCAGACGCTCAAGATCCGCCATAACGGCGTGCTCGGCTATCATATCGAGGTGCCGGCCAAATCAGCCGATGCCCTGATGAAGCCCGATTCCGGCTTCACCCACCGCCAGACGCTGGCCGGCGTCGTACGCTTCAACGCGCCCGATCTGCACGAGGTCGCCGCGCGCGTCACGCAGGCCGGGGCGCACGCGCTCGCCGCCGAAGCCGCGCACCGCGAAGAGCTGACCGCACAGGCGCTCGTCCGCTGCGAGGAGATCGCCGCCACCGCCGATGCGCTCGCCCGGCTGGATGTCGCCGCCGCCGCTGCCGAGCGCGCGGCGGAGGGCGCATGGGCGCGGCCACATCTGGTCGAGCATCCGTGTTTCGAGGTGTCGGGCGGCCGTCATCCGGTGGTCGAGGCGGCGGTGGCGAAGGCCGGCGAGCGCTTCGTCGCGAATGACTGCGCTTTATCCGAAACCTCGCGACTGTGGCTCGTCACCGGCCCCAACATGGGCGGCAAATCCACCTTCCTGCGGCAGAATGCGCTGATCGCAGTGCTGGCGCAGGCCGGCTGCTACGTTCCCGCGAACAAGGCAACGCTCGGGCTGGTCGATCGCCTGTTCAGCCGCGTCGGCGCGTCGGACAATCTCGCGCGCGGGCGCTCCACCTTCATGGTCGAGATGGTCGAGACGGCCGCGATCCTTGCGCAGGCCACGCCACGCAGCTTCGTGATCCTCGACGAGGTGGGACGCGGCACCTCCACCTATGACGGCCTCGCCATCGCCTGGGCGGTGGTGGAGGCGATCCATGAGGAAAATCGCTGCCGCTGCCTGTTCGCGACGCATTATCACGAGCTCACCCGGCTCGCCGAACGCTGCGACGCCCTGAGCCTTCACAATGTTCGCGCGCGGGAATGGAAGGGCGAGCTGGTGCTGCTCCACGAAGTGGCCGATGGCCCGGCTGACCGCAGCTATGGCCTCGCGGTGGCGCGCCTCGCCGGCATGGCCCCCGCGACCGTGGCACGCGCCAAGGCGGTCCTGGCGAAGCTGGAGGCCGGACGCGCGAAAACGGGCGGGCTGGCGGCCGGGCTGGATGACTTGCCCCTGTTCGCCGCTTCCCTGCCGGAGCCTGAGCAGGAAGCCGATGCGATCCGGCGCGAAGTGGAGGCGCTCGACATCGACGCGCTCACCCCGCGCGAGGCGCTCGAGACGCTATACCGGCTGAAGGCACTGGCACGGGAATAGAAAAAGGGCCGTGGATCGCGCCACGGCCCCTTCTGTGGTTCGTGTCGCGAGCCGATCAGGCGGCGATGGTGGCAAGCTGTTCGGCCTTGCGGCGACGCATCGCGCCACCGACCACGCCGAAGCCCAGGATCATCAGCGCCCAGGTGGCAGGCTCCGGCACAGCGCCGCCCGCAGCGCCGGAGCCGAAATTGTCTGCCGCGGCCGCGCCGTAGAAGCCAAGGCCGATTCCGGTGCCGCCGGGAGTATAGCGATAGTCATACGTGTAGACCTGCTGCGTGCCGCCAGTCGGATCGATCGTCAGCGTCGCGACGGTTCCCACGAATGACGCGGTGACGTGTGCGGAGGTGAAGGTACTGTTGAGGCTGCTAAAGATACCGGTAGAGTTATTATTGCCGGTATAGAAGCCGTAGGTGTTGAACGCGCCGCCGCCGTTGTTCTGCACCTTGATGAAATAATTGTCCCCCGCGCCATAGCCGAGCACCGCCGCGATATAGCTGGTGCCGCTGGTCAGCGATGACAGATCGAAGCTGACGGTGTTGCCCGATCCGCCGTTGAACGTCGCGAGTGACAGGCTTGAACCGGTCGCCTTGCCATCGACGATTGACGAGCTTCCGGACTGCTGGGTCCAGCCCGAACCGAGCGTCGCGGCGTCGGGACGGTTGAAATCATCGAGCGTCGCCGCGCCTGCTGCGGTGGAAAGCATGGTGGCGGCCGCAAACGCGACGGCAACAAGATTCTTCTTCATCGCTACATTTCCCTGTTGTGACGAGAAGACCGCATAAGCAACTTACGACATGCTTCAAATCGTATACTTGTTGTTAATGATGCTGGCATTTCCCATATTGACACATGATTACCCTGGCTTAGCAGTCGACCACCATCACCCCAACCCGAACGGCACCACGCAATTCGCTTGCGTATGCCCGATCTCGGCATGCCCCAGAAACGGCACCCCCATGTCGCGACACCAGCGCTGCAGCATCGCATCGAGCGGCTCGCCCCATGGCGGGTCATTCTCCTTGACGTCGCTCACCGCGCCCAGTCGCACCCCGGCGATGCCGCGCAACTGGGTGGCGTTCGCCATCGTGAACAGCATCCGATCGATATTGTAGAGCGGCTCGGACACTTCCTCGATCAACAGCACATGGTCGGCGAGGTCTGGCAGCCACGGCGTGCCGATCAGGCTGTTGAGTATCGCCAGGTTGAATGCCACCGCTGGTTTGGTGCCCAGCCCCGGCTCCAGCCCCTGCCGATCGCCGGTCAGCCAGCCCAGGGTGCGCGCGATCGTGCGATCGCCGCCGTCGCGCAGCGCGTCGATCGGCATCGGCCCATGCGCCGGCCGCCCGATCCGCCGCGCGTAGAGCGCCGCGAGCATGAAGCCCATGTCCGAATAGCCGATATAGGCCTTGCTCCGCGCCGCCGCCGAAAGCTGCGGCATCGCGGCGGCGAGAATGCGGTTCGAGCCATATCCACCGCGACCAAACCAGATCGCGTCGAACGCGGCGTCGTTGGCGAATTCCACGAACGCCGCCGCGCGGCGCGCGTCCGGCCCGGCGAAATGGCCGCCGTCGCTTTCAAAACATTGCGGGTGGAAGACGAGATCGACCGCGGGATAGGCGAGCGCCGCGAATGCCGCGGTGCGCTCGGCGGCAAGTGGATCGAGCGACTTTGCCGGCGAGACGATCCCGATGCGCACTGATCCAAAACCCCGCTGACGGTTGAGCCAATTCCCGATCCGGGATAGCGCCGCACGATGCACGACGGCAACCTCGCAGCCACGCGTTACTTCCTCGTCGGGATCGGCGGATCGGGCATGATGCCCCTCGCGATGATCCTCGCGGGCCGTGGGGCAAGCGTCGCCGGATCGGATCGCTCGCTCGATCAGGGGCGCGTGCCCGCCAAGTTCGACGCGCTGAAGGCGCTGGGGATCGCGCTGCACCCGCAGGACGGATCGGGGATCACCACGCCCGACCAGATCGTCGTCGCCTCGGCGGCGGTGGAGGCGACGGTGGCCGATATCGTCGCGGCGGAGCGGCTCGGCTGCCGGCGCCTGTCGCGCGCGGCGCTGAACGCGCGGCTGTTCAACGAAAGCGCGCTGCCGATCGGCGTCGCCGGCACCTCTGGCAAATCGACCGTCACCGGAATGATCGCGACGATCCTGCACGCGGCCGGGAGAGATCCCACGGTGATGAACGGCGCGGTGATGAAGGATTTCGCCGCGCCCGATCGCCCCTTCGCCAGCGCCTTGGTCGGCGCCGGGGATGCCTATGTCAGCGAGGTGGACGAGAGCGACGGATCGATCGCGCTCTATGCGCCGCGCATCGCGGTGCTCAACAACGTCAGCCTCGATCACAAGTCGCTGGACGAGCTCAACCAGTTGTTCGGCGATTTCATCGGCAAGGCGGCGCACGCGATCGTCAACATCGACAATCCCGACGCGGCGACGCTCGCCCTCGCCGTGCCACGCGGGCGGGTGACCAGCTTCGGTATCGCGCACGATGCCGATCTGCGCGCCACCGATATCGTCGAGGAGCCGTTCGCGGTGCGCTTCATGCTGGGCGGCGCGCCGGTCCGGCTTGCGGTGCCGGGGCGGCATAACGTGTCGAACGCGCTCGCGGCGATCGGCGCGGCGATGGCGGCGGGGGTGACGCTGGAACAGGCGATCGCCGGGGTCGAGCGCTTCACCGGGCTCAAGCGCCGCTTCGATCTGGTCGGGCAGGCGGGCGGCGTCGCGGTGATCGACGATTTCGGGCACAACCCGGACAAGATCGCCGCAACGCTCGATACGCTTCACGCCTTCCCCGGCCGATTGCTGGCGCTGTTCCAGCCGCATGGCTACGGCCCGCTGAAGGTGATGCGGCGCGAACTGGTGGCGATGTTCGCGGAGAAGCTGGCCCCGGGCGATCACCTGGTGCTGCCCGATCCCGTCTATCAGGGCGGCACCGTCAATCGCGAGGTGACGAGCGCGGATATCGTTCGCGATATCGCGCAGGCCGGTGCCGATGCGCGCCATATCGCGGATCGCGACGCGGCGGCGGCGCATCTTGTGGCCACGGCGCGTCCGGGCGACCGCATCGTGGTGATGGGTGCGCGCGATGATACGCTGCCGCTGCTCGCGGCGAGGATGGTGGAGGCGCTGGCTGCTCACAAAGCCGGTTGACCTGCAATCCTGGCACCGCTTGATCGGCTGTATGACGAGCGGGGCGGGTAGCGCTTCCCATGCCCGCATCCTAGATACGCCGTCATGCGCCCTCGTCTCGCTTTCCGCCACACTCCGGGCACCGGCCCGACCGTGATCTTCCTGCCCGGCTACGCCTCCGACATGGAAGGAACGAAGGCGGTTGCGCTGGAACATTGGGCAAAGGCGCGCGGACAGGCATATCTCCGTTTCGATTATGGCGGCTGCGGCGCGAGCGAAGGCACGTTCGAGGAGCAATCCTTCGCCGACTGGCGCGACGATGCGCTGGCGATGATCGACGAGGTGGCGCATGGCCCGGTGGTGCTGGTCGGCTCCTCGCTCGGCGGCTGGATCATGCTCTCCGTCGCGAAGTTGCGGCCCGATCGAGTCGTCGGTTGCGTCGGCATCGCGCCCGCGCCGGATTTCACCGATTGGGGCTTTTCCACCGACGAGAAGATGCGCCTGCTTCAGGAAGGGCGGATCCGGCGCGCCAATCCCTACGGCCCCGAACCGACCGTCTATACCGCCCGCTTCTGGCAGTCGGGCGAGGCCAACCGCCTGATGTTCGGCGAAATACCGATCGATTGCCCGGTGCGGCTGGTGCAGGGGCAGCGCGATCCCGACGTGCCGTGGCACCGCGCAGGGCGGCTGGCGGAACTGCTCCGTTCAGCCGACGTGCAGACCGTGCTCATCAAGGATGGCGACCACCGCCTGTCGCGCGATGGCGATATCGCGCTGATCGTTCGCGCGGTGGAGGAAGTGCTCGGATGATCGCGATGCTCGCGCTGCTGCTCGCCGCCGACGATCCGGCCACGCGTTGCCTGCCGCTGTCGCGCGCCGATCCGGTCGCGGCGGAGCGGATGGCGGAACGCTGGTCGCTTTCCGGCGGGGCGGCGAAGGCGAAGCAGTGCCTCGGCCTAGCGCTCACCGAACAGGGGCGGTTCGGCGAGGCGGCGGCGGCCTTTGCCGATGCCGCGAGACAGGCGGAAGCGGCGCACGATACGATGGCCGCGACCTACTGGGCTGAGGCCGGCAATGCCGAACTCGCGGCGAACCAGCCCGCCAGGGCGCGCACCGCGCTCGATGCGGCGCTCGCGGCCGGAACGTTGCAGGGAATGGAGCGCGGCGAGGCGCATCTCGATCGTGCCCGCGCGCTGGTCGCCGTCGGCGATCTGGCGGCGGCGCGCACCGATCTTGACGACGCCACGCGCGACGCGGCGGACGATCCGCTGGCCTGGCTGCTCTCCGCCACGCTCGCGCGCCGAACGAACGATCTGCCGCACGCCAGGCTCGCCATCGCGGAGGCGCTCAAGCGCTCGCCGGATGATGCGCAGGTGCAGCTCGAGGCCGGCAACATCGCCGCGCTTTCGGGCGATGCCGCCGGCGCCAGAACCGCATGGAACGCGGCGCACCGGATCGCCCCCACCGCCCCGGCGGGGGTTGCGGCGGCGCAGGCGCTGGCCCAGTTTGAGGGCGAAAAGCCCGCGAAATGACCCCACCGCAACGGGAGCCGAGCATGAAATATCTCCACACGATGATCCGCGTGAGCGATCCCGACAGGACGATCGCCTTCCTCGAGGTGCTCGGGCTGAAGGAGGTTAGGCGGATGGAGAATGCCGCCGGGCGCTTCACGCTCATCTTCCTTGCCGCGCCCGGAGACCTGAACGCCCCCGGCGAGCGCGCCGAGGCGGAGGTTGAGCTGACCTACAACTGGCCGACCGAGGGCGAAGCGCCGGAAACCTATACCGGCGGCCGGAATTTCGGCCATCTCGCCTATCGTGTCGATGATATCTACGCCACCTGCGAGCGGCTGATGGCGGCAGGCTATACGATCCACCGCCCGCCGCGTGACGGCCACATGGCGTTCGTGAAAACGCCCGACGGTATCTCGATCGAGCTGTTGCAGGAAGGCGTGCTGCCGCCGCAGGAGCCGTGGGCATCGATGGCCAATACCGGAACTTGGTAATCCCCATGCGCGCGTCGGACGATTTCTTCACCTCGCTCGGCGCGCGCTGGCCCGTCATTCAGGCGCCGATGGCGAATTTCGCCGATTCGGCGCTTGCGATCGCCACGATCCGGGGCGGCGGGGTGGGATCGCTCGCCGGCGCGATGTTCGCGCCGGACCGCTTACTGGCCGAAGTGGCCACGGTGCGCGCCGCGGCGCCGGGTCCGCTCAACCTCAATTTCTTCTGTCACGCGCCCCCGCCCGACACCGACGAGAGCGCCTGGCGCGCCACACTCGCGCCATTCTACGCGCAAGAGGGCGTGCGCGATGACCCGGCGACCACGCCCGTGCGTCGCGCGTTCGATGCCGATGCCGCCCGTATCATCGAGGAGGTCAGGCCGGAGATCGTCAGCTTCCATTTCGGATTGCCTGATCCCGCGCTGCTCGCCCGCGTCCGCGCGACCGGCGCGCGGGTGACCGGCAACGCCACCACCGTTGCCGAGGCGCGCTGGCTGGTGGCGGCGGGCTGCGATGCGATCATCGCGCAAGGATTCGAGGCCGGTGGCCATGCGGGCTACTTTCTCGCCGATCATCGCCCGGTCGGCACGTTCGCGCTGGTCCCGCAGATCGTCGACGCGGTGGGCGTGCCGGTGATCGCCGCCGGGGGGATCGCCGATGCGCGCGGCGCGGCGGCCGCAATCGCGCTGGGCGCGTCCGGGCTTCAAGCCGGCACCGCCTATCTGCTCACCCGCGAGAGCAACGCCAGCCCCGTGCATCGCGCCGCGCTGGCGGCGGCGGGGAGCGAGGGCAGCGTTTTCACCAACGTCTTTTCCGGCCGGCTCGCGCGTGGCCTGCGCAACCGCCTGATCGACGCGATCGGCCCGGTGAACTCGTCGGCCCCACCCTTTCCGCTCGCCGGCAGCGCGATCGCGCCGCTCCGCGCCAGCGCGGAGGCCGATGGCCGCGGGGATTATTCGCCGCTGTGGGCAGGGCAGGCCGCCCCGCTCGCGCACATCCGCAGCGCCGCCGACCTCACCGAAATGCTGGGCGCCGCTGCGCTCGCCGCCCGAAGGAGCCTTGCATGACGAACCGCCTCGACGTGATTCGCGTACCCGTCCTCAGCGACAATTACAGCTGGCTCGTCCACGATCCCGACACCGGGGAGACGATGGTGATCGATCCGGGCGAGGCGCAGCCCGTTCTGGATGCCGCTGCCACGCGCGGGTGGACGATCACGCAGGTGTGGAACACGCACTGGCATCCCGATCATGTCGGCGGAAACGGGGCGATCGTCGCCGCGACCGGCGCGATCATCACCGGCCCCGAAGCGGAGCGGGCGAAGATCGGCCATCTCGATCGCGGGGTCGGTGAGGGCGATGTGGTGACGCTGGGCACGCACGAGGCTGTGGTGTTGGCGGTGCCGGGTCACACCGCGGGCCACATCGCCTTTCACTTCGCGGGCGACGGCGCGGTGTTCACCGGCGATACGCTGTTCGCGATGGGTTGCGGACGGCTGTTCGAGGGCGATGCGGCGCAGATGCTGGCGAATATGCGCCGCTTCGCCGCGCTGCCGGATGAGACGCTGGTCTATTGCGGACACGAATATACCCAGTCGAACGGCCGCTTCGCACTGGTGGCGGAGCCGGATAACGACGCTATCCGTGAGCGGATGGTGGCGGTGGATGAAGCGCGCGCGGCGGGCGAGGCCACCGTGCCCACCACGATCGGGCTGGAGCGCGCCACCAATCCCTTCCTGCGCGCGCCCGATGCCGCGACGCTCGCGGCGCGGCGCCACGCAAAGGATGAATTTCGCGGCTGATGTCGCTATATCGTCGGGTGCGGGGCCGAAGGAGTTGATACCATGCGTATGATCCTCATTCCACTGGCCGCCGCCGCGATCGGGGCGGGCGCGATCGCCATTGCCGCCCCGGGCAACCGGAATGATCGCGCGGCCGCCGATGAAGCCGCCTTTCAAAAGGAGGTATCCGGGCTTGTGCCGGGCAAGCCGGTTGACTGCATTGGCACCCGCCTCAACAACGGCTCGGTAAAGGCGATCGGTTCGCGGCTGATCTACCGCATCAACAGCAAGCGGGTTTACGTCAACGAGACCAACGGCGGCTGCGAGGCGGTCGCACGCGGCGACGCGCTGGTCACCCGGCAATTCTCCACGCAATTGTGCCGCGGCGATATCGCGCGCACGGTGAACATGCCCGCGCGGATCGACAGCGGCACTTGCACGATGGGCAGTTTCATACCCTATCAAGCACGCTGAATTTCCGGCAGAGACCCGATCATCACGGGCCGCGCGATCGCTTGCACGGCAAGCTGGCGGCCCCTCGTTCGGAGATCATGAATGACCAATGAAACCGAAGTCGATCTGACCTGCATTGCGGCGCGCGTATCGCCCCGGCCGGAAATCGAAAAGATCGGCGGCCGCAAGCTCAAGCCGTCGACGCTGATGATGGGGCACGGCTATGATCCGGCGCTGTCCGAAGGCGCGCTGAAGCCGCCGATCTTTCTCACCTCCACCTTCGTCTTCCCCAATGCCGCTGCCGGAAAGCGTCATTTCGAGGGGGTCACCGGCAAGCGGCCCGGCGGCGCCGAGGGCTTGGTCTATTCACGCTTCAATGGCCCGAATCAGGAGATTCTGGAGGATCGCCTGGCCATCTGGGAAGAGGCCGAGGATGCGCTCGCCTTCTCCTCCGGCATGTCGGCGATCGCCACGCTGTTTCTGTCGATGGTCGAGCCGGGTGACACGATCGTCCATTCCGGTCCGCTCTATGCCGCCACGGAAACGCTGATCGGCCGCATCCTCGGGCGGTTCGGGGTCAAATGGCTCGATTTCCCGGCCGGCGCGACGCGCGAGGAAATCGACGCGGTGATGAAGGAGGCGGCGAAGGGCAAGGTCGCGCTGATCTATCTGGAAAGCCCCGCCAACCCGACCAACGCGCTGGTCGACGTGGAGGCGGTGGCGGCGAGCCGGGATGCGATCTTCGCCGACGCCGAGGCGAAGCCGCCGATCGCGATCGACAACACCTTCCTGGGCCCGCTGTGGCACAAGCCGCTGCGGCATGGCGCGGATATCGTCGTCTATTCGCTCACCAAATATGCCGGCGGCCACAGCGATCTTGTCGCCGGCGGGGTGCTGGGCACGAAGGCGCACATCAACACGATCCGGCTGATGCGTAACACGATCGGCACGATCTGCGACCCCAATACCGCGTGGATGCTGCTGCGCAGCCTGGAAACGCTGGAACTGCGCATGAGCCGAGCGGGCGAGAACGCGGAGAAGGTATGCGCCTTCCTCGCCGATCATCCCAAGGTGGAACGTGTCGGCTATCTCGGCTTCCTGGAGGGCGGGAAGGATGCGCGCCAAGCCGATATCTATCGGCGCCACTGCTCCGGCGCAGGCTCCACCTTCTCCTTGTACCTCAAGGGCGGCGAGGCCGAATCGTTCCGCTTCCTTGACGCGTTGCGCATCGCCAAGCTGGCGGTGAGCCTGGGTGGCACGGAAACGCTGGCGAGCCATCCCGCCGCGATGACGCATCTGTCGGTGCCCGATGCGCGCAAGCAGGCGCTCGGGATCACCGACAATCTCGTCCGTATCTCGATCGGCGTGGAGGATGCGGACGACCTGATCGCCGATTTCGCCCAGGCGCTCGACGCGATCTGATCGCAACGGCGGGGCGGGGAAGCACCCCCGCCCCGCTATTTAACGCGAGCGACTTAATCCCTCTTCCCTCTTGGGCTTTGACACGGCATCCTGCGCATCAACGCGGCGATGACCGCGCACGGAGAGCGAAGAGAATGGCGAAGCGAATCGCAGTGGTCGGCGCGGGCATGGGCGGGCTGTGCGCCGCAATCCTGGCGCGACAGGCCGGCCATGATGTGACCATCTACGAACATGCCGATTCGGTCGGCGGCACCTGGCGCGCCAATCGCTACCCCGGCGTCGCCTGTGACGTGCCGGCGATCCTCTATCAGTTCAGCTTCGCGCCCAATCCGATGTGGAGCCATCACTACGCCCGCGGGCCGGAAATCCACGCCTATACCAAGTCACTGGTGGATCAATTCGGGCTGGCCCCGTCGCTCCACCTTAACGAAGGGGTGACGAAGGCGACGTGGGACGAGGAGACGCGGCAGTGGACGATCGAGACTGAAAAGGGCGCGACCGGGGCGTTCGACGTGATCGTACCGGCGCTGGGGCAGCTCAGCCGCCCGACTTTTCCCGATATCGCCGGTGTCCACGATTTCGCCGGCGCGAAGTGGCACGCCGCCGACTGGCCCGAATCCCCCGATCTCAAGGGCAAGCGCGTGGGCGTGATCGGCTCGGCGGCGAGCGCGGTGCAGCTCATCCCCGAAATCGCCAGGGAAGCCGGGCATCTCGTCGTGTTTCAGCGGACCGCCAACTGGTGCGTCCCGCGCAACGACGTGCCGCTGACGCCCGAGGCCAAGACGCTGCTCGCCACCAATATCGACGTGGCGATGAAGCTCGGCGCGATGCAGCGCCAGATGATCTTCGATCAGGCGGACAATTTCTCGTGGCAGGCGTTTCAGTGGACGCCGGAGGGCCGCGCCGCGTCCACCCGCACCGCGCTCGATCATCTCGAGGCGCAGGTGCCGGACGCGGAGCTGCGCCGCAAGCTCACCCCCGATTATCCGATCGGCTGCAAGCGCATCCTCATCACCGACGATTTCTATCCCGCGCTGATGCGCGACAATGTGACGCTGGAAACCGCGCCGATCGAGCGGATCGAGGCTGGCGGTGTGCGCGTGGCGGGTGGATTCCACGATCTGGACGTGCTGGTCTTCGCCACCGGCTTCGAGACGACACAATGGAATTGGTCGATGGCGGTGACGGGCAAGGGTGGGGAGACGCTTGCGCAGCGCTGGCAGGACGGGCCGGAAGCCTATCTCGGCATCATGGTCTCGGGCTTCCCCAACATGTTCATCCTCTATGGCCCCAACACGAACCTCGGCCACAATTCGATCAGCTTCATGATCGAGGCGCAGGTGAACTACATGCTCAGGACGCTTGCCGCGCTGGAGAATGAAGGCGCGGCGGCGGCGGATGTCACGGCGGAGGGGCAGCGGCGCTTCTATCAACGGATCGAACAGGCGTTGTCCGCCACCGTGTGGGCCGATCCGCATTGCAACAGCTGGTACAAGGCTTCGAACGGGCGCATCTATCAGAACTGGTCGGGCAATTGCGCCAGCTACGCCGAGGCGACCGCCACCATCGATCGGGAGGAAGTGGCCTTCGCCTGAAGGCTCAGGCCGGCTCCGCGAACGTCGCGATCGATACGCCCGGCGGCATCGGAACGCGGCCGACGAGATGCCGCTCCAGCCGGAAGATCGTCTCGAACAGGCGGTTGAGCGGCGCGGGCGGCGGCGTGTCGTCGCTGTCGTCGCGGCCGGTGATGCGGCCGGCTACCCGCGCGCCCGCCGCGAGCGGAAACAGCAGGGAATTGAAATAGCCCAGCTTGCGCGGCTTGAGCCCGGCGTCGGTGATCGCCTTCGCCAGCGTCGCCTTGGAATAGCGGCGATGGTGGTGGTTCACCACGTCGTGTGCGCTCCACATCCATTGATGCGCCGGCACGGTAATGAGGATGCGGCCCCCCGGCGCGAGCCGCTCGCGCATCGCGCGCAGCGCCGCTACGTCATCCTCGATATGCTCCACCACGTCGAGCACGGCGATCAGATCATAATGCGCCTTGGGCACCCCCGGCAGCACCGGCAGCGGCGCCTCGCCCACGTCCCTGCCCAGCCGCTGGCTCGCGATCGCGCGGGCGGCGGGGTCGATCTCGATCGCATCCACCTCGCCGAACTGCGCCAGCATCGGCAGATTGTGCCCGGTGCCGCAGCCGATCTCCAGGATCTTCGCCTGTCGCGGCAGCCTGCCTTCGCGCGTGATGAAGTCGGCGAGGATGTCGCGGCGGGCGCGATACCACCAGTGCGTGGAATCGTGCGCCGCCATGCGGTCATAGATTACGCGATCCATATCAAGCGAACACCAGCCAGCGATTGAGGATGAAGGTGAAGATCGTCGCGAGCGCGACCGCCGGAAGCAGCGGCGCCCATGCCGGGAAACCCAGCCACGCGGTGCCGATCCAGGTGATGACGGCGTTGAGCGCCATGCCCGACGCCTGCACCGCGACGAACTTCACCTGCTGCGCGGCGCCGGGCTGGCGCGTGCCGTGCCCCCTGAAGCTCCAGCGGCTGTGCAGGAAGAACCCCGCCGTCACCGCCACGGCGAACGCGAACGGCACCGCATAGACGGCGTGCGCGCGGGAGAAGACGAAGAAGGTGAGCGGCAGATAGACCGCCGAATAGATCACCGTCGACAGGCCGCCCGCGATCCCGAAACGCACCAGTTGCCAGAATATCTCGCGCGTGCGCGGTGATCGGAAATGCCTGCGAACCGCTTCCACGCCTTGCCCTTTGCGCCGGCCGCGATACAGCGGCGAACCGGCATTTCACCGCCCCGGCGTCTAGAGGCACCGGAGCCATGAGGAAAGTCCCCTTTGACGATGCGCGACGCACGGTCGTTTCTGCCGGCACTCGACAGGCACTGGCTCCGCCTCACCCTGCTCGCATGGGCGGTTATCGCGCTCTGGTATGTGATCCAGCGCTGGGCGGCGATCCACTGGCTGTCGCTGGGCGACACCGACGACAATATGCGCCTGATGCAGGTCCGCGCGCTGCTCGATGGCCAGGGCTGGTACGATCTGCGCAATTACCGGCTCAATCCGCCGGGCGGCTTCAACATTCACTGGACCCGCCTGGTCGATCTGCCGATCGCCGCGCTGATCCTGCTGTTCCGTCCATTCCTCGGCACCGGCGAGGCGGAGCGGCTTGCCTGCGGCATCGCGCCGCTGCTGCCGCTGTCGCTTGCGCTGGTGGGGCTGGCGGCGACGACGCGTCGGCTGATCGCGCCGGTCGCATGGCCGCTGGCGATCGTGTTCATGCTCTGCTCGACGGTCGCGCTGATGATGTTCATGCCCGAGCGCATCGATCATCACGGCTGGCAGCTCGCCATGCTTAGCCTGACGCTGGCGGGGCTGTGCGATCCGAAAGGCGCGCGCGGCGGCGCGGTCGTCGGCATCGCCAGCGCGGTATCGCTGACGATCGGGCTGGAAATGCTGCCTTACGCGGTGATCGCCGGCGGGATCATCGCGCTCCGCTGGGTGTGGCAGGTGGAGTCGCGTGATCGGCTCACCACCTATGCGTTGACGATCGCGGGCGGATCGGCGGCGGGCTATGCCGCCTTCGCTTCCTACGACAATCGCGTGGCGCGATGCGACGCGCTGACCCCGGTGTGGCTCTCCGTGATGGTGCTGGCGGGCGCGTTCCTGCTCGTCATGGCGATGCTTTCCCCCCGTCGCGCGGGCGTGCGGCTGACGCTGGCGGTGATCGCCGGTGCAGTGATCGCGGGCGCGTTTGCGCTGGTATTCCCGCAATGCCTCGGCCGCCCGGAGCAGGTTTCGGACGAACTATATCGCAACTGGCTCGGCAATATCCGTGAGGCGAAGCCGATCTACCAACATGCTTTCCGCATCGGCTTTCCCGTCGCGGCGCTGCCGGTGATGGGGCTGATCGGCGCGGGAGTGGCGACATGGCGCGCGCGGCGGACCCCGGAGCTGCTGATCGGCTGGGCCTGCGTCGCGCTATTCGCCGCCTTCGCCTGCGCGATGTTGCTGTGGCAGATCCGCGCGGGGCCAGCGGCGCAGATGCTGGCGGTGCCGGGCGTCGCCGCGCTCGCATGGCTGATCTTCCCGTGGCTGCTCGGCCATCATTCCGTGTTCGTGCGGGTGTTCGGCACGGTTGGCGGTTTCGTGATTATCTCCGGTCTGTTCTCGGGCCTCGCCTTGCGCTGGTTCGATATCGACAAGCCCAGCCCCTATGTGAACCGCGTCAACAAGGCGTCTGGCCGGTGCGTCACGCTGCCCGCGATGCAGCCGCTGGACAAGTTGCCGGCGCAGACGATGTTCACTTTCGTCGATCTGGGGCCGCGCCTCATCACGCTGACGCATCATTCGGCGATTGCCGGGCCCTATCATCGCAATGGCGATGCGATCCTCGACGTGCAGCATGCCTTCAGCGGATCACCCGAGCAGGCCCGCGCGATCATGAAGCGCCATCGCGCAACGCTGTTGCTGGTCTGCCCGAACATGGCCGAATCGACGATCTACCGCTCGCGGGCGCCGCACGGCTTTTACGCCCGGCTGGCCAGTGCCGAGAAGTTTCCGTGGCTCACGCCGGTGCCCCTGCCGCGTAATTCGCCGCTGCGGGCGTTCCGCATCGATTGAGCGGGCGGCGCTCGCTCAACGCAGCTGCGATTGAATACCGTCGATCACGAACTGTACCGCGAGCGCGGCGAGCAGCACGCCGAGCAGCCGCGTGATCACGGCCTCGATCTTCGGCCCCAGCACGCGCATCAGGCTCCCCGCCGCCAGCAGCGCCGCGAGCGTAAGCCCGAGGTTGAGCCACATCGCGCCAAGCACCACCAGGCTGCGCTCGATCCCGTCGTTGCGCGCCATCAGCAGCATGACCGATGCGATCGATCCCGGCCCCGCGATCATCGGCATCGCCATCGGGAAGATCGAGACGTCCTCCGCCTCCGCCTGCGTCACCTTCGCCGCGCGATCCTCGCGCCGCTGGGTGCGCTTCTCGAATACCATCTCGAGCGCGATCAGGAACAGCATGATCCCGCCCGCGATACGGAAACTGGCCAGTTCGATGCCCAGGCCATGCAACAGCTTCTCGCCGAACAGCGCGAAGATCGTCAGAATGACCGCCGCCACGCCGACCGCGCGGATCGCCATCGCGCGGCGATGCACCGCCGTCGCCCCGGCGGTCAGCCCGGCGAAGATCGGTGCGCAGCCGGGCGGATCGATCACCACGAAAAACGTGGCGAACGCGGAAATGAACAGCTCGATCATCGCGGCGCGCTCAGATGTCGAACGCCACGCCCTGCCGCCGGCACGCCGAAACCAGCGTGTTGCGGAGCAGGCAGGCGATCGTCATCGGCCCGACGCCGCCCGGCACCGGGGTCATCGCGGCGGCGACGTGCGCGCAGGCCGGATCGATATCTCCCACCAGCCCCGCTTCGGTGCGGTTGATGCCGACATCGATCAGCGTTGCGCCCGGCTTGATCCAGTCCGCCCGCACCATGCCGGCGCGCCCCACTGCCGCGACGACGATATCCGCGCGGCGGACCGCATCCGGCAGGTCGCGCGTGCGCGAATGCGCGACGGTCACGGTGCAGCTTTCGCGGATCAGCAGCTGCGCCATCGGCTTGCCGACGATGTTCGATCGGCCGATCACCACCGCATCCAGCCCGGAAAGGTCGCCCAGCTCGTCCTTGAGCAGCATCAGGCAGCCGAGCGGCGTGCAGGGCACGAATCCCTCTAGCCCGGTCGCCAGCCGCCCGGCGTTGACGGGATGAAAGCCGTCGACATCCTTGTCCGGGTCGATGCGGGTGATGACGTTGCGCTCGTCGATATGCGCGGGGAGCGGCAATTGGACGAGGATGCCGTCCACGGTCGGATCGGCATTGAGGCGATCGACCAGTGCGATCAGATCGGATTCGCTGGTGGCTTCGGGCAGGCGATGCTCGAAACTCTCCATCCCGGCGGCAAGCGTGGCCTTGCCCTTGGAGCGGACATATACGGACGAAGCGGGATCCTCACCCACCAGCACCACGGCCAGCCCGGGCTTGCGCCCGCCTGCGGCCAGTAACGTCGCCGCGCCTTCCGCCACGCGCGCGCGCAGCCCGGCGGCGAATGCTTTTCCGTCGATTGTTTTTGCAGTCATGGGCCGTCGCCATAGAGCGCGCGGGCGCGTTCGGCCAGCGCCTGCGCATCGCCGCCGATCTTCACCCGCTTCAATCGGGCATTTTCGCCGGCGATGATCCGCACATCGCGCCTGGCCACCGAGAAGGATTTGGCGATCAGCACGATAAGCGCCGCATTGGCGGCGCCGTCGACCGGCGCTGCCGCAAGCCGGGCGGCAAGATGGTCAGCCGTGCCGGCCGTCAGCGCATCGTATCCGCCACGGGGCGTGACCCGCACCGACAGGACGATGCCGTCGGCGATCTGCCTCCAGCCGGTCAGGCGCCGCCCGTCACGACGCTGATGGCGATATTGCCGAGAACGATGCGCAGGATCGCGATCAGCACCAGCACCGCCGCCGGCGCCAGATCAAGCCCGCCGAGGTTCGGCATGATGCGCCGGATCGGGCGATAGAGCGGTTCGGTCAGGCGATCGAAGCCATATGCCATGCTGCGCACGAAATTGGACTGCATGTTCACGACGTTGAACGTGATGAGCAGCGACAGCACGAATTGAATGACGATGATCCACCATGCGACGTTCAGCAGCACCTGCAGGATCTGGATGATGGTGAGCGTCAGCACGCGTGCCCTCTCATTGGTTGATATGTGGCACGTGCCTAGCCCAACCGGGCACTCGCCGACAATGGGGCGCACGCGCACGCTCCATGCGGCAACGCCATAAGAAAAAGCCGCCGGCCGATGGCCGACGGCTTCGTCTCAATGATTGCCCGAAGGATCAGGCGGCGTAGGCAACGCTCACGCGGCGGCGGCGCATCGCGCCACCGATCGCGCCGAAGCCCAGGATCATCAGCGCCCAGGTCGCCGGTTCCGGCACCGCGCGCGCCAGATTGTCGAACTCGAACGAATTCGACGACGAGGTGAAGGTCGCACCGGTGATGAGCGGGCCGCCATTGGCGTTGTACGAAACGACGCCGTTGGTCTCGCCGCTGATCTGGCTGCCGCTCGGGAAGGACAGATCGTTGATGATCTGGCCGCCGATGTAGGTCAGCGACGAATTGTCCGCGAAGTGCAGCGTCAGCGTGTTGTAGGTGTCGAGCGAGCCGAGCACGAACGAGAAGATCGAGGTCGCCCCGAAGTTCACCGTCCAGGTCCCGCTGCCGAGCACCGAACCGAAGTTGCCCGTGCTGCCATAGGCAGGACGCGCGCCGTTACCGCCGGAAGAACCGAGCGCCAGCGCGCCGGTGCCGCCCGGCAGGGTCGAACCATCGGCGAAGCTGTCGAAGTTCTGGAAAACGGTCGTCCCGGCGGCGGTGGCACCGGAGCCACCAGCGAACGAGACGGTCGGCGCCGCCTGGGCGCTTACCGAGGTGGCGGCGAGCGCGACTGCGCCCAGAATTGCATAATTCTTCATAAACCTGCTCCCACTGTTGCAAACACGAGCGCCAGGACCCTGAATGTTATTATGCGACTCGGCTTATTGTTGGCCTACGCGATTTTCAAAAATCCGAATAGTACGTTAACGACAGCCACGCCCAAAATGGGACACTTCTGCTAGCGCCGGATCAGCGTTCCCGCGCCGCGCCGCGTGAAAATCTCCAGCAGCATCCCGTGCGGCACCCGCCCGTCGAGCACGACGGCGGCATCCACGCCCGATTCGACGGCTGCGACACAGGTTTCCAGTTTGGGGATCATTCCGCCCGAAACCGTGCCGTCGGCGCGCAGCCGCGCGATATCGTCGGGCTTCAGATCGGTCATGAGATCGCCCTGCTTGTCCAGCACGCCCGCCACATCGGTGAGCAGGAAGAAGCGTGACGCGCCCAGCGCCGCGGCGATCGCGCCCGCCATCGTGTCGGCGTTGATATTATAGGTGTGGCCGTCCGCCCCGGCGGCGATCGGGGCGATCACCGGGATGATCCCGTCGCGCACCAGCGAATCGATCAGCCGCCGGTCGACCGCCACCGGCTCGCCGACGAAGCCCAGATCCACCTTGCGTTCGATGCCCTGCAGCGGGTCCGGCTGATTGCGGCCGACCTTCTCGGCCTGAACCATCCCGGCATCCTTGCCAGAGATCCCCACCGCACGGCCACCGGCGCGGGAAATCCAGCCGACGATTTCCTTGTTGATCGATCCCGCCAGCACCATTTCGGCGACCTGCGCGGTTTCGGCGTCGGTAACGCGCAGGCCATCGACGAAGCGCGATTCGACCCCCAGCCGCTTGAGCATCGATCCGATCTGCGGCCCGCCGCCGTGGACGACGACCGGGTTTATGCCCACCGCCTTGAGCAGCACGACATCCTCGGCGAAATCGCGCTGCGCTTCCGGATCGCCCATCGCGTGGCCGCCGTATTTCACGACGAACGTCTGCCCGGCATAGCGCTGGAGATAGGGCAGCGCCTCCACCAGCGTTTCGGCCTTGGCGAGCAGATCGGGCGCGGGGGAATGATCGGTCATGCGCGCGCGCTTACGGGCGAAAGCGCCATCGCTCAAGCCGCGCGATCAAGCTTCCGCCCCAGCGCCACGAACAGGTAGATCAGCGGCGGCACCAGGATCACCGACAGCGTGACCTTGGCCAGCATCTGGCCCAGCAGCAGCGCCCCGATCGGAAACACGCCCCAGAAGGCGATGGTCACGAACAGCAGCGTGTCGACGATCTGGCTGAGCACGCTGGCGATGCCGGCACGCAGCCACAGCAGCCGCCCTCCGCCGCCCTCACCCTTGAGCTTGGCGAAGATCGTGACGTTCAGCGTCTGCGAGGTGCCGTAGGCGACGATGCCGCCCAGCCAGATGCGCGGCGTGCCCGTCATCATCATTTCGAACGCGGAAAGCCGTGCCGGGTCCATCTCGGGCGAGGCGGGCACGGCGAGCACCACCAGCGTCAACAGCAGCGAGACGATCAGCGGGATGAAACCGATCCGCACCAGCCGTGTCGCGATCGCCGCGCCATGCAGTTCCGCCACCGCGCTGGATGTGACCACCAACAACAGAAACGCGAAGATCCCCGCCTCCACCGCAAGCGGCCCGAGCGCGACCTGCTTGTTGCCCAGCACGCCCGCGATGCAGACCATGCCGCCGTAGAAGATGGATAGGGCGAAAAGCGAAGGCGGGATGCCACGGGAAGCGTTCATCGCGCCGTGCTAACAGAGGCGCGCGCGGGATGCGATATCGATCGACCCGCCGGCCGCTATCACCGGGCCGGTCGCGCGCGCCGCCCCGATCACAGCGCGAGCGTCATGAAGCGGTTGTGTCGGCTCGGCGGATAACCGCCAAACGGCCGGCAATCGACAAAGCCCGCCGCTTCATACATCCGGTTCGCCGCGTCGAACATCGGCGCGGTGCCGGTCTCCAGGCTGACGCGGGCCAGCCCCTCCGCCCGCGCCAGCGCGATCAGATGCGCGAGGATCGCCCGCGCGACACCGCGGCGCAGGTGCGCGGCGGCCGTGCGCATCGATTTCACCTCGGCGTGATCCGCATCGAGCCGGCGCAGCGCGCCGATGCCGAGCAGTTCCTCGCCCTCCCACATCGCCCAGAACGAGATATCGGGGCGATCTAGCGCCGCCGCGCCCATCGCATGCGCGTTATCCACCGGGGTGGCGCCGCGCGCCTCGGCAAGGTGGTGCGCGATCAGCGCCTGCACGCGCGGATCGCTCAGCCCACCGGCGCGCAGCTCCATCCGCGTCAGATCGCGTCGATCATGCCGGCCAGCGTCTCCAGACACGAGACGGCAAGGCGGCGCGAGCGCTCCGCGCTCCAGCCGAATTCGGCATCGGCGTTCGGTGCGTGATCCTTGAACGGCATCTCCAGCGTCACCGATACCGCGCCGAAACGCTCGGCCAGCTGGTTGGTGGACATGGACAGATTGGCCTTGCCCGGCGCGGATTTCTCATAGCCTTTCTCGGTCTGGAAATCCGGCGTCGCGGCCGCGAGCCGGCGGCCGAATTCATAGAATTTCGCGCCATGCGCCTCGGTCCAGGAAGGAATGCCCTCGAACCCGGCGATGAAGTTCGCGGCGATCGCCTCATCACCATGCACGTCGATCGCGAAATCGACGCCGGTTTCGTCCATCGCCTGCAGCACGCAGCGCACTTCCGGGCTGCGCTCCGGCGTCGGCGCATGCCATTCGCGATTGAGGTTCACGCCGGCCGCGTTGGTGCGAAGGTGCCCGCGCCGCGTGCCGTCCGGGTTCATGTTGGGCACGACATGCACCGTCGCCTGGGCTAGCAGATCGCGCGCGGCATCGCTGGTCAGCCAGTCGAGCGCGCCGTCCATCCACCATTCGGCCATCGATTCGCCAGGGTGCTGGCGAGCGTAGAGCCACACCTGTTTCGCGCCGCTGCCGACGCGGAAATAATCGATCGGCTGGCCATCGAGCGACAGGCCCAGTTCGCGATGGGTAACCCCGGGGCGCCGGGCGATGCGCGCGATCAGGTTCGCATGCATCTCCATGGTAAAGGGCGCGAAATAGGCGAACCATGCCACCTGCGCATCGCCCCGCCATTCAAACTCCAGCACGCCATTGTCGTAACGCGTCGGGATCATCCGCCACGTCTCGCGATCGACCGAAACGCGCGCCTGATAGCCCGGCCAGCCGAACGGATAGGCCGAGCCGCCGGCGTTCAGGATACGGAACGTCGCGGGCTTTCCTTCCAGCCCGGCGGCGCGGAAATAGAACCATTGATAGAAATCGGACTGGTGATCCTTCACGATCTCCAGATCGATCCGATCGCCGTTGATGCCGATGACGCGAATGTTGCCGCCATCGAAGGCGGAATTGATGCTGAGGGTCATTTCACCTCGATAGTCCGCCCGCTTTCGCCGGGAAAGCCCGTGAACAGCGCGCGCGACAATCGTTCCGCGATCCCCTGGGTATCCACATTGGGCGCGCTGGTGTCGGTCAGTGATTGTGCCTGCCCCTCCCACACGGCGTCCGCGCCGTGGCGGATGCGCACCGACAGCTCGGTGACGATGCCCACGCGGTCGCGCTGGCCACCGATCGGGAAGCTGACACCGCCGCCCAGCCCTACGCCGCCGTTGCGCCCGCCGCTGAACGATCCGCCCCCGATACCGATCGAGAACGGCGAACGCTTGGGCGGCAGCGGGCGCTCGGCGCGGCTGAAGGCGACGGTGGCGAGATAATCGCCGCGCGTGCCCGGCGGCGGGCTGGTAAAGCCGGCCCGCAGCAGCTCCGCCTCCACGGCGGCGGCATAGGTCTTGTATTCGATGCTCGCGACGCTCCCGCCCGGCAGCGGCTCCACCGTGATCGTGCCGCGCTGCGCCACCGCATCGTAATGATAGCGTGACACCTGAACCGGGAAGGAAGTCGGCGCGGTCGCGCATCCGGCCAGCCCGACCGTCCCGAGCGCGATCACCATTGCGACGAATTTACTGCGCATCTACCGAATCCTTATATCTGCGACACCGTAACGCACATGCTTCGTCGCGCGCTCCGGCTTGACTTGCAAGGCCCCGAGCACTAGGCGGCCACGCTTTCACCAGAACCCCGTATTCAAGAAGCGAATCCACCATGAAGATCCGCAACAGCCTGAAGTCGCTCAAGGACCGGCATCGCGATAACCGCGTGATCCGCCGCCGCGGCCGTACCTATGTCATCAACAAGACGAATCGTCGCTTCAAGGCGCGTCAGGGCTGAACCAGCCCTTTGGGGGAAGGCGAATCGTGCCCAACCCCGGCAGCGTCGTTTTCGATGTCGGCCACGTCCTGTATGATTGGGACCCGCGGGTCCTGTATCGGCGCCTCATCCCCGATGATGAGGCGCTTGACGTGTTCCTGGGCGAAATCTGCACGCGCGAATGGCATTTCCAGCATGATGCCGGGCGCGATTTCGCGGATACGTCCGCCGAGCTGACCGCGCGCCATCCTGAGCATGCCGATCTGATCGCCGCTTGGGGGCCACGCTTTTCGGAACAGATTCCGGGGCCGATGCCCGGCATGGCCGAGCTGGTCGCCGATCTCGATGCGGCGGGCGTGCCGCTCTACGCGATCACCAATTTCAGCCACGAATTCTTCCCGCCCTTCCGGGACAGGGAAAGCGCGCTGTTCGATCGCTTCCGCGCTATCGTCGTGTCCGGCGCGGAAAAGCTGACGAAGCCCGATGCCGCCATCTACCGCCTCGCGCTCGATCGATTCGGGATCGCCGCGGCGGACGCGGTGTTCGTCGATGACCGTCAGGATAATGTCGATGGCGCGGCGGCAGTGGGAATGCACGCGCTGCTGTTCACCGGCGCCGCGCAATTGCGCACCGATCTCAGGGCGCTCGGCTTTCCGCTCTAACGGGTCGGCGCGCGCCGCCATTTAATGCTTGCGTGGATCCGCGCGAACCCGTAGCGGCCGACTACCGGGAGTGATGTTATAGTATCACATTGGGAGTCGCCATGCGACCTTCGCTCCTTGCCGGCATTGCGTTTCTTGCTCTCGTCCCGGGTGCCGCCCTAGCCGAAACCACGCCGTCCGACGACGGCGGCGGGACCACCCCCAAGGATATCGTCGTCACCGCCAAGCGGCTGGATGACGCCCGCGCGCATATCCAGCCGAGCCTTGGCGCGACCAGCTATGGCGTCGATGCGGCCGCGATCCAGAACCTGCCCGGTGGCGACAACCAGCAATTCAACCAGATCCTGCTCCAGCTTCCCGGCGTGGTGCAGGACGGCTTCGGCCAGTTCCATGTCCGCGACGATCACAACGGCCTGCAATATCGCATCAACGGCACGGTGCTGCCCGAAGGGCTGGCGGTGTTCGGCCAGACGCTGTCGCCACGCCTCGTCAGCAAGGTCGATCTGCTCACCGGCGCGCTCCCGGCGCAATACGGGCTGCGCAGCGCCGGGATCATCGACATCACCACCAAGAGCGGGATGTTCCAGAACGGCGGCAGCGTGTCGATCTACGGCGGCAGCCACGACACGATCGAGCCAAGCTTCACCTATGGCGGATCGAGCGGACAGACGAACTATTTCGTTTCGGGCGATTATCGCCATGACGCGCTGGGAATCGAAAGCGTCGATGGCCGCTCGAACCCTATCCACGATTCGACCGATCAGTATCAGGCCTTCGCCTATGTCGATCACATCATCGACGATCATAACCGGGTGTCGTTCGTCGGCGGCTATTCGAATCAGTGGTTCCAGATTCCGAACCCCGCCGGGCAGCAGCCGGGCGGCCAGTGGAGTGTCGGCGGCCAATCGGCCTTCCCCAGCGAAAAGCTTGACGAACGGCAGCTGGAGCGCACCGGCTTCGGCCAGCTGAGCTGGCTGCATGACGATGAGCCGCTGACGGTGCAGGCATCGCTCTTCGCGCGCTATTCCTCGCTCGCCTATCGTCCCGATGTGCTTGGCGAACTGTTGTTCAACGGGCAGGCGCAGGCGGCGTTCAAGCAGGATCTGGCGCTCGGCGGGCAGGTGGACGGCGTCTATCATCTGGGCGCGGCGCATACGCTGCGCGGCGGGCTGCTGCTGATCCACGATCACAGCACGAGCAACACCACGACGCACGTCTTTCCCGTCGTCACCGATCCGGCGTCGCCCGATGTCGGCGCGCAGGCGGGCGAGCCGGTTTCGATCATCGACAACAGCTCGGCGAACGCCACGACGTTCAGCGCCTATCTCCAGGACGAGTGGAAGCTGTCGCCGGCACTGACGCTTAATTACGGCGCGCGCTACGATCGCTTCGCCGGTTTCCGCACGGAGCAACAGCTCAGCCCGCGCGTCAATCTGGTGTGGCAGCCGGATTCCTCGCTCGCCGTCCATGCCGGATACGCGCGCTATTTCGTGCCGCCGCCGTTCGAGCTGGTCGGCACCGCCAGCCTCGACAAATTCGCCGGCACCAGCGCCGCGCCGATCGTGACGCTGAACACCACGCCCTTCGCCGAGCGTCAGCATTATTTCGACATCGGCTTTCAGGCGAAGCCGAGTGGCTCGTTCACCTATGGCGTCGATGCTTATTACCGCATCTCGAAGAACCTGATCGACGAAGGGCAGTTCGGCGCCCCGATCATCCTCACCCCGTTCAATTACGCGCAGGGGCGGATCGGCGGCGTCGAGGCGAACGCGACCTATTCACATGGCGGCTGGAACATCTACGCCAATTTCGCGGTGGCCAAGGCCAAGGGGCGCGACATCATCTCCAGCCAGTTCGCATTCGCGCCGGACGAGCTGGCCTATATCGCCAACCACTATATCTACGTCGATCACGATCAGACCTACACCGGCTCGGCGGGCCTCACCTATACGTTCAAGCACGGCGTGCTCGCGCAGACCGCGCTTGGCGGAACGATGACCTATGGCTCCGGCCTGCGCACCGATCTGGTCCTGCCCGATGGCAGCGACGTGCCCAATGGCGCGCATCTGCCCGGTTACGCCCAGTTCAATCTCTCCGCGAGCCATCATTTCACCGGGCCGAACCTCGATGTGCGGCTCGATATCATCAACGCGCTCGATCACATCTATGAGATCCGCGACGGCAACGGCGTGGGCGTCGGTGCGCCGCAATATGGCCCGCGCCGTGGCTTGTTCGTCGGGCTCACGAAGAGCTTCGGGGGATAAGCCGGGGCCGCGGCCGGCTCAGCGATGGTCCTTCAACTCGTCGCCGACCAGCCGCACGACGTGCAGCACATTGGTGGCACCCGGCGTGCGGAACGGCACGCCGGCCATCACGATCACGCTGTCCCCCGCCGCCGCCACCCGGTGGCGCAGCGCCATGCGCTTCGATTTCGCGACCATCTCCTCGAACGATTCGACATCGCGGGTGTGCGCGGCGTGGACGCCCCACAACAGGCCCAGCCGCCGCGCCGTTTCCAGCCGCGGCGTGAGCACCAGCAACGGCACCGAAGGCCGCTCGCGCGCGATGCGGCGCGCGGTGGAGCCGGAGGTGGTGAAACAGATGATCGCCTTCGCCGATACGGTGCGGGCGATGTTCTTCGCCGCTTCCGCCAGCGCGTCTGCGGTGGTGGGGTCGGGGCGCATCACGGTGAAGTGCACGCGATCCCCGTGCATCGGATCGCGCTCCACCGCGTCGCCGATCGCGTTCATCATCGCTACCGCCTCGATCGGCCAGTCGCCCGCCGCGCTCTCCGCCGAGAGCATGATCGCATCCGCGCCGTCATAGATCGCCGTCGCCACGTCCGAGACTTCGGCGCGCGTCGGCGACGGTGATTTTATCATCGATTCGAGCATCTGCGTCGCCACCACCACCGGGCGGCCCATGCGGCGCGATACCTCGACGATGCGTTTCTGGAGCGGCGGCACGGATTGCGGCGGCAGCTCGACGCCCAGATCCCCGCGCGCGACCATCACGCCGTCGCACATGTCGACGATTTCCTCGAGCCGGTCGATCGCGGCCGGCTTCTCGATCTTGGCGAGCAGCGCCGCCTTCCCGCCGATCAGCCGCCGCGCCTCCGCCAGATCCTCCGGCCGCTGGACGAAGGAAAGCGCGATCCAGTCCACCCCATGCTCGCACGCGAAGGCGAGATCGCTGCGATCCTTCTCGGTCAGCGCCGCCATGGGCAGCACCACGTCCGGCACGTTTAGCCCCTTGTTGTCGCTGAGCGGCCCGCCGACCTCCACCCGCGTCACGATGCGATCGGGCGTGTGCGTCACCACGCGCAGCACCAGCTTCCCGTCGTCGAGCAGCAGCCGCGCGCCCGCCTCGATCGCGGCGAAGATCTCGCGATGCGGAAGCTGAACGCGCGTCGCGTCTCCGGGCACGGCGTCGCGATCGAGAACGAACGTCGCCCCCGTTTCCAGCAGCGCGCGACCGCCGGTGAAGCGGCCGACACGCAACTTCGGCCCCTGCAGGTCCGCCAGGATCGTGGTCGGCCGGCCGAATTTCTTTTCCAGCCCGCGGATCGCCGCGATCACGGGTATCTTCGATTCCTGATCGCCATGGCTCATGTTGATGCGGAAGGCGTCCGCGCCCGCCTCGAACAGCGCCGCGATCATCTCCGGCGTATTGCTCGCCGGCCCGAGCGTCGCGAGCACGCGTACCTTGCGGCTGCGGGGGCTGATCGCTCTGGTCATCTTGGTCCTCGTTTTACCCTTGCTCCCGCCTTAGAGTCATTTGATGACCGATCAAACCAGGAGTGAGACGATGGACCCGATCGATGCGATCGACGATGCGACCGCCGCGGCCGCGTTCCGCCGGCTGGTGCGCCATCTGCGCCACCGCGACGATGCCCAGAACATTGACCTGATGGGGCTCGCCGGCTTCTGCCGCAACTGCCTGTCGGACTGGATCGGCGAGGCGGGCGGGCTGGCGCGGGAGGATGCGCGCACGGCGATCTACGGCATGCCCTATGCCGATTGGAAAGCGGGCCATCAGCAGGAGGCGACGCCCGAGCAATTGCGCCGGATGGAGGAGAGCGTCGCAAAAAACGCCTCGTGATGACGCGGGCGTGAGCGGATGGCTTGTCGAACCTCGCGTCTCTCCCCTATCCCTTCGGCAACGAAGGGGCGCGCCTGAAAGCGCCCCGCCAACGGGAGTTTGAGGGGAATGCTGAAGACGTTGCTGATCGCGCTCGCGGTCTCCATTGCGGCGCCCGCCGCCGCGCAGACGGCCGCGCCCGGGAAGGTCATCTATATCCACGCCGGTGCGCTGCTCGACCGGCCCGGGCAGGCGCCGCGCGGCAAGAGCACGATCATCGTGCAGGACGGCAAGGTGGTCGAGGTTCGCGACGGCTTTCTCGTTCCCCCCGCCACGGCCGAGCTGATCGAGCTGCAGGACAAGTTCGTCATGCCGGGTCTGGTGGACATGCATGTGCACCTGTGGGGTATCGGCGGCGATCCCGTGCGCGCGCGCCTGGCAGAGATGACGCAGGACGACGCCGACGACCTGATCGTCGCGGAGGTGAATGCCCGCAAGACGCTGGACGCCGGCTTCACGACCGTGCGCGATCTGGGTGGCAATCCACGCGGTATCCGCGCGCTGCGCGACGCGATCGAGCGCGGCGATCTCGAAGGCCCGTCGATCATCAACGCGGGCCAGATGATATCGATCACCGGCGGCCACGGCGACGGCACGAACGGCCTGGCGGAGGAATGGGCCGATGCCGTCCACAAGCATCAGATCAACACCTGCGACGGGCCGGACGATTGCCGCCGCGCGGTGCGCGCGCAGATCGGGCTCGGCGCGCAGGTCATCAAGTTCGCGGCGACCGGCGGCGTGCTGTCGAACGTCGCGGGCGGCCTCGGCCGCGCGATGACGCCGGAAGAGATGCGCGCGATCATCGATACCGCGCACGGCTTCGGCCGCAAGGTGGCCGCGCACAGCCACGCGGCGGAAGGCACCAGGGCGGCGCTCGAGGCCGGCGTCGATACGATCGAGCACGGCACCTTTCTCGATGATGAGACGATCCGGCTGTTCAAGGCGAAGGGCGCCTATCTCGTCCCGACGATGATCGCCCCGGTCACCGCGCTGGCGCAGGCGCGCGGCGGGGCGCTGCCGCCCGCGACGATCCCCAAGGCCGAAGCCGCCGCCGCCGCCGCGCTGGCCAGCCATCGCAAGGCGATCGCCGCCGGCGTCAAGATCGCGTTCGGCACCGATACCGGCGTATCGAAGCACGGCGAGAATGCGCAGGAGTTCGCGCTGATGGTGAAGGCGGGGATGACCCCCGCCGCCGCGATCCGCGCCGCCACCATATCGGCGGCGGACGCGCTGGGGCGCGACGATATCGGCACGCTCACACCCGGCAAGCGCGCCGACATCATCGCGGTCAGCGGCTCTCCGCTGGAGGATGTGACGCGCCTCGAGCATGTCGCGTTCGTGATGCATCGCGGCATCGTCGCGCACGCCGCGCAATAAGCGTCGGCCATCATCGGCGCGCTCGCCCGGGGCGGCCCTGCGGCCGTTCCGGGCGAAGTGCTCTTCGGCGTTCGCGCGGCGTTGTCCTCGGCCGCTTTGGCCCTTATCGCGGGCGAAAATCCCGAACGGAGTGATTCATGACCGACAACGTTTCCGCCGACCAGCTGCGCCTGTTCATCGAGCGCATCGAGCGGCTGGAGGAAGAGAAGAAGGCCTTCGCTGACGATATCCGCGACGTTTACAGCGAAGCCAAGTCGACCGGCTTCGACGCCAAGACGATCCGCGCGATCGTGCGCCTGCGCAAGATGGAGAAGCATGCCCGCGACGAGGCCGACGCGCTGCTCGAAACCTATCGCAACGCCCTCGGGATGGCCTGAGCCGCCCGGTGGGCACGGGGGGCGCCGAGCGATGCTCCGCCCCCTCCCCTCGCCGCGGCGTGCTACGCGCGGCTGACCAGCAGCTTGTCGATCCGCCGTCCGTCGAGATCGACCACCTCGAACCGCCAGCCCTGTTCGACGAAGCTCTCGCCCTCGTCCGGCAACCGGCGGAGCACCGCCAGCGCCAGCCCGGCGGCGGTGGCGTAATCGCGGTCCTCCGGCAGATCCATGCCGAGCCGCTCGGCCAGCAGGTCCGCCGCCATCGTTCCCGCCACGAGCAGCGAGCCGTCCTCCCGCTCCACCACATCGGGGCCGTCGCCCGCATCGGCATCCGATACGAACGCCCCCGCGATCGCCGCGAGCAGGTTGGCGGGCGTCACAATCCCTTCGAAATGGCCGTATTCATCATGGATCAGCGCCATCGGCACCTCTGCACGGCGCAGCGTGTTGAGCACATCCATCGCGTCGATCTGATCCACCACCACCGGCGCCTTGCGCACCAGCCGGGCGAGATCGAGCGACTCGCCGTTTGACAGGGCCGCGGCGATATCGCGCGCCTGCACCACGCCGATCACCGCATCGATCGATCCTTCCGCCACCGGCAGGCGGCTGTGCGCGGTCGCGAGCATGCGCGCGCGGATCGCCGCATCGTCGAGCGCGACGTCGAGCCAGTCCACCTCGGTGCGCGGCGTCATCACCTCGCGCACCGGTCGGTCGGCAAGCCGCACCACGCCCGAGATGATCGAGCGTTCATGCTCCTCGATCACGCCTGATTTCGATGCTTCCGCGACGATCAGATGCAGTTCCTCCGCCGTCACCTGATCGGCGTTCTCGCGGTTCAGCCCGAGCAGGCGGAAAACGAGCGCGCTGGTCGAATCGAGCAGCCAGACGATCGGCTTGCCCGCAACCGCCAGCCACATCATCGGCACCGCGACGATCGCGGCGATCGGCTCCGGTGAGCGCAGCGCGATCTGCTTGGGCACCAGTTCGCCGACGATCAGCGAGGCGAAGGTGGTGAGGCCGATCACCAGCGCGAAGCCGAGGTTCTCCGCCAGATGATGGCTCATGCCGAGCAGCTCGAGCCGCGCGGCGGTCGGCTGGCCGAGGCTCGCGCCCGAATAGGCGCCGGCCAGAATGCCGATCAGCGTGATGCCGATCTGAACGGTGGAAAGGAACTTGCCGGGGTCGGCGGCAAGCACGGCGGCGGCGCGCGCGCCCGATTTCCCCGCGCGTGCCATCGCCTCCAGCCGCGCCTTGCGCGCCGAGACGATCGCCAGCTCGCTCATCGCGAATACGCCATTGAGCGCCACCAGCGCGAGGATGATAAGGACGTCGATCCAGGGGAACGGCGGTAACATGGTCTCATCCAGTCATGGCGATAAAAGGCGGGGACCACAACCGTTCTTGTCATCGCCGGTTCATCGCGATGGCGGAACAAGTGGCCATATGCGCGGGTTCACCCGGCCAGGAATACAGGGGAGCATGATGGGATTCCGTTCGACGATCGCCGCCGGCGCGGCGCTGATGGCATTGCTAGGCACGACCGCGGGCTGCACCACCGATCCAGAAACCGGGCAGCAGCGCCTGTCGAAGACGGCGATCGGCGGTATCGGCGGGGCGCTGGGCGGCTATCTGCTCGGTGATCTTGTCGGCGGGCGGCATGATCGCACCGAGAAGATCGTCGGCGCCGGGCTCGGCGGTATCGCGGGCGCGGCAATCGGCGCGTACATGGACAAGCAGGAGCGTGAATTGCGCCAGCGCACCGCCGGCACCGACGTGCAGGTGATTCGTCAGGGTGACGATCTGCTGCTCAACATCCCGTCGGGCGTGAACTTCGCCTACAACAGCGCGACGGTGGAGCCGCGTTTCCAGCAGACGCTGGACCAGGTGGCTGGCGTCTTGTCCGATCAGCAGAACAACCGCACCTATATCGACATCTACGGCCACACCGACGCGAACGGCAGCGACGCCTATAACCAGGCGTTGTCGGAGCGGCGCGCGGCGGCGGTGGCGCTGTATCTCGAATCGCGCGGCGTGCAGGCGGCGCGGGTCGCCACGCGTGGCTTCGGCAAGACCCAGCCGATCGCCTCGAACGAGACGGAGGAGGGGCGCGCGCAGAATCGCCGTGTCGAGATCAAGATCGTGCCGATCGCGCAAAGCGACATCGGCTGATCGGCACGGCGCCGGTCAGCCGATCGCCTCCGCCAGCCGCTCGACCAGCGGGTGCGCGAGCAGCGAGGCGTCCGCGGCGAGCAGGCCAAGCTGGCGGACGTGATCGAATTCGGCCAGTTGACGCATCACGACACCCGCCCCGCCGAACGACGCCGGGGCGACGGTGACGCCCAGCCCGGCGGCCACCAGCGCGCGCGCGCGATCGTCGCTGGTGGTGCGCGCCGGGAAGAACGGGCGCACCCCGCGCGCGGTGAAATAGCGGCTCGTCTCGCTCAGCAACTCGCAGTGGCGGCGCACGATCATCGGCTCGTCCACCAGTTCCTCCGCCGCGATCTCCTCACGGGCCGCGAGCGGGTGAGCAGCGGAAAGCGCCATCATATAGCGCTCGCCGATGATCGGCCGCGCCGCGAACCGCGGGTTGCCGCGCAGGATGCCGAGTGCCACGTCGATCCGCCCGCGCGACAGGTGATCGACCAGCTCGCGCTCGCGCCCCTCGATCAGTTCCACCTCGTCGCCGTCGCGCGGCACGCTGCCGACGAAATCGGCCACCCACCGGGTCGGGGCGCTCGCGAGCACGCCGATCCGCAGCCGCCCCGTCACCCGCGCCGCGCTCGCCTCGCGCTCGGCCTGTGCGAACTCCGCCTCGATCCGCCGCGCACGGGCGACCAGCCGCGCGCCCGCCTCCGTCAGCGCAACCCGGCGGTTGGTGCGCGTGAACAATTGCCGCCCGAGCGCTGCCTCCAGCTTGGCGATGCCGGCCGACAGCGTCGGCTGTGACACATTGCATGCGGCGGCGGCGCGCGAGAAATTGCCCTGATCGATCACAGCGAGAAAATAGCGTAGCAGATAGCGGTCGATCATAGACGCCATCTATGACATGCCGCCGCGCCTTTCAATTTTCCTCGCGCGCGCCGGGCGGGTAGAAAGGCTGCACCAGTGCGGAGAGGAAAGACCGTGGAAGACCTGCATTCTCTCGGCGAGACCGCCGACATGATCCGAGCGACGACGCAGCGCTTCGCCAGCGAACGGATCGCGCCGATCGCGGCGCAGATCGATCGCGAGGATTCGTTTCCGCGTCACCTGTGGCCGGAAATGGGCGCGCTCGGGCTGCACGGCATCACCGTGGAGGAGGAATTCGGCGGGCTGGGCCTCGGCTATCTCGATCACGTCGTGGCGTGCGAGGAGGTGAGCCGCGCCTCCGCCTCGATCGGTCTCAGCTATGGCGCGCATTCGAACCTGTGCGTCAACCAGATCCGCCGCTGGGGGAACCCGGAGCAAAAGGCGAAATACCTGCCGAAGCTGGTATCGGGCGAGCATGTCGGCAGCCTCGCCATGTCGGAGGCGTCGGCCGGGTCGGACGTGGTGTCGATGAAGCTGCGGGCGGATCGTGTCGAGGGCGGATGGCGGCTTAACGGCACGAAGTTCTGGATCACCAACGCGGCCTATGCCGACACGCTCGTCGTCTATGCCAAATCCTCGCCGGAGGCGGGATCGCGCGGGATCACCGCTTTCCTGATCGAGAAGGATTTCGCCGGTTTCTCGATCGGGCAGAAGATCGACAAGCTGGGGATGCGCGGCTCGCCAACCGCGGAGCTGGTGTTCGACGATTGCCTCGTGCCCGACGAGAATGTGATGGGGCCGGAGAATGGCGGGGTCGGCGTGCTGATGAGCGGGCTGGATTACGAGCGCGTCGTGCTCTCCGGCATCCAGCTCGGCATCATGCAGGCGTGCCTCGATGTGGTGCTGCCCTATGTTCGCGAGCGCAAGCAGTTCGGCAAGCCGATCGGCGCGTTCCAGCTGATGCAGGGGAAGGTCGCGGACATGTACGTCGCGCTCAGTTCGGCGCGCTCCTATGTCTATGCCGTTGCCAAGGCGTGTGACGCCGGCCGCACCACGCGCTTCGACGCGGCGGGCGCGATCCTGCTCGCCTCCGAAAGCGCGGTGAAGGTGGCGGGCGAGGCGATCCAGGCGCTGGGCGGTGCGGGCTATACCAGGGACTGGCCGGTGGAACGCTATTGGCGCGATGCCAAGCTGCTCGATATCGGCGCGGGAACGAACGAGATCCGCCGCATGCTGGTGGGCCGCGAACTGGTGGGCGCGGCGTGAGCGCCCCCGTCCTCGATACGAAGCTGTCGGCGGACAGCGCCGATTTCCGCGCCAATGCCGCGCACAATCGCGCGCTGGCCCAGGAACTGCGCGCCGATGTCGCGAAGGCGGCGCTGGGCGGGAACGAGAAGAGCCGCGAGCGCCACACGGCGCGCGGCAAGCTGCTGCCGCGCGATCGCGTCGAGCGGCTCCTCGATCCCGGCTCGCCGTTTCTGGAGATCGGCCAGCTCGCCGCGTTCGATCTGTACGAGGGCGAGGTGCCCGGCGCGGGGATGATCGCGGGGATCGGCCGCGTTTCCGGCCGCCAGTGCATGATCGTCTGCAACGACGCGACGGTGAAGGGCGGAACCTATTATCCGCTCACCGTGAAGAAGCATCTGCGCGCGCAGGAGATCGCCGAGCAGAACCGCCTGCCGTGCATCTATCTCGTCGATTCGGGCGGGGCGAACCTGCCGCATCAGGCCGAGGTGTTTCCCGATCGCGAGCATTTCGGGCGCATCTTCTTCAATCAGGCGAACATGAGCGCGCAGGGCATCCCGCAGATCGCCTGCGTGATGGGAAGCTGCACAGCGGGCGGGGCATATGTCCCCGCGATGTCGGACGAAACGGTGATCGTGCGCAATCAGGGCACGATCTTCCTTGCCGGCCCGCCGCTGGTGAAGGCCGCCACGGGCGAGGAAATCTCGGCCGAGGAACTGGGCGGCGCGGAAACGCACGGGCGCAGATCGGGCGTGGTCGATCATGTCGCGGAGAATGACGAACACGCGCTGACCATCGTCCGCGATATCGTCTCCACGCTCCAGCCGCAGACGCCCGCAGCCGTCAATCAACGCGCGCCACGCGCGCCGAAGTTTGACGCGGAAGAGCTATACGGCATCGTGCCGCAGGACGTGCGCGCGCCCTATGACGTGCACGAGGTGATCGCGCGGCTGGTGGACGGCAGCGAATTTCACGAATTCAAGGCGCTGTATGGCTCCAGCCTGGTGTGCGGCTTCGCGCATATCTGGGGCCTGCCGGTCGCGATCCTCGCCAACAATGGCGTGCTGTTCAGCGAATCGGCGCAGAAGGGCGCGCATTTCATCGAACTCGCCTGCCAGCGGCGCATCCCGCTGCTGTTCCTCCAGAACATTTCCGGCTTCATGGTCGGCGGGAAATACGAGGCGGAGGGGATCGCCAAGCATGGCGCGAAGCTCGTCACCGCCGTCGCCACCGCCAGCGTGCCCAAGATCACCGTGCTGATCGGCGGCAGCTTCGGCGCGGGCAATTACGGGATGTGCGGCCGCGCCTATTCCCCGCGGTTCCTGTTCACCTGGCCCAACAGCCGCATCAGCGTGATGGGCGGCGAACAGGCGGCCAGCGTGCTCGCCACCGTGCATCGCGACGCGGACAGGTGGACGCCGGACGAGGCGGAGGCGTTCAAGGCCCCGATCCGCCAGCGCTACGAGGATGAGGGCAATCCGTGGCATGCCACCGCGCGGCTGTGGGACGATGGCATCATCGATCCCGCGCAGACCCGCGACGTGCTCGGCCTGGCGCTGGCCGCGACGCTCGACGCCCCGATTCCCGAAGCGCCGCGCTTCGGCGTGTTCCGCATGTGATGGGAGAAACCATGATCGCCCCGCTTCTCGCCCTGCTGCTCCAGGTCACACCCGTCGCCCCGATCGTGAAGGGCACCGGATTGCCGCCGTCCACCGGCGAGGAACAGGCGGTGCTGGCGGTCGCGACCAACCTGTTCGAAACGCTGAGCGCGCGCGACAAGGCGAAGGCGCTCACCTTCTTCCGCCCCGATGGCGCGGCGCAGGCGGTGGTCGAGAATCCCGATGGCTCGCGCAGCTACCGGCATATGACCTGGGCGCAGTTCATCGGCGGCATCCCCGATAGCGGCCCGCGCTTCGTGGAGCGGCTCACCGGCCCCGCGGTCGAGATCGACGGCGATATCGCGATGATCTGGAGCGATTATGTCGCAACGATCGACGGCAAGGTCGCGCATTGCGGCGTCAACCACTTCGACCTGATCCGGGAAGGCGGCCAGTGGAAGATCCTCAACATCACCTGGACACAACGGACAACGGGATGCGCGGCGGCATGATCAAATCGCTCCTCATCGCCAATCGCGGCGAGATCGCGTGCCGGATCATCCGCACCGCGCGGGCGATGGGCGTGCGTACGGTGGCGGTCTATTCCGATGCCGACGCGAACGCGCTGCACGTGCGGCAGGCGGACGAGGCGGTGCATATCGGCCCCTCCCCGGCGCGCGAAAGCTATCTCGTCGGCGAGCGGATCATCGCCGCGGCGCGGGCGAGCGGGGCGGAGGCGATCCACCCGGGCTATGGCTTCCTTTCGGAAAACGCCGATTTCGCGCAGGCGGTGATCGATGCCGGCCTGGTCTGGGTCGGCCCGAAGCCCGCCAGCATCCGCGCGATGGGCCTCAAGGACGCCGCCAAGCGGCTGATGCAGGAAGCCGGCGTTCCCACCACGCCCGGCTATCTCGGTGACGATCAGGCTCCCGGGCGGCTCCGGGCCGAAGCGGACGCGATCGGCTATCCCGTGCTCATCAAGGCGGTCGCGGGCGGCGGCGGCAAGGGGATGCGCCGCGTGGAGCGGGGCGAGGATTTCGCCGACGCGCTTCTCTCCTGCCAGCGCGAGGCGGCGTCCTCGTTCGGCGACGATCGCGTGCTGCTGGAGAAATACATCCTCTCGCCGCGCCACATCGAGGTGCAGGTGTTCGGCGATACGCATGGCAATGTCGTCCATCTGTTCGAGCGCGATTGCTCGCTCCAGCGCCGCCACCAGAAGGTGATCGAGGAAGCCCCCGCCCCCGGCATGGACGAGGCGACCCGCGCGGCGATCTGCGGCGCGGCGGTGCAGGCGGCGCGCGCGGTGGATTATGTTGGCGCTGGCACGATCGAGTTCATCGCCGACGCGAGCGAGGGCCTGCGCGCCGACCGCATCTGGTTCATGGAAATGAACACGCGGCTTCAGGTGGAGCATCCGGTGACGGAGGAGATCACCGCCGTCGATCTGGTCGAATGGCAGCTCCGCGTCGCCAGCGGCGAGCCGCTGCCCAAGCGGCAGGAGGAGCTGTCGATCAACGGCTGGGCGATCGAGGCGCGGCTGTATGCGGAGGATCCCGCGAAGGGGTTTCTGCCGAGTCCCGGAAAGCTCAATCATTTACGACTGGATCACCGTATCCGCATCGAAAGCGGGGTTGAGGAGGGTGATGTCGTCACCCCGTTCTATGACCCCATGATCGCAAAGCTCGTGGTGCATGCTGATACCCGTGAAGAAGCAAGGCTGGTGTTGATGGCGGCCCTCGATGCCAGCTATGTCGCACCGACAAAGACAAATGCCGGCTTTCTATATGCTTGCCTGGCGCACCGAGATTTCGCGGCTGGAGCAGTTGATACCGGATTGATCTCACGTGCCGGCGACGCGCTTTTGCCGTCCCCCGCTCCATCGCCGGAAGCAGTCGATGCAGCAGCCCGACGTTATCGCCTCGATTTTCTCGACTGGACTGAGATTAATTATACGCCCGCTGGCGTTCGGTTAGCAGCATTGTTTGGATTTCGTCTAAATAGTCACACAAAAGAGAGCATCAATCTCTATTACAGCGGCAAACATCTGGTTGGCTCCAGTAAGAATTACACCCGGCCTCACGGCATTTGCACTACAATGACACGTGATAGCGAGATTTTGGTTACCGAGAGGGGGGAGACTTATCTTTTTTCTGTTACTCAGCGCCCCAATTTATCTGCCGCCGGCGCCGCTGCAGACGGCGCGATCCTCTCGCCCATGCCGGGCCGCATCATCGCGGTGGAGGTGGCGGCGGGCGATACCGTCGCCAAGGGCCAGAAACTCGTCACGCTGGAGGCGATGAAGATGGAGCATAGCCTCGTCGCGCCGTTCGACGGGACGGTGGCGGAACTCAACGCCGCCGCCGGCGGGCAGGTGAGCGAGGGCGCGCTGCTGGCGCGGATCGAGCGGGGAGAAGGCTGATGGCCGGGCGCTTCTACGACGAATGGCGGGTGGGCGACCGGATCGAGCATGAGATCCGCCGCACCGTGACCGAAACGGACAATCTGCTGTTCTCCACCATGACGCACAATCCGCAGCCGCTGCATCTCGACGTGGAGGCGGCGAAGGCGAGCGAATTCGGCCAGATCCTCGTCAACGGCACCTTCACCTTCGCGCTGATGGTGGGGCTGTCGGTGGGCGATACGACTCTCGGCACGCTCGTCGCCAATCTCGGCTACGACAAGCTCGTCATGCCAAAACCCGTGTTCATCGGCGACACAATGCGCGCGACCAGCGAGGTGATCGCGGTGCGTGAGAGCAAGTCCCGCCCCGATGCGGGGCTCGTCACCTTCACCCACGAACTTGTCAATCAGCGCGATGAAATCGTCTGCCGGTGCGAGCGATCGGCGCTGCTCAAGCGTCGGGCGGCCTGATCGTTCAGCGGGAAGCGCGCCGGAGCGCTCATCGCAGCGAGCGCACCTAGCGCCGCGCGGCGAAGAAATCCCGCAGCAGCGTGCCCGCTTCACGATCGCCGATGCCGGCGAATATCTCGGGCCGGTGATGACAGGTCGGCTGCGCGAAGAAGCGTGGGCCATGTTCCACCGCCCCGCCTTTCGCATCGGCCGCGCCGTAATAGAGGCGCGCGATCCGCGCATGGGCGATCGCGCCCGCGCACATCGCGCATGGCTCGAGCGTCACCCACAGGTCGCAATCCTCCAGCCGGTCGCGACCGATCAGCGCCGCCGCCGCGCGAATCGCCAGCATCTCGGCATGGGCGGTGGGATCGTGCAGCGCGCGCGGCGCATTGGCGCCGGTGGCGATCACCGCGCCATCGCGCACCACCACGGCGCCGACCGGCACCTCGCCCTGTGCGGCAGCAACGGCCGCCGCATCGAGCGCGGCCCGCATATGAGGCGGAAGCGGGAACATCGCTCCCCGCCTACCGCCCGCCATGCGAGATTGTCTATCGAGACTATTGAGCGTTGTCGGCCGGCTTCTGGACCGAGACCTTCGGCACTTCGATCGTCTTCTTTTCGGTGCCCACGTCGATCTTGCCCACATCGGCCTTGAACGCCGGGGCCTGCCCGCCCTCCAGATGCGGCAGTTGCGCGGTGCGCGTCTGGTCGAGGTTGATGAACCCGGTCATGATGCCGACCAGGGCCACGAGGGCGACGACGCCCAGCAATACCAGAACAGCGCGCATGAATTTCTCTCCCGTGTTGATGCGATCGTGAAACAACGTCGCGCGCGGCCGGGAGTTGCACGCGCCGCGCTTGACGAAATGGCGGGGTCGCGTTAGGGCCGCGCTCTTTCCGGGCAACCGAAATTCAGGATTATATCATGTCGCGCATCTGCGAGCTGACCGGCAAGGGCCGGCAGGTGGGGAACAACGTTTCCCACGCCAACAACAAGACCAAGCGCACGTTCCTGCCGAACCTGCAGAACGTCACGCTGATCTCTGACACGCTGGAGAAGAGCGTGCGTCTGCGCGTATCGACCCACGGTCTGCGCTCGGTGGAGCATAACGGCGGCCTCGACAACTGGCTGGTGAAGACCGGCGACGAGAAGCTGTCGCTGCGTGCACGCCGCCTGAAGCGCGATATCGTGAAGAAGCGCGGCGCCGTCGCGGCGTAACGCTTTCGATTCGATTGCCGGCCGATCTGCGCGGCCCGCCCTCCCCAGCGGATGGCGGGCCGTGTGGCGTTTGCCGCGCGTCATCGCAGCCGGAATTTCATCAGATAGCTGCGCCGCAGCGGCATCTGATCGTTGTCGGTGGTGATCCACAGCATCGTCGCGCCGTGCTCGCGCGTGATCGCCAGCCCCTCGCAATTCTCGCTTGTCACCGGCGCAGCGAGCGTCGCGATCTCCCGCCCGCCGAGGCTGGCCCCGGCGCGAATCGCGGCGCGCGGGATCACCACCAGCTTCGCGGAGAAGCGCAGCCAGCCGTGATGGCGCCGATTGAGCACGATCAGATCGCCCGATGGCAGCACCGCCGCGTCGCTCGGGTCGTACCCCGCCGGCGGACGGTAGCGAAACCGCTCGATTCGCGTCGTCGCCCCGGCGGGGTCGCCCTGAAACAGCAACGCCGGCCGCGTCGCGCCGTGCGCGCGCTCCGCGATCGCGACGAACCTGCCATCGCGAAAGCGCGCGAGCGATTCGGCGCCGCTGTTGCCCCACCATGGCGCCATCGCGCGCGGCGCGCGATGCGCCTCGCCGGTTCGTAGCGTGGGATCGAAGCGCCAGATCTCGTTCGCCCGCTCGAACCCCACCCAGGCGCGGCCGGTCGCGGGATCGATCGCAAGCGATTCGCTGTCGCGATCCTCTTTCGACCAGCCCCGCCCCGGCCCGGCGCCGAGCGCGCCGGTTTCGCTGGACGCCGCGCCGTGCGCGATCCGCAGCAGCAGCCAGTTGCCCGAATCGCTCAGCAGCGTCGCGCGCCCGTCGGTCAGCGCCAGCGCGGAAAAGCCGCCGAAGCCCGCGGCCGGGCTGTCGATCGTCACCGCGGCCACCGGCTCCAGCCGCCCGATCCGCCCGGGCCAGCCGCCGCGCGGCACATAGCGCCGCACATGCACCGTCGCCCCCGGTGAAAGGCGCGCGACCGGATCGATCCCCGCGAATCCCGGCACGATCAGCAAGACGGCGGCGATGGAGGCGAACAGCGGGCGCACGCGATCCCGATAGCCCGGCGAACCCTGAACGGTCGATAACGGGCGCATTCAGGATCGGTTCGCGGCGAATCGGGCAGATAGTGTTTCGCCGATCCGGGAAACGCTCCCGCCATCGGCCGGAATTTTCGGGAGACGTTCGATGTTCAAGAAACTTTCACTGGCCGCCGTCGCCCTTTCGATCGGCGCGGCAACCATGGCCCCGAGCGCGGCGGAAGCGCAGCGCTATTACGGCGGCGGCTACGGCAATGGTTACGGCAACGGCTATTATGATCGCGGCTACAACGATCGCGGCTATGACCAGCGGCGCTACGACGACCGCCGCTACCACTATCGCGAGCGCCGCTGCTCGAGCGGCGGCACCGGCACCGTGGTCGGCGCGATCGCCGGCGGCTTGCTCGGCCGCACGATCGACACGCGCGGCGACCGCCTCGGCGGCACGCTGATCGGCGGCGTCGCGGGTGCACTGGCGGGTCGCGCGATCGATAAGTCTGGCAATCCGCGTTACTGCCGCTAAGCGGCACGCCCCTTTCCTCGGGTAGCGTATCGAGGACATTTCCCTCCAGTGGCGTAGCGAGGGCGCGGGCCCGTCTCCCCAGCGGAGGCGGGCCCGTTGTCGTATCGGGCCGAGCGCGCTATATCGCGCCCATGCGCCACGTTTCGCCATCGCGGACCAGCACTACCCCCGGATCTCCGGGGGGCCTGACGCGCATCGGCTGACGATCCGCGCTTCAGGCACCTTCCCGGGATCGGGAAGGAGCACGCGCCCGGCCTTCCCGTTTCCTGCCGCTTTCCCCGGGGCGTCGCGATGTGCATAAGCCCGCGTGAATCGACAGGATACGCCTTCACATGAACGACATGATCTCGATCTCGCTGCCAGACGGCTCGGTCCGCGCGATGCCGCCCGGCACCACGCCGGCGGATGTCGCCGCCGCGATCGGGCCGGGGCTGGCGAAAGCGGCGCTTGCCGCGCGGGTGGACGGCGAGCTGCGCGATCTCAATCGCCCGATCGAGCATGACGCGGCGCTCGCGCTCGTCACGGCGCGCGACGAGGCGGACGCGCTGGAGCTTGCCCGCCACGATTACGCGCACGTGCTGGCGGAGGCCGTGCAGGAATTGTTCCCCGGCACGCAGATCACCTTCGGCCCCTCCACCGACGACGGCTTCTATTACGATTTCGCGCCGAAGGATCGCCCGTTCACCGAGGAGGATCTGCCCGCGATCGAGGCGCGGATGCGCGCGATCATCGCGGCCGACAAGCCGCTGCGCCGCGAAGTGTGGTCGCGTGAGCAGCTCATCAGCCGCTGGAAGCAGCAGGGCGAGACGTTCAAGGCCGAATGGGCCGCCGAACTGCCCGGCGACGAGGAGCTGACCGTCTATTGGTCCGGCGACGACTGGCTCGACATGTGCCGCGGGCCGCACCTCGCCTCGACCGGCAAGCTCGCGCCCGATGCCTTCAAGCTGACGCGCGTGTCCGGTGCTTACTGGCGCGGCGATCAGAACAACGCGATGCTCAGCCGCATCTACGGCACCGGCTGGCTCAACAGGAAGCAGCTCGATCAGCATCTGTTCCGGCTGGAGGAGGCCGCCAAGCGCGATCATCGCAAGCTCGGGCAGGAGATGGACCTGTTCCACCTTCAGGCGGAGGCGCATGGCAGCGTGTTCTGGCATCCCAAGGGCTATGTCATCTGGCGCGAGCTTGAGGCGTATATGCGGCGCGCGATCGACGGCGCGGGGTATCGCGAAGTCAAGACCCCGCAGGTGATGGACGCGCGCCAGTGGGAGCAATCCGGCCATTGGGGCAAATATCGCGAGAACATGTTCGTCATCCCCGACGAAGTGCCCAATACCGAGGATGAAGGGCCGATCGTCTCCGATCACGCCGAATGGATGGCGTTGAAGCCGATGAACTGCCCCGCGCATGTCCTGATCTTCCGTCAGGGGATCAAGTCGTATCGTGATCTGCCGCTGCGCCTTTACGAAAACGGCTGCTGCCATCGCAACGAGCCGCATGGCGCGCTCCACGGGCTGATGCGCGTGCGCCAGTTCACGCAGGACGACGCGCATATCTTCTGCCGCGAGGATCAGATCGTCGATGAGGTGCAGGCGTTCTGCAACCTCGCCGATCGCATCTACAAGGATTTCGGCTTCACCTATTCGATCAAGCTCGCGCTGCGCCCGGAGAAGCGTTTCGGCAGCGACGAGATGTGGGACAAGGCGGAGAACGAGCTGCGCGACGCGGTCGCCGCCGCCGGGCTCAACACGCCGGAATATGGCTGGGAAGAACTGCCCGGCGAGGGCGCCTTCTACGCGCCGAAGCTCGAATGGCATCTGACCGACGCGATCGGGCGGACATGGCAGGTCGGCACGATCCAGTCGGATCGCGTACTGCCCGAGCGGCTCGATGCAAGCTACATCGCGGAGGACGGCCAGCGCCATCGCCCGGTGATGCTGCACCGCGCGATCTTCGGCTCGTATGAGCGGTTCATCGGCATCCTCGTCGAGCATTTCGCGGGAAAGCTGCCACAATGGCTCGCCCCGGTGCAGGCGGTGGTGGCGACGATCGTGTCCGACGCGGACGATTATGCGGTGCAGGTGGCCGCGGAACTGCGCAAGGCGGGGCTGCGCGTCGAGACCGATCTCCGCAACGAGAAGATCAACTACAAGGTGCGCGAGCACAGCATGGCCAAGGTGCCCAACCTGCTCGTCGTCGGCAAGCGCGAGGCGGACGAGGGAAGCGTGGCGCTGCGCCCGCTCGGCGCGGATGCAAAGCAGGAGGTGCTCGGGCTGGCGGCCGCCATCGAGCGGCTGCGCGATGCCGCGCGGGCGCCGGACCTCACCTGACGTTTACGTCAACGTCGCTGTCGCTTTGTGGCGAAAAGGGCGCAGCGCGCGCAATAAACGTGAAACCGGCATGACCGCGCCGTGACATGCGGCCCGGCTCGCGCATAACCTGCCGCCCGTGACCCCGTTCAAGAAGGGTCCGACCGGGAGATGGATTTTATGCGCAGTGCTGTTCTGCCGCGCCTGTTGTCGTGCGCGGCGCTCGTGGCCTCAACCCCCGCCGTTGCCCAGCAGGCGGCACCCGCCGAAACCGCCGCCGAGCGTGCGCCGGACAGCGCCGGCGATGTGATCGTCACCGCAACGCGCCGCGCCGAATCGCTGTCGAGCGTGCCGATCGCGATCTCGGCGGTGTCCGGCGATACGCTCCAGAACACCGGCGCGACCGATGTGCGCGCGCTCAACCAGGTCGCCCCCTCGCTGCTCGTTTCCGGCGCGACGAGCGAGGTGAATTTCACCGCGCGCATCCGCGGCATCGGCACGGTGGGCGAGAATGCCGGCCTCGAAAGCTCGGTCGGCCTGTTCATCGACGGCGTCTATCGCAGCCGCACCGGCGTCGGCCTCTCCGAACTCGGCGATATCGAGCGGATCGAGGTGCTGCGCGGGCCGCAGGGCACGTTGTTCGGCCGCAATTCCACCGCCGGCCTCATCAATATCGTCACCAAGGGGCCGGAGCTCGATGGCTTTCATGCCAAGGGCGCGATCACCTACGGCAATTACGATTACTGGCGGCTCGACGGCGGGCTGAACGCGCCGCTGTCGGAAACCGCCGGGATCCGGCTCGATGGCGTGTGGCAGCGGCGTGATGGCTATATCAAGGCGCTCACTCCCGGCCAGCCGGATATCAACGATCGCAACCGCTGGCTGGCGCGCGGCCAGTTCCTGTTCGAGCCGTCGAGCGATCTCAAGGTGCGCCTGATCGCTGATTATTCGAAGCGCGATGAGAATTGCTGCGGCGGCGTGCTGCTCGGCCCGACGCGCAGCCTGACGCGCCAGGCGGGCGGCGGGGTGGCGATCTCGCCGAACACGCTGCTGCCGCTGCTTCAGGCGCTCGGTGCCAATTATCCGACGATTCCGAACGGCGAGCGCTTCGTCTATGGCGTGCCCAACACGCCGGGGGTGCCCTATACGTCCAAAAGCGAGGATTGGGGCGTTTCCGGCGAGATCAACTACAAGCTCGGCAGTGCCAATCTCACCTCGATCACCGCCTATCGCGATTACAAGAACCGGCAGGGGCAGGATGGCGATTTCAACGCGCTCGATATTCTCGACCGGCAGAACCTCAACCGCCGCTTCCGCCTGTTCAGCCAGGAACTGCGCCTGCAGGGCGAGGCGCTGGACGGCCGGCTCGACTGGCTGATCGGCGGCTATTACTCCACCGAACGCCTAACCACCTCCGACGACATAAAATATGGCAAGGATTACGAGCGTTTTGCCAACTGTTTGCTAATGGCCAATGTACTACCGGGGGCAGTTCTCCCGTCGAATCAATATTGCATAAACGTGCCCGTGGTGCAGGGGACGATTGCAGCGCTGCCGCCGGGCACCGCGCGCTCTACGTTGCAGGCGCTTATCGCCAATCCGGCCCGCCCCGGCTTCGGCAGCCTGGCCGCAGCGCTAGGCCAACCCGCCATTTCGATCAATGGCACCGGAGCGAATGGGTCGAACTTCCGGCAGGACAGCTCGAACATTGCGGTGTTTACGCACAATACTTTCGACATCATACGCGACAAGCTGATGCTGACGATCGGCGCGCGCTACACGCACGAGCGCAAGAACCTGCAAGGCAACGCCAATTCTAACAACGCGCTCTGCCCGCTGATCGTGAATTCACCATTCCAGTCGCTGGCGTCGCTGGCGTGCGTCATCAACGGGACTGCCGTCAGCATCCCGGCCGGGTCGACCGGCTCGCGCTTCAGCGATGGCGAGTGGACGGGAACGGCGGTTCTGTCTTTCAAGCCGATCGAGCGGCTGATGATCTACGCCTCCGCATCCAAGGGTTACAAGGCGGGCGGTTTCAACCTCGACTATTCCGCGCTCGATCGACCGTGCTACACGGCTTATGATGCGACCTGCGCCGCGCGGCTCGCGCTTCCGGCGAACTCGCCGGGTAACGGCCGGCCTGAGGCTGCCGATCTCGCCTTCGCCAGCGAAAAGGTCAACGCTTATGAAGTCGGGCTGAAATGGAACGGGCCGGGCGTGGATATCAACCTTGCCGGCTTCTACCAGGAATATAGCGATTATCAGCTCAACACGTACAATGGCGTGAATTTTGAGGTCACGAACATTCAAGCCTGTAAGGATAATCTGAACGGCGGGGATCGGGATGCCTCGACCGTTACCGGATCGTGCGCGCCCAATCGCCTGCGGCCGGGCGTTATCTCCAAGGGCTTCGAGATTGAAGCGTTCATACGGCCAATCCGGCAGGTGTCGGTCAACATGGCGCTCACTTACACCGACGCCCAATATCGCAACAATCTGGTAGGGACCGGCGGGCGTCCGCTGTCGCCAGTGTTGTTCCAGCTTCCCGGTAACGAGGTATCCAACGCGCCGCGCTATACGGTCACCACAGGGGTGAGCTGGTCGCCGCAGCTCAGTGACAAGCTTTCGGCGCTATTCTATGTCGACGCGCGCCTGCAAAGCGATACCAACACCGGCTCCGATCTCGATCTGGAAAAGGTGCAGGATGCGTTTGTCGTCGTAAACGGCCGCGTCGGGATTTATGGCCCGGTAAAGAAATGGGGCGTTGAATTCTGGGCACAGAACATTTTCAACCAGCGCTACTTCCAGATCGGCGCGGATATGCCCCTTCAGGGCAGTGGCACTTATCGTTCAGTCGCGGCTCCGGCATCGTCCGGATTTGCGGGCTCGGCCAACCAACTGTTCGTCGGCTTCCCCGGTGAACCGCGCATGTACGGTGTCACGCTGCGCGGCAGCTTCTGAACAAGTGTGACTTCAGAGCACGGCCGTCGCTCCATTCGGGGCGTCGGCCGTTTCATATCTTCCGATTCCGCGCAGGAAGCCCTATATCGAGCGCAGTGAGTCAGCAGGAGAAGTACCTATCCGTCCGCCCATGATGCGCCGCCCGATGCAGGCGCCGCCAATGAATGGCCCCCGTTTCAACGAATGGATTCAGAGCCCCAAGGTCCGCGTGATCGATCATGAGGGCGAGAATCTTGGCGTGATGTACACGCGTGAGGCCATGGAGCAGGCGCGCGATGTTGGCCTCGATCTGGTCGAGGTGTCGCCCAATGCCGACCCGCCCGTCGCCAAATTTCTCGATGTAGGCAAATACAAGTACGAGGCGCAGAAGAAGGCGAACCTCGCCCGCAAGTCGCAAAAGACGCAGGAGATCAAAGAGATCAAAATGCGTCCGAACATCGATGATCACGATTACGATACCAAGATGAAGAAGGTGGTCGAGTTCATCGAAGAGGGCGATAAGGTTAAGGTGACGATGCGCTTCCGCGGCCGAGAGCTCTCTCACGGTCAGATCGGTATGGCGGTGCTGCAGCGCGTTGCGGAGCAGGTGGCGGAAGTGGCCAAGGTTGAAGCCTATCCACGAATGGAAGGCCGCCAGATGCTGATGGTCCTCGCACCGAAGTAGTTTTGGGTACGCCCCTCTCCGCTGGAGGGGGGCGTGTGCCTCACGCCGCCAATTCGCTTGGCATGCCGGCTGCCGCATCCAGCAGCCGCCGCTCCAAAGCCTTTACACGCCCGGAAGCAGCGATCTTGTCCCCGGTAAGATCGGTCAGATAGAAAGTATCCACCGCGCGCTCGCCGTATGTGGCGACATGTGCCGAATGGATCGTCACTTTCGATTGGAACAGCGCGTGGGCGAGTTGACTGAGCAGTGCCGGCCGATCGCGTGCGTTCACTTCCACGACCGTGAAGCGGTTGGAAGCGTGATTGTCGACCAGCACGTTTGGCTCGATCGGAAAGGCATCGGCGCGCACCCGCGGCAAGGGCTTCGCCTTCAGCCGGTCGATCAGCCGGCTTCGGTTGGCGAGCGCATCCTCGATCGCGGTGCGCAATCGGTTGAGCTGCCCGGCTTCGTCGAAGGGGCGACCGATCGGATCCTGCACGAGAAAATTGTCCAATGCCATGCCATCGCGCGTCGTGTGGATGCGCGCATCGATGATATTGCCGCCGGCGAGATGGATCGCACCGGCTATGCGATAGAAGATGCCCGGATGATCGGCGGCATAGACGGTCACCAATGTCGCGCCGCGATCGGGATAGACCTGAGCGTCGATCGCGAGCTGCTCATCACCGGTGGCGGCGATGAAACGCGCGTTATGCGCGAGTACATCCTCTGGTTCCGCGATCCAATACGGCTCCGGCATCTGCCGCACGAATTTCGCCAGCGCCGTTTCATCCCAGCCCAGTGAGCGCGCAAGATTGGCCTGCTTTCCCGCGATCCGCTCGGCGCGCCCGCGTTGCTTGTGGCCGAGCCGCAGCACTTCCTCCGCCGCTTCGAAAAGATCGCTAAGCAACTGCCGCTTCCAGCCGTTCCATGTCGCCGGACCGACCGCGCGGATATCCACGACCGTAAGCGCCAACAGCATACGCAGCCGCTCGGGCGACTGAACGACTGCCGCGAAATCCAGGATCGTCTTGAAATCTGCTAGGTCGCGCTTGAAGGCTGTTGCCGACATCAACAGATGGTTTCGTACCAGCCACGCCACAGTTTCCGTCTCAGCAGGGCCAAGTCCGAAACGCGGGCACAAGCGCTCCGCCACTGCTGCGCCCAGAATTGAGTGATCGCCGCCGCGGCCTTTCGCGATATCGTGCAGCAGCACGGCCACGTAAAGCGCGCGGCGCGATACGATTTGCTTGAAGATTGCAGTTGAGAGCGGATGCTCGCCGGCGAACTCGCCGCGCTCGATCCGGCTCAGCAGTCCGATCGCGCGTATTGTATGCTCGTCGACCGTATAATGGTGATACATGTCGAACTGCATCTGCGCGACGACGCGGCCGAAATCGGGCACAAAACGACCGAAAACCCCCGCCTCGTTCATCCAGCGCAGCACTAGCTCGGGATCATTCCGGCTCGCGACGAGATCGAGGAACAGCGCATTTGCGCGCGGATCATCCCTGATCTCATCAACCAGCTTGGCATCACGCGCGGCGATACGCATCGCCATCGGATGGATCTCCAGCCGGTGCACGTCGGCAAGCTGGAATATCTCGATCAGCCGCACGGGATCCTCGGCGAAGAAATCGTCGCGCGGCAGCGCCAGCCGTCCGCGATCGAGGACGAAACCACTCAGCTTGCGCGGCCGCCTGCGGATGGTCGGAAGCCCGAAGCGACGCCCGCGCGCAGCAAACTGTTCATCAAGATGGGCGAGGAACACCCCCGTCAGCGATCCCACCGCCTTCGCCTGCAAGAAGTAATATTGCATGAAGCGCTCGACGCCAGGTTTACCCGGCCGATCCGAAAACCGCATCCGTTCGGCGATCTCACGCTGCACGTCGAAGGTCAGGCGGTCCTCTGCGCGTCCGGTGATCAGGTGGAGGTGGCAGCGCACTGCGCAAAGGAAATTATCCGCGCGATGAAACAGGCGATATTCGGCCGGGGTGAACAGCCCCTTTTCGACCAGATCGGCGGCGCGATCCACGTCATAGACATATTTGCCAATCCAGAAGAGCGCGTGGAGATCACGCATCCCGCCCTTGCCCTCTTTCACATTGGGTTCGACGACATAGCGGCTGTCACCCATTTTGAGGTGGCGCTGATCACGCTCCGCCAGCTTGTCCGCAACAAACTGTCGCTCGGTATCGCGCTGTACCTCGGCCTTGAAGCGGCGCGAGGCTTCATCCGCCAACGCTTCATCGCCCCAGACATAGCGCGCCTCCAGCAACGCTGTACGGATCGTCACATCCCCTTTCGCCTGCCGCACCATCTCATCGAGCGATCGGCTGGAATGCCCGACCTTCAGCCCCAGATCCCACAGGACATAGAGCATCGATTCTATCACCTGCTCCGCCCATGGCGGCTGCTTCCACGGCGTGAGAAAGGCGATGTCCACATCCGAGAAGGGTGCCATCTCGCCGCGCCCGTACCCGCCGACTGCCAGTAGCGCGAGCCGTTCAGCCGCCGTCGGATTGCTCAGCGGATAAAGTCGCTGGGTGACGAGATCAAACAGCACACGCAGAATCTGATCGATAAGGAACGCCTGCCCATTGGCTGCTTCCAGCCCGCGCGAGGGATGCTCGGTAAGCCGCCGTGCGATCTCGACGCGGCCTGCGTCGAGCGCGCTCTTGAGTTCTACGGTGACCGCGCGGCGCAGCGTGGCCTGGTCAGCGATATCGAGCGCGGCGAGACGATCTGAAAGCTCGCGACGATCAATGATCGCGCGACGGTTCGGCAGGTTATCGAAGCGGCTCGGCATCTTTCTACGCGGTTACAGGAAACCGGCCGGGCGGTCGATGCGCGTGAACGCCTTTTCGCGGCGGCAGCGGCGCGGGAGCCAGGCCCGCGTCGCTGGAAGACACGCCGCGCACTACGTCAGTACATGTGCTGCCCGCCGTTGATGCTCAGCGTCGACCCAGTTACAAACCCCGCCTCTTCCGAGCACAGGAAGGCTACGCCGCGCGCAATCTCTTCCGCCTGCCCCAGCCGACCGACCGGAATCTTGGCAACGATTTTCTCCAGCACATCGGGCGGCACCGCCGCGACCATATCGGTATCGATATAGCCTGGCGCGATCGCGTTCACCGTCACGCCGGTCCGCGCGCCTTCCTGTGCAAGCGCCTTTGTAAAGCCGTGGATGCCTGATTTGGCGGCGGCATAGTTCACCTGGCCATATTGGCCCGCCTGCCCGTTGATCGAGCCGATGTTCACGATCCGCCCCCATTTGCGCTCGCGCATGCCGGGGAACACCGCCTTGGCCATGTTGAAACAGCCGCCAAGGTTGGTGTCCATGACCTCCTTCCACATCTGGTAGGTCATTTTCAGGATCGTGCCATCGCGGGTGATGCCGGCATTGTTGACGACGATGTCGATCGGGCCGAGTTGCTGGGCAACTTCCGCACAACCCTGCTGGCAGGCATCGTAGTCGGCAACATCCCACTTGTAGGCGACGATCCCGGTGCGTGCGGTGAATTCCCGGGCGCGATCGTCGTTGCCGGCATAATTAGCCGCCACCGCGATCCCCTTGTCCCGTAGCGCGACACTGATCGCTTCGCCGATACCCCGGGTTCCACCCGTCACGACTGCAACTCGCGCCATTAGGACTCTCCTCTCCATGAAGTGGACTTGAAACTACGAGTGGGCGACCCATCCTTCAAGTTCTCGCGAAAGGATTTTCCGAAGCATTTCCAAACCTGTCGGGGTGTCGTTAAGGCATGGGAGATAGGCGAAATCCGTTCCCCCGGCGGCGGCGAACGTCTCACGCCCGCGAATCGCCAGCTCTTCCAGCGTCTCGATACAGTCGGCGGAAAAGCCCGGCGCCACGATCGCGATGCGCTTGACGCCCCTGCCAGGCAATGCGGCCAGAACCGTATCGGTCGCCGGCTCAAGCCATTTTGCGCGCCCGAACCGGGACTGAAACGTGATCGTCACCTCCCGTCCCAAAGCCTCGCCCAGCAGCCGCGCCGTTTTCTGGCAGTGGCAGTGATAAGGATCGCCCAGCGACAGGGTGCGCGCAGGCATGCCGTGGAAGCTGACGAGGAGCGCATCGGGCACGAAATCCAGCCCGGCCAACGCGGCCTCCACCGATTGCTTCAACGCATCGATGTGCGCGGGATCGTCGTAATAAGGCGGCAGCGTGCGGATTGCCGGCTGCCACCGCATCGCCGCCAGCGTGGCGAACGCGCTGTCGTTGGCGGTCGCGGTGGTGGCGGCGCAATATTGCGGGTAGAGCGGCGCGAGCAGTATCCGCTCACATCCGGCCGCCTTCAGCACCTCCAGCCTCTCCCCGATCGCGGGCGTGCCATAACGCATCGCCCAGTCGACGATCACGCCCGGGCCGAAAGCGTCGCGCAAGCCCGCCGCCTGCGCCCGCGTGATAGCGGCGAGCGGGGAGCCATCGGCACGCCACACCTGCGCATATGCATGGGCGGATTTCTTCGGCCGTGTCATCAGGATCGGGCCGCGCAGGATCGGCTGCCACAGCAACTTGGGCAATTCCACCACACGTTGATCGGATAGGAACTCTGCCAGATAGCGCCGCACAGATTTGGTGTCGGGCGAGTCGGGCGTACCAAGATTGATGAGCAGCACGCCGACGCGCGGCGCTGCTAGCGCTGGATGATCTGCCGGCCTCACGCAGCATGCCCGAGCGGCAGTGCGCGCAGGCGCTTGCCGGTTGCGGAATAGAGCGCGTTGGCGATCGCGGGGGCGACCGCGACCATGCCTAGATCGCCGATTCCGCCCGGTTCCGCGTTGCTCGCGATAAGCTCAACAGTGATGTCCGGCGTATCGGCGAGCCGGGGGAGCGCGAGTTCGCCAAAGCGATGGGCGGTGACGAGGTTGCGGTCGATATGCACGCCAGCGGACGTGGCCGCAGCCAGACCGAATATCAACCCGCCTTCGATCTGCTGGCGAATGATATCCGGGTTTACCTGCCGTCCGCAATCGACCGCGGCGACCAGTCGGTTCACGCGCGGGCGACCTGCCTGATCCATCTCGGCCTCGGCGAGCACCGCGATACAGCTTCCTGCCATTGTGTGACAGGCGATGCCCTGCCCGCTGCCATCTCCCCCGCCATCCCATCCGCCAAGCGCAGCGGCGGTGGATAAGCATCTGGCGAGCCGCGCATCTCCGCCAAGCATGCCGATGCGGAAGGACATCGGCTCCATACCCGCTTGGCGCGCCAGTTCGTCAAGGAAGCTCTCCGTAAAGAAACAGGTGTAGCCGTGTGCGCCGCCTTTCAGGTGACCGCCGGGCAGCCCGATTTTCGCTGGATGATGCTCCACGATGCAACCAGGCAAGCGATAAGGCGGCAATGAGCCGGCGACCGCATAGCCGTCCGCTCCCGCGGGAAGCGCCAGCGCCGCCGCAACCAGCGCGTCGCTTGGCATCAGTCTTGCGGCAAGTTCGCGTCCGGTGGACGGGGCGGCGATTTGTGTGCGCCAAGCGATAATAGCGCCGTTCGAGGCGAGCCGCGCGGTCATTCGAGCTTTCGCTGGCGCGCGGAAGCGGTCCCGCGCCAGCGCCTCGCGTTGAGACCACACCAGTTGCACCGGGCGCCTGGCCTCCGCTGCCAGGATCGCCGCCTGTGCTGCCACATCCACCTCGAGCGCTGCGCCGAATGAGCCGCCGATCAGTGTAGGGTGAAGGATCACTGCGTCTGGAGATATGCCGATCGCGCGTGCCGCCGCCTCGCGCGCGAGGCCCGGTGCTTGCGTGCCGATCCACATTTCCAGCCGGTCGCCGTGGAACCACGCGGTGGCGCATGGCGGCTCGAGCGCGGCGTGAAAGGCAGGCGTGACCAGATAATCCGCCACGATCAACCCGGGACCGCCCATTACCGGCGCAATATCGCCGCTCGTCGCGAAGCGATGACCGGGTGTTTTCAACGCGGCGTCGAGCACTCCAGCAATGCTCGCGTCGTTCACCACCGGGCCGCGGGTTGCGAAACGCGGCGCGAGCGCGGCGATGGCGCGATCAGCCGCCCACCAATCGGTCGCGAGTGCGGCCACCCAGCGTTCGTTCTGCACGACGGCGACCACGCCCCGCACCCGCTCGGCCGCCGCGCGATTGACCCCGATCAGCCGGGAATCCCCGAGCGGCCCCTGCATGATGCTGGCGAACACCATGTCCGGTAGGCGCACGTCGGCGGCGAAATTGGCCGATCCATCCACCTTCGACGGCACATCAAGGCGGGGCACGTCCTTGCCGGTCAGCCGCCCGTCCTCGTCCACGCGTAGCGGCAGATCCGCCGGCAGGTCGAAGCTGATCGCCTCGGCGGCAAGCTCGGCGAAGCGGATGCGTCGTTTGTCGGCCACGACAAAGCCTTCCGCCGTTTCGCACGCCGTCCAGTCAATCCCCCAGCGCTTCGCCGCCGCCTTGCAAAGAAGCACGCGCGCCGCCGCGCCCGCCTCCCGCATGGCAGATTCGAACCTCCGGATCGACGTGGAGCCACCCGTCAGCATCAGCGCACCGCGCACCGCGCGTTCACGGCGCAACGCGGCCGGAATCCGGTCGAACGCGCCGGCGAACAGCGTGTCGGCAGCGAGCGGATTGGCGTAAAGCGGGTTGAGCGGCGCGGCCTCGACGCCGATGGTGCGCCAGTCCGCGCCCAATTCGTCGGCGACAATCTGCGCCAGCGCGGTCCAGACGCCCTGCCCATGCTCCGCCTGCGGCACCGCGACGATCACTTGGCCGTCCGTCCCGATCTTCAGCCACGCGCCATAGATTGTCTCGCCCGGCGCTGCGGTAAGATTCGGCCGATAGCTGCGCGGCCACGCAGCCCAGGCAACGATCAGCCCCAGTCCCGCCCCCCCGGAGACGAGCAAATTGCGTCTAGTGACCATCGGGGAAGCCACTAGGCGGGATCACCCTTCGACGGAAGCGACGGGATCAGGCCGCCTCCGCTTCAAATTGTGCGCCATAAGTTGCGCGTAGCGCCACCTTGTCGATTTTCTCCGTGCCAAGCCGGGGGAGCGGTTCCGATACGATCCAGATCCGCGCCGGCACCTTGAACGCGGCGATATGCTCGAGGAGGAAATCGGTCAGTTCCCCGGCCGTCAGCGAAGCACCATCCGCCGGATGGACCACCGCGCCCGGCACCTCGCCATACTTCTCGTCAGGCAAGCCAAACACGGTCGCCTCCGCAACTTGCGGATGCTGATAGAATGCCGCCTCCACCTCCTGACAGGAGATGTTCTCGCCGCCACGGATAATGATGTCTTTCTTGCGATCGACGATGAACAGATAACCGTCCTCGTCGAGATACCCTATGTCGCCGGTGCGGAGATAGCCGTCGGCGGTAAAGGCGTCGGCGGTCGCGCGCTCGTTGTTCCAGTAGCGCTCGAAATTGGCGACCGAGCGGATGCAGACCTCGCCACGCTCACCCGGCGCGACCGGCTTGCCCGCATCGTCGAGGATCGCGAGATCGACCAGCGGCGGCGAGGGGCGGCCGGCCGAATTGGGCTTTGCGATGTAATTCCCGCGCCAGTTGCCGGTGCCGATGCCATTTGTTTCGGTGAGACCATAGCCGATCAGCGGCGCGCCCTGCATCTCGTCATGGATGCGGCGGACATGCTCCACCGGACGCGGCGCGCCACCGGACGCGATATCGCTCACCGTCGAGAGATCGTATTTGTGCCGGTTGGGATGCGTGAGCATCTCGAAACTCATCAGCGGCACGCCGACGAAATACGTGATCCTTTCCTTTTCGATCAGCCGCATCGCCTCTTCCGCGTCCCATTTCGGCATCAGCACCAGCTTGCGCCCGATCGCCAGCGACTGGAGCATCACCGGCACTTCGGCAGTGACGTGGAACAGCGGCACGTTGAGCAACGTCGCAGGCTGCAACGCGCTCACCTCGCCTTCCTGCGTCGCGATCGCAAGCATCATCAACGCCGAGGCGAGAAAGTTGAACACGCCCTGCACCACCTGCCGGTGCGTGGACAGCGCGCCCTTGGAGCGGCCGGTCGACCCGGAGGTGAACAGGATCGTGGCATGATCGTCCGGGGCGATTTCCGGCAGGGGCGTCTCATCCGCGCGCGCGGCGATGTCGGCGAGCGCCTGCGGTAGCGGCAGCCGATCATCGAAGGTGACAATGGTTGCACCCAGCCCCGTGATCGCGGCCAGCCGCGCGGCGCGCGGCGCATCGGCGAAAACCAGCCCGCAATCGACATCCTCGATCCCGTCGCGCAATTCGTCGGATTGCCACCAGCCGTTGAGCAGCGTCGCGACCCCGCCGGCCATCAGGATGCCGAAATAAAGCGTGATCCATGAGGGCGAGTTGCGCGCCGCGATGCCGACGCGATCGCCCTTCTTCACGCCAAAGCCGCCCACCAGTGCGCGCGCGACCTTCTGCGCCTCGGCATGGACCTGCGCGAAGGTAAGCCGCTCGTCGCCCGAGATCACGAATTCTGCGGCGGCATGCTGCGCGCAGAAGTGCGAGAAATAGGCGGTGAGCGTGGGCGGGGCGGCAGCGATCAGCGGCAGCTCGCGCCCGAAACGCTCCACCGAGCCAAGCGCGAGCTGACCGCCCTCGCCCGTCATCGCGGCGATCACGGTGTCCATCTTCAGGTCAAGCTCGGTCTTCATGCGCCTCTCCGCTTGGTCTTGTCATTTGACGCTACTATGCAGGGGCGAAGCACGAGGGAAAAGCCTTGATCCTGTCTTTGTTCGCCGCATCCGCCGGCCATATCCGTTTCACCGACCTGGGATTGCACCCGGACGTCTTCTCGATCGGCTTCTTCACGCTGCGCTGGTACAGCCTCGCCTATATCGCCGGGATCGTCGTCGGCTGGTGGTATCTGCTGAAGCTGCTCGCCGAGCCGGCCGCACCGATGGCGCGGCGCCACGCGGACGATCTGGTGTTCTACGCAACGCTCGGCATCATCCTGGGCGGGCGGATCGGCTATGTCCTGTTCTACGCGCCCGACATGATCCTGCATCCGATCCGCATCCTGCGGCTGTGGGACGGCGGCATGTCGTTCCACGGCGGCGTGATCGGCACGACGATCGCGATCATCCTGTTCGCGCGCAAGAACGGGCTGAACTGGCTGCGCATCCACGATTATGTCGCCTGCGTCGCGCCGTTCGGGCTGTTCTTCGGCCGGCTGGCCAATTTCGTGAACGGCGAATTGTGGGGCAAGCCGACCGACGTGCCCTGGGCGATCGTCTTCCCCCACACCGTGCCGATCGGCATGATCGAGCCGGCACGGCACCCGAGCCAGCTTTACGAGGCGGGGCTCGAGGGGCTGCTGCTGTTCGCGGTGCTCGCCTTCTTCTTCTGGCGGACGAAGGCGCGATACGAGCCGGGCAAGCTCGTCGGCATCTTCGTGCTCGGCTATGGCCTGTGCCGGTTCTTCGTCGAATTCTTCCGCGAGCCGGATTCCCAGTTCGCGGGCACCTTCTTCGCGACGACGATCCACATGGGGCAGATCCTGTGCCTGCCGATGATCGCCGGCGGGATCTGGCTGATCGCCACCGCGCGCGGGCGGCGCGAGCGCGTCGAGCCGATCGCCGGGAGCGACAGCGTCGCGTGAGCCGGATTGTGGAAGAGGGCCCGCTGCCAGAACGGCTGGCGCGAGCGATCACTCTCGGCGGGCCGATCCCGGTCAGCCAGTTCATGGCGGCCGCCAACGCGCATTACTACGGCACACGTGATCCGCTCGGCGCCGGAGGTGATTTCACCACCGCGCCGGAGATCAGCCAGATGTTCGGCGAGCTTATCGGCCTGTGGTGCGCGGACCTGTGGGATCGCGCCGGGCGGCCAGATGTGGCGTGGGTGGAGCTGGGGCCGGGGCGCGGAACGCTCGCCGCCGATGCGCTGCGCGCGATGGCGACGGCAGGGCTTACCCCGCCCGTGCATTTCGTCGAGACCAGCCCCGTACTGCGCGACGAGCAAGCCAGGCGCGTGCCCCACGCCACATGGCATGATGACGTGGAGGAGCTGCCGACTGACCGGCCGCTGCTGGTCGTCGCCAACGAATTCTTCGATGCGTTGCCGATCCGCCAGCTCGTGCGGCGCGGCGCGACGTGGCATGAGCGGCTGGTGGCGTGTCAGGACACGTTGTTTCTGCCTGTCGCCGGCAAGCAGGTGCCCGACGACGTGATCCCACCGCATCTTCGCGACGCGCCCGCCGGCTCGATCATCGAAACATCGCCCGCCTCGGTCGGCATCATGCGCGTGCTGGCCGCGCGCATCGTGGCGCAGGGCGGCGCGCTGCTCGCGATCGATTATGGCTATGAGGGGCCGGCGGTGGGCGACACGCTCCAGGCGGTGCGCGCCCACACCTATGCCAATCCGTTCGAGGAGCCGGGCGAACGCGATCTGACCGCGCATGTCGATTTCGCGACGCTGGCGCTGGTCGGCCATGCCAGCGGGGCGATCGCGAGCGGCCCGGTCGGGCAGGGCGCGTTTCTCCGCGCGCTGGGTGTTGATGCCCGAGCGACGGCGCTGGCGCAGAGCAACGCCGATGTTCTTGTCGATCGCGACCGGCTGGTGGAGGACATGGGCGAACTGTTCAACGTAATCGGCCTGCGCCACGCGGACTGGCCCGAACCCGCAGGATTCGCATGATCGATTATCGCACCCCTACCCTCGCCGACGGCACCGAGATCGACGCGATGGCGAGGAAGGTGTGGCTGGAGACGTTCGAGCCGTTCACCAGCCCGCAGAATATCGCCGCCTATTTCGCCGAGGCCTATGGCCCGAACGGCAAACTGATCCGCGATCTTTCGAATCCGGACGTATCCTGGCGCGTCGCGTGCGCCGGGGACGAGATCGTCGGCTATGCCAAGCTCACCCCGCCATTTCTGCCCGATCCCGCGATGACCGCTGGCGCGCTGCAACTGAGCCAGCTCTACATCGCCGGCACGCATCACGGCGCCGGCATCGCACAGGCGCTGATGGCGTGGACGATCGATACCGCGCGCGCGCGCGGCGCGAAGGCACTGCTGCTCACCGTCTATGAGGCGAACCCGCGCGCGATCCGTTTTTACGAGAAGCATGGGTTCGCGCATATCGGCGATTATGCTTTCCCGGTCGGCGATCAGGTCGATCGCGATCTCATCATGCGGCTGGCATTATGAGCGCGGTGGAGGTCAATCGCGCCGCCGCGCTGTCGGGCGTGGCACACGGCTTTCTGGGCCGGCGCGGCGGCGTTTCGACCGGGCTGCACGGCGGGCTCAACGTCGGCGCCGGATCGGCCGACGACGCGGATGCGATCGCGGAGAACCGTCGCCGTGCGGGCGACGCCGTACTGCCAGGCGCGGCGCTGGTGACGGTCTATCAGGTTCATTCGGCCGAGTGCGTGACGGTTCGCGCGCCGTTCGATCCCGCGCTGCGCCCTCGTGCCGATGCGCTGGTGACGGATCGACCCGGCCTGGCGATCGGCGTGCTGACGGCGGATTGCGCGCCGGTGCTGCTTGCGGATGCCGAAGCCGGCGTCGTCGGCGCGGCCCATGCCGGGTGGAAGGGCGCGCTAGCCGGGGTGACGGATACGACGATCATCGCGATGGAAGCGTTGGGCGCGCGTCGCGACCGGATCGCCGCCGCTGTCGGCCCGTGCATCGCGCGCGCCAGCTATGAGGTTGATCTCGCGTTTCGCCGTCGCTTCGAGGAGGCGGATGCGGCGAACGAACGCTTTTTCGCGGACGGGCGGGCATGCCACGCGCAGTTCGATCTGGAAGCCTATGTCGCGCATCGCCTGGCCGATGCGGGCGTCACCCGCATCGAAACGCTGGGGCTGGATACCTACGCCGACCCCACGCGCTTCTTCAGCTTCCGCCGCGCCACGCATCGCGGCGAGCCGGATTACGGGCGGCAGATCTCGATCATTGGCCTCAGATGAGGGCGGCCCCGGCCGAAGCCGGGGTTTGAAGGTTACAGCACGAACCGGCTGAGATCGGTATTCCGCGCAACGCTGGAGAGTTGCTTTTCCACATAGGCTGCGTCGATCGTCAGCGTGCCGCCGCCGCGATCCTCCGCGTCGAAGCTCACTTCCTCCAGCAGTTTTTCCATGACCGTCTGGAGCCGCCGCGCACCGATATTCTCGATCTCGCCGTTCACTTCGGCGGCAATCTTCGCCACCGCGCGAATACCGTCCGGCGTGAAGTCGATCGTGACCCCTTCGGTGCCGAGCAAGGCGCGATACTGCGCCGGCAGCGATGCCTTGGTGTCGGAAAGGATCGCCACGAAATCCTCCTCGGTCAGCCCCTTGAGCTCCACGCGAATCGGCAGCCGCCCCTGAAGCTCGGGCAGCAGATCGCTCGGCTTGGCGACGTGAAACGCGCCGGAGGCGATGAAGAGGATATGGTCCGTCTTCATGGGGCCGTATTTGGTGGACACGGTGGTCCCCTCGATCAGCGGCAACAGATCGCGCTGCACGCCCTCCCGGCTGACACTCCCGCCCCGCACGTCGCTCACCGCGATCTTGTCGATCTCGTCAAGGAAGACGATGCCGTTCGCCTCCGCATCCGCCAGCGCGACGCGGCTCACCTCGTCCTGATCGAGCCGCTTGTCCGCCTCTTCCTCGACCAGCTTTTCCCACGCCGCCGGCACCAGCAGCTTGCGGCGCTTCGCCTGCCCGCCGCCGAACGCTTTACCCATCATCTCGGACAGATTGATCATGCCGACCGATCCGCCGCCGGGCAGCTCGAACGGCATCTGCGGCGCCTGTTGCAGTTCCAGCTCGATCTCGGTGCTCTCGAGGTGTCCGTCGCGGAAGCGCTGACGGAAGCTTTCGCGCGTCGCCTGGCTCGCATCCTTGCCGACCAGCGCGTCGAGCAGACGCGCCATCGCGGCTTCCTCCGCCTTGTCCTTGACAGCGTTGCGGCGGCGCTCCTTTTCCAGCCGGACCGCTTCCTCGACGAGATCGCGCGCGATCTGTTCCACATCGCGCCCGACATAGCCGACCTCGGTGAACTTGGTCGCCTCGACCTTCACGAACGGGGCATCCGCGAGCTTCGCGAGGCGGCGGCTGATCTCGGTCTTGCCGCAGCCGGTGGGGCCGATCATCAGGATGTTCTTGGGCGTCACCTCGTCGCGCAGGTCCGGGCTCAGCTTCTGCCGACGCCAGCGGTTGCGCAGCGCGACGGCCACCGCGCGCTTCGCATCGCGCTGGCCGATAATATGCGCGTCAAGCGCGGCGACGATCGCCTTCGGGGTGAGATTGTCGTTCATGGTCATCTTTCGTGAATCGGGAGAAATCAGGCGGCGCTGCCGAGCGTTTCGACGACCAGCCGATCGTTGGTGAACACGCACAGCTCGGCGGCGATCTTCATCGCCTTGCGCGCGGCGGTTTCCGCGTCCTGCTCATATTCCACCAGAGCGCGCGCCGCGGCCAGCGCATAGTTGCCGCCAGATCCGATCGCAGCAATGCCTTCCTCAGGCTCCAGCACGTCGCCGTTTCCGGTCAGGATCAGCGTCGCATCCTTGTCGGCGACGATCATCATCGCTTCGAGATTTCGAAGGTATTTGTCGGTGCGCCAGTCCTTCGCCAGTTCCACGGCGGCACGCATCAGATGGCCCTGATGCCGTTCCAGCTTGGCCTCCAGCCGCTCGAACAGAGTGAAGGCATCCGCGGTGGCGCCGGCGAACCCCGCGATCACCTTGCCGTCCGCGCCCAAGGTGCGAACCTTGCGCGCGTTTGGCTTCATCACCGTATTGCCCATCGATACCTGGCCGTCCCCGGCCACCACCACCTTGCCGCCGCGTCGGATCGACAGGATCGTCGTGCCATGCCACACGGGCATGCTGCTTTCGTTGCTCATGGGCCCGCATATGGTGCGGCGGCCGGAAGGCTGCAATCTCCTCGCCGGTCAGGCGTGGTCGATGGGGAGGCTAACGCCCGCGAACCACACGCGATCACGGCCGCGAATGCTCAGCGCCCCTTTGCCTTCCCCCATTCGCGCGCCACCGTATAGCCCAGATACCCGGTGCCGAACAAAGCATAGAGCGGTTCGGGTATGCCGCTGAGATAGGCATTCATCCCCTGCCCGATCGCGGTCGCCCAGCTCGGCCGGATCGCTGCGATCAATCCCATCGGGATCGACCACAGCAGCAGCGCGTACATCACATAGAGGAAGCTGGGGCGAGCGCGGCTGGTCCACGGATCGGCGGAATTCGCCTCTGCCAGCACCGCGGTCATCTGTGTCTTGATCCGTTCCAGCTCCTGTGTTCCGTCGAGCCGCAGCAGTTCCAGCTTGGCCGCTTCGCGCATTTTCGGATCCGGGATCAGCCGGTCGAGCAGGCCAGCCACCGGCGCGATAATCCCATCGAGCAATGCCATAATGTCTCTCCCGAACCTCAACCGAGCCGATTGGCGAGCCAGCCGTAAAGGAACGCTTCATTGGCCGGGCGGCTTTCCGCCAGCGCCATGTAGCGCGCGCCCTGCAGCGCCTCGAGCGCCTTCATGAGCACCTTTTCCCCCGCCGCGCCGCGCCGCGTGACGAACCCATCCAGCGCCGCCAGCGTGCGTGGGCCGATCACCCCGTCGACCGCGATATCCGGATAGTCGCTTGCGCCACGATTGAGCGCATTGAGCGCCCGCTGCAGAAAGCCAGTGGCCACCTTGGTCCCCATGTTGACCCCGGTGTCGAACATTTCGGCCGCAACCTGCGGCATTCGGCGTGCCACGCGATCATAACCCGGGTGTTGCCAGTAAAGCCGCCGGTAGATGGCCGCGGCCACAGATCGCGATAGCGCGCGCATGTCGCCGGAATAGCCGTTCGCGCGCGCGACCCGCTCGGTGATGCCCCAGCGGGTGGCGCCGCCACGATCCGCCGGATGATTCGCATAGCCGCCCTCGCGACCGATCACCTCATCGATCAGTTCGTCGATATCCATTTGCCGTCCCTCATATCGGAAAACGGCAAGCCATTTAACCCAATTGGTTCATGTAGGACAGAATGACTTAGCTGAAATCGACCGACTCAAAGCGGATCGGCGTGCCTTGCGGGCCTTCCCCGAGGCTGTCTTCCCACATCGCCACCGTCCCGCGGATGATCGTGCCGATCGCCTTGCCGGTAAGCTGCATCCCGGTGAACGGCGACCAGCCGCAGCGTGAGGCCAACCAGTTCTCCTCAACCGACCAGCGCTTTTTCAGATCGACGATGGTGAAATCGGCGTCATAGCCGGCCGCGATTCGCCCCTTGCCCTCGATGCCGAAGATACGCTGCGCGCCCGCGCTGGTCAGCTCGATCACACGCTGTAGGGTTAGCCGTCCGTGCACTGCATGATCGAGGAGCAGCGGCAACAACGTCTGCACGCCCGGCATGCCGCTGGGCGATCCGGGGTAGGGCGTGGATTTTTCCTCCAGTGTGTGCGGGGCGTGATCCGAACCGATCACATCCGGGACGCCCTGGTTCAGCCAGTGCCACAACCCGTCGCGATGCGCGCCCGATCGGATCGGCGGGTTCATCTGCGCCAGCGTGCCGAGGCGCGGATAGGCCTCCTCCCCCGCGAGCGTGAGATGCTGGGGCGTCACCTCGCACGAGGCGATATCCTTGTGCTGCGAAAGCAGCTCAAGCTCGGCGGGCGTCGTGACGTGGAGCACATGGATGCGCCGCCGCGCCGCCCGCGCCAGCTTCAGGATGCGGCGCGTGGCAAGGATCGCGCTTTCGTCATCACGCCATACCGGATGGCTGGAAGGATCGCCCGCGATGCGCTCATCGGCGCGCGCGTTCATGCGGTCTTCGTCCTCGGCGTGGATCGCGACGCGGCGATGGCCGGACGCCAGCACTTCCGCGAGCCGCGCGTCCTCACTCACCAGCAGATCGCCGGTCGAGGCGCCCATGAAGATCTTCACGCCCGCGGTCCCCGGCAGCCGTTCGAGTTCCGCCAGGTCTCGCGCGTTATGGTTGGTCGCGCCGACATAGAAAGCGTGGTCGCACCACATCCGCCCCTTGGCGCGGGCGAGCTTGTCCGCGATCGCTGCGGCGCTGTCGGTATTGGGCTTGGTGTTGGGCATCTCGAACACGCCGGTCACGCCGCCCATCACCGCCGCGACGCTGCCGCTGGCGAGGTCTTCCTTGTGCTCCAGCCCCGGCTCGCGGAAATGCACCTGTGTGTCTATGACGCCGGGCAGGATATCGAGCCCGGTGCAGTCGATCGTTCGGCCGGCATCGCCGCTCGCGCCGATCGCGGCGATCTTCCCGTCCCGCACGCCGACATTCGCCGCGATCGGGCCGCCGGGCGTATGAACGATCCCGTTCGCCAGCAGGAGATCAAAGGTTGCCATCGTTCAGCCCTTTCGTCGCGTGTCGCGCATCCCTAACTGGGCGGCATGAGCGATACCACCCCGACGATGCTGCCAGACCGCGCCGTGATCCGCATTTCCGGCGAGAATGCGCGTGATTTCCTGCAAGGGCTGGTGACGAATGACGTGTCGGGCGCGCTCCCCGTCTGGGCGGCGCTGCTGACCCCGCAGGGAAAGGCGTTGTTCGATTTCATCATCTGGGAGGACGGCGCCGATCTGCTGATCGATTGCGAGGCGACGCAGGCGGACGCGTTGGCACGCCGGCTGACGGTCTATCGCCTGCGCCGGGCGATCTCGATCACCCGCGATGAGACACTTGCGGTGCATTGGAGCGCGTCCAGCAATGAAGGCACGGCCGATCCCCGCCTGGCTGCGCTGGGCAATCGCTGGATTGCCGCGCCGGGCGCGCCGGCGGAGGGCTGGCTCGCGCACCGCCTTTCCTGCGGCGTGACGGAAGGCGTTGCCGAATTAGGCGACGGTACGACACTATGGCTGGAATGCAACGCGCGCGAGTTGAACGGCGTCAGCTTTGCCAAGGGATGCTATGTCGGGCAGGAAAACACGGCGCGCATGCATCATCGCGCCAAGGTCAACCGCCGCCTGATCGTCGCCCCGCTCGGCGACGCAAGCGAGCGGACGCGGATCCGCTATCCCGCGCTCGGGCTGATGGTCGAGCATCGCCGCGTCGAGGCACTGGGCGACGCGCTGGTTCCCGAGTGGCTGTCATCCGCGATCGCTTGACCGCCGATCCTCGTCATTAGGCCACAGCCCGGGCGTCGCCAGCTCGAGCACGTGACCATCCGGGTCTTCAAAATAGACGCTGGTGCCGCCACGTGGCCAGCGCATCTCGCCACGCATTACAACGCGATGATCCGAAAGATGCGCCCTCCACCGATCGAGTGCATCGGCCGGAATCGCAAACGCCATATGCAGTGGCCCATCGCCGTCATGGCCGGGAATCGTGCCGCTTTCGGTTGTGACGTCGCGCGTCGCGCCGCCGCACGGGAACAGCAGCAGCACCCCGCCGCGCCCAGCATCGAACGCCGTTAGCCGCGCGCTCTCGATCATGATACGCAGCCCGAGCGTATCCCGGAAGAACGCTGCCGATCGCACCATATCGGAAACATAGAGCGACGTTTCCAATAATCCCGCGATCGGCGGCGCCATTGCTATCGTCCGACCGCCGTATAAGCGAAGCCCGCCCGCTCGGCCTCGTCGCGATCATAGATATTGCGCAGATCGACAAGCGCCGCGCCCGCCATCATTGTGGCAAGCCGCTTGAGATCAAGCGCGCGGAATACATCCCATTCGGTAACGATTGCCACCGCATCCGCGCCCTCGGCCGCGTCATATGCATCTCTGCAATAGGTGATGTTCGGCATCACTGCCTTCGCGGTTTCTTCGCCCTCCGGGTCGAACGCACGGACATTGACGCCGGCATCAATGAGGCTTTGCACGATCGCGATCGACGGCGCGTCCCGCATATCATCGGTATTCGGTTTGAATGTCAGGCCGAGCACCGCGACCGTTTTGCCGCGCGGTTCCCCGCCAAGCGCCGCTAGCACCTTGCGCCCCATTGCGCGCTTGCGCGTGTCATTCACCTGAACGACTGCCTCGACGATCCGCACCGGGCTTTCGAAATCTTCCGCTGTCTTGAGCAGCGCCAGCGTATCTTTCGGGAAGCAAGAGCCGCCATAACCTGGGCCGGCGTGAAGGAACTTGCGCCCGATCCGGTTGTCCAGCCCAATCCCGCGCGCCACGTCCTGCACGTTCGCGCCGACTGCTTCGCACAGGTCGGCCATTTCGTTGATGAAGGTGATCTTCGTGGCGAGAAACGCGTTGGCGGCGTATTTGGTGAGTTCGGCTGTTCGCCGCCCGGTGAAGAGTATCGGGCTTTCACCCAGATACAGCGGGCGATACACTTCGCGCATCACCGCCTTGGCGCGTTCGTCATCGGTGCCTAGCACGATACGGTCCGGGCGTTTGAAATCACCGATCGCGGCGCCTTCACGCAGGAATTCCGGGTTTGAAACCACGGTGAAATCGCCGTCCGGGCGCGTTTCACGCAGGATATGCTCGACCCGGTCACCCGTGCCCACCGGCACGGTTGACTTGTTTACCACCACCAACGGCCCGGTCGCCGCGCGGGCAATCTCCTCGGCCGCGGCATAGACGTAGCTCAGATCCGCATGGCCATCACCGCGACGCGATGGCGTGCCGACCGCGATGAAGACAGCATCAGCTCCCGCGACCCCTGCCGCAAGGTCGGTCGTGAAAGCGAGCCGGCCGGCCGCGACGTTGGCCGCCACGAGTTGGTCGAGCCCGGGCTCGTAGATAGGCATCCGGCCCGCGAGCAGGGATTCGATCTTCTCCGCAGCCTTGTCGACACAGGTGACGCTGTGGCCGAAATCGGCGAAGCAGGCGCCGGATACCAATCCGACATAGCCTGAGCCGATCATCGTGATACGCATCTGAACTCCCTTCATCAGGCGTGTTGCCGACGCGGCTCTAAAGTCTTCACCGGCAAACACCACCTCTAACCGCACATCATCAGCCCGGTTGGCAACGTCGTCCGCTTGGCAGCCGATTGCCGCGATACGATGAAACGATGCGGTCAAAGCAGATCATGGCGACAGCTTGGCGTTGGCGGCAATACCCCCGCAAGCGCGTGATCCCGGTCGCGCCTGTGCAATCAACTGTAAACGGCTAGATCCCGCCGGCCGTGTTCCTGTCCAGCCGCACACAAAAAAAGGGAGGCCGGCAATGCCGACCTCCCGATTTTCTCTGTCTTGTGAAAGACCTTACTGACCCGAACCCGGGCCGTAGGTGATTTCCACGCGACGGTTCTGCACTTCGCGGACCCCATCGGCGGTCTGCACGCGCAGGTGCGTCTTGCCGAATGCCTGCGTCGCGATCACCCCATCCGGGATCGACTTCGACGTCAGGTAAGCCTTCACCGCATCTGCACGACGCTGCGAGAGGCCCATGTTGTACTTCGCCGAACCCGAGGTGTCGGTGAAGCCCGCGACCATAACCTGCGCGTTGCCGCAGCTCTGGTACTGCGTGACCGCGTTGTCGAGGATCGACGCTGCCTCTGGGGTAACGTCCGACTTGTCCCACTCGAAGAACACGATGAACGGACCCGGCGAGCACACCACTTCAGGCGGCGGCGGCGGCGGCGGGGGAGGCGGCGGGGGAGGCGGCGGCGGCGGCGGCGGCGGCGGCGGTGCAGCCGGCTCACCGAAGTTGTAGGTCAGACCGCCCAGGATGCTGTGCGACCGGAACCGCCCGTCGTAAGCCGAACCCGCGAGGTCGTTCAGCTTCACCTTGTCAGCGTTGAAGAAGCGATACTTCAGCGAGACATCGACATGGTCGGTCAGCGGCGCGCGAACGCCGGCCAGAGCCTGCCATGCGAAAACGGTGTCGGAATCGTCCAGCGGCGACCCTGCGGTGCCCAGGTCGATCCGGCTCTTCACGCGAGCGACACCGGCACCACCGCCGACGAAGCCCTGCAGGCCATCATCCGGGCCGAAGTCCAGAAGGCCGTTCAGCATGAAGCTGAGTGCGGTCGAGCGGCCACCGGCGCCATTGTAGGTTCCGGCTGCGAGCGTGCCACCCGCATAAGGAATACCGGCAGAAGCCTGATAGCTGTCCACGTTGGCCGTCCGGTAACCGACTTCGGCCTCGAGGCGGAAGCCGCCGAAGTCGTAACCGATCACGCCGTCAGCGTCCCAACCGTAATGATGGTTGACGGTGGACGTTCCGTTCAGCGCAGGCGTCGCGCTGGCGATGTTATAATTGATGTCTTCGACGAGCATCCCGCCGAAATCAGCCCCAACATACCACGCCTTGTCGCGCGCAAGCGCCGGCGAGGCAAGTGCGGTGGAGGCAAGTGCCACTACAACGGCAAGCTTCCGCATCATAATCCCCTTCTCAATGGTGTCACTACGGACAACGCAAACTCACTACCCAAGAGAAGGTTTCCACGCAAGCGCGCAAAAACCGGGCGTTGTTGCATAAAGGCAACAATTATACCTCGATTATCCCGTGTTCCCTGAGAGTTGCCAGAATCGTGTTCAGCGCGTCGCGCGCCTGTGCATCGATCACCACGCCGCCCGTCGGATCGGGAATGGCGGCCGCCTGCGGCCCGATCACCTGCTTGCCTTCGATCATCAGCCGCGCGCCGCGAATATCCCCGCTGCGCCAGCCGCCCGCCTCGTATCGGACGGGCAGACTGTCCGGTACGCTCCACACCGTCATTCCCGGCTGCGGTGTAAGGAACCGCCATCCGCCGCTCGTCCACGCCGCCAGTGCAGCGGCGTGTTCTGCCCACGCTCCCACCGGAGAGGGGCCGACGATCCAGCAGTCGCCCGGCACCGGATCGGCCGGCGGCGCGTTCACCGCCACCGCAAGCACAGACGCCTGCGTTGCGATGTCGAGCAGCGCCAGAGCCTCGTTGTGATCGTTTTCCTTCTGCGCCTGGCCCGGCTGCAACAATGGCAGCGCGAGACGTGGCGATCGTTCGTCGCTCATCATTCTCTCCGTTTAGAAACTGAAGATCGCCGCGGGGGAGATGCCATTCGTGCCGATCTGCGCGACAGAGATCGACACCGGCCCGGCCGCGCGCTCGGCGGCGGACACCAAAGCCGCGGCGACCTCTACCGTCATCGTCCGGGTCGGCAGCGTCGCCGGCGCGATCGTGACGCGATATTGTTCGCGCTCCTCGCCCAGCGGCGTTTCCGCGCCGTCACGCCAGCGCCAGCCGCTGCGCCCGCGCCGCCGCCATCGCACCAGCGCGCTGCCGTCCACCTGCGAGACGGCCTCGATGCGCACCGGCGACGGCGGCAGGATCGAGGCCCCGGTAAGCAGCACCTCCGCCTCGGCCGAGTCCGCGACAGCATCGGCCGCAACGCGGAGCGTCCGCCCCACCGATGCGGCTACCGAAACGGCGGCGACGGCATCCTGCTCGATCAGCACGAAGCGCTCGCCCGGCGTATGTGCAACAGCGCCCGTTCCGCGGCGCCCGCGCCACAATCCGCGAAGCAGCCATCGTCGCGGCGCGATCTGTGTCGCCGCCGCGAACTGAATCAGTTCGTCGCCGATCAGCGCCAGATTCGCGCCAAGATCCAGCGCACCCGCGCCCGCATCGCCCAGCGACATATCCTCATGCGCCAGATCGACGATGATCTCGTTGCGCTGGTCGATCAGCGCCACTGGCCCGGCCGGCACCGCGCCAACCGTCGTGCCAAGCGTCGCCGGCAACGCCGTGCCGCCGATCGCTATCCAGCTTGCCCCCGCGTCCAGGCTGTATCGCAATCCTGCCCGGCGCCACCCCGGGCCGGTTCCGGCCGCGGCGATCAGGATACGCGGTTCCGTCAGCAGCGCCTCGTCGAGCGCAGGCAATTCGAAAGCGTGCAGGATCGTAGCACCCGCCACCATGTCCGGCGCGCCGACCGATCGCCCGGGCGACGCGCGCGCCGGAAGCGTCGCCGCGCGCTCCGCGACCAGTTCGAGCGTCGTCGCCATCCCCTCCAGCGACGTGCCCGTCACCGCCACCGCCCGCTCTCGCCCCGGATCGTCACGCGGTCGCCCGGCGCGATCCCGATCGCACAGGTGTCGGTCGAAACCGTGCGCCCCACACGTTCCGTTTCAGCGCGGGCGAGTGTCGCCGTCGCAATCGCCTTCGCCGCCCCCGCGCCGATCGCGACGGGAGCATCGATGGTGTCGTGCCGGTTGCCCGCGCCGGGCCGCGTCGCGCGCTGGATCCCGGTCTGATAGTCGCGATCGGGATCATAATGCGCGACGGAAACCGATTGCGGCACCGCCTCGATCGGCCGGATCGAACGGGCGCGCGTCGATCGCTTCACGCCGTCATCGGCGATCATCAGCACCGGCCCGGAACCCGGCCCGCGCATCTCGGTCGCCGCGCCGACCTGCGCAAAGCGGCAGCCACCGATCCGCCCGAGCGTTTCCACCACTGCCCGCGCCGTATCGCCATAGCCGGAGAAGCCGTCGATAACGGTCGCGGCCCCCGCGTCCCGCACCACGCCATCGCTCATCGCCGCCGCGATTCCGCCGATCGTCACCGGCCCGGCATCCGCCTGCACCTCGAAGGTTAGCGAGGGGATGCGGTTCCCGAAATCCTCCAGCGCCATATCCTCGAACACCGCATAGGCGATGCCGCGATGCGCCGGAGTCAGCGCGCTCCCCTCCGCGCTCGCGATCAGCGGATCGGCCGGCTGGTCTTCCGCGCCGGGATGGAGCCGGAAGCGCGTCGCGGATTTCCAGTCCCCCGCCGCGCCGCGCAGCAGCTTGCCGTCAGCCCAGATTCGCCGCACGCCCAGGATCTGCCGCGCCGACAGCGCCACCGCGAACGAGGCCGTGTAGCTATAGGTTGTAACGCTCGGCCGCCCCTTCCCCCCGCCGCTGGTGGCGCGATGTTCCACCAGGTCAGTCGCCCAGATGACCGATCCCGCGACCCGCATCGTGCCGAACATCTTCGGAATCTGCGTGCCGTAGCTCGACGTCTGTACCGCCAGTTCGGTCAGCCGCGGGCCCTCGCGTCCCTTCGGCTTGAACAGGACGGTCCGATCGACCGTCTGCCCGATCAGCGCGCCTATCGCGCCGCCGATCGGCCCGCCGATCACTGTGCCCACCGCCGTCAGCACCAAAGTCGCCATCTTCTTCCCCTTCCAATCGCCACGCGCCGATCACCGGCCACGGCGGTGCACCCGGTCGCTCGACCACACGGCGCAGGCCCGCATCAGCGTGAACAAGGCCCGCGTCGGTGACGATGGCGAGATGCAGCCCGCCATCGGCGCAACACAGCAGCAGATCGCCCGGCGCATCGCCCGGGCAGGTCGCCAGCCCGGCAAGCATCGCGTCTTCCAGAGCCGCCGGGCCGGATCGCAACGCATAGCCGGCCGGCACCTGCCCTCGGTAGCCGCCGGCCCGCAGCGCCCAGCCCGCCACGCCGACGCAATCCAGCCCCAGCGCCGGATCGCGCCCGTGCGGCCGGAACCGCGCGCCGACCGTCGCTCGCGCCGCCGCGACGACGCGGTCCGCGCGCGTCATCCGCCCGGATAGCGCGTCAGCAGGTCGATCCCCGGCAGATACGGCTCGCCGCGAAAGTTCACCGCGTTGCCGAACCGCCCCGCGCAGGTGGCGAGCGTCTTGTCGCATCCCTCGCTCACCTCGATCAGCGCCCCCGCTTCCACCGCGAACGGCGGCAGGCTGCGCAGCGTCACCGTCGAGCCCGACGAGGCGGTCACAGCGCTTTCGAACCCGCTGTTCGCCCCGCCGAACCAGCGCAGCAGCCCCCCGCCATAGGCATCGGCCACCGGCTCCGCCCGATCGAGCGTCAGCATTTCGTCGCTCGCGGCGGTCACCCGTGCGAACCGCCGCCGCCCCGCCATCGCCACGCGGCAGCGCCGGTCGCCCAGCGCGGCGCGGCAATCGGGCGAGGTCGCCTCCGTCGCGGGGCGATCGAGCGCCGCGGCTGCCCCGCGCAACTCGGCGGTGAACGCCTCGCCACCCAGCTCCACCGCCCCGATCGTCCCTTCGCCGAGCGGCACCGCATCGCCTCGTGCCACCCGATCGACCGCGAAGATCGCCACGCGCGCGCCGTCCCAGCGGCCCGCGATCAGGTCACGCTCGGTGATCGCCGCGCTGGAAAGCGAACCCTTCGCGTCCATCGTCGCGGGATCGAGGCCGTCTCCGCGCACGATCGCCGACGGGGTCATGCCCGGCGCCGCGCGATAGGCCATGCCGTCGATCTCCAGGTCGCGATCGTGATCGGTCAGCCCGATCGCCACGCCGTCGCGCCGCTCGATCCGCCAGCAGATCGCAAGATGCGTCACCCGGTCCATCTCACGCCTCCCGGATCTCGATCAGCGGCACCGACGGCGCGGCGCCCGCAAGAAACGTCGAGCGCGTCACGCTCAGCCGGTCCTCCGCGAAACGCACCGGCACGTCGAACGCGAAGGAGGCGGTGATCGCAACGCCCTCGGCCGGCGCCGCATCCAGCACGATATCCCCGCCCTCCAGCGCGAACGCCGCCGTCGCCACCCCACCGACCCTGACCGATACGCTCCCCGCGACCGGCCGCGTTATCCGTCGCACCGTGGCGCCATAATGCTTCACCAGCGCGAACCGCCGCGTAACGCCGTCCCCGGTCCCGATCGCCTCGTCGCCCGCCGCCGCGTCGAACGGATCGCGCAGGCGGAAGCCGCGCGCCGATCCGCCGCGTGCGCGGAAGAAATCGAGCAGCACGCGAATGTCCGCCTCGCTTCTCACCCCCGGCCCGACATCGTAGCGCGTGCGCGCCTGCTCCCACGCCACGTTGCGGGTCTCGCTACCGCCCGCGCTCGTCACGATCGTGGTGGAGAATTCCGGCGCCACTTCCGCCTCGCGGCCCAGCGCGAGCGGGAACAGCACGTCATCGAACGCGGTCACATCATCCTCCTCATCCCAGTGCACCAGGCCGTCGCGCATCACCTGCGGCAGCGCCCAGAGATACGCGCGCCGCGCGCCGCGCCGCAGCGCCGCATCGGCGGCCGCGTCGATCAGCCGCCATTGCGCGGCATCCTCCGTCTTCAGCACGAAGCCAGCGAGATATTCCTGCCGTTCGGGCGGATAGCCCAGCCGCGTGAGCGCCGCTTGCGCGCCTTCCCGCGAGGCCGCGGTATCGCCCGCCGTCACCCAGTCGTAATCCTCAAGCTGGAGCACGTCGAAGGCCGGCGCGGCCCAGCCCGTTGGCAGGTTCGCGCGCTTCGCATGGGGCGCGGCGGCATCCAGCACCGTCGGCAGATAGGCGAGCAGATATGTCTCGCACCCCGCGGCCACTTCCCGCGCCGCCGCGCACAGCGCCGCCGTGGACGTCGCCAGCGCCGCCCCGGCAGCGTCCAGCGTCGCGATCTCCGCCGCGCTCTTTGCGCCCCGGATCGATGCGATCGGCACCGGCGCGAACGCCGCAACGGCGCTGGCATCGTAGAGGCATGGCCGCCCGTCCGGCATCGTCCACCACCACGGCTCGCCGACCTGGAATTTCCCCGCCAGCCCTGCCGCCGTGCCGATCGCCACGAACGCCGCCGCCACCGCGCGCAGATAGGCCATCGCCCCCTCATGCGTGGGCGACAGGAGGGTGGACGGCGGCGACCATCCGGTCAGCGCGGGCGCGCCATCCGCCGCGCGCTGCTTCCACGCCTCCGGGCAATGCGCGTCGAACAGTTCGTAGCTCAACGACCAGATCAGGTCGTAGCCAAGCTCCTTCGCCCGCCGCGCGAAATCGCGGTGCCACGCGGCGCACGCCACGTTGAGCGCCCCGCCGCCAAGGCTCGCCACGCCGCCCGAGAGCCGGAAATAATGGCTCATCCCGACGTAATGAACGATCGCTCCGCGATACCCGAGATACAGCGCGTTTCGCAGCAGCCGCGCGGGCGTCAGATTATAGCTGTCGTCATAGCCGCTCGCGATGCCGAGCCGGTGCTCGGGTACGACCGCCTCGCCGATCGCGATCACCGCGCCGGCGCCGTCGCAGCGGATCTCGCTGATCTCGGCCCAGCCCTCGGCCGGTGCGGCGAGCGGCGCATCCGCCTCGGTATAGCCCGGCGGCACGAGCGAGAAGAACATCCGGTCCACGTCGCCCGCCCACACCGGATCCGCCTCTGCAGGCAGCATGAAGCCGCCTTTCAGATCGGCGAAGTCGATCGTGACGCGCGCGTCCTCGGGCGCGCCCTGCGCGTAGTTCCACAGTCGCACGTACCAGGAACGCGCCTGCCCCGCCGCGTCGCGCCCCTCGATCGTCAGCACCGGGCCGTTGATCGCGTCGAGCGCGCGGACGCCGCCGGATCGCCAGCGGAACGACAGCCGGCAGGCGCGGAAATCGCGCGCCGTCTCATATTTCAGCAATGGGTGATCGTGGCGGTCCTCCGCGTCCCAGATCAGCCCGGCGAGATCGTTCTGGCGATAGAAGGCGCAATCGACGCGCAGCGCATCCGGCGCGATGGTCGTCACCGCCGCCATCATCGGGCGCGGGAAGTTCACCGTCCAGAAACGCGGATCGAAGCGCGATATCGTGCCCGTCGTCTGATGCCGCCGTTCGCGGCAGAGCCAGTGCGCCATCAGTCCCCCGCCCCCTCGAGCGCGGCGCGCACCGCGCGCGCCACCTGCCGGCTGGACCGCGCGAGCACGCCCGGCGCGGTATCGGCGGCGGCGTTGATCGTGATCGCCACCCGCACGTCGCGCCCGCCGCCGCCCGTTGCCGCTGGCGCGATCGATCCGCTCGCCGTCGGCACGAACAGTTCCGGCCCGCGCTCGCCCACCCAATAGGCGCGCGCGGGCGATACCGGCCCGCCGGTCGCGCGGCCGGGCAATCCCAGCAGGCTCGTCAGGCCGCCGAGCAGCCCCGCCCCGCCGGTGATCTGCCCGATGCCCGCGCGCAGCGCCGAAGACGCGATCTCGGTCATCGCGGACATCGCCACCGTCTTGAGATCATCGAAACCCAGCTTGCCGCTGCGCACCGCGCGCAGCAGCGTGTTCTCGATCGCGCGCCCGGCGCGATCGGCGCCGCTCGCCAGCGGCCCTTCCAGTTCGCCCCGCATCGCGCCCACGTCGCGCGCGAAGCCGGCGGTGTCGGCGCGCACGCTCACCACCAGCCGTTCGATTTCCTCATCCATCGGGAAACATCTCCCTCAATCGTGCGATCGCGCCGGCATCGGGCGGATCGCCGCCCGCCGCCTCGCCGGTCATCGCGCCAACCAGCACGCCCAGCTCCGCCGGGGTTGCGCGCCAGAATGTATCCGGGGACCAGCCGAACGCCGCCCCCGCCAGCCCGGCGAGCCGGGCGGCGCTGTCGCGGAACGTCATTTTCCCGCCAGGATCTGGCCGAGCAGCAGCTTCAGCACCGGCGTCGCCGCTGCCAGCCCGCCCGCCGTCACCGCCTCGCCCAGCCGCTCGCGGGTCAGCCCCTCGGGCCGCCCGCGCAGGCAGTGCCAGAACAGCGCGACGATCTCTCCCAGCGTCAGCCTGCCCGCCACGGCGCGCTCCACCAGCGCGAACAGCGGCCCCAGTTCCTGCTCCGCCGCCACCAGCGCCGCGAAGCTCGGGCGCAGCGCCAGCATCTCGCCCGCCACACGGATCGCCGCCTCGCCGCGCGCGGGATTTGCCGGCGCGCTCATGCCGCCACCACCGCGCCGGAGCTTTCCAGATTCAGCGTGTACGATCGCTCGCCGTTGAAATCGCCGGCATAGTCCAGCCGCGTCACGAGGAACCGGCCGGTCATCGTCTCCCCGCCCTCGAACGTCAGGCGATAATCGTCGATCAGCCCGGCCAGCGCATTGGCCTTTACCCGCGCCTCCGCCGCCGATCCGGTGAACACCCCCGCCGCCGACACGCTGACGCTGCGCACCCCCGCGCCGGACAGCAGCTCGCGCCACCCGCCCGAGCCCTTGTTGGTAACGACCACCGCGTCGCCGTTGATGTTCATCTGCGTCGTGCGCATCCCCGCGACCGTCTGCCACGCGACCGGGCTGCCCCCGTCGCCGACCTTGAGCAGGAACGCGCTCCCTTTCTCCACCGCCATCACACACTCTCCCGATAGATCCGTACCGTGAACTCGCTCGTCGCGGCCCAGCGATCGTCGCCCGCCCGCGCGATCCGGCTCCGCACCAGGCGCGCCGAAACGCAGCGCCAGCCATCGCCCATGTCTGGCGGCATCGCCTCCACCGCTTCCTCGATCGTGCCCGCCACTTCGCGCAGCCACGCCGGCCGCTCGCCGCGATCGAATGCCGAGACGACCAGCCGCCCCTCGCGTCCGCGCCAGTCCTTCGTGCTCCAGTCGATCAGCAGCGGCGGATCGACCACCACGTAGCGCGGCGCCGCGCGCACCGGCGGCGCATCGAACACCGCCACCGCGCCCAGCGCCGTGCGCAGCGCCGTCACCGCCGCCGCCTGCACCGCCTGTTGCCCGCTCATCGCCCCAGCCCTCCCGGCCAGCGCAGGCGGGAGAGCACGCCGCGCCCGGTGATCGTCACGGTCGCGCCCTCGCGCGCCACCCGCACGCCCGGCAGCGCCGCGCCCGCCGCCGCCGCCACCCGCGCCGCGACCACCAGCGCGCGCGCCTTGCCGATGCGCGCCGCGATCTCGCCGGCGCGCGTCATGCCCGTCGCTCCGTCGTCAGCCGCAGCCGCCGGTACGGCCGCCACAGCGCCGCCACCGCCGCCGGCGGCTGGGTGGCGCGCCCGCGATCCTCGAACAGGTGCGCGATCAGCGCGACCACGCCCTGCGCGATCGGCGCGGGCAAGGCCGCCCAGTCCGTCGCCACCCCGGCGGTGTAGTTCACCGCGATCCGCCGCGCATTGCCCGGCGCGCTCACGCGTATCCAGCCACGGCCGTCGCCATCGATATCGATCGCATGGCCCGCCGTCGGCAGCGCGAACGGCGCGCCTTCCTCCGGCAGGCCGGTGATCTGCGCGATCGCGTTCACCGGCGCTTCCGCCAGCATCCGCCAGTCCGCCGACACCGGCAGCACCTCGTCCACCGCGCGGCGGATCAGCAACGTGCCGGTGAATGCCTCGCCGAGCAGGATGGCGCTCGCCGCCAGTTGTTCCAGCAAGGCCTGTTCGCCCACGCCGGAATCGCGCAGGAATTCGCGCGCCGCCGCCACCGCCGCCTGCGCCGCGGCGGCCGGAACCGGGGCGGCGCTCATCGGCCGGCCCGGCGCATCGCGCCGGTCGTTCTTGTCGTCACCATGTCATTCTCCCTGATCCGACGCCGCTTGCCGGGCGACGCATGCGCGTCACCCGGCCCGTCCCCGGCTCAGGCGGCGGCGAACTTCATCAGCTTGATCGCCTCGCTGTTCGACACGCATCCGCCGATCCGCTTCGTCGCGTAGAAGCTGACGAACGGCTTGTTGCTGTACGGATCGCGCAGGATCGCCGTTTCGCTGCGTTCCGCGATCAGATAGCCCGCCTTGAAATTGCCGAACGCGATGGACAGCGAATTGGCGGCGATATCGGGCATGTCCTCCGCCTCGATCACCGGATAGCCGAGCAGCGTCGCCGGCTGGCCCTGCGCCAGGCTCGGCTGCCACACGAACGCGCCGTCGCTCGTCTTGAACTTGCGGATGCGCGCCAGCGTGGCGGCATTCATCACGAACACCGCGCCCTGCCGATATGGCGCGCGCAGGCTCTGGACGAGATCGACGAGCCGCTCCTGCGGATTCGCGGAGAAATCCCCCGCCGCGCCCGCCGGCAGATATTGCAGCGTGCCGAACGCCCGCGCGCCGTCGCCGGTCGCGGCCGTCGGGGACTGGAGGAAGCCCTTGGGCCGATTCGTGCCGTTGCCGCTGACGAAGGCCGCGCCCTCCGCCTTCGCGAATTCGGTCGCGATCTCTCCGGCGAGCCATTCCTCCACGTCGAACTGCGCATCGTCGAGCATCGCCTGCGTCGCGGTGGGGTTGGCATAAAGCTCGCCCATCGGCGGCGCGATCTCCACGAAGTTCGGGCTGGCGGTTTCGGGCCGCGCGCCATTCTCCGCCGACCAGCCCGAAGGCGTGCCGCCGGTCGTCACCAGCTTGCGATACCCGGCCGATCCCACCGCCACCACGTTCGCGATCGCGCGGATCGGCGAGGCGGCCTTCAGCGTCGCGTCGATCACCACGTCGATCTCACGCGGCACGGCATAGCCGCCGCTATCGCCGGAAACGCCGCTGAACGCCTTCATCTCCATCGTCGCGCCGCTGCGCACATAGCCTGCGAACACGCGGCTTCCCGCTTTCGCCGCCGCACCTTCCAGCACCGGCCGCGCCATCACCATCTCACCCATGCACACCTCCGCAAAGCCCGCCACGCATGGCCGGCGAAAAGAACGGGGACCGTCCCCGCCCGATCTGTTGAAAATCCGCCCGGTCAGTCGCCGGGGATCAGCTCCACGCGCGCCGCCGGTTGCGCCGGCCGCGCGACGAGGCTCACCTCGAAGAGCTGCGCCGCCAGTATCTCGCGCCACGCCCCCTGCCGCGTCGCGGTCGCGCGATAGCCGACCGACAGGCCCGGCAGCGCGCCGGCGCGCACCAGCCGTGCGGCATCCTCCCGCGCCACCGCCGCCTCGATCCACAGGCCGCGCGCATCTTCGGCGATGGTCGCGATCGTGCCCACCGGGGCCCCGCGATGCTGCATCAGCAGCGGCACCACCGCGGGCGCGCCGAATGCGCCGCGCCGGATCACGTCACCCGCGCGGTCCACCCGGTCATAGACGGCGGCATAGCCCCGGATGCGCGTCACTTCACCCATTGGCCGAACCCCAGCTTCACCGCGAGCACCGCCAGCAGCAGCGCCGCCACCCAGCCCGCGAACGCCTTCCACGCGCTCTGCTTGGCATCGCGCCATGCCGTCAGCAGCGCGCGCAGCTCCGCCACGTCGCGCGTCGCCTCGTCGTCGGCGAGGCCGAGCCGGGTCAGCGCGCGCGTCGCGCCCAGCTCGCCCGCTTCCTCCGCGATCGCGCGCAGCGTGGCGAGGTCCGCGCCGGTGGCGGTGCCCTGCGCGATCAGTTGCGCCAGGATGCCCGCGCTCATTGCGACCACCCGACCATCTGGCGCTTCTCGTCGTTCGTGATGAAATCGGCCGCGGTAATCATCCGCCACAGCCGCTCGCGATCCTCCACCAGCGCCGGCACGCGATCGAGGTCGATCTCGAGCCGGCCGTCGGGAAACCAGCGCTCGATTCCCGCCAGCAGCGCGCCGATCACCGCGTCCGCCAGCGGCAGCACGGTGAGCCGCCACAGCGCGCGATTCGCTTCCTTGTAATTGGCGTAGGTCGCGTCGCCCGGCAGCCCGAGCAGCATCGGCGGCACGCCGAACGCCAGCGCGATCTCGCGCGCCGCGGCCGCCTTCAGCCCCACGAAATCCATGTCTGCGGGGGACAGGCTCAGCGCCTGCCACTTCAGCCCGCCCTCCAGCAACATCGGTCGCCCGGCATTGCCGGCGCCGGCGAACCCGGCCTCCATTTCCTCCTTCAGGCGGCGGAACTGCTCCGCGCTCATCGCCGATCCGTCGCCGGGATCATAGACGAGCGCGCCGGAAGGCCGCGCGGCATTGTCCAGCAGCGCCTTGTTCCAGCTCGCCGCCGCATTGTGGATCGCGATCGCGGAGGATGCCGCGCCCAGGCATCCCAGCCCGTAATGATCGTCGACGGGGTTGAAGCTGCGGATATGGATCACCTCCTCATCCGAAAGATGCGTCGCCCGCCCGCCGACGCGATAGACATAGCCCGCCGGCCAGCCCCCCGCATCCAGCTCCACCGTCACGCGCTCGGGCCGCAGCGGATAGAGTTCCGCCACCGCGCCTTGGGCATCGCGCAGCACCTGCACGAAGCCGTTGCCGTGGAGCAGCATCTGCGCCGCGAGCACGCCGAGCAGCCGCTCGCCCCCGATGCGCGCGCTCACCAGCCTCGCCAGTGCCGGAGCCGAGCCGTCGAGCGGCGCGCCGCCCACGCTCTCCGCCACCAGTCGCACCGCGCGCTGCGCCACGGCGTTGCCGCAATAGCCCGCGCGCACCTGCGCCTCATATCCCTGCGGCCAGCGCGCCGCCTCGTCGAAATACGTGCCGCCACGCGACAACGCCGGGCGCGACCCCTCGCGCCCGGGCTTCCAGCCGAACAACTTCATGTCAGTCTCCTATGGGAGCTTGGTCCTACAGTTCCCGCACGGCCACCGCGCCGCGCCGGCCCAGCATCAGTTCGGTCAGCGCCCACACCAGCGCGTCGGCGCGATCCGGCGAGCGGCCCGGCCCCTCATATCCGCCACCGGCGGAAAGCCCGCACAGCTCGTCCTCCAGCGCCGGAAACGCGCCGACGTGCCATACCCGGCCCGCCTCGTAGAGCGCGGCGACCGGCTCCGCCCGCGCCGCCTTGCCGCGGCTGGCGTGCACCAGCGTCACCGGCAATGCCGCATCGGCGGCGAGCAATGTCGCGCGCACCATCTCGCCGCCCTGGTTCTTCTCCGCCACCACGCGATCGGCCCCGCGCCGCGCCGCGCATGCCGCCACCGCGCGCGCCCAGCGCTCCGGCGTCGCGCCCGTGACGCTCGCGTCTTCCAGCACATAGCCGCGCCCGTCCGCGCCGAGCGCCACCGCGACGATGCCGCAGGCGTCGCCGCCCACCCCTGCCGGCGGATCGACGCCCACCACCACGCGCACGGCATCGGGCATCGGCGCCGCGCGCCGCGCCTCGATCAGCCCGCGCGTCCACAGCGCACCGGCCACCTCGTCGATCAGTTCGCCTTCAAGCTCCTGCCGCCCCAGCATTGTCCCGGCATAGCTGTCCGCCATCGCCGCGACGAAGCTGGCGGGCAGGTGCGGGTTGTCCGCCGTGCGCCCGCGCGTCTCCACCACGCCGGGCAGCGCCATCACGCGCCGCATCAGCCGCGTCGGGCGCGGCGTGGTCGTCACCAGCACGCGCGGGCGCTCCCCCAGCCGCATCGTCAGCATCAGATTGTCCCACGCCGCCTCGCCGCCGCGGCCCCATTTGCCCAGTTCGTCGCACCAGGCGAGATGATGTTCCGGCCCGCGCAGTCTTTCCGGCGCGCTTGCGGCATAGACGCTGGCGGTCGCGCCATTGGGCCAGCGCACCACGCCCGCCGTCGCGCGCCACTCGATCGGCTCATGCTCGCGTGCCAGCGCGATCAGGCCGCTCGGCCCTTCGATCATCACCTGCCGCACATCGTCTGGCGTGGCGCCGACGAGCGCGACCCGCGCCTCGGGCGTCGAGCGGGCCAGCGCGCCGATCCACTCCGCGCCCGCGCGCGTCTTGCCGAAGCCGCGCCCGGCCCGGATCAGCCACACCCGCCAATCTCCCGGCGGGGCGCGCTGGCCGTCATGCGCCCATGCCGCCCAGCGATCGCGAAATTCGCGTCGCTGCGCCGGCGTCATCGCCAGGATCGCGGTGCGCCGCTCGCGTGGCGGCAGCGCAAGCAGCCGGTCGATGATCTCGGCGGTGGGATCGCTGCCCGTGCCGCGCCTCACTTTCCATCGCCCGCGGGCGGAGTGGCCCGCCGCGCCTCGATCTGCGCCAGCTTGGCCAGGATCGCGCGATCGCTGTCGTCCTGATCGGCATAGCGGCGCGTGGGGCCGGTCGCGCGGCGCGGCCTGCCCGTCGCCTCGCGGTGCCGGCTCAGCAATTTGATCGACAGGTCCACCGAAATCGCGGGCAACGGATCGGCGCCGGCGATCATGTCGCCCGGCTCGCCGCCCAGCGCGTGGCCCAGCAGCCGGGTTTCGAGCATCTCGTAACCCAGCGCCAGCGCCTCGCCCCATGCCTGCGCGAAGGCGGGGTCCTGGCGCCGCCAGCGATGGACGGTCGCGACATGCACGCCGCCCGCCACCGCCGCCGCCTTGACGTTGCAGCTTGCCGACAGGCAATCGAGAAACGCCTCGCGCTGCGCCGCCGGCCATTTCGGATAGCCGCCATTCCCCGGCGCGGTCTTCACCTGCGTGACCATGCCAATATCCCCCATCCGAGCCCACGAAACGGAAACGGGCCGGCCGCAGCAGGATATGATCCGCGCGCACCAGCCCGTTTCCGCGCCGACGCGCGCCTCGCGAGCCGCCCGCTCGGCCCCCGCAAGTCACAATTCGTCAGCGTTCCTGTTATGTACCCAAACAGCGTGACGCTGTCAAGCACTTTGTTCCCGTTTGGTTCTCGCTTTCTTCCGAAGTGCCCGTTCTAGGCGCGACGCGGCGGGTTGCTGCGCACGTGCGTCAGGGATGCGCGCACATGCTCGCATCTGATCGGGGGTAGCGCGGCATGAACGGCTGCGCGACGTTTCAGCGGCGGCGGGATCTCGTCGATCTTCTCGCGCGCATCGCCCCGTGCGCCTTGCGGGTCATCGGCGGGGCGCATAGGCGCGACACGCATGCGCGCCCTCGTCCTGCTCCTCGCCCTGCTGCTGTCCGCCCCCGCCGCCGCGCAACGCGCGGACCGCGCGACGCCGGGTTTCGTCCGCGTGCGGCTGGAAACCGCGCTCGGCAACATCGTGCTCGCGCTGAACGCGAAGCGCGCGCCGATCTCCACGGCGAATTTCATGCGCTATGTCGACGACGGGCGGTTCGACGGGATCAGCTTCTATCGCGTGGCGCGCAATCGGAAGGCGCCGCAATTCGGCTTCGTCCAGTCCGGCATCCGCACCGATGCGCGCCGGTTCCTCGATACGATCGCGCACGAGCCGACCAGCACGACCGGCATCCGCCACCTCGACATGACGATCTCGATGGCGCGGCGCGGGGAGCCGGGATCGGCGAACGGCAACTGGTTCATCACCGTCGGCGCCATGCCGTCGATGGATGCGGGTGCGGCGCAGCCGGGCTATGCCGCGTTCGGGCGTGTCGTGGGCGGGCAGGAGGTGGTGCGCCATATCCTCGCGCAGCCGACCGGCGGGGGCATGGGCGGTACGATGCTGATGAAGCCGGTCTACGTCCGCCGCGCGGTGCGGCTCGACGGGGTCGCCAGGCCGACGGGCCGGCCGCGCCCGTGGATCATCGAGCGGCGCACGGACGGCTGATCCGCACACGCCGCTCCTTCGTCACCACGCCGGTCGCGGCCGACGGTGCGGGCCGCGCCGTTCAGCCCTTGGGCGTCACGATCTCGATCGCCGGGCCGTGCGGCGGCACCGCCATGTTCGCCTGATAGGCGATCACCAGCGCCCATCCGGCGAGAATCGCGGTGACGGTCCAGGTGGCCAGCGCGCCCCCGGCGCGGAATCCGTTGGGGCTGGCCCGCAACATCCCGATCGGATGGGCCACCCGCGCCAGCACGAACACCGCCGTCAGCACCCAGAGCGGCAACGACGGGCCGCGCGCCAGCTCGATCAGGCCGGTGAGGATCAGCACGAACGGCGCATTCTCCACGAAATTGGCGTGCGCGCGCATCCCCGCCAGCATCTCCGGCCTGCCGCCGTCGCCGATCATCACGCCCTGCATGCGCCCGCGCACCAGCCGCAGGCCAAGCCACAGGTTTATCAGTCCGCACGCGGCGGCGAGCACCAATGTTACCGGAAGCAGCATCCTCTTTCCCCCTTATGTTATCCGGTTGTGAGACTGCCACTTGCCCGCACCGCTTGCAACGCGGCGATATTCGGGTATAGGCGCGTCACTTCGCGATGCGTCCGGCCGCCCGGCGCGGCTGACGTTTTGTCGGCGGCGTCACAGTCGTTTCGGATGGATCGTCTCCTGCTGAACTGAATACGGATTAAGGTGCCGCGATGGCCGTCCCCAAGCGAAAGACTTCCCCCTCCCGCCGTGGCATGCGCCGCGCGCATGATGCCCTGTCGGTGGAGGCGTTCCAGGAATGCCCGAACTGTGGCGAGCTGAAGCGCCCGCACAATCTGTGCCCGTCGTGCGGTCACTATAACGAACGCGAAGTCGTTTCCGTCGAGGGCTGATAGCCCGGCCAGTCAAGGGGGGACGCCGCTTCATGTCCGACAGTTCCTGGATCGCCGTCGATGCGATGGGCGGTGACGAGGGGCTCGCGGTCATGCTGGCCGGCGTCGCGCGTGCGCGTCGCAACTTCGAGGGGATGAAATTTCTCCTCGTGGGCGACGAGGCGGCGATTCGCGACGGGCTGAAGGCCCATCCCAACCTCAGCAACAATGCCGAGATCGTCCACGCGCCCGATATCGTCGGGTCCAGCGAGACGGCGGGCAAGGCGTTGCGCCGGGCGCGGACGACCTCGATGGGCGTCGCGATCGACTGCGTGAAGCAGGGTCGCGCCGGCGCTGCCGTGTCGGCCGGAAACACCGGCGCCCTGATGGCGATGGCGAAGCTTTCGCTGCGCACCATGCCGGGCATCGATCGTCCCGCGCTCGCCGCGATGCTGCCGTCGCTCGGCGCGAACGACGTGGTGATGCTCGATCTCGGCGCGAATACCGAGTGCGATGCGCGCAACCTGATGCAGTTCGCGGTGATGGGCGCGGCCTATGCCCGCACCACGCTTGATCTCGAAAGCCCGCGCGTCGCGCTGCTCAACATCGGCAGCGAGGATCAGAAGGGCACCGAGGAGATTCGCGATGCCGCGCAGGGGCTGCGCGCTGCGACTCACCTGCCGATGAACTTCACCGGCTTCATCGAGGGCGATCGGATCGCGCGCGGGCATGTCGACGTGATCGTGTGCGATGGCTTCTCCGGCAATATCGCGCTCAAGACGGCGGAGGGCACCGCCCGCTTCGTCGGCGATCTGCTGAAGCGCGCCTTCACCTCATCGATACGCTCGAAGATCGGCTTCCTGATCTCCCGCCCCGCGACGCAGCTGCTGCGCGATCATCTCGATCCGAACAATCATAACGGCGCGGTTTTCCTGGGCCTCAACGGCCTGGTGCTGAAGAGCCACGGCAGCGCCAACGAACTTGGCGTCGCCACCGCGATCGGCAATGCGGCGAAGATGGTGAAGGCGGATCTCGCACGGCGCATCGCCGAAGATTTGGGCAATTTCGAAAAGCAGGCGGCATGATACGTAGCGTCATCACCGGAACCGGCTCGGCATTGCCGGCGCGGCGCGTATCGAATGCGGACCTTGCCGAGATGGTCGACACCACCGACGACTGGATCGTCGAGCGCACCGGCATCCGCTTCCGCCATATCGCCGCCCCGGATGAGACCACGGCGACGCTGGCGACCGATGCGGCGAAAGCGGCGCTGGCCGCCGCTGGCGTTGAAGCGCGCGATATCGATCTGATCGTGCTCGCCACCGCCACGCCGGATCAGACCTTCCCCGCCACCGCCACCAAGGTGCAGGCGGCGCTCGGCATCGACGATTGCACCGCGTTCGATGTCGCGGCGGTGTGTTCGGGCTTCCTTTATGCGGTGCAGGTGGCGGACAGCATGATCCGCGCCTCCGCGCATCGCAAGGCGCTGGTGATCGGCGCGGAAACGTTCAGCCGCATCCTCGATTGGGAGGATCGCACCACCTGCGTCTTGTTCGGCGATGGCGCGGGCGCGATCGTGCTGGAGGCGCAGGAAAGCGCGGATCTGGACGGGCGCGGCATCCTCGCGACCCGGCTGCACGCCGATGGCCGGCACAACGAACTGCTCTATGTCGATGGCGGTCCGTCGACCACCGGCACCGTCGGCAAGGTCCGCATGAAGGGGCGGGAAGTGTTCCGCCACGCGGTCGTCAATCTCGCGACGGTGATGGGCGAATCGCTCGTCGCGGCGGGGCTTTCCTCCGATCAGGTCGATTGGGTCGTCCCGCATCAGGCCAACGCGCGCATTCTCGATGCCACCGCGCGCAAGCTCGGCCTGCCTGCGGAAAAGGTGGTGGTGACGGTCGATCGCCATGCCAACACCTCCGCCGCGTCCGTTCCGCTCGCGCTGGATACCGCCGTTCGCGACGGGCGGATCGTTCCGGGGCAGATCGTGGTGCTCGAGGCGATGGGCGGCGGCTTCACCTGGGGCGCGTCGGTCGTCCGCTTTTGAAACACGGCGTTGCCGGGGCGCGTCAAAGGTCCGTAACAAAACCCTTTCTGCGCGGGCTGCGCGGTGATAAACTTACAATAGTGCAACCATTCCGGGGGGAGTGAGGCTGGTATGAGCGAAGCGGGTACCTTGACGCGTGCGGACCTGTCGGAGGCGCTGCATCGGCAGGTCGGGCTTTCGCGCGCCGATTCATCGCGTCTCGTCGAACAGGTGCTCGATCTGTTGTGCGACGCGCTGGCCAGGGGCGATAACGTCAAGATCTCGGGCTTCGGCACGTTCGTTCTGCGCGACAAGGGCCAGCGGGTTGGCCGCAATCCCAAGACCGGGGTTGAAGTGCCGATCGCGCCGCGCCGCGTTCTCACCTTCCGCGCCAGCCAGATGATGCGTGAGCGCATCGTCTCCGCCGGGTAGCGTGGCCGGGCCGGATGTAAAGGCGGCGGGGGCGTTTCGAACGATCGGGGAAGTCGCGGCGGCCACGGGTTTGGCGCCGCATGTGCTGCGCTATTGGGAGACCCGCTTTCCCCAGCTCCGCCCCATCACCCGCGCCGGCAACCGCCGCTATTACCGCACCGAAGACATAGCCCTCATCACCCAGATCAATATCATGCTTAACCGCGACGGCTACACCGTCAAAGGCGTACAAAAATTGCTAGCCGGCGAGCGGAAGCCCATTTTAACGCCGGTGACCGTAGCGCCTGCAAGTGACGCCGCCGCAATACGCTTGATACGGTCGACTCTGCGGAGCGCATTGGACGACGACGCGGCCTGAGGATCAGTCAATAGCAATGCTGCCAAGCAGCGCCCAAATACTGCGACCGCCGGTCAAGGCAGCCCGGACACTGAGCCAGCACTCGTCTCGGCTACCATCGCCCAAGCCGCGATCTCTTCGTTGAAGTGGTGCGCGATAGTCAAATCGCCGGCGATGCCTGTCGCGAGATCAACGTGCAACGCGCCCTCCCACTCCCACGTCGCGTTGCCGCTCAACGCCACCATGCCATTGCCTGCCGCACAGGCCATCACTAATCCCCCCTTGTTGCGCACCGTCACCTCGCGATCGAAAGAAGTGCGCCCCGTCAACGCCGCGACGAAGGCCGAGGCGGCCATCGCGCTGCCGCAGCTGTCGGTAAGTCCCACGCCCCGCTCGAACGTGCGGACGTAGATCGTGTCCGGCCCAAGCGCGCGTACGAACGACACGTTGGCACGGTTCGGCAGCCAATCCGGCGCTGCCTCGCACGATGACCCGATCCTTACCAGCGCCGCCTCGTCGATGGTTTCCACGAAAGCCACCAGATGGGGGTTGGGCATGGCGACCGCGGTGAAGGCAATCATGGGATCAAGCCGCACGATCGGCCGCTCCACGATTTCGTGCGCCTCGCCGTGAAACGGCCAGGTGCTTACGTCCAGCGTCGCCGGTCCAGCCACTTCGCGGACGGTGTAAACGCCCGGCGCGAGATCCAGTTCGCGGACCACATCCACAGTCGAGTTCATTAGATGAAGCGTGGCGCGGTCCACGCCGGTGCGCTCGAACGCCATCCGCGCCACGCAACGCACGCCGTTGAGACAGGTCTCTGCTTCCGATCCATCCGCGTTGAACATTCGAAATCCAATACCGCCCCGATAGTCGGTAAGCAGCAACAGCCCATCACCGCCGACTGCCCCCCGCCGGTCCGCGAGCGCACGCGCAACGACTGGCCACTCCGTCTCATCCAGCGTGACCCCACGCGCATCAATCAGCGGAAAATCATTCCCCGATCCGTGGCATTTGACGATCTCGAACCGCATGACATGCCTTTATCAGTCCTCAGCCCAATTGGTAGTGATCCGCGAGCCGGTCGAGCGCCATTGTCAGCACAAGTCGCCCGGATCGCGTCGGCCATCCAAGCGCTCGCTCGGCCTCAGGTAGCCGCTCGCCGGCGCAGATGACGCGCCACAGGATATCCGCAAGGCCGCGACCTACGCCCGCGATCGCCGCGTCGAACCGGCGCTTGGCGGCGATATGCGAGTTCGTCGGATCCGCGAACTCGCCGCCTCCATCGACCCGCTGGACCCCCCAACGCATCGTCGTCGCACTCGCGATCGAGGCGCGCTCGTAATCGCTGCGGAGTCGTTCCCCAGCTTCGCACTGGCGCCCATCGACAAGCCCGCGCGACGCTAACCACGACAGCGGCGATTCCGCCAGATTGACCGTTACGAAGCATCCACCGCGTCTCCGCACCCCGAGCACGCCTCGATTATCGATCGCTTTCTCAACCAGTTCGCGCATCTCATCCTCCGACTGACGAATCGGAACTTGCCACAATGGCGCGATTGTAGGACAGACATTCAACCTATCTGGTTAGGCTTTATTATGATAACAGCTATCCGCGAAGTACGCATTGCTAAGGGGCTGACTTTAGAGGAAGTCGCAAAACGCTGCTACCCGCCTACAACGGCGCAGACGATCGGGCGGCTGGAGACGGGCACGCGCACCGTGTCGGTCGGGTGGCTCAATCGCATCGCCGGCGCGCTGGAGGTGGAAGCTGGCGATCTCGTTTCTTTGTCAGAGCGCGACAATCTCGCCGTGGCCGCGACGCTCGGCCCGGATGGCGCGCAAGCATTACGCCGCCCCGCCCGGGTAGTTCCGCCGAAACCAACCCCGGGCGCGGTGGCGGTCTCCGTCAGCGCGGCAACCGGAGATTACCATTCTGGCGATGCGATCTGGTGTGACATGCTCACGCCGGAACAGTTCGCGAGCGCGCTTCACTATGATGTTCTCGCGCCGAAGCCAGCGGGCAGGTTCCTATTCGGCCGGTTGCTAGCGGTCGATGGCGCCGATGTGACAATTCTGCCCCTCGCACCCGGCGCCAAGCCTCTTACGGTAGAGGACGCGCCGTGGCTTGCCCGAGCGGCGCGGCTTGTACGCACCCTTTAGCGCTTGGGGCCCCGGCTATACGATCACCACAACGAGCCGATCGGATAGCCTCAGATTGGCGAATATGCAGCCCACACGCCTCTCATCGGGGGTACGTGCCCGTCGGCTATTGGCCTGCGCGAATATCGCACTTGATTTATCTAAATGACTGGATCGAAAGGCTATTTCTTTCCGGGCCGCCAGATCTGCTTGAGATACTATTGTATCAAAACAATATGAGTTGGTCGTGATACTATATAAAGTGGTAATACCGAATTCACAAACTTCCGACAGATATATTGCTGCAAATTGGTTCAAAATAAAAATATCTATGCCAATATACATATTCTTAGATTGATGCAAAATACTTAGATCTAATAATTTTTGCACCATATTTTGATATACGATCTTCCTGTCGCGCAGGTCTATTTTCTTTTATCGTGCTTCAATCGTATTTTTACCAAGATCATTATTATATTCTCTTTTCATCGCATATTTTGTTATTTTTTCTTTTATGTTGGTATATTGACGGACGTGACGTCGCTGCTATTGACAGACGAACTAAGTTAAAAGGAGCGTCGCATGTCCGAAGATTCCGTCGATACCAATGCGGTCGAGCTCGCTACCGAGTTGACCATTGCATGGCTGTCGAACCCGAACACGCGCGCGTCTAGCGAAGATGTGCCGGCGTTTCTGAAGCAGATGCACGATGCAGTTACGACCCTGTCCGGCGAAATAGAGACTAATGTCGTTGCAGATACGACTGTGGAGTTCGTCCCCGCTGTCTCTGTGCGCAAGTCGCTCGCATCGAAAGACTTCATCATTTCGATGATTGACGGAAAGCCTTACAAGACTTTGCGCCGCCATCTCGCTGGGCAGGGGTTGACGCCGGCGGAATACCGTCAACGTTATGGGCTGAAGCCGGATTATCCGATGGTCGCCGAAACCTATTCGGAAGCCCGTCGTGCGATGGCGAAGAAGATCGGCCTTGGCCGCAAGCCGGGCATGAAGCGGAAGGCCGAAAGCGAAAGCCCGACTGCGCCCACGCGCAGCCGCCGCAAGAGCGCGCAGACCGACGGCTGATTGTCGTAGAGGCGCCCGCTTTCCTGCGAAAACGCTGCGGAAGCGGGCAAGGCGTCTGTGCCAACGGCTAGGTTTAAGCACGATCAGTCTGCGATCGCTCCACGCGTCAGATTCGCGTCAGCCAATCGAGCAACAGGTTATTCACCTCCACTGGGCGCTCTTGCTGCGTCCAGTGGCCGCAACCCTCTAAAATATATCCTTCCAAGCGCGGCACCAGTGGCTGCATCAGCGCCACCGGATCGGTGATCGCGCCGAAAAGGGTCGTAGCCGGATCTTTGCTGCCACCGATGAACAGAGCAGGCTGCTCTATCAGGCGCTCGCGATAGGGCTGGAGCCATGCAAAATCGCGTTCGTGGTTGCGGTAACGATTGATCGGCCCGCGAAAGCCGGACGCCTCAAATTCGGCGACATAATAGTCCAGATCATCGGGCGTCAGCCACGCCGGAAACGGCTGAGGATCGACCATCTGCTCCAGCAATGTCGCGCCGGCAGCCTTGTCCGGCCAGGTGCCGACCGGCGCATCGCCGGATATAGCATAGTAGAATTTGCGTAAAAAATCGCGCACGTCGCGTTCTGCTTCGATCTCGGGCGGGCCCTCGGCCTGAAACCATTCCTGATAGAAGAAGCGCCCCTTCGCCGTGAATGCCGCGCGGAACACCTCGGTGAACGGGCGAGACGGTACTCCAGCGTATGGCACTGAGAGCGCCGCCACCGCGCGAAAGCGCTCGGGATGAACGAGGGCACTGTTCCACACCATCGGAGCGCCCCAGTCATGACCGACCAGAATGACCGGGCCAGACGGTTGCAACGCAGCAGCAGCCGCCACGATGTCCGCCACCATGTGCTCCATCGCGTAGCTACCTACCGAACCTGGCTTTTCCGATCCGCCATAACCGCGCACATCGATCGCTGCGGCCGTGAATCCCGCGCGCGCGATCGGCCCGATCTGATGCCGCCACGAATACCAGCTTTCGGGAAACCCGTGAACCATGAGGACGAGCGGGCCCGTACCCTCGACCGCGACACGCAGCCGTACCGCCCCCGTATCAATAAGCTGGAAATCCGGCACCCACACTCTCCTTGACGTTTTGTTGCTGAAGAATACCCGGATCATGACAGAAAGATGGGTGCGCGATAGGCCCCGCGCGTATGCACAAAATTGCCTTTGCCATCGCCCTTGCGTCCTCCCTATTCCCCTCAGCCAGCTTTGCCGAGACCCGACAGGACGAAGCGATCTGGGTCAACGCCACTGTTATGGGGCGGATCGACGGGGGGCTGGTTTTTTTCGCGGAAGTGCAGCCGCGCATCGTTGAAGGCGCGTCGCGACTCGGACAGGTGATCTACCGCCCAGCGATCGGCTGGCAATTCTCGAACGCCGTCACTGCCTATCAGGGCTATGCCCGCGTCGTCGAACCCCACCAGGACGGAGGGGAAGCTCGGATTGAGGATCGGCTGTTCCAGCAGATCACCTGGAACGTCGGCAAAATCGGGTCGCTGGAGGTGCAATCGCGTACCCGGCTAGAACAGCGATGGCGGTCGGATGCCGAAGGCATGTCGCTGCGCGTACGGGAGATGTTGCGCTTCGAATATCCACTGGCTGACGCCGAACGGCGGGTAGCCGCGCTGGGCTGGGTTGAGGGGTTCGCCGGGCTAAAATCGGCCCGCTGGGGCGGGGTGTCCGGTTTCGACCAACTCCGTACCTTCGCCGGGCTCGAAATTCCGCTACCCGGCAAATCGACGATCGAGGCCGGCTACCTCAATCAGACACGCCACGTACGTGGCGGGCAGAGCGATATGTCGCACATCGCATCGCTCACGCTGTTCGTCCGACCCTGAAACCGCGTGGAAGCATTAATAGAAAGCGCCCGGGAATTGCTTCCCAGGCGCTTTTGTCGCTTCTTCGATCACACCGACTGATCAATGATGACCGTCGTCATCGATCACTGGCAGCGTCTCAAATTGATGGTACGGCGGCGGCGAGGAAAGCGTCCATTCCAGCGTCGTCGCCCCTTCGCCCCAAGGATTGTCTCCGGCCTTCTTACCCGCGATCAGCGAGATGATCACGTTAACGAAGAACACCGCCATGCCCGCCGCCATTATCATATAGCCGATCGTAGCAATCTGGTTCCAGTGCGCGAAGCCATCAGGATAATCCGGGTAACGACGCGGCATACCCTGGAGCCCCAGGAAATGCATCGGGAAGAACATCACGTTCACGCCGATGAAGAATACCCAGAAATGCAGGTGTCCCAGCGCCTCGTTGAGCATCCTCCCCGACATCTTCGGGAACCAGTAATAAAAACCGGCGAACAGCGAGAATACCGCGCCGAGCGACAGCACGTAGTGAAAATGCGCCACGACGTAATAGGTGTCCTGCATGTAATCATCTACACCACCATTGGCGAGCACGACGCCCGTCACGCCGCCGACGGTAAACATGAAGATGAAGCCGATCGCCCATACCATCGGGGTGCGGAACGTGAGACTGCCGCCCCACATCGTTGCGATCCACGAAAAGATTTTGATGCCGGTCGGCACCGCGATCACCATGGTCGCGGCGGTGAAATACATCTTGGTGTTTACGGAAAGGCCGGTGGTGAACATGTGGTGCGCCCACACGACGAAACCGACCACGCCGATCGCGACCATGGCATAAGCCATGCCGAGATAGCCGAACACTGGTTTGCGGCTGAAAGTGGAGATGATCTGACTGACGATGCCGAAGCCCGGCAGGATCATGATGTACACTTCGGGATGGCCGAAAAACCAGAACAGATGCTGGTACAGGATCGGGTCACCGCCACCGGCCGGATCGAAGAAGGTGGTGCCGAAGTTTCGATCGGTAAGCAGCATGGTGATCGCTGCGGCAAGCACCGGAAGCGCAAGCAGAAGCAAGAACGCGGTCACCAGCACCGACCATACGAACAGCGGCATTTTATGCAGCGTCATCCCCGGCGCGCGCATATTGAAGATCGTCGTAATGAAGTTGATCGCGCCCAGGATCGACGACGCACCTGCGAGGTGAAGCGACAGGATCGCCATATCGGTGGACGGCCCCGGCTCGCCATAGGTGGAAAGTGGCGCATAGAGGGTCCAGCCGTTGCCGGCGCCGCCGAAAAACGGAGAGGCAAGCAGCAAAGAGAAACTGGGGATCAGCAGCCAGAACGAGATGTTATTCATGCGTGGGAACGCCATGTCAGGCGCGCCGATCATCAGTGGTACGAACCAGTTGCCGAACGCACCAATCATCGCCGGCATCACCATGAAGAACACCATGATGAGGCCGTGCGCGGTCACGAGGACGTTCCATAAGTGCAGCGACTCGTCGAGACTTGCCTCGCCGCCATGCAGCATACTGGCCCAGCCCTGGAGATACTGGATGCCCGGATGCATCAGTTCTGCACGCATCAGACCTGAAACCGCGCCGCCAATGATCCCTGCGCAGATTGCAAAGATCAGATAGAGGGTGCCGATGTCCTTGTGGTTGGTCGACATGAACCACCGGGCGAAGAAGCCCGGCTTGTGATCGGCGTCATGATGATGATCGTGCGCGTGATGCGCCTCGAATGCCGAAGGATGAATTGCGGTGTCGGTCATAGTCAGCGTCCCGTCGCGCCAGCGGCAGCCGCGTTCGCGGGCGTCGCCTGGGCGGTGTTGACAGAGGTAGCGGCATTCGCGGCCGGGGCTGCGGAGTTGGCGGCGGGATCAGCCGGGGCTGCGATGGCGGCAGGTGCCGCAGCGGGCTTGGAAGCGCCCGGCATCGTGCCGCCCTTGGCCTTCACCCATGCCGCAAATTCCGCCGGTGAAACGGCTTCCACCGCGATCGGCATGAGCGCGTGGCGGGCGCCGCACAGCTCGGAGCATTGACCGAAATACAGGCCGGGCTTTTCAATTGTGAAGCTGGTCTCGTTTAGGCGACCGGGCACTGCGTCCAGCTTGATCCAGAAAGCGGGGACCGCCCAGCTGTGGATCACGTCATTGGCGGTGGTGATGAGGCGAATCGGCACGCCAACGGGCAACACAATACGGTTGTCGACGGCAAGCAATCGCGGCCCGTCCGCATCGGTGCGGAAACGCTCACCGGCTGCGACCTGACTTTTTTCCTTCAACATGTTTGCGGTGATCTCGATCCCGCCATTGTCGGGATATTGGTAGCTCCAATACCATTGATTGCCGATCGCTTTCAGCGTGATCGCATTGGCGGGCGCCGGCTTGTACTGCGCCGACAAAAGCCCGATCGAGGGCACCGCCACTGCGACCAGGATCAGCACCGGCACGAGCGTCCACACGATTTCAATCGCTGTGTTGTGGCTGGTTTTCGTCGGCACCGGATTCGCCGCCCGGCGATAACGAATTCCAACCCAGATCAACAACCCGAGAACGAAAAGCGAAATAACGGTGATGAGCGGAAACAGGATGTAATCGTGAAAGTTGTGAGCGCGCTGCCCCACCTTGGTGACCTGCGGCTGGATACGCATCAGCCCGTCGGTCGGCTGGCCAATCATCGGCTTCACCGTCATGGCGGGTGCACCGTCCATCGCCAGTTCTGGCGAGGTCGGCGCGGCTGCAGCGGGCACCGCTGCGGTGGTGGCCGCAGCCTTATCCTGCGCTGCGGGCGCCTGTGCCGATACGGGCGTTAACCCGGCCAGCGCGAGGCCGGCCGCGAGAGCCAGTCCTTTGAACGCGATCTTCATCGTCTTGTTGTCACCCCTGCCTGTCCCGGCTTCATATCACCGCCAGCGCGGCGCAGATTCCGTCCATTCGGCCTGCGCTATACGCAGCCGCTCCCCTCGCCTCAAGCGCATAAGGCCATTTTTGCCGCGCAACATTGCGTGCGTCTCCGTGGGACCGTATCTGCGCTGGGCTGCGAGACGTGAAAGGACGGGCATGAACGAAGACGAGGTGCTGGCCGAGTTTCGCGCGGCGGACGCGTTGCTCGAAGGGCATTTCATCCTGTCGTCCGGTCTGCGTAGCCCGCGTTACCTGCAATGCGCGCGTGTGCTGATGGACCCGCAACGCGCCGCGCGGCTGGCCAAGGCGCTCACTGATCGCCTCCCGGCGGCGTTACGTGCCCGCATCACCGCAGTCGTGTCACCCGCGATGGGCGGCGTGATCGCCGGGCATGAAATCGCGCGCGCGCTGGGAGTCGAGGCGATGTTTGTCGAGCGGCCAAGCGGCACGTTCGAGTTGCGGCGCGGCTTCCGTCTTGCGCCCGGTCAGGAAGTGCTAATGATGGAGGATGTCGTCACCACCGGCCTATCCAGCCGCGAGGCGATAAGGGCGATCGAGGCGGCAGGCGGGCAGGTGATTGCTGGGGCAGCGCTGGTCGATCGCTCGAACGGCACAGCGGATCTCGGCGTGCCCTTCTTTCCGCTGATCCGGCTCGATGTGCCAACGTATGAGGTCGACGCGGTTCCGCCCGAACTCGCCGCGATTCCAGCGATCAAGCCCGGCAGCAGGGCAACGGCGTGAGCAATATTCTGCGCCTGGGTGTCAACATCGATCATGTCGCGACCGTCCGCAACGCCCGAGGCGGGGCGACGCCCGACCCGGTGCGCGCCGCACTGCTCGCGGCGGCAGCGGGCGCAGACGGGATTACCGCGCATCTTCGGGAGGATCGTCGACACATCACCGACGGCGATATCGCCAAGCTTTCCAAAGAGCTGACGATCCCGCTCAATCTGGAGATGGCGGCGACGGAGGAAATGCTCGACATCGCGCTGAAGCATCGCCCACACGCTGCCTGCATCGTACCGGAAAAGCGCGCTGAAAGAACCACTGAGGGCGGTCTGGACGCCGCTGGTCAGTTCGATCATCTTGCGCCGATGATGCGCACACTGAGCGCGGCAGGGATCCGAGTGTCGCTGTTCATCGAACCCGATGCGGGCCAGATCGATGCGGCGGTCCGGCTGGGGGCACCGGTGGTTGAGCTGCACACCGGGCGCTATGCCGAACTCGTCGGAGAAAGCCGGACGGCAGAGTTGCGTCGTCTGTCGGACGCGGCGGCGCTGGCGGCCAAGAACGGGATCGAGGTACACGCCGGGCACGGCCTCACTTTCGACAATGTCGCCCCCATCGCCGCCATCCCGCAAGTACGCGAACTCAATATCGGGCACTTTCTGATCGGCGAGGCGATCTTCGTCAGCCTCACCGAAAGCGTACGCCGGATGCGCGCGCTGATGGACGAAGCGCGGTGATCGTCGGCCTCGGCTCCGATCTGTGCAATATCGAGCGGATTCAGTCTTCGCTCGATCGTTTCGGCGCGCGGTTCGAGCAGCGCGTCTTCACCGATGTCGAGCGCGCGAAAGCGGCGAAGCGCCCACTTACCCGCGCAGGCACCTTTGCCAAGCGTTTCGCCGCCAAAGAGGCTTTCTCCAAAGCGGTTGGAACCGGATTCAAGCGCGGCGTGTTCATGCGCGACATCGGCGTAGTCAACGCCCCCTCCGGCGCGCCGACCCTGGCGCTGACTGGCGGTGCAAAGGCTAGGCTTGACGCGATGATCCCGGAAGGCCACGTCGCCCGCATTCACCTGACCCTTACCGACGATCACCCCTGGGCGCAGGCGTTTGTGATCATCGAGGCGGTCGCAACCGAGTAATATCATGGCCGAGGAGCTGGCATTGACGAGCGAACCGCCGGCCGCGCCGGAAACCGCCACGCGTCGCGGGATCGACTGGCGTGGCGAAGTGCGCGGCATGTTCTGGCTGATCCTCGCGGTGCTGGGCTTCCACAGCTTCATTGCGAAGCCATTCTATATTCCAAGCGAATCGATGCTGCCGGGCCTTGAGGTGGGCGACCGGCTGGTTGTCTCCAAATATGCTTACGGCTGGTCGTTCGTTTCGCCGACGATCCCCAATCCGGTCGCGATCTTCGAAAGCGTCGTGCTGCGCCAGTCGGAGGATAGTTGGTCGGTCCAGCTTCCCTTCATCAAGGGGCGGCTGTGGGGCAAGATGCCGGAGCGCGGCGATGTCGTGATCGTCACTCCGCCGGGTCAGTCGAGCGACTACATCAAGCGCGTCATCGGCCTGCCCGGCGATACGCTGGAGGTTCGTGGCGGAGTGGTGATCCTCAATGGCCGGCCAATCCCGCGCAGCGCGATACATTATCGCGACCTTCCGGTGGATGCCAACGCTACCTGCGATCCTGCGCAATATCCCGGCGCGCGCCTCACTCTCGCGAACGGCACCACCGTTTGTCGCCTCCCGCTTGTTACCGAAACCTTGCCCAATGGCCGCCGCTACGAGACGGTCGATCTTGAGCCGGACAGCCCCGGTGATTTTTATCACGCGGGCAATCCGATCACGATCCCCGCGGGCCATGTATTCCTGATGGGCGATAACCGCGATCGTTCTGCCGACAGCCGTTTCGCGCTCGGCGGGCTGGAGCGTGGGCTTGGCGGCCCTGTGCCGTGGGAGAATTTGGGTGGCCGCGCCGAATTCATCACCTTCTCGGTGGATGGTTCGGCGACCCTCAATCCGCTTTCGTGGTGGTATTCGCTGCGCGCTGGACGCGCCGGCACTTCGCTTCATCCGGAGCAGGCCAAGTGAGCCGCGGCAACCGCATGGAGGTCGTCGAGGGCGCCAGCCCGCACGAGGTCCGCAATCCGGAAACACGCCGCGAAATCCGCCGTGCCGCCGTCTGGTTCGGCATGGCATCCGCGATCGCACTCGTCGTGCTGCTGATCCAGCCGCTCCTCATCATCTTCGCCGGCTTGGTGTTTGCCGCGCTGCTCGATGGCGGAGTTCGCCTGCTCGGGCGCGTGCTGCCGATCGGGCGCGGCTGGCGGTTGCTGATTGTCTGCCTGCTGACAATCGCCTTCCTCATCGGCACTTTCTACATCGCCGGGGTGCAGATCACCGATCAGGTGACCCAGCTCCGGTCCACCGTCGAGGCGCAGGCGACGCGCGTGCTCGGGTGGCTTTCTGCGCAGGGCTTGCTGCCGGGTGCCAAGGACATTTCAGGCATAGCGCGCGAGGCGTTGTCCTCGGTCGGTCGACTCACCTCATGGGTCGGCACCGCGTTCGGCGCGCTGACCACGATGTTCATGATAATGGTGATCGGCCTGTTCGTGGCGATGGACCCAAAGGTCTACGATCGCGGTCTGCAATGGATGGTCCCGGAGGATAACCGGCGCGAATTCGCGGTAACCGTGCGCGAGATGGGAAAGACGCTACGTCGGCTGCTCGCGGGACGCCTCGTCGGCATGGCCGCGGAAGGCGTGCTGGTCGGCGTCGCGTTGGCAATCGCGGGTGTGCCAATGGCCCTGATTCTAGGCATCCTGACAGGGATGCTCGCCTTCATTCCCAATATTGGCGCCTTCATCTCCGGGGCGCTAACGATCGCAGTCGGTTTTTCGGCCGGGATGAACACTGGCTATGCGGCCATCGCCGTTTATGTCGCGGTCCAGTTGTTCGACGGCTATGTCGTGATCCCGATGGTAGCCAAGCGGGCGGTGGACCTCCCCCCTGCGTTAACGCTGGGTACGCAGATTCTGGCGAGCGCGTTATTTGGCATCATGGGCCTTGCGCTTGCGGATCCCATGACAGCGCTTATCAAGACGGCGATGGAGCGCCGTTCCGAGCATGTGGAGGATCAGGACGCCATCGCCGTCGACGCCACGCCGTGAGGATCGTGCTTCACGATTACTGGCGCTCTTCCGCAGCCTATCGTGTGCGGATTTGCCTCAATCTCAAGGGAATACGCTACGAGCGCGTGGCAGTGAATCTGCTGGAGGGTGAGCAGCGTACTCCGGCGAATGTCGCGATCAATCCGCAGGCGCTGGTTCCCACGTTGGTTGTGGACGGCCGTCCATTGACGCAAAGCCTGGCGATCATCGACTTCCTCGACGCCGAATTCCCCAATCCCCCGATGGTGTCACGCGATCCCTTCACGCGCGCGGATCAGCTCGCCCGCGCGCTCGTGATAGCCGCAGACATCCACCCGATCGACAACCTGCGGGTACTGAGGCGACTAGAAACGCAGTTCCGCGCGGATCAGTCCGCGCGCGACGAATGGTATAGGCACTGGATCGTCGAGGGGTTGAACGCTCTGGAAGCGATGGTCGGTGACGAGCCTTTCCTGGGCGGCGAGGCACCGGACATTTCCGACTTATGCCTCGTGCCGCAGCTTGCCAATGCGCGGCGCTTCAAGGTGCCGCTGGACCAGTGGCCGCGACTTCTGTCGGCGGAAGCGGCGTGTCTGGCACTGCCCGCCTTCCAAGCCGCCGCGCCGGAGAATGTGCGCCCGACATAAGCGAATCGAACAACTCAAGATAACGCAGCGGCGAATCTGCGCCCGGCGGCAATACCGGCTTCGGTCGAATCGCATCGGGCCGAAGCCATGCGTTAAGCGCGCGCACGAGCGCATCGCCATCATATGTCTCCACGATCGTGCCGAACCGCGCCGACGATACGATCTCGCGCACCGCCGGTGACGAGTCGGTCGTGACGACCGGCGTACCGACCGACAGGGCCTCGCGCAGAACGCCCGGCACGCCCTCGTAATCCGACGTCAGCACCAGCAACTCGGCCGATCGCATTGCCAGCAGCGGATCGGGCGCATGACCGAGAAGCCGCAGATCTACGCCCAGCGAGCGAGCACGCGCTTCCATCGCCGCGCGCTCCTCGCCCTCACCCAGAATGACAAGTGGCAGCGGCTCGGCGATTCGCGGCATCGCATCAAGCAGGCGATCCCATCTTTTTTGCCGCACCAGCCGACCGACCCCCAAAATATATCGCTCCGGAAGCCCCTCGATAGTTGATCCGGGCAGCGGCATCGCTGGTGGATTGGCGATGATGCGCACCCGCGACGAATCGATTCGCGTCGTTTCGAACACATCGCGGGCGCTCGCCTCGGTCATCGCAATAATGTGGTCGATGAACCACGGATGGGTACGCAGCCATGCCGAATGCCCGAGTGCGAACAGCGGCGGATGGTCTCCGCGGCGCATCGCATTGGATACCTTGCAGATGAATGGCGGGCATGAACTGCCCAGCCGCAGGCGGGTCCAAAGCGCGATGCTGGTATAGTAAGAGCCCGGACAGAAGATGATATCCGGCTTTATTTTCCGTATGATAGCCGGAACCGCAAACAGCGAGCGGAATGTCCTGCCGCCCAGCGGAATGACCTCCAGCCCCACTGGAATCTCGGCTGCCAGCGGCCCGCCCGTACAGCCCACCGCCAGCGTGACGCGACGCCCCGCCTCGATCCAGCCGCGCGCGAGCCGCAGTTGCGCTCGTTCGACGCCGCCGCCATCCAGCGTTTCGGCATAGGTGAAGATGTGTTTAGCTCGATCCATCTTGCGCACTGCCATGCAACAGCCCAGATTCGCCCACAAGAATCCACAATCTGCCGCGAGAGGGTTAATTGCCCGAAATCGGGCGAATCGAGAGATTGTTTTGCCCGCCGGAGCTCCACCCGAAATGCCCGCAGCGATTCTAACGCCCGATCCGGTTGCCGACCTGGCCGGTTTGGAGCCGGTAGAGACGATCAAGCGCCGCTGGCCGATGATCCTGGGCGGGGTAGTGACGATCGCGATGATCGTGAGCCTTGGGCATGAATTGCTCAGCGCCGGCCTTGCCGGGCTAAACCGCACCGTGCCGTCTAGCCCGTGGTTCTATGTCTCCTTTGCACTGCTCTACGTGACCTTCCCGCTCGGCGACCTTCTGATCTTTCGTTATCTCTGGCGGATCCCGTGGCTCGGCGGCTTCATCGCGCTGAACAAGAAGCGAATCGCGAACGACGTCGTGCTCGGCTATTCGGGCGAGGCGTATTTCTATGCCTGGGCGCGCGCGCGGGCGCACATGGTTGCGGCCCCGTTTGGGGCGGTGAAAGATGTCAGCATCCTTTCCGGCATCGCCGGTAATGGCGCGACGATCCTGCTCTGCCTGATTGCGCTGCCGCTCGGCTATCAGCTCATCCCGCTGCCGATTCTGAAGACGGTCATGTGGTCGGCATGCATCACGCTGTTTATCTCGGTGGCGATCGTCGCCTTCTCCAAGCGCGTCTTTTCGCTGCCGCGCCGCGAACTGTGGACGATCTTCAACATTCACGCCGCGCGGATCGCGATCACATCGGTGTTGCTGGCGCTGTGCTGGCATTTTGCGATGCCTGGCGTTTCTGTCGGCATGTGGCTCTTCTTGTCGGCCGGCCGTCTGCTAGTGTCGCGGCTGCCGTTTCTGCCGAACAAGGATCTGCTGTTCGCCAATTTCGCGATCCTCATCGTCGGGCAGGACAAGGCCTTGTCGGAGATGATCGCCTTCACCGCTGCCCTCACTCTTCTGGTTCACGTCTTGCTCATCGCTGTTATCAGCGCGGGCAGCGGCATAGCAAAGGCACGCGCATGGCACGCCGCCTGATTTCCCTCGCAATTCTTGCGTTATTCGTGGCGCCGCCGGCCGCGGTCGCCCAGCCGATCGGCGAAACCGACGCATGCGTGAATGGGCCGGGCATCCGCGCCGACATTCTCGGTATGAAGGATCGCGCCGGCTCGTTGAAGCTTGAGCTCTACCCCGCGACGCAGGACGATTTTCTGCGCGACGATCACGATCTGAAGGCGGAAGGGAAAGTGTTTCACCGGATCTGGCAGGCTACGCCGAAGAACGGGCCGGTGGTGATGTGCATGCGCGTGCCACGTCCCGGCACTTATGCGCTGCTATTCACTCACGATCGCGACGGGAAGAACAAGTTTAACTTCTGGACCGACGGCGTTGGCGTGCCCGGCAACCAAAAGCTCGGCCGCTCGCGACCCAAGGTCGGCTATGCGATGGTCAATGTCGGCGTCGGCGTCACCACGATCATGATCCGTGCGCAATATTTGCACGGGTTCCCGCCTGCCTTCGGCCCGCTGGGACGCTGAATATGCGCATCGTCGACGTCAACGAAATCTATTCCCCCACCGGCGGCGGGGTGCGCACCTATATCGACCGGAAGATTGGCATCATGGCCGATCTCGGACACGAACTGATAGTTCTCGCCTGCGGGAAGGAAGAGCGAATCGAGGATCGCCCCGGCGGCGGGCGCATCCATTTTGTGAAATCACCCCCGATCCCGTTTGACAAGAACTACGGTTTGTTCTGGGATCGCGCTGCGATCACTCGCCTGCTCGATCATTACGACCCGGACGTGGTGGAGAATTGCAGTCCGTGGAAGCCGGCGTGGTTCGTGGGTGACTGGCAAGGCCGCGCGCTGAAATCCTATTTCATGCATAACGACAATATGGCCGCTTACGCCCAGCGCTGGTTTGAAGGCGTGGCGAGCGCCGAGCGCGTCGAGCGCGCGTTCGCCTGGTACACGCGCTACATGGCGCGCTTCCTTAACAAATATGATTGCGTCGTCACAAACGGCCCCGCGCTTCAGAAGCGACTCACGGCGCGCGGTCTGCGCATCGACGCCTCGTTCCCGCTCGGTATCGAGCGCCAGCATTTCTCGCCTCGCTTCCGCGATGAAAAATTGCGGCGCGCGCTGCTGAAGCAATGCGAGCTGCCGGAGGATGGCTTGCTGCTTTTCGGCGTCGGGCGTCATCATCGGGAAAAGCGCTGGGACATGATTATCGACGCGGTTGAGCGCGCCGGAGCGCACCTGCCGGTTGGGCTGATCCTGATAGGGCATGGCGGCCAGACGCCGGCGCTGGAGCGTCGCGCGGCGGGCAGTCCGCATATCCGGCTGTTCAAGCCAGTCTACGATCGCGAAAGACTCGCCAGCATCATGGCAAGTGCGGACGCCTGCATTCACGGCTGCGAGATCGAGACGTTCGGGCTGGTCGTGTCCGAGGCGCTGGCCTCCGGGGCGCCGCTGATCGTGCCGAACGAAGGCGGCGCGGGCGAAGTGGCGCGTCCGGAATTCGCGGAGACCTATGCCGCCGGAAATGCGCGCGCGTGCGCCGACGCGATCTTGCGGCTCGCCGCACGAGATCGCCGTATCCTGCGCCGAGCCGCCGCCGTGGCGGCGGGGCAGGTGGTGGACGATCGCCAGCACGCTCAGGCACTGGTCGATTACTATGCCGACCGAATCGCGCTGCGCGACGGCGTTCAGCGCGCCAGATCGGCGTAGCACGACGGCACGCGCCCGCCGCGCGTGAAGGCGCGAAAGGTGCGATCGATGCTGTCCAGCAGGCGCGGCACATGCGCGTCGCCGGGGTGCACCGCCACCCGGACGACCCGTGCCGGCTGAAGCAGCGAGCGCAGCACGGCAGCGGCGGCGAGCGAGCTTAGCTGTCGCCCATTCGTCCGGCTGGCCCAAGTGATGACGGGGCCGCGTGTCAGCACCTTGTCCGCGGCGCTCGGCACCCATACCCGTCCATGGTTTTCGGCCAGCGCAAAGCCCGCCTCTCCCAGCGCCCGCATCGCATCGGGCGAATAGAGCCACGCCGGTGCGATGAACCCCGCCGCCGGGCGGCCGATGATATCCTCCACCAGTGCCTTGCCGCGTTTCATCCGATCGAGCGCGGTTGCGTGATCGAGGCCGAGGAACTCGCCCTCGCTCGCGGTCATATGCTTGGCCTTGAGGGCCGCGATTCCCCGATGCTCGGTGGTGTCGCGGTGGAACCAGCCATGGACGAACATCTCGACACCCGAATCCGCCCAGCCGCGCAGCTTCGTCGCGAAGGGCGTGCCGGGCGCCAGCGGCGCTTCACCCCAATGATCCGGCACCACCAGCATCGCGAGGCGTGGGCCGCCCAAATGCCTGGACAGTCGCGCCAGCAGCGCCTCCACCTCGCACTCGAAACGCGGGCCGACATCGTGGATTGAGGCAAGCAGTCGCTTCATCGCTTCAACTCATAGACCGAAATGGTCTCGTCCCCCAGCGGCATGGCATGAACAAGGCGATACTCGCGCGTCATCGCGGCGGTCACGATTGCGCGGATATCCTGTCGCTCCCCGCGCGAGGCCGGCCGCATCACCACCGTCGTCGGCCGCAGCGACAGGATGCGTCGCACCTCCCGGGCCTGGTCCACGCCGACCGCGCGCTGTTCACGAAGACGATAGAGGTGGCTGGGGAACATGTAGCGGCTGGGATGGCAACGCGCCGTCGCGGCATAAAGCTTTGTGTCGCCGGAATAAACCCACAGGCAACCCGGCCCTGGCCCCACCGCCTGCGTCAGCGCCGCGAATTCCGCCGGGCCACCCCGCCCGATTCGCTGCATCACCACGTTGACAGTGCCGACCAGCGCGACGAGCACTAGGATCGTGAGGCCCGCGCCACGCCGCCGCCCCAGGAACCCCGCCGCGCAGATCGTGCCCGGCACCATCGCCGGCAGGGCGTAATGTTCGTACCAGCCGCCGAACAGCAGGATGCCCATCAGCGCCACCGCGAACCAACAGCGGACGAAGCGCCGCGATGCCGCGTCGCCCGCTTCCGCCACCCCGTGCGAGCTGAACGCCATCGCTATCAACGGCGACAGGAACAGCACAAGCTGCGCCAGATTGCCCCAGCGTTCCATCGCCGGATCGTCCGCCCGCGAGAAAATCGACCATACGTTGGCGTACAAAAAAGCATCGAAAGCGCCGATCGTAGCATAGAAGAGCGCGATCGCGGCGGTCGGGGCGAGCGCGAGCATCGCCAGCATCACCGCGCGCGACGCCACGCGCGCCATGCCGATCCTGCCGCGCCAGTCCCGTGCGACGATCCACAGCCCGAAGAACACCCCCTCGAACACTGCCGAGGTCTTGATCGTCAGCGCAATGCCCACCAGCAGCATCGCGGCCGCGTCGCGTCGCCATAGCCTCGCGCCATTGCTGGCGATCAGCAGCGCCGCCGCCGCCATCGGCAGGTTATAGAAAACCGGCGATTGCCCGCCCTGCCCCTGCGCGACATTCAACCACAGGATATAGGCAGCGCCCGCCAGCGTCGCGCCGTCCCGCCATCCTGCGCGGATCGCGAGCCGCGCGATGAACCCCGCCGTTGCCACCACCGACGCCAGCGCCATCGCCTGATAGGTCCAGATGCCCCACCAGAATGGCAATGCGGCGGGCGGCATATAGAGCAGGAACAGCCCCGCCGGCTTCCTGTCCCAAATGTCGATATAAGGGATTGCGCCACGCCACATCGCCTGCGCGACGGTGAAATAGAAATCCTCGTCGACATGGACGACGGGGTTGCCGAACGTCGCCGCGCGCGCCGCGATCGCGACGATCAGCAGCACGAGCAGGCGGTGGCGATCGATCAGGCGCGAATGCATCGCCACCGGCTCTATCCGAGATGACACGGACCTGTCACGATCGCACGGCAGACGACGCGCAAGACGCCGCACGCTTTCAGGAAGGATGTCGCCACGATGATCGACCTTTCACGCCGTTCCCTGCTGGCCACCGGCACGCTGGGGCTCGGTGCGTTCGCCCTCCCCGGCTTCGCCGCTGCGGAGAGCGTGATGGCCGCACGGGGTTTCACCCACGCGGTCGCGTCCGGTGAGCCGGGGCCGGACGAGATGCTGCTGTGGACACGTTATATACCGGTTTCCGGCGATTCGGCCGAGTTGAAGGTCGAGCTTGCCGAAGCCGCTGATTTTGCGCGGGTCGTTGCGTCGGGCGCGCAGATCACCGGCCCATGGCGGGATTGGACGGCCAAGATCACCGTGACCGGGCTGAAGCCCGGCCGCACCTATCATTATCGCTTCGTCGCCCCCGATGGCAGCTTCTCGCCGGTCGGCACGACTCGCACCCTGCCCGATGACGCCGCGCGCAGTTTCCGTGCCGCGATCTTCTCCTGCTCGAACATGGGATTTGGCTGGTTCAACGCTTATGGTCATGCCGCCGCGCGGAACGATCTGGACCTGTGGATTCACCTCGGCGACTATTTTTATGAATATGCGCTCGGCGAGTATCCCTATAGCACGCAGGCGGTGGCGGGCCGCGTGCCGCAACCTGCGGGTGAGCTCATCCATCTCGCCGATTATCGTCTTCGCTACGCGAGCTATCGCGCCGACCCCGATCTTCAGGCGCTTCACCTGCGGCTGCCGATGCTGGCGCAGTGGGACGATCACGAAAGCGCTAACGACAGTTGGGAGGGCGGCGCGGAAAACCACGATCCCGTCAAGGAGGGTGACTGGAATGATCGCCGTGCCGCCGCTATCCAGGCATACCGCGAATGGATGCCGGTGTCGGACGAGCCGTGGAAGGCGTATGACATCGGCACGCTTGCGACGCTCTATCGCACGGAATCGCGGCTGCTCGCCCGCACCCGCCAGCGCGAAATTGAGGAATTCCTGAAAACGCCGGATGTCACGGTCGCGCTGAAGAATTTTCGTGACCGAGACTGGCAGGATCCCGCCGTCACCATGCTTGGCAGCCAGCAGGAGGCATGGCTGGCCCACGGGCTCCGTACTTCTGTGAAAGCTGGCAAGCGCTGGCAGGTCGTAGGCTTCGGCACCGTCATGGGTGACCTCCACACGCCCGCAGACGCTCTCTCATGGCTCAGCACCAATGCGGGTGAGCGGGCGCAAGGCTATGTCAACGCCGGGATCGCGGCGGCAAAGCTCGGCATGCCAAACAATTACGATAGCTGGGGCGGCTATCCTGCCGCACGACGCCGCTTCCTCGAATCGGCCCGCGCTGCCGATGCGAACCTCGTCGTCATCACCGGCGACAGCCACAATGCCTGGGCGTTCGATCTGGCGCAGGGCGGCAACGCCACCGGCGTCGAGTTCGCCGGCCATTCGGTGACATCGCCGGGCTACGAGAATGCGCTGGCTGCCGACCCCGCACAGATCGCAAGATCGCTCGTCGCCGCCAATCCCGAACTGAAATGGTGCGACACCAGCCGCCGCGGCTACATGGCGATGACGATAACACCGGATCGCGTGGCCAACGACTGGTTGTTCGTCGATAGCGTCCGTGTGCGTTCGGCAAAGGCGTCGGTCGGGCACAGCGTCGTCGTGCAACGCGGCCGGCGGGCGATGATGTCCTAGTATCGGGCGCTACTCTCCGCGTTCGATCGGCAGCGACAAGAGAATCTGCTCGCGCAGCATCGCCTCAAGCTCTTCGGCGCCCTGCCCGTGCGCGGTGGCGCGCTTGCGGAGCAGCGCACGGAGCACGCCCGCGCGCGTGACCGGCGGACGCGCGGCGCGACCTTTTTCGAGCGCGCGCGACAGCGTGAGTGAAAGCCTGGACATATCTGTATCTTAGGCGTCGGCGATTTGCGCGGTGGATAACGATCGTGGTTACCGACTGATTTACCTTGGCCGCGTCCACAGCGATGCCGCGCGCGGCACATCCGTGATCGGGCGCGATGCCGCCAGCCACGCGCCCATTACATGCCCGAGCTTGCCCGCCTTGCCGGTCGAAACACGATGATCCCAGGCATGAGCGCCGCGCCGGGCGACTTCACGCGCAATGTCGCCGTAGATTCCCGCAGCGGCCAGCACCGCCCAGCGCGAGCGCCGCGGCAGGCGCGCAGCACCGATCCGTGCACTCGCCTCATGCTGCGCCGCGCGATCGGTAAGGCGGCGCACAAGCACTACCAGCCGATCGCGGAACGGCGGCTTCATGTGCTGGCCCGGCGGAATATCCATTTCCGCGAGCCATTCCATCGGCAGATAGCAACGTCCGGCGCGATCATCCTCCGCCACGTCACGCGCGATATTGGCGAGCTGAAAGGCGAGGCCGAGGTCGCACGCCCGGTCAAGCGTGTCGTCATCCCCGGGCGGCACGCCCATCACCGCCGCCATCATGCACCCCACGGCGCCCGCGACATGATAGCAATATTGGAAGAGATCGTCCTCGCCGCGCGGCCGCCAGTCCTCGGCATCGAGCCGGAAGCCCGCGACCAGATCATGCGCGAAACGCGGCGGCATCGCGGTTTCCGCCGCGACGACGCCCAACGCGTCGAATGCCGCATCGCCCGTCACCTCGCCGGCGAGCGCGGCGTCGGTCAGCCGTTCGACCATCGCCACCTGCGCCAGCGGATCGGCAACCCGCGTCATCTCATGCCCGTGATCCTGCCCGTCGATCAGATCGTCGCAGCGCCGACACCACGAATAAAGCAGCCACGCCCGCTCGCGCGTGGGCGGATCGAACAGGCGGCTTGCCAGCGCGAAGCTTTTCGAGCCGCGCACGATCGATTCGCGCGCCGTCGCGACGAGCGCGTCGCGGTCTGGCGCTGCGCGGCTCAGAGGTCCGCCGCCTTCATCCGCACGATCGGCTGGGTCGGCACGTGCGCCGCCATGCGATCGAGCAGTTCGTCCAGGGTTTCCGCCACGATCAACAGGTCGCGATGCTGCGGCCGCAGGAAGCCGACGGTCGCCATCTTCGCCCAGAAAGCGACGAGATCGTCATAATAGCCCATCGTGTTGAGCAGCCCGACGGGATCGCTGTGATAGCCAAGCTGCGCCCAGGAGAGCGCCTCCCACAACTCATCCATCGTGCCGGTGCCGCCGGGGATGGTGACGAAGCCGTCGGCGATATCGGTAAACGCCTTCTTGCGCTCGTGCATCCCGGGGACGACGTGAAGCTCGGTCAGCCCGCGATGCGCCACTTCGGCATCGACCAGCGCCTGCGGAATCACGCCAATCACCTCGCCGCCCGCCGCCAGCGCCGAATCGGCGAGCGCGCCCATCAGCCCCAGCCGCCCGCCGCCATAGACCACGCCGATCCCGCGCGCCGCCAGCCCGCGCCCCACGGCGCGCGCGGTCTCGAGATAGACGGGATCGGCCGGCGTGGCCGAGCCGCAATAGACGGCGAGACGCTTCATCTGTTCACCCTGCTGGAAAGTCCGGCGGCGCTACCGAAACGGGCGCGCGCGGGCAAGATGCCGCCCCTCAACCGCGTCCCAGCATCAGCCCGGCGGTCGCCTTCGCGCTGCCGACGACACCGGGGATGCCCGCCCCCGGATGCGTCCCGGCGCCGACGAAATACAGGTTGGATATCGCATCGTCGCGATTGTGGACGCGGAAATAGGCGCTCTGCGTCAGCACCGGCTCCAGGCTGAAGGCGCTGCCGAGATGCGCGTTTAGATCGTGCTGGAAATCGGCCGGCGTATAGCTGAATTTCGTCACGATCCGCTCGTGGATATCCGGTATCAGCCGTCGGCCGATCTCGTCGAGGATCCGCTTCTCCATGATCGGCGCGACGCGGCCCCAGTCTTCCGTGAATTTGCCGGTGTGCGGCACCGGCGCAAGCGCATAGAAGGTGGAGCAGCCCTCCGGTGCCAGCGACGGATCGGTGACGGTCGGGTGGTGCAGATAGAGCGAGAAATCGGACGAGAGCACGCCGTGATCGTAGATGTCGGCGAGCAATTCGCGATAGCGCGGGCCGAACAGGATCATGTGGTGCGGGATGCCCGGCCAAGTTCCCTTGATCCCGAAATGCACCACGAACAGCGATGGCGAATATTTCTTCTTCTCGAGCTTGTCCGCGCTCCGCCGCGCCGAGGCCGACCCCGCGAGCAGATCGCGATAGGTGTGAACGATATCGCTGTTCGCGGCGAGCATGTCGCATTCACCGCGCCATCCGCTCGCCGTCTCCACCGCCGTCACGCGATCGCCCATCGTCTCGATCCGCGCCACCGGATCGCCCAGCCGGATCGTGCCGCCGATCCGCTCGAACAACGCGACCAGCCCGGCAACGAGCCGGTTCGTCCCGCCGCTGGCGAACCACACGCCGCCATCCCGCTCGAGCTTGTGGATCAGCGCGTAGATCGCGCTGGTCGTCATCGGATTGCCGCCGACCAGCAGGGTGTGAAAGGACAGCGCCTGCCGCAGCTTCTCGCTGCGCACGAAGCGCGAAACCATCGAATAGACCGATCGCCATGCCTGATATTTCGCCAGCGCCGGCGCCGCCTTCACCATCGATGCGAAATCCAGAAAGGCAACGTGCCCGAGTTTCTCGTAGCCTTCGTGAAACACGCCGGCCGAATATTCGAGAAACTTCGCATAACCGGCGATATCGGCCGGATCGAGCTTGCCGATTTCCGCGCGCAGCACGGTATCGTCGTTGGTATAGTCGAAGTTCGTCCCGTCCGGCCAGTTGAGGCGATAGAACGGGCTGACCGGCTGAAGCGTCACATCCGCCGCCATGTCGTGCCCGCTCAGCGCCCACAGCTCTTTCAGACAGCTGGGATCGGTGATGACGGTCGGGCCGGCGTCGAACGTGAATCCTTCGCGCTCCCAGAAATAGGCGCGCCCGCCCGGCTTGTCGCGCGCCTCGACGATCGTCGTCGCGATCCCTGCCGATTGCAGCCGGATCGCGAGCGCCAGCCCGCCGAACCCCGCACCGATCACCACCGCCGTTGTCATGCCATTCGCCTCGCGACCCTCACCGCGCGCCAGAACGGCACGGGCGGCTTGCCACTTAGCACGCGCGCCTTGTCGGGAAAGGTGGAACGCGCGGCATAGAAGCGCGCGATCAGCCCGGCGCGCAGCCGGTAGAAGCGTTCGAGCACGCGATAGCGCGCATCGGGATCAGCGGCCCGGAAAAGCATCGCAGCGAGCAGACGATAGAAACCCCGGTCATCCCAGGTGGCGCGGGCATGATCGTGCGTCAGCGTGTGCAGCGCATCGCCGGACAGATCATCCGCTGCCGCAATCCTCACGGCGAGGCGCACCGCATCTGGCAGCGAATAGCCGGTCATCGGGTGGAAGAGTCCGGCCCGCATTCCCGCCTTGGCCACGCGCGCGCCGCCCGCGCGCCAGAAAGCCTCGAAATCGCCGCCCATCGCCACCGGCAGCGCGCCGCGTTCCTCGCGACCGCTCTCCGTCACCTGCCAGCCGCGGCTTTCGGCATAGACCTCGATCCGCCGGCCAAGCGCGCCCGCGTTCACATTGGCGCCGTCGCTGTAATAGGTATCCTCGACGAACACGCGCGTGGGAGAAAGCGGCAGGCAATAGACGAAGCGATAGCCGTCGTGCTGCGCCACGGTGGCGTCCATCACGACCGGCCGCTCCAGCCCGTGCCCGCCGGCCACCTCCAGCTCGCGCCCGACAAATTTCTGCCAGCCCAGATCGAGCGCCGAAAGATCGCCCGCACCGCGCGCGTCGATCACCCCTTTCGCCTCGATTCGGTCACCATCGGCGAACGAAACGCCGGTCGCGGCGACGCTGTGCACCTTGCGACCCATCATCAACGCATGCGCAGGAAGCCGCGCGCGCACGACTTCGTCGAGCCGCTCGGAGGCGATCGAATAATAAGGCTGGCGCAGGATGCGCGCGTGCGCCGGAAACGCCACATCATAATCGGGCCAGGCATGGCAGACGAGCGGCGCCAACAGCCACCGGTCCTCCTTCGCCACATCGGCGTCGAAGAACGACCAGAGGTGGTTGCCGCCGATCGTTTCGCCCGCCTCGATCAGCAGAAGCGAAAGATCAGGGCGTTTTTCGGCAAGCGCCAGCGCGATCAGCGACCCCGCGAGGCCGCCGCCGACGATCGCCACGTCGCAGCCGTGGATTTCCGCCATGAGCGCGGCCCTAGCCGATCCCCGCGGCGCGCGAAAGAGCAGGAGAATCACGCCAGCCCCGGATCGGGACGGTTCCCGGCACCGCCCATCAACGCTGTCATCGTTCGGAGACGGGCGCTAGAAGCGCATCGATGCTGATCGCGATCCTCCTCTCCGCGCTCGCCATGACGGCGATCGTCGGCATACGATATCTGCTGACGAGCGGTGGCTTCGCGCTGGCGACACGGCTGCGCCATCCAGGCCTGTATCGCGGGCTCGATCCGCAGATTCGCGCCGAGATATGGTGGAGCCTGGTGTCGGCGGCGATTTATGGCGCTCCGGCCGGCATTATCGCCTGGGGCTGGCAGAACCGCGGCTGGACGCAGATCTACACCGACATCCATGCCCGGCCTATCTGGTATCTGCCGCTTTCGGTGCTGCTGTATCTCGCGCTGCACGACACCTGGTTTTACTGGACCCATCGCTGGATGCACTGGCCAAAGCCCTTCCGAATCGCGCATGCCGTCCACCACGCCAGCCGCCCGCCGACCGCATGGGCGGCGATGGCGTTCCACCCGATCGAAGCGCTGACCGGCGCTGTGATAATTCCGCTACTGGTGTTCCTCATTCCGATCCATGTCGCGGCGCTCGGGGTGGTGCTCACGGTGATGACGGTTATGGGGGTCACCAATCACATGGGGTGGGAGATTTTCCCCCGGTTCATGTGGCGAGGGTATCTGGGGGCCTGGCTCATCACCGCGAGCCATCATCAGCGTCACCACGAGCGTTACGGGTGCAATTATGGCCTCTACTTCCGGTTTTGGGATCGGCTTTGCGGCACCGATGACGGGCTCGGCGATTTCACCCGCGCGCATCGTGCCGCGGCTCGTCTTGGCGGCGGCGGGAACGATGCTGATCGGCGCAAGCCCGGTCGCACGGCTTGATCTCGATTTCGTGAACGTCCGATCGGCGAAAGGGATGCTGCGCATCTGCATCGCCAACACCGCGAAGAATTTCCCCGCCTGCAAGGATGAGCATCACGGCATCGCCCGATCGATGCCGGCCAGCGCGCGCGAACTGCTGCTCGAAGGGCTGCCGCCAGGCGACTATGCCGTCGCGGTGATCCACGACGAGAACGGCAACGGCAAGCTCGATACGTTCGCCGGCATTCCGCGTGAGGGCTTTGGCTTTTCGCGCAATCCCTCGATCCGCTTCGGGCCGCCGAGTTTTGCCGCCGCGCGCTTTCCGATTGACGGGGACGGCGCGCGGCAGACGATCAGGATACGCTATCTGTTGTGACGCGCGACGGACCCGATCGCCGCCCCGGCAGTTTCAACCGGAACGACAAAAGGGGAATCGCCTGTGCGTAGCTTGTATCTGATCGGGGCCGCCTGTTTCCTCGTTTCCGGCCCTGCGCTGGCGCAGCAGAACCCCGGCCCGGGATCGAGCCGCCCGACACCCGAGGATCTGGCGCGCGACAGCGTGACGGTGGGCATCGGCGCAGGCTATATGAGCGATTACGAGGGATCGAACCATTATTCGCTTTTCCCGATTCCGGGCGCGATCGGCACGGTCAGCGGATACAGCTTCACCGTCATCGGCAATCGCGCCAGCGTCGATCTGATCCGCAACCAGCCGGGCCCGACATGGGATATTCAGCTCGGCCCGGTCGCCGTCCTGAACTTCAACCGCTCCACGCGCGGCGGGATCGACAATCCGCAGGTCCGCGCCCTGCCCAAACGCGGGCTGGCCGTGGAGCTTGGCGGCTATGTCGGCATCGGCAAGACCGGCGTCATCACCAGCGACTACGATAATCTCTCCGTGTCGCTCAGCTACCGCCGCGATGTCGCCGGCGTTCATGACAGCGCGATCATTTCGCCATCGATAACCTATATGACGCCGCTGAGCCGCAAGGTCGCCGTCGGCCTCTACGCGTCGGCGGAGCATGTCCAGCGCCGGTACATGACGGCATATTATGATGTGAGCGCCGCCGACAGCGCGGTGAGCGGCCTGCCCGTTTTCAACGGCAACGGCGGGTGGAAGAACTGGACGGTCGGCGCGCTCGGCACCGTTTCCGTTTCCGGCGATCTGCTGCGCGGCTGGAAACTGGTTGGCGGCGTGACCTATGAGCGGGTGCTCGGCGATACCGCAGCCAGCCCGCTAGTCAGCGTCGCTGGCTCGCCCAACCAATGGCTCGGCGCGCTCGGCGTGGCCTATACCTTCTAGGGCCTGAGCATGTATGGCCATTTCCGGTCGCGATTCTGTCGATTCGTTCAGCTTGGCGACAGCGAAATACTTTACGCCGCGTTTTTGCCCGGCAACGAACGGGCGAGTTCAGGAAGGAAGGCAGCATGACGCAGGACGAGCGACTTGTCGTGGCACCCGAGGTGTCAGAGGAACGGCGTGACGACCGCCGCGCCTTCTTTGCCGCGGCGGCGGGCGCGCTCGCGATCGGCACGGGCGCGTTTCTGTTCGCCGATCCGCTTTCCGCGCAGACGCTCGTCGATGCCGACGTCCTGAATTTCGCGCTTAACATCGAATATCTGCAGGCGAATTTCTACGGCTATGCGTCCGCAGGCGCGGGGCTTGCGACAGCGGATACCCAGAGCGGCGCCGCGACCCCGGTTGCAGGCGGCACCGTGATTCCTGGCGCAAAGGTTACGTTCGCCGATCCGATCGTTGCCGCCTACGCCAATGAAATGGCCGCCGTTAACCTCAATCAGGTTCGCTTCCTGCGCACCTCGCTCGCCACCTCTGCGGTGGCGCAACCGGCGATCGACCTGGGCAATGCGGCGACCAGCGCGTTCAGCGAGATGGCGCAGAATGCCGGGCTCGTCGCACAGGGCGCTCCGTTCGATCCATATGCATCGGACACCAACTTCCTGCTTGCCGCATTCTTCCTCCAGGATGTCGCTGTCAGCGCCTATCAGGGCATGTTCGCGTTACTTTCCAGCAAGACCTATCAGGAAGCGTTCGGCGGCCTGATGGCGACCGAGGCGCATCATGCGGCGCTCGTGCGCACCACGCTGTACCAGAAGAGCGTCGCCACCCCTGCGTTGCTCGATCAGGTCGACCTCATTTCCAATTATCGCGACAGCATCGACGGTGGTACGGATGACGATCAGGGCATCCGCCCGGTCAGCTCCGGCAACGGCCTGGTCGCCAATATCGCACCCGTGGACAGCAACGCCAACACCTTCCCCCGCACCAGCGGCACGGTGCTCAACGAGCTGTTCCTGACGCGAACCTCGACGACGAAGGGCGGCTTCTTCCCGGGCGGCATCAACGGCAACATCACGACGAGCGCGGCAAGCTGAGGGCGGACCGACGCCCCCTCCCAGCCTCTCCCGATTCACAGGATTACCGTCATGATCGACCAGGAAAAGATCGCCACCGTCCTCGACGCCGCCGCGCTGCGCAACGCGGAACGCCGCCGTTTCCTCAGTATCGCTGGCCGCACCGGCGCGGCCGCCGGCGGCCTCGCGCTGCTTTCGGCCTGCGGCGGCAGCAGTTCGGGTAGCGCGACGCCCACCCCCACGCCCACCTCGACAGCAACCAGCAGTGTCGAAGCGGCGGACATCTCGATCCTCAACCTAGCGCTCAACCTCGAATATCTTTCCGCGCAATACTTTTCGTACGCGGCGCTCGGCACCGGGCTGCCCGCGTCTGACCTGACCGGCACGGGCACGCCGGGCACGGTGACGGGCGGCGCGCAGGTCGCGTTCGCCGACCCGGTCGTCGCTGCCTGCGCACGCGAGATCGCACGGGACGATCGGGCGCATGTCGAATATCTCCGATCGCTGGCAGCGTCGCTGACCGGCTCGTCGCCGGTGGCCATGCCGGCGATCAACATCGACGGCACCAGCGCGACCGGCGCGTTTTCCACGTTCGCGCAGCTTGCTACCGTGGTGGCCGCGGGCGCGCCGTTCAATCCGTACGCTTCGGACGAGAATTTCCTGTATGGCGCGTTCATCCTCAAGGATGCGATAGTCACAGTGTACAAAGGCCTCGCGCCGCTGATCGGAACCGCTGCCTTCGCGGCCGGCGCGGTGGGCGTTCTCGGCGCCGAAAGCTATCACGCCGGCCTGATCCGTACGTTGTTGTATTCGAAGGGCCTTACCGCCAACCCCGCGCTGTTCAGCAATGCGCGGAACAGCCTGAACCCGGGCAAGAACCTCGACGAGGGCATCGCGGGCGCCAACTCTTCTATTTCGAACATCGCGCCTGTCGATGGCAATGGCATCGTATTCAGCCGAAACACCGGGCAAGGGCTGAACATCTTCTTCCAGAACAAGGCGGCGGTCACCTCCGGCGGCTTCTTCCCGTCCGGCGTCAACGGAACGGTCAACACCAGCGCCGCGAGCGGATGATCCCGTGGGCCGGCGCTGGACGCCGGCTGACGATCCGCCTACAACGACCGTATCCCCGGGGGACCGCTTTCGTCGCGGTTGAGAGGAGGGCCGCAGCCCTCGACCCGCTGAACCTGATCCGGCTGACACCGGCGTAGGGAGGGAGCGGCGCTTCATCCCGGCCGTGCCCCTCCCCGCGACAAGCGAGGAATGCGACACATGGCCGATATCCCAGCACGTACCGAAATCGGTGTCACCACCGGCCCGATCCGCGGCAGCCGCAAGATTCACGTCGGCCCGCGCAAGGTTGCGATGCGGGCGATCGATCTGGAGCCCTCGTCCGGCGAACCGCCGCTCAACGTCTACGACACCTCTGGCCCTTACACCGATCCCGACGCACGGATCGATATCATGGCCGGCCTGCCCGCGCTGCGCCGCGACTGGATCGTGGGGCGCGGCGATGTCGAAAGCTATGACGCGCGCGAGATCAGGCCCGAGGACAACGGCCTCAAGGGGCCGGATCGCTCGGCCGGCGTCGCGCAGTTTCCCAATGTCGTCCGCCGCCCGCTGCGCGCCAAGCCCGGCGCCAACGTCAGCCAGATGCATTACGCCCGGCGCGGCATCATCACGGCGGAGATGGAATATGTCGCCACCCGCGAGAACCTGGGACGCGAAATGCTGCGCGACTACATCCGTGACGGCGAGAGCTTCGGCGCGGCGATCCCCGATTACGTAACCCCCGAATTCGTCCGCGACGAAGTGGCACGCGGGCGGGCGATCATCCCGAACAATATCAACCACCCCGAATCCGAGCCAATGGCGATCGGGCGGAATTTCCTCGTCAAGATCAATGCCAATATCGGCAACTCGGCCGTCGCGTCCGACGTGGCGAGCGAGGTGGACAAGATGGTCTGGTCGATCCGCTGGGGCGCGGACACGGTGATGGACCTGTCGACGGGCCGCAACATCCACGACACGCGTGAATGGATCATCCGCAATTCGCCGGTGCCGATCGGCACGGTGCCGATCTATCAGGCGCTGGAGAAGGTGGGCGGGATTGCCGAGGATCTGACGTGGGAAATCTTCCGCGACACGCTGATCGAGCAGGCGGAGCAGGGCGTCGACTATTTCACCATCCACGCCGGCGTCCGCCTGCCCTACGTGCCGCTGACGGCCAAGCGCGTCACGGGGATCGTCTCGCGCGGCGGCTCGATCATGGCGAAATGGTGCCTTGCGCATCACAAGGAGAGCTTCCTTTACGAGCGCTTCGACGAGATCACCGAGATCATGAAGGCGTATGACATCGCCTATAGCCTCGGCGACGGGCTGCGCCCGGGGTCGATCGCGGACGCCAACGACGAGGCGCAGTTCGCCGAACTCTACACGCTCGGCGAACTCACCAAGCGCGCCTGGGAACAGGACGTGCAGGTGATGATCGAAGGCCCCGGCCACGTGCCGATGCACAAGATCAAGGAGAACATGGACAAGCAGCTGGAGGCGTGCGGCGAAGCCCCCTTCTACACACTCGGGCCGCTGACGACCGATATCGCGCCGGGATATGACCATATAACCAGCGGCATCGGCGCGGCGATGATCGGCTGGTATGGCACGGCAATGCTCTGCTACGTCACGCCGAAAGAGCATCTCGGCCTGCCGGACCGCAATGACGTGAAGGTCGGCGTGGTGACATACAAGCTGGCCGCCCATGCCGCCGATCTCGCCAAGGGCCATCCTGCCGCGCGGCTGCGCGACGACGCGCTAAGCCGTGCCCGCTTCGAATTCCGCTGGCGCGATCAGTTCAACCTGTCGCTCGATCCCGACACGGCCGAAGCGTATCACGACCAGACGCTTCCGGCGGAGGGCGCTAAGACCGCGCATTTCTGCTCGATGTGCGGTCCGAAATTCTGCTCGATGAAGATCACGCAGGAGGTGCGCGAGTTCGCCCGGCTGCAAAACCAGCCCGCCGATGCCTTTGTAGCGGCGGACGCGGCGGAAGCCGGCATGAAGCAGATGAGCAAGGTGTATGACGAAACCGGCCGCGAATTGTACATGGGCGCCGGCGGCAGGGAGCATGATTGAGGGATATGGCGGCGGGCTGGCGGGCTCGCCGCTTACGGGCGGTCACGAACCACGGTCGGACCGCCCGCATACTTTCGGTCGATCGATAGCGGGCCTTCTGGAAGCGTGGTCTCGCGCGGGCGACCGGATCAACCGCCGCCGTGGAGGTTGATCTTCTGCCCGGTGACGTAATCGGCGTCGGCAGAAACGAAGAAGGAGACCGCCGCCGCGACATCCTCCGGCGTCGAGACGCGCCCGAACGGCGATTGCGCGTCGAGATCATGAATGCTCGCTACCCCGCGCGTGGCCTTGGCGAGGCGCTCGCCCATGTCGGTGACGGTGAGCCCCGGCGCAACGATGTTCACCCGGATACCGTTCGCGCGCTCCTCCTTCGCCAGCGTTTCCGCCAGCGCCTCAGCGGCGGCCTTGCCCATATTATACGGCGCGCCGTTGGGCGAATTGTAGAGCGTGGCGACGCTGGAGATCATGACGATGTCGCCGCGCGGGCGGGTGCGCATCGAGGGCAGCACCAGCTTGGACATGTAATGGGGGGCGAGCGCATGGGTGCGTACCACGCGCTCCAGCTCGCCCGGATCGGTATCCGCGACCGACTGGCCGCGGCTGGCGATGCCGGCATTGTTGACCAGAATGTCCACCACCGGGAAATCGGCCAGCACGGCCGCGACCAGCGCCTCGCATTCCTCGAAACGATCGACCGACGCGGCATAGGCCTTCGCGCGACGCCCGACCGCCTCGATCTCGCGCACGACGTCGGCGGCGGCGTCCGCATCGCGGCGATAGTTCACCGCGACATCGGCGCCGTCCCTCGCCAGCCGCAGCGCGATCGCACGGCCGATCCCGCGGCCGCCCCCGGTTACGAGCGCGACGCGCCCCTGAAGTCCGCTCATGCCCCTTGCTCCTTCCTGGTGTAGTCCGGCCGACGTTTCTCGAAAAACGCGGCGATCGCCTCGTTGAAATCCGGACCGGAGGCGCAGAGGATCTGGTTGCGATCCTCCATCGCCACTGCCGCCTCGAGGCTGGGCGCGTCGATCGACATGCGCAGGCACTCTTTGGTTAGGCGGAGACCGAGCGGCGCGGTAGTCAGCATCGAATCGATCAGCGGCGCGGCCGCCTGCGCCATCGCCTCGTCGGCAACGACACGGCTGACGAGGCCGGTGGACAGCGCACGCTCGGCCGTGATGAAATCGCCGGTCAGCATGAATTCCGCCGCCACGCTTGCCCCGACCAGCCGGGGCAGGAAATAGCTGACCCCGATATCGCACGCGGAAAGTCCGATGCGGATGAAGGCGGCGTTCATTCGCGCCGATTCGCCCGCGATGCGGATATCGCTCGCCAGCGCCATCGCGAACCCGCCTCCACAGGCAGGACCGTGTACCAGGCTGATGACGGGCTGCGGGCAATAGCGCATCTTCATCACGATTTCCGCGATGCTGCGCTGATGCGCGAGCCGATCGATCGTATCGCGATCGCCGCCGGCGCGCGGTGCCGCAAGGTCCAGCCCGGCGCAGAAGGCGCGACCGGCGCCGCGGAGCACGATGACGCGACAGTCGCGGTCTTTCGCGACTGCGCCGAAATAGTCGGAGAGCGCGCCGATCAGCGCATCGTCGAGCGCATTGAGCCGGTCCGGCCGGTTCATCGTCACCCAGTCGACGCCGTCCCGGCGCTCCACCAGCAGCGTCGCTTCGCCCACGCATTCTCTCCCACAGTTCTGTTGACGCATCTTTCTACATAACTAATGTTATCCCGCAACAGCCGGCGCGAACCGGCGTGGGTTACAGGAGAGCGATGCGTGAAGCTGGGGCCGGATATTGCGGCGATCATCACCGGCGGGGCCTCTGGCCTTGGCCACGCGACCGCAAGCGCATTGCGCGCGGCGGGGGTGAAGGTCGCGTTGTTCGACAAGAATGAGGAGATCGGCCCAGAGGCCGCTGCCGCGATCGGCGCGACCTTCTGTGCGGTCGATGTGATGCAGCAAGCTTCCGTCGATGCCGGCTTCGCAAAGGCGCGGGCCGCGAACGGGCAGGAGCGCATCCTCGTCAATTGCGCCGGGGGAGGCTTCGGCGCGCACAAGACGGTCGCGCGCTCGAAGGAAACCGGCGAGATCGAACCCTATCCGCTCGACAAATATATCAAGACGATCGAGCTGAACCTGATCGGCAGTTTTCGCTGCATCGTGGGCGCGGCGGCCGGGATGATGACGCTCGATCCGCTGCCGGACGGGGATCGCGGCGCGATCGTCAACACCGCCAGCGTCGCGGGCGAGGAAGGGCAGATGGGTCAGGTCGCCTATGCCTCCGCCAAGGCGGGAGTGATCGGCATGACGCTGCCGATCGCCCGCGATCTGATGAGCGAAGGCATCCGTATCAACACGATCCTGCCCGGCATCTTCGACACGCCCCTGCTCGCGCGGGCCAAGCCGCAAGTGAAGGCGGCGCTCGCTGCATCGGTGCCATTCCCGAAGCGTCTCGGCGCGGCGCAGGAATATGCGGCGCTGGCGGTGGAGATGATCCGCAACGGCTATTTCAATGGCGAGGACGTGCGCCTCGACGGCGCGATCAGGATGCAACCGCGCTGACGGCGTAAGGGGACAGGCGATGAACTTCGATTATTCCGACGACCAGAAGATGCTCAAGGAGGAAGCGCGCCGCTTCCTCGCCGCGAAATGCGACGCCAGGGCGGTGCGCGCGGTACTTGACGATGCCGGCCAGAGCCATGACGCCGGGCTGTGGCGCGCGGTAGCCGAACAGGGCTGGCTCGGCACCGCGATACCGGAGGCCTATGGCGGGCTGGGGCTGGGCCATGTCGAATTGTGCGCGCTGGCCGAAGAACTCGGCCGCGCCTGTGCGCCGATTCCGTTCGCCTCGACCGTCTATTTCGTGGCGGAGGCGCTTATGCTGTTCGGCTCCGAGGCGCAGAAAGCGAAATGGCTACCGCGGATCGCCGCCGGCGAGGTGATCGGCGCATTCGCCACGAGCGAAGGCAAGGGCCCGGTGACGCGGCGTTCGATCCGCACCACCGTGAGCGGCGGCAAGCTCACCGGCGAGAAGATTCCCGTGACCGACGGTGACGTGGCGGACCTGATCGTCGTGCTGGCGAAGGACGGCCTCTATCTGGTCGAAAAAGGCGCGGGTGTATCGCCGGAAGTGCTTACCACGCTCGATCCGACGCGCTCGGCGGCGAAGCTCGTGCTGAGCGGTGCACCCGCCGAGCGGCTTGGCGACGAGGACGGGATCGACGCAATGCAGGCGGTGTTCGATCGTGCGGCGGTGCTGCTTGCGTTCGAACAGATCGGCGGCGCGGATCGCAGCCTCGAAATGGCGAAGGGCTATGCGCTCGAACGCTTCGCCTTCGGCCGGGCGATTGCCGGCTATCAGGCGATCAAGCACAAGCTCGCGGACATCTATGTGAAAAACGAGATCGCGCGCTCGAACGCATATTACGGAGCCTGGGCGCTCAACACCTCCGCTGCGGAACTGCCGCTCGCCGCCGCCACCGCGCGCGTCGCGGCGAGCGAGGCGTTCTGGTTCGCGTCGAAGGAGAATATCCAGACGCATGGCGGCATCGGCTTCACCTGGGAGGCCGATCCGCAGCTTCTCTATCGCCGGTCCCGGCAATTGAGCCTTGTCGCAGGCGCGCCGTCTACATGGCGCGAGCGGCTGGTCAGCCAGCTCGAAGCACGCAACGCGGCCTGATTGGAGAGAGATGATGGACTTCAACGACACCCCGGAAGAGGCCGAATATCGCGCCAGGGCGCGCGCGTGGCTGGAAACGAATGCAGCCGAGCACAAGGCGATCGCCCACGCCGACGATATGGCAGCCGCACGCAGCTGGCAGGCGCGCAAGGCCGGCGCGGGCTATGCCCAGATCACATGGCCCAAGGAATGGGGCGGCGGCGGCGGCACACCGATCCAGAGCGTGATCTTCGGCCAGGAGGAATCGCGATTCCCGGTCCAGTACGGTTATTTCACCATCGGGCTGGGCATGTGCGTGCCGACCGTGATGGCCTTTGCCAATGACGAAACAAAAAAGCGCTTTGTCGGGCCGGCGCTGCGCGGCGAGGAAATCTGGTCGCAACTCTTCTCCGAGCCGGCTGGCGGTTCGGACGTGGCGGCGATTCGCACCCGCGCGGTGCGCGATGGCGACGACTGGGTCGTCAATGGCCAGAAAGTGTGGACGTCCGGCGCGCATTATTCGGATTACGGCATCGTCCTCGTCCGCACCAATACCGAGGTGCCCAAGCACAAGGGGCTGACGATGGTCTGGCTCGATCTGCGGTCACCGGGGATCGAGATCCGGCCGATCCACCAGATGTCGGGCGGGTCTAACTTCAACGAAGTGTATTTCACCGATGTCCGTATCCCGGATGCGCAGCGCTTGGGCGCGGTGGACGATGGCTGGAAGGTCGCGCTCGTCACGCTGATGAACGAGCGGCTCGCCGTCGGCGGCGGCACAGGCGCCGGACCGAAGGAGATCCTCGCGCTGGCAAAGGAACTCGACGCGATCGAGGGACCGCTGATCCGCGATCCGGCGTTCCGTCAGCGGCTTGCCGACTGGTATGTCCAGTCCGAAGGGCTGCGCAACACGCGGATGCGCACGATAACCGCGCTGAGCCGGGGACAGACGCCGGGGCCGGAGAGTTCGATCGGAAAGATAATTGCCGCCAATCAGCTTCAGGAACTGGGCAATGCCGCCGTGGAGGCGGAGGATCAGTAGGGGATCATCAACGATCCCGCGCTGCTGCCGCTGAAGGGGCTGTTCCAGACGGCGGTGATGAATGCGCCGGGCCTGCGCATCGCCGGAGGAACGGACGAAATCCTGAAGAACATCATCGCGGAGCGTGTGCTCGGCCTGCCCGGCGAAATCCGCGTCGACAAGGACGCAGCGTTCAAGGATCTGCCTGCCGGGCGTTAAGCTGGCGGCGCGACCCCTTCGCGCCGCCGCCGGCAATCAGGCGATGACGCTCACGGCGTTGACGTAGACCAGCAGGGCGGCGGTTGCGAAGGAAGCGAGGCCAAGGGCGAAAGGGCGGTACATGTCTGTCTCTCCGGGTGCGATTGCGACGACGGCGATCAGGCGATCGGCATCACGGGAACGGCGGCGCTGACCATCAGCGCGGCGACGAACAGGGCGCCGACGAGGCTGAACGCATAGTGGCGAGCGGTGATGAAACGGTCGGTCATGGCATCGGCTTTCTGCTGTGCCACCAGACTATCCGGTGGCGATGCTTGATACCTTGCAGAGGCCGTGCCAGTTTTATAACTGATTATTTATCAATGCCTTAGCTTGCGGGCCAGGCACAATCAGCCAAATACGCCACGAGATGTTGGCACTACGCACCAGCTTCCGGTGCGATTTCCACCCGATTTCGCCCGGCGCGCTTGGCGGCGTAGAGCGCCGCATCGGCGCGGCCGATCCCCGCCTCCTGCCGTTCGGACGCGAACACCCGCGCCACGCCTGCCGAGATCGTGATCGTGCCGATGAATGCGTCGGTCGATCGCAGCCGCAGCCGGCGCGCGCCGATCGCACTGCGCGCCCGCTCGACCAGCACGCGCGCCTCGTTCAGCTCAAGGCCGACGAACAATATCGCAAACTCTTCCCCGCCGAGCCGCGCGACCAGATGGCCCTCGCATTCGGTCGCCAGCGTATTCCCGATCGATTTCAGCACGCGATCACCGACTGCGTGGCCGAATTCGTCGTTGACCCGCTTGAAATGATCGACGTCACACACCGCGACAATCGCCGAGGTGCCGGGCGTCAGATTGGCATAGGCCTCATCGAAGGCGCGACGATTGGCCAGTTCGGTGAGCGGATCGCTGCGGGCATTGCCGCGCGCCACATCGAGCGCAGCACGCAATTCCTCGGTTTCGCGCGTCGCCACCGCCAGCCGGGCCTCGACCTGGCGAACGCGCTCGAGCATCGCGCCGGTCAGCCGCGCGATCTCGTCGATCCCGTCAGCCAGCGTGTCCTTGCGCATCGCCGCGGCGCTAGCGGCAATATCACGGCCGAAATCGACCGCCTCGCCGTGAATGGCGCGGACCGTATCGGCGAATCCATCCACCTGTTGCTGCGTGCGCGCGATGAGCGCATCGGCATCGGGCCCGGTCGCTGGCGGCGGCGACGCGACTCGCGGGGTATCGTGCACGAGTTCGACCGCGGGCCCGGTCACGGCCTCTCCGCCCAGCGAAACGATATCGTCCCGCGACAGCCGCACGCCGCCATCGGTCAACGCGGCGACGGCCCTTGCAAGAGCGCCGTTCGGATCGCTAAGCACGTGATAGGAAAAGGTATAATGCGCCGGCTCGGGACTTAGCCGGTGATCGGCCAGGAACAATCCGATCCGCTCAAACAGACCAAGCGGCGCACTGCCATCCTGCATCTGTCGCGCAGCAATGAACTCCACCGTCGACATCCCCCTGGATGGGCCACGGCTCGGCGATCACCGCGTGGCTTGCGTTGTTCAGAGGGGAGATATCCGCAAAGCGCTAAGAACTGGTGACCAGATATATTAGCGCGCGTTAAGTTTCCGCACCGCTTCCAGTGTGGAAGAGATGTGATCCGCCGGGTTCATATCACTATGGACGAAGGCGATCTTGCCGGTGCGATCGATAACGTAGCTGGTTCGATTGGTAACCTGCCGTCCGTTCACGCTTCGCGGCAGCGACACATCATATCCTTGAACGACGCGGGGCCCGGCACTGGCGACCGCAAACTTGCCCGCACATTCGGCGGACGAGAACTTCTGCAGGTCTTCCACCGTATCAGCCGACATGCCGATCACGGTCGCACCCGCCTTCTGGAAGGCGCCGATATTCTCAGCGAATGCCTTCGCTTCCGCGTTGCAACCGGGGGTGAAAGCGGCGGGGAAGAAATAGAGCACAACCGGGCCATGCCGCAGCTTTTCGGCGAGGCTGATCTGCACGACCTTGCCCGCGACGGCGCCGCGCGTGGTGAAATCGGGCGCCTTGGCGCCGGGTGCGAGGGTTGCGCCAGCCGTGGTTGCGAAGGCGGCGGTCGCGACGAACAACGGGAACAGGCGCATCGAAAGTCTCCTGATGGTCGCGCCATCCTAGCGCGATCGCGCGCGGTGCGATAGGCGGCTGTGCCATGCCTATCCGCCAAGCCGACATCGATCTCGCGCTTCGCCTCGCCGATGCGGCGGGCGAGGCGATCCGCCCGTATTTCCGCACCGAGCATGGCGTGGAGATCAAGGCCGATCACTCCCCCGTCACGCTTGCCGATCGCGCGGCGGAGGCGGCGATGCGCCGCATCCTCGACGCGGAGCGATCGGGCGACGGCATTGTCGGCGAGGAATATGGCATCAAGGAAGGCGTCACCACGCGCCAGTGGGTGCTTGATCCGATCGACGGGACGCGCAGCTTCACCGCCGGGCGCGCGATCTTCGGCACGCTGATCGCACTGGTCGAAGACGGGTGGCCGGTGCTGGGCATTATCGATCAGCCGGTGCAGCGCGAACGCTGGCTGGGCGCGGCCGGGCGGCCGACGACGCTGAACGGCCGCGAGATTCGCACGCGTTCCTGCGCCGCGCTGGAAGGCGCGCTGCTGGCGACCACCAGCCCGCACGCCTTCGGGGGGGAAGAGGCGGACGGTTTCCTCGCGCTCGTCGCTGCAGTTTCCGGCGGTCATGCCCGGCAGGGCCCGGTCTATGGCGGCGACTGCTACAATTACGGGCTGGTCGCCGCGGGGCATCTCGATCTGGTGTGCGAGGCGGGGCTGGCGCTCTACGATTTCGCCGCGCTGGTGCCGGTGGTGGAAGGCGCGGGCGGCCGCATGTGTGACTGGCATGGCGATCCCTTGACCGCCGCAAGCGGTGGGCAGGTGCTGGCGATTGGCGATCCGGCGCGGACTGACGATGTGCTGGAAGCGCTGCACGGCGAGGCGCATGGAGCGGCTCACGCACATTAGCGCGCGAGCCTGCCGGTCGGCCGCGCGCCCATCGCCCTGAAATTTTTGCATTATCGGCTGGTCATCCCCCCCGCGGGGGATTTCGCGACCGGGAACGGGTGATAGCGCCCCGACGACCGCAGGGGAGCGGTCTGAGTTTCCGGGAGTTGTATAAATGCGGTTTGCAATCATTTCTCTGGGCGTCGCCCTGGCCGCGGCGGCGTCGCCGGCGCTGGCGCAGGACGGCGACAACAAGGGCGTCTATCTCTCGCTCAACGCAGGCGTCGCCACGGTGTCCGATGTCCGCCTCACCTATTTCGATCAGGGCGGCACGTTCGGCGGCACCGGCGCGCAAGACACGATCGACTTCACCGGCGACGTGTCCAGCGCCTTCGCGTTCGGCGGCACGATCGGCTATGATTTCGGCCTGATCCGCACCGATCTTCAGATCGATTACAGCCGCAGCAAGGTGAAGAGCCTCACGTTGCGCCAGGTCAACGGGCAGAATGTGACGCTGACACCCGCCGACGGCGCCGATATCTGCGACTATCTCGAAACGGAGAATTGCACGGTCAATGGCAATACGATCGGCGGCGATGGCATGAAGCTGCGCCAGCTCAGCGCGCTGGCAAACATCTGGGTGGATATTCCCACCGGCGGCCGCGTCACGCCCTATGTCGGCGGTGGCGCCGGCATTGGCGGGTATGAGGTCGGCGGCGAGGGCAAGGCGCGCTTCGCGTGGCAGCTTGGCGCGGGCCTGGCGGTAGATCTGTCGCGCAATATCGCGCTGACCATCGATTATCGTCATCGCCAGATCAGCGGCGCCCGCATCGTGGATGAGGATTTCCCGAGCGCCGGCCTCAACATCGGCAAGGTGAAGACCAACACCTTCTCGGCGGGGCTCCGCTTCAACCTGTAATCCAGCCATCGGCGGCCGGGTGCACGGGCATGCGGCCGCCCCGGTCGGGGCCGCTTCAGTGAACGCGCCGGTCAGTCGCTTCCAGCATAGCGACGATATCCTCCGGATAGATCGTTTCGGGCCAGCCCGCGATCTCATCGCGCGCGAACCAGCGCCACTCGGTCATCACGCGCCGTTCCAGCGCGGTGTGGCGAGACGAATCGATCTCGCCGCCGTCGATCTCGACGCGGAACCAGCGCTCGTCGGCCACCACCTCGATGCGCTCGATCGTGAGGAATTCCACCGTGCGCTGCGCCACCTCCGGCCCGGGATCGGCATGGATACCGGTCTCCTCCAGCAGTTCGCGGCGCGCAGCCGCGGCGTAGCTTTCGCCGGGATCGACCGCGCCGCCGGGAGTGCACCAGAACGGCGGCCGCTCATCGCCCGTGTCGAACCGGAACAGCAGTACGCGCCGCCGAGCATCGACCAGCAGGATGCGCGCCGCCGGCCGTTGCGCTCTCACACCGCCTCGCCGGGCGCGATCGTGCGAAGGGCGAGCGCATGGACCCGATCGCGCAGCAGATCGGCGAGCGCCTGATTGACCAGCCGCTGCCGCGCGACGCGGGACTGGCCGGTGAACACGGCGCTTTCGATGACGACGCGGAAATGGCTCTCGCCCGAGCCGTCATCGCCGGCATGGCCGCGATGCTGAGCACTCTCGTTGATGGCCTCAAGCTGCGTCGGGGTGAGCGCTTCGGTGAGGCGGGCGGTGATTTCCCGGGCGACGGGGCCGGTGGCGATACTGGTCATCGTTCCTATATAGCCGGCTTTTTCGGGAAAGGCTCTGGGCAAGGTGCACGAACGAAAGGATCGGCCAAGTGCACGTTTTCACGGCCGGATCGCCGGAGACCGCCCCTGTGCCGCGCCGGGCTGCCCCGAGCCGGGCGAGTTTCGCGCGCCACCGCCGGAAGGCGCGCGCGGAGATCACGAAGGGCCGCCCGCCTTTCGCTGGTTCTGCCTCGATCACATCCGCGAGTTCAACGCGGGCTATAACTATTTCGATGGGATGAGCGCAGACGAGATACATGCCGCGCAACGCCCTATGGCGGGATGGGAGCGCGAGACGCGGGCGTTCGCGCATGCCGGCGCGGATCATCCGCCGCGCTGGGCCGATTTCGCCGATCCGCTCGATGCGATCAGCGCACGTTTCCGCCGCGAGAACATCGCCGGTCGCAAGGACGGCAAGCCGCTGTCAGGGCAGGATCGCGCCAGCCTGAAGGTGCTCGGGCTGGAGCCGGACGCGGACCGCCACGCGCTGCGAAGCCGCTATTCGGAGCTGGTGCGACGCTATCACCCAGACCGCAACGGCGGCGATCGCAGCCATGAGGAAAGGCTCACCAAGGTCATCGCGGCCTATCAGCACCTTCGCCGGGCGCCCGCCTTCGCCTGACCCGCGCGCGCCGTCGCATTGTCAGCCAGGCACAGCCGCGGGAGCGCCAATCGATCGAGGCCGTTTCGGTCCGCCAAAGTGCGTGCAGCGCTAATCCGCGATGTCGTGGGCAATCGCGCACTACGCTTCATCGCGCGGCGCGGCGTTGTTCGGATCGCAACATCGCGGGCGACGACACTTATGGCGATGCCCGCTACCCGCGGCGTGCCCGCTCGATGGTGGCGATATCGATCTTCGTCATCGTCATCATCGCCTCGAACACCCGCTTCGCGGCAGCCGGATCGCTGTCGCTCATCCCTTCCGTCAGCGCGCGGGGCGTGATCTGCCACGCATAACCCCATCGATCACGGCACCAGCCGCACCGGCTCTCCGCTCCGCCGTTGCTTGTGATCGCGTGCCAGTAACGATCGGTCTCTTCCTGAGTATCGGTGCAGACCTGGAAGCTGACGGCTTCGTTCGGCCTGAAGTTCGGGCCGCCGTTCAGCGCCATGAACGGCTGGCCCAGCAGCGTGAAGAGCACCGTGATCTCATTGCCCGCGCTGCCGCCGGGAAAATCCGACGGAGCCTTGTTCGCGTCGTCGAGATGGGTGTCAGGAAAGGTGTCGGCGTAGAATTCCGCCGCCTTCCGGCCCTCGCCATGATCGAACCACAAGCAGGTGCGCATCGTCGTCATGACTGGCTCCTTGGCGTGCGCGGCCCGACAAGGCCGATCTCAAAGCCATGCGAATCCGTGATCTTGGCCGAAAAATCACCGCCGGGTATCGGGTCCGGGCCTTGCAGCAATGCGCCACCGCGAGCCGTTGCGGCGGCGATCGCGGCATCGATAGCGGGGACATGGACATACCAAGTCCACCGCGCGGGAGCGCCGCTTCCGCTGCTCGACATCACCGCGCCGGGGCGGAAATCATCGCCTTTGCCGATGAAGGCATAGTCGCCCATATCGCCCATCGGCATCGCGCCCGCCTTCTCCCAGCCGAAGAGCTTGCCGTAAAAGGCGAATGCACCATCGGGATCAGGCGTGGCCAGTTCGATCCACACGCCATGGCCAATGCCCCCGGGCGCGCGGGCGAACGCGCGCGATTCCTCCGGGCTGGAGCCGGTCATCAGACTGAACGCAACGCCCTGCGGATCGGCGACGACGGCGAAGCGGCCCACGTGCGGTATATCCATCGGGCCGAAATGCACGGCGCCGCCCAGCTCCTTCACCCGCGCCGCCGCCGCATCGACATCGCCGGTGCCTAGATAGAGCGCCCAGCCGGGCATTCCTTCCGTGCCCGGCGGCGGTGTCATCATACCGGCGACCTGCTCGCCATCTGGCGCGGTCGCCAGGCGATAGCCGCCATGTTCGGCCAGCGGGGACGCGGCGATCGTCCAGCCCGCGACAGCGGCGTAGAACTCCTGCGATCCATCCTGATCCGGGGTGGTCAGTTCAAACCAGACGGGTGTGCCATCGGCATTGCTCATTGTCGCTATCCTCTCGAAATGTCGGTTCAGGCGAGTGTCGGCGCCACGACCTCATAGACCGGTCGGCGCTCCTCAGGCCGCCGCGGGGCGATCGAATGTGGCGAAATGATCGGCTATCGCCTTGCGGTGCGCTGGTCGCGCCTCGCCGCGCGCGACGTAAGACGCAAGGCGCGGGAAGCGCTCGAGCGTGGCGGTGTTGCGCAGGCCGCCCAGCACCGAAACCATCATCAGGTCGCCAACGGTGAAGACGTCCCCCTCAAGCCACCGCCGGTCGCCAAGCGCTTCTTCCAGATCGCGCAACCGGCCATCGAGATCGGCGACGACCTTGCCGTGGCGCATCTCCGACCACGGCTGGTCGGCCTCGAACAGATCGTTGACCGCAAGCGCCATCACCCATGGTTCGACGGAATTGAGCGCCGCGGTAAGCCATTGGATCGCGCGCGCACGGGCTACCGGATCGGTGGGGACCAGCTTCCCGGCCTTCTCGCAGATGTGCAGCACGATCGCACCGGATTCGAACATCTCCAGCGCGCCATCGCGATAGGCAGGCACCTGCCCGAACGGCTGGAGCCGCCGATGCTCGGGCGATTTGGCGTCGGCGATCAACACCGCCTCATACGGCTGGCCCACCTCCTCGCACGCCCAGCGCGGGCGAATATCGCGGACGAAGCCGCGCGCGAACTCCGGCACCCAGCCGAAGGTGATGATCTGTGGTATCCCAGCCATGTCCTCGCCCCCTGCAGTTGTGCCCTCGCCTCAGGCGTTCGCGTGCGTCGCCTGCTCGAAAGCCGCCATGTCCATGTACATCGGCTCGAAGGTGTGGCCGTCGAGATCCTCGATCGGGCGCGCATACATGAAGCCGAGATCCTGCTTTTCCCGTGCCTCACGCCCGCCGGCGGCGAGCGCGGCCTCGGCGAGCGCATCGACCTGCGCCCGACTGTCGAGCGACAAGGCGATCAGCGCGCCGCTCTGCGTTTTGGCATCGATGATCGTCTTGGTGGTGAAGGTGGAATAGAAGCCGTGATCGAGCAGCATGAACACGATCGTGTCGGACCATTCCATCGACGAAGCATGCTCGTTCGAGAACATCTCGTTCTTCCGCATGCCGATCGCCTCGTAGAAGGCGGTCGATTCCGCGACATTGGCAACCGGCAGATTGACGAAGATCATCTTTGTCATGGCAAACCATTCCTCTCCCGAATCGATGCTTGAGACTGTTGCGCGCGATAGTTATAAAAAACAACCATGAAGTTAGAAAAAGTGACTGATAGAGGTCGCGCCGCGACGAAGCGTTGGTATGACGATGCCTGCGGAACCGCGCTGGCGATGGAACTGATCGGGGAACGCTGGGCGCTGCTGATCGTGCGCGAACTGATATTCGGGCCGCGCCGGTTCGGTGAGCTTAAAGCGGCGCTGTCAGGGATCAGCGCCAACGTCCTGACGCAGCGGCTGGAGGGGCTGGAGAGCAGCCATGTGCTGAAGCGGCGCCGGTTGGCGCCACCGGTGAACGTGCAGGTCTATGAGCTCACCGAATGGGGATATGAGGCGGAGGCGGCGATCAAGGTGCTTGGCGCCTGGGCGGCACGATCGCCCGATCACGATCCGACGCTGCCGCTGTCGCCGGCATCAATGATGTCGTCGCTGCGCGCGATGATCGATGTGAAAAAGGCGCTGGCGCTGCCCGCCATGACGATCGGCTTCACCTTCGGCGCCGAATCGTTCATCGCGCGACTCGCCGGTGGCGATCTCCCGATCGCGCGCGGCGAGGCGGCGAGCGACGCGCATTTCGCCACCACGGCGCGGCTGATGGCCAATATCGTCTATGGCAAGTGGCCGATCGAGGAGGCGGAAGCGGAAGGCGCGCTGATCTTCACCGGGGATCGCGCTAAAGCGCGCGCTTTTATCGATCTCTTCGCGTTGCCGCCCAAGGCAAAGGTTGAATAAGCGCCACGCCCGCGACTAAGGCATGTGTGTTACTTCGCGAGGCGCGCATGACCGATATTCCGAACACCCAGCCAGACAGCCGCGAGACGACGATCCTCGACGCTCCCGACAAGATGGCCAGCGTCCGCGATCTGTTCGGCATCGACAGCGACATGCAATGCCCCGCCTTCAGCGAGGCGGATGAGCGGGTGCCGGATCTCGACCCCGCCTATGTCTTCGATCCCGATACGACGCTGGCGATCGTGGCGGGGTTCGCGCACAATCGGCGCGTGATGGTGCAAGGCTATCATGGCACCGGCAAGTCCAGCCATATCGAGCAGGTCGCCGCGCGACTGAAATGGCCGTGCATCCGCATCAATCTGGACGCGCACATCAGCCGCATCGATCTGGTCGGTCGCGATGCGATCGTGCTTCGCGACGGCCAGCAGGTGACGGAATTCCGCGAGGGGCTGTTGCCGTGGGCGCTACAGACGCCGACCGCGCTGGTGTTCGACGAATATGACGCCGGCCGCCCGGACGTGATGTTCGTGATCCAGCGCGTGCTGGAAACCGAGGGCAAGCTGACGCTGCTCGACCAGAACCGCGTGATCCGGCCAAATGCGTGGTTCCGCCTGTTCGCCACCGCCAATACCGTGGGGCTCGGCGATACCAGCGGCCTCTATCACGGCACCCAGCAGATCAATCAGGGGCAGATGGATCGCTGGAACATCGTGGTCACGCTGAACTATCTGCCCGCCGCGACCGAGGCGCAGATCGTGCTCGCCAAATCAGGTGAATATGACAAGCCAGAGGGCAAGAAGCTGGTCGAGAACATGGTCCGCGTCGCGGATCTGACGCGCAAGGGCTTCATCAACGGCGATATCTCGACGGTGATGAGCCCGCGCACCGTCATCACCTGGGCGCAGAACACGCTGATCTTCGGCGATGTCGGCTTCGCGTTCCGGCTGTCGTTCCTGAACAAGTGCGACGAGGCGGAACGGCCGCTGGTGGCGGAATATTATCAGCGCGTGTTCGGCAAGGACCTGCCCGAAAGCGTGGTGGGCAAGGCCTGACCGGCGCGCACGCGCATCCCGGCTGATAAAAGAAGGGGCGGTGCGCATGGCACCGCCCCTTCGTTCTTCGCGCTAACTGGACCGGTCAGGCGAAACGCACGCTCGTGTTGACGCGCTTGCGACGCATCGTCGCGCCGACTGCGCCAAAGCCCATGATCATCATGGCCCAGGTAGCAGGCTCCGGCACGGACGGATTAACCTGATTGCCCACATAGCCGATCAGGTTACGGGTCAGCGCCTGCGACTCCGCGTTCGCAGTGGTTTGCATGAAATTGACGTCGAAGATCGTCGTCAGCGCGCCCTTTTGCGCATTTGCCAGCGTGCCCACGCCAAAAGCGATGCCCGATCCGGCTGTGCCGGCCGCATTGGACGTGATCCACTGCCCGGTGCCCTTGCCGTCAAAGCCGCCAGCAGCCGAATATTGAATGGAGCTGACGGGATCCGGGCCGGTAAAGGGCGAAACCACGGTCTGGCCATCGCCCGGCGTCGTGAAGCCGATCGAGCCGCCGCCAGCAGCCGCTATCAGCGCCAGCACCGAGTCATTGCGCGTCATGAAGTAGGAATTCTCGCCCATGACGAACATGCCGCCCCCACCTTGCAGATAGGAGAGATATTCAGCCTGATCCGCGGAGGTCAGCGCCAGATTGTTCGAAAAGCGCAGATCCCACACCTGCGCATAGCCGGACAGCGAGACAGGGACGAGATCGGACACCGTCACCGTATTGCCGACAGCCGTCTGCAGCTGAGAAATCTGCTGGGTGATCGAGGCAGTGGTGCCGGTTTCGGAGGTTCCGCTTGAACCGTTGATGATGAGAATATTGCCGGCAAGGGCCGGCGTGGCGAGCGCTGTCGAGCATAACGCCAGCAGGATTTTCATTCCCAGTTTCATTATCGTGGTCCTCTGTTTTGAGATGTTGATCTAGCGAATCGAGGGCGACCTTTTATTTTTGCTGTTCATAAACGCTTCATTAACGAGTCGCAACGCGCGTATCCTGTTATTGAACGCCGGTTTCGGCCTGAATCAGGCTTAATCGTCCCAAAACGGCACCGCGTGCGGGCCAACGCATAGGGCCACGGTCCGGCGGCGGCCCGAGGCGTTTGAGGATTGCTGGCCTTTTGGGGTTGCGCGCCGGCCCTTTGTCGCCACAAAGACGAGCGATGACGCAGCAGACGCCGCTCGACCGGTTCAAGGAAGTGCTCGGCGGTACCGCGCGGGCGCTGGCGGACGAACCCGAAATCGAACTCGCCTTCACCGCCGACGCGCCAACACAATCGGGCAAGCACCTGAAGGTGCCGATGCCGGCCCGTGCTCTCCCCGCCGATCAGGTGGCCGAAGCGCGCGGCTTCGCGGATGGCTTCGCGCTGCGCCTGAAGCATCACGACGCGGCGCTGCATCTGCGCGCCGCGCCGCACGAGGCGGTGGCGCGCGGGGTGTTCGACGCGATCGAGACGGCGCGGGTCGAGGCGCTAGGCAGCCGCGGATATGCCGGGATCGCCGACAATCTTGCGGTCGCGCTCGATGTGCGGCTGCGCGCCGATCCGATCACCCGCGCGCGCACGCGAGAGGAAGTGCCGCTGTCCACCGCACTCGGCCTGCTGGTGCGCGAGAAACTCAGCGGGCGCGAATCGCCCGCAATTGCGGCGCCCGGCCTCGCGCTCGTGCGCGACTGGATCGACGAAAAGGCTGGAACAGATCTCGATTCGCTCGCGCTCGCGCTGGACGATCAACGGGCGTTTCAGGCAATCGTGCGCAAATTGCTCGAAGACCTCGAACTCGTCCAGGGCGACGAGCTGCCCGAGGATACTGAAGACGGCGAATCGGAAGAAGACGGCACCGACGACGAGCAAGGCGACGACGGCGAGGACGAGGAAGGCGAGAGCGGCCAGGGCGAAGCGCAGGTCGAAGCGCGCGGCGAGCAGCGCGATGCCGAGAATGAGGACGGCGAAGGCCAGGAAATGGGCGACGACGTTCAGGACATGGACGGCGAGCCGGGCGATGACGGTGAGGATGGGATGCAGCCGGTGCGCCCCAACCGGCCGTTTGCCGATCTCTCCCCGCAATTCGATTATCGGGTGTGGAGCACCGATTTCGACGAGGTGATCGCCGCAACCGATCTTTGCGATGCTGACGAACTGGTGCGGCTGCGCTCCTATCTCGACCAGCAGCTTGTCCATCTGCAATCGGTCGTGTCTAAGCTCGCCAACCGGCTCCAGCGCCGGCTGATGGCGCAGCAGAGCCGCTCGTGGGACTTCGACCAGGAGGAAGGGCTGCTCGATGCCGCCCGGCTGGCGCGCGTGGTGGTCAGCCCGGACATGTCGCTTTCATACAAGATCGAGCGCGACACCGAATTCCGCGATACGGTGGTTACGCTGCTGATCGACAATTCCGGATCGATGCGCGGCCGGCCGATCTCGATCGCCGCGATCTCCGCCGATATTCTCGCGCGCACGCTCGAACGATGCGGGGTGAAGACCGAGATACTGGGCTTTACGACGCGTGCCTGGAAGGGCGGGCAAAGTCGCGAGACGTGGCTCGCCGCCGGGCGACCGCCGCAGCCGGGGCGGCTCAACGATATCCGGCATATCGTCTACAAGAAGGCGGACGAGCCGTGGCGGCGCGCGCGCACCTCGCTCGGGCTGATGATGCGCGAGGGGCTGCTGAAGGAGAATATCGACGGCGAGGCGCTGATGTGGGCGCATGCGCGCCTGATCGCGCGACCGGAGGAACGGCGCATCCTGATGGTGATATCGGACGGCGCGCCCGTGGATGATTCGACCCTCAGCGTCAATTCCGGTTCCTATCTCGAGCGGCATCTTCGGCAGGTGATCGACTGGATAGAGAAGAAGTCATCGGTCGAGCTAGTGGCGATCGGCATCGGCCATGACGTGACCCGTTATTACAGCCGCGCCGTGACGATCATGGATGTCGACCAGCTCGGCGGCACGATCATCGAGCAGCTCGCCGCGCTGTTCGATACGCCGTGATCGCCCCGCCCCCCGGCGGCTTCGTTGGTCCGGTCAAGCGCTCGATCACCATTGCCGGGCATCAAACGTCTGTCAGTCTCGAACCACCGTTCTGGCGCGCGCTTGAGGCGGCGGCGGCAGCGCGTGCCCTGCCGCTGAGCGCGCTGGTGGCCCAGATCGATGCGTTGCGCATTGCGCAGGCCGATCCGCCCAATCTTGCGAGTGCCGTGCGCACATGGCTGTTCGGGACAGCTTGCGACAATAGTGAGAATATTTCGCAATAGCATTGACTATGCGAACTAGTCGCAATAGCGGTTTCTCCGAAGGGGAAGACCGTGGCTAACAAATCTGTTTCGTTTCTCGCGCTCTCATGCGTCGGTTTCATCGCCAGCGCGCCGTTGCCGGCCCATGCGGCCACACTCGCCAACAGCGCCGACGCGCCGGAGGCTGAAGGGGACGGCGCGAGCGTCCATCACACCGATGTGGTCGTCACCGGCGAGCGCGAACGCCGCGACGCCAATCCGAAGTTCGTCGCCCCGCCGGTCGATACGCCACGCTCGATAGTCGTGCTGCCGGCCGAGACGATCCAGCAGACCGGATCAGCAACGCTGGCCGATGCGCTCCGCACCGTGCCCGGCATCACCTTCGGCGCGGCGGAGGGCGGCAACCCGATCGGCGACCGGCCGTTCATCCGCGGCTTCGACAGCCAGGGCTCGACCTATGTCGATGGCGTGCGTGATTTCGCCGCGCAAAGCCGGGAGGTGTTCGCGGTTGATTCGATCCAGATCGTGCGCGGATCGGACACCACGCTCGGCGGTCGCGGGAACGCGGGCGGCACGATCAACATCATCTCCAAGACGCCGCAGAAGGAAAGCTTCGTGGCAGCCGCGGCGAGCTATGGCACTGCCGATTACAAGCGCTTCACCGCCGACGTGAACCAGCGCGTGACCGATCAGATCGCGGTGCGCGTTGAGGGTGTGTTCCACGATCAGGATGTCGCCGGCCGCGATGCCATCTGGCAACGGCGCTGGGGTGTCGCGCCCTCGATCACGATCGGCATCGATTCCCCGACGCGCCTCACCGTCGGCTATTATCACATGGAGAGCGAGGAACTGCCCGATGCGGGCATTCCGTATCTCTACACGATCGGGAACACGCCCAACCTTGGCTATTCCTATTCGGAGCCGGCGATCGGCCGCGTCACCACCGCCTCCGGCCAGACTGGCACCGTCGGCCGCGCGACATTCTACGGGCTGAAGGACCGCGACTTCCGCGACACCAGCATCGATCAGGCGACGATCCGCGCCGAGCATGATTTCGGCGGCATCACGCTGCGCAACACATCGCGCTTCACGCACAACTCGCAGGCGTACATCTACACCCAGCCGGATGACTCGCAGGGGAATGTTTATAACAGTGGGCAGGTGTGGCGTCGCGCCAACTCGCGCTACGGTTATGCGAATTCGGTGGTCAACCAGACCGACCTTTTCGGCAAGTTCGAAACCGGCGCCCTCAAGCACAGTTTCGCGATCGGCGCAGAGCTGGCGTGGGAGAAGGCACGGCGCGGCAGCTACGTGACGCGCGGACTGGTCAACGGATCGGGCAACGAAATATTCTCGAACGGCTCGACGATATCGCCACGCTGCGACGCCACGGCGGTGGCACGATACAATTGCACGAGCCTGTTCAGCCCGAACCCGAACGATCCGTGGGTGAACTACGCCAGCGACACATCGACCACACCGGCGGCGATCTCGCGCACATTGCCGATCGCGGAGACGCAGAACGACGCCAATACGATCGGCATCTACGGCTTCGATTCGATCCAGCTTGCCGACCCGCTGATCCTCAACGTCGGCCTGCGTTACGATCGTTTCCACTCCCGTATCCGCCCCGGCCAGCCAATCGCGGCGACGCGCGTGATCGAGTTCGAGCGCACCGACGAATTGTTCAACTGGCAGGCCGGGCTGGTGCTCAAGCCCACGAGAAACACCAGCATCTACGCCAGCTATGCCACCGCCGCGACACCGCCGAACAGTCTGCTGGGGGAAGGATCGGAAGGCAATGCGCTGCCGACCACGACGGCCACGGCGAATGTCCTCGCGGCACTCAAGCCGGAAAAGACCAGATCCTATGAGGTGGGCGCCAAGGCGGACGTGCTGGACGGCCGCCTGAGCCTGGCGGTCGCCGCGTTTCAGACGGACACGGACAATGCCCGCGTCACGGGCGACAACAACACCGTACAGTTCATCGGCAAACGACGCATTCGCGGCATCGAGCTGAGCGTCAATGGCACCATCCTGCCGGGCTGGACGATCTTCGGCGGCTACACTCATCTTGACCCGAAGATCATCGATGGCGGTTTCTCCGCGCTTACCGCGGCGGCCGTGGGCCCCCAGGCGGCCCGGACGGTGCTCGTGCCGTCCGTCAACAACGGGCGACAGGCACCGCAAACCGCGCGCGACAGCGTGTCGCTCTGGACCAATGTGACGCTGTTCGAGCGGCTCCAGATCGGCGGCGGCGCCTTCTATGTCAGCCGCGTCTTCGGCGGCTACGCCGATAACCGGATCGCCACGCAGGACGCGGCCGGCAATGTAACGATCACCCCGGCCACCAAGGTGATCGCGCGTACCATCCCCGCCTACACGCGGTTCGACGCGCGACTGGGATATGACATAACCGACAAGGTGAATCTCAGCGTCAACGTGCAGAATCTGACCGACAAGACCTATTTCACCCAGGCGTTTGCCTCGCATTATGCGACGATAGCGCCCGGGCGGTCGGCGTTCGCCACTCTATCGGTGCGTTACTGACCGGGTGGCCGAAGCACCCGATCTGACGCGCGAGCAAACAGCCGCCCGCCTTTCCGGCCCCCCGGAACAGCGGGCGGCGTTCCTGCGCGAAATCGCCGACGCCGGCATCGCGGAAGCGCAGGCGCTGCTGGGCCAGTTGCTGCTCGACGGCAACGGCGTTGCGCAGGACGCGTCGGCCGCATTCGGGTGGTTCGAGCGCGCCGCGCGGCAGCATCACGCGATGGCGCTCAACATGGTAGGCCGCTGTTACGATCTTGGCTGGGGCGTGGCGGTGGACAAGACCCGGGCGGCGGAATGCTTCCGCGTCGCCGCCGCCCGGGGATTGCCCGAGGCGCAGTATAATTACGGGACGGCGCTGGCGCTGGGCGATGGCGTGCCGGAGGACAAGGCTGCGGCGCTGGCCCTGTTCGAGCGCGCGGCCGCGACGGGTTACGCCAAGGCGATCAACCATGTCGGCAGCTTTGCCGAGGATGGCTGGGCCGGACCGCGCGACATGGGCAAGGCGGCGGATTGCTACGCGCGGGCGGCAGAAGGCGGCGATTTCCGCGGCTGCTTCAACCACGCTCGGATGCTGGGCAACGCCGGTCGCGTGGGCGACGCGCTGCTTTGGCTCAAACGGGCGGGTGAACTCGGCAATGCGCGCTTTGTCAGCCAGGCGCTGGCGTGGCTTGCCGATAGTGAGATACCCGGTTTCGCCGACCGCGGTATCGCGGCGCTGAAAGAAGGTGCAGGATGCTGATCGCGATCCCCGACGTGCTCGATCCAGCGGCGGTGACGCGGCTGCGCGCGCTGATCGATGCGGCCGAATGGAGCGATGGCAACGCCACCTCCGGCCCGCAATCTGCGCTGGCCAAACGCAACCGGCAGTTGCCGGAGGACAGTGCCGCAGCACGCGAGGCGGGCAGTCTGGTGCTTGATGCGCTCGGCAATTCGCCGTTGTTCGTCGCGGCCGCGCTGCCGCTCAGGGTGTTTCCGCCGCTGTTCAACCGCTACGAAGGCGGGGACGCATTCGGCCTGCATGTCGACAATGCGATACGCATCCGGCGCGGCAGCGATTTTCGCATCCGCAGCGACCTTTCCGCCACGTTGTTTCTTTCCGACGCGGACAGTTATGATGGCGGCGAGCTGGTAATCGATGGACAGTTCGGCGAACAGCGCGTGAAATTGCCCGCGGGGCATATGGTGCTTTATCCCGCATCCAGTCTGCACCGCGTAACGCCAGTGACGCGTGGCGTGCGCGTCGCATCATTCTTCTGGATCCAGTCAATGGTTCGCGACGAAGGTGCCAGACGGATCCTGTTCGAGCTGGATCAATCCGTTCAGACGTTGGGGCACGAGCGCGGGCAAGCAGATGCCGAAGTGATCCACCTCACCGGGGTTTACCACAATCTTCTGCGTCGGTTGGCGGAGATGTAGGCCGCGCCGCGCGCGACAGACCTACGCCTGCTGGATATAGTCGCGCATCGCCGCCGCATCGGCCTCGATCTTCTCGATCCGGTGTTTCACCAGATCGCCGATCGAAACGATGCCGATGACACGGCCATCCTCGATCACCGGCAGATGGCGGATCCGCCGCCGCGTCATTAGCGAGAGCGCGGCGAGCACCGGCTCGGACGGGGTGACGGTGAGCGCCGGAGCTGTCATGGTTTCCGCGACGGGCCGATGAAGCGTCGCGGTGTCGCCAGCGCTCAGCCCGTGGATCACGTCTCGCTCGGAAAACACGCCGACCACCTTGCCACCATCGATCACCGGCACGGCGCCGATACGATGCTTAGCAAGCAGGGCGATCGCCTCCGCCACCGTTTGCGTGGGGCTGACATGGACCACATCCCGCCCCTTGTTGCCCAGGATCGCCGCGATCGTCATCGTCCCTCTCCGTTTCTGATTGGGGTAGCAGCGTCTCACTTTTCCCGGCTAATGGCAAAGGATGAACGACCATCACAGCGGCCTTTCCGATCCCGAATATGCGCGCTTCGCCTGGCGGCGCTTCCGGCGGATTCTGGGATGGGTCGGCGTGGTTGGGGTGGCCAGCGCACTCATGTCAGTGTGGGCGCTGGGCCGGATCTACGGCCCGCTCGGCTGGGTGGCGACGCTCGCGACGATCGGCGGCGTGGTCGGCACCGTCCTGATGGCGGGGGCGTTGATGGGGCTGACCTTCCTCAGCTCCGGGACCGGCCACGACGAGTCGATCGATGACCATCATCCGCACAGCGACTGAATTTCGCGGAAACCGGCTCGAAAAGAAAAAGCCGGCGTCTCCCTGGGAGCGCCGGCTGATCCTTTACCTGCAGTCTTGGTTCAGCCTGCGTTCGCTTCCACATCCGCGGTGCGCCGACGACGGGCACGCGGCTTTGGCGCCTCCACCGGCTCGCCCTCGCTGGCGATAACACCCTCGGCCGGGGCGACGCCGAGCGACGGCGGCAAACGATCGGCCTCGATCGCCTGCGCACCTTCGCTTTCGCTCGTCACGCGGCGCGGGCGGCCACGGCGGGGGCGTGGAGCCTCGACCTCGGCATCACCACGCTGCTCGGCGACAACGGGAGCCGGCTCGGTTCCCTCGGGCGCGCTTTCCGCGTCAGCGCGCAGCGCTTCCTCGTTACGGTTAAAGCCACGATCGCGGCCATTGCGCTCGTCGCGGCGACCCTCGCCACGGCGGCTGTCCTCCCGACGCGCATCATCGCGGCGCCCTTCCTCGGCGCGCTGCTGCTGATGGTGCTGCTGCTGCTGTTGCTGCTCGTCGCCGCGGAAATCGCCCTCGTCCCCGAAATCCTCGTCGATATCGAAATCGTCGCGCCCGCGACGATCGCGGTTCTGCTCCTCGAAACGACCGCGCTGATCCGCCAGAACGCGAAAATAGTGATCGGCGAACTGAAGATAATATTCGGTGTTGACGCGATCGCCAGAGAGCTGCGCGTCACGCGCCATGTTCTTGTATTTCTCTAGAAGCTGCGCTGCATTGCCACGCGCGCGGCTGTCGATCCGGTTGCCGCCGTCCCGCTGACCATGCCCGCCGCCACCGGGCGTACGCTGCCCGCCACCGCGACCCCGCCGGCGACCATTCTGACGATTGTTGATCAAATTACTGTCCTCGTCCTCGAACCCAAACCGGACCCATTTCCGAACGCACCCATCCCGGACTTCACGGTGCAACCTCCCCCGGCCCATGCCGGCGCGAACAAATCGCGGGCCTGGGCCTGCCACGGGCCACCGGACTGCAGCGGCTTATGACGAGGGATGGGCAACTTCCCCAATTTCAACTACTTGAGTTGATCTGGTGCGCCCCTGCTGGCCTCTTAGCCGTTCGCGGGGCTTTCTCAAAGCAAAATGTTGGTTGCGCATTCGCCGGTTTCAAGGCGTGATGACAAGGCAACGGTCGTGACCGGCCAGATCGCGGCGCAGCGCGACCCGCAACCCGGCGTCGCGGAATAGCGGCGCGGCGCTTTCGGCCTGGTCATGCCCGATCTCGATACAGGCGACGCCGCCGGTCGCGATCTGGCCTGCGAGGTACGGCGCGATGAGGCGATAATCGTCGAGACCGTCCTCACCAGCAAACAGTGCGGACGCCGGCTCGAAGGCCGCGACCTCGCGTGGCAGCGGCGTATCCGTGGCGATATAGGGCGGGTTGCACAGGATCAGGTCAAACGGCTCGCCCGTCCCGTTCCATCCGCCCTCCGCAATGCACGCGCGGCCCGGCGCGACACGGGCGGCATTCGCGCGGGCGATGGCGAGCGCAGCGGGTGACGCATCCAGCCCGATGCCGCTGGCGTCCGGCCACTGATCGAGCGCGGCGAGCAGCAGCGCGCCGGAGCCGGTGCCGAGATCGAGCACCCGTCGCGGCCCGGGGGTGCCGGCGAAATGCGCCACCGCCGCCTCGATCAGCGTCTCGCTGTCGGCACGCGGGATGAGCACGCCCGGCGCGACGTCAAGCTCGATCGTCCAGAACGCGCGCGTTCGGGTGATATAGGCGATCGGCTCGTGCCGTGCGCGCCGTTCCACTAGGTCGGCAAAGGCTGGCGGGACGGGCCAGTCGGCCAGCGTCAGCAGCAGCCGTTCGCGCGTGATCCCCAGCGCATGGGCAAGCAGCAGCTCGGCATCAAGACGCGCGGTGGCGGAGAAGGCGAAGCGTGCGGCCGCCACCGCGAGCGCGCCGCTGGCCGGCGAGCGTGACACCTCAGGCAGCGTCGAGCGTCGCCAGCCGCTCCGCCTCATCTTCCGCGATCAGTGCGCCGACCAGCTCACCCATCTCGCCCGCTAGGATTTCGGGCAGGCGATGCAGCGTCAGGTTGATGCGATGATCGGTCACACGGCCCTGCGGGAAATTATAGGTGCGGATACGCTCGGAGCGATCGCCGGACCCGACCATCGATTTGCGCGCGCCCGCCCGCTCGGCATGAAGCCGTTCGCGTTCAAGCTCATACAATCGCGTGCGCAACACCTTGAGCGCCTTGGCCTTGTTCTTGTGCTGCGATTTCTCGTCCTGCTGGATTACCGTCAGCCCGGTGGGAATATGGACGATGCGCACCGCCGAATCGGTCGTGTTGACCGACTGGCCGCCGGGGCCCGACGAGCGATAGATATCGATGCGCAGATCCTTGTCGTCGATCTGCACGTCCACCTCTTCCGCCTCGGGCAGCACCGCGACGGTGGCGGCCGAGGTGTGGATGCGGCCGCCGCTTTCGGTGACGGGCACGCGCTGAACGCGGTGGACGCCGCTTTCGAATTTGAGCTTGGCGAACACGCCCTGCCCCGTGACGGAAGCGACGACTTCCTTGAACCCGCCGACCTCGCTTTCTGACGCAGAGATCAGCTCGACCCGCCAGCCCTGCGTCTCCGCATAGCGCTGGTACATGCGGAACAGATCGCCCGCGAACAGCGCCGCCTCATCACCGCCGGTGCCGGCGCGCACCTCCAGCATCGCGGAACGCTCGTCGGCGGCGTCGCGCGGGAGGAGCGCGAGCGCGAGCCTGCGGTCCGCCTGTTCGAGCGCCGCCTTGTTCTCTCGCAGTTCGTCCTCGGCCATCGAGCGCAGCTCGGCATCGGCGTCCTCGGTCATGAACGAGAGGCTTTCCGCCTCCTGCCGCAGCCGCCGCACCTCCGCCGCCGCAACCGCGACCGGCTCAAGCTCGGCATATTCCTTCGATACCGCGACGAAGCGTTCGCCGGAAAGATCGCCGGTCGCCATCATCGCCGCGAGTTCATCCCGCCGCGCCTCGATCTGCCGGATGCGTTCGAGCGAGATGGTGGTCATGCGTTCGCAAGCTCACCCAGGCGATGTATAAGTGGATCGATTATTGATCGCACCTTGTTCGCATCGACCGCATCGGGCTGCAAAATGCGTTGCCCGACATGCTCGCGCTGAAGGGAAACGACGTAAGAGGGGTTGGCTTTGAGCGCCTTGTCGTAGCGCTTCTTCGGGCTGCCTGAGGCAAACATTTCGGAAGATATTCCGGCCGCGCGAAGCGCCGCGACAAATGCGAACGATGCCGTTTCCAATTCCCTTGCTTCGGCGACGATTGCGACCGCGAGCGGCTCCGCCGCCGGCTCCTCGATCAGCATCGCCAGCCGCTCGACGCCCGCCGCCCAGCCGACACCCGCCGTCGCCGGGCCGCCGAGGCTCTCCACCAGCCCGTCATAGCGCCCGCCGGCCAGCACCGTGCCCTGCGCGCCGAGCCGGTCGGTGACGAACTCGAACGCGGTGTGACGGTAATAATCCAGTCCGCGCACCAGTCGCTCGTTGCGCGTCCACTTCACGCCGGCCGCGTCCAGCCCGCTGGTCACACTTTCGAAGAACACGCCCGCCTCGGCGGTCATGAACTCGTCGATCCCCGGCGCGGCCTCGGCGATTGCGCGGTCGCGCGGATCCTTGCTGTCGAGGATGCGGAGCGGGTTCTTGTCGAGCCGCGTCAGGCTGTCCTCGCTCAAATCGCCGCGATGAAGCCCGAAATGCGCGACCAGCGCATCGCGCCACGCATCGCGGGTCGCCGCGTCGCCGAGCGTGTTGAGCTGGAGCGTCACGCCGTCGGCGATGCCGAGGTCGCGGAGCAGCTGGTCGGCGAGGCACAGCAATTCCACGTCCGCCGCCGGCTCCGGCGCGCCGAGAATCTCCGCGTCGATCTGGTGGAACTGGCGGTAGCGCCCCTTTTGCGGGCGCTCGTAGCGGAACACCGCGCCGGAGGTGGCAAGCTTGAGCGGCGCGAACTGTTGCCACCCCTCGGTGATATAGGCGCGTGCGATCCCGGCGGTGAACTCCGGCCGCAGCGTCAGCGAATCGCCGCCCTTGTCGGGAAAGGTGTACATCTCCTTGGAGACGACGTCGGTGGTCTCGCCGATCGAGCGGGCGAAAACCTGCGTGTCCTCGAACACCGGCAGGTCGACGCGACCGAAGCAATAGAGCCTGCGGACGCGATCGAACTTGTCGAGCACATGGGCGAAGCGGCGCTGTTCGGCGCCGAAAATGTCCTGCGTGCCGCGGACGCGATTTGGGGTCTGGATACGGGCCATGATGAAGCGCGGCTATCTATGCGAGGATGCGCGCCGACGCTAGGGTTTGCCGCGCCGGGAGAGAGACGGGAGAGCAGATGACGCAAAGCGTTCAACGCTGGCAGGTGGGGCGGCACGTCGCGCCGCTGCGTTTTATAGCCTTCATGGCGATCATGGCGGCGGTGGGTGTCGGTTCCGGCATGGTCTGGGGCTTCGCCTGGGGACGGGCGCTGATGATCGGCTTCGATGCAGGCGCGGCGTTCTTCCTGGTCTCGCTGTGGCCGCTGCTGGGGGACGAGACGAGCGACGTGCGGGCGCGAGCCAAAGCGAACGACGCCAATCGCGCCGGGCTGCGCGCCATCACCGGGCTGGTGATGATCGTGATTCTGGTCGTGGTGGCCAACGAGCTGCGGGGGCCGCCGTCGGGACGCTCGATCGTGCTGCTCGTGGCCACGCTGGCGCTTGCGTGGCTGTTCTCCAACGTCGTCTATGCGCTGCATTACGCGCACCTTTATTATAGCGACAACGCCGGCAAGGATTCGGGCGGGCTCGATTTCCCCGAATGCGACGAGCCGAATTACTGGGATTTCATCTATTTCAGCTTCACGCTGGGGATGACGTTCCAAACCTCTGACGTGGACATGACAACGCGGCGGATGCGGCGCGTGTCGATCGGCCAGTGCCTGGCGGCGTTCGTGTTCAACATCGGGGTGCTGGCGTTCACCATCAACGTGCTGGGCAGCAGCGGCGGGCATTGAGCGGCTGGACGGGAACGTGCGCAGGCAGTTAGCGTGACCGTTCGTGTATGTGTTGTTGTGAAAGTTTGCTTGATGCTTCGTGCCATTGCCGCCGTGCTTCTGTTGTCCACCGCCCCGATCGCTGCGACCGCCCAGGTTCCCGCAGGTAACTCCGCGCCGCAGCCAACGCCGTTTACCGACACGATTCCTCAACCACGCGATGAGGCCTATCCGGGCACGATGGTGATCAATGTCGACGCGACCGATACGGTGCGCGGCATCCTGCGCGTGAAGCAGGCGATCCCCGTCGCGAGCGCGGGCCATATGGCGTTGCTCTATCCCAAGTGGCTGCCAGGTGCGCATTCTCCGCGCGGGGAGATCGAGAAGCTCGCCGGCCTCGTCATCCGCGCCAACGGCAAGCAGGTGCCGTGGACGCGCGATCCGGTCGATGTGTTCGCGTTCCACATCGACGTGCCGGCTGGCGCGAAGCAGCTCGATGTGGAATTTCAGTTCCTTTCCGCCACGCGCGCCGATCAGGGGCGCATCGTTGTGACCCCGACGATGATTAGCCTGCAACCAAATCAGGTGAGCCTCTACCCGGCGGGGTATTTCACGCGGCGCATCCCCGTGCGGATGAACGTTGCCTGGCCGGCGGGCTGGACGGCGGCGGGCGCGCTGCGCGGCAAGGCGACAGGCATCGCCAACACCTGGGCCTATCAGCAGACCAATTACGAAATCCTCGTCGATTCGCCGATGCTCGCCGGTCGCTATGGCCGCGTGATCCCGCTCAGCGATCGTGTGTCATTAAACGTTTTCGCCGACGATCCGGCGGAACTGGTGGCGACACCGGCACAGATTGACGCCCACAAAAGGCTGGTCGATCAGGCGGTGAAGACCTTCGGCGCGCAGCACTACGACCATTATGATTTTCTGCTTTCGATCACCGACAGGCTCGGCGGGATCGGGCTGGAGCATCATCGCAGCTCCGAAAACGGCGTGACCCCCGGCTATTTCACGAAGTGGGAGGAGGGACCGGGCCGTCGCAATCTGCTGCCACACGAGTTCACGCATAGCTGGAACGGCAAGTTCCGGCGTGGCGCCGATCTGTGGACCCCCGATTTCCGCGCGCCGATGCGCGGTTCGCTGCTGTGGGTGTACGAGGGGCAGACGCAATTCTGGGGTTTCGTGCTCCAGGCGCGGTCGGGCCTGGTTTCGAAGCAGGATACGCTCGATCAGTATGCCGCGATCATGGCGAATTACGATTCGCAGCCCGCGCGGCACTGGCGCGATCTGGTCGACACCACCAACGATCCCGTCATCGCCCAGCGCAAGCCCAAGGGCTGGACGAGCTGGCAGCGCAGCGAGGACTATTACAACGAGGGCCTGCTCGTCTGGATGGATGTCGATTCGCTGCTGCGCGAGAAATCGGGCGGCAGGAAATCGATCGACGATTTCGCGCGCGCCTTTTTCGGGGTGCGCGACGGCGACTGGGGCGAGCTTACCTATACGATCGACGATGTGGCGCAGACGCTCAATGCGATCCAGCCGTGGGACTGGAAAGCCTATCTGAACAAGCGGCTAACCGAGCACGCCGCCGGCGCGCCGATCGAGGGGTTCGAGCGCAATGGCTATCGCCTGATCTACACCGATACCGCGCCGCCATCGTTCCGCAACGGCGAGAAGACCCGCAAGATTACCGATCTCACCTATTCGGGCGGGATGATAATCGGCGAGGGTGGCGTAGTGAGCGGCGTTACGTGGGACAGCCCCGCATTCGCCGCCGGGCTGAAGGTCGGCACCACGATCACCGCGATCAACGGCGAGAGCTATTCAGCCGAACGGTTGAAGGCCGCGATCGCGGCGGCGAAGGATACGAAAGCCCCGGTGGCGCTGCTCATCAGAAATGCCGAAGAATATCGCACGGTATCGCTCGACTGGCACGGCGGGCTGCGCTACCGCGCCTCCAAAAGATCGGCACCGGAGAGAATGGCCTCGACAGGCTGCTGGCGCCGCGCTGACGCGCGGATACCGGCGTCTCTCCGTTCGAGCGAAGTGAAGGATACCATGCGCATCGACCTTATCCCCGTGGGCAAGAACCCACCCGAGGAACTCAACGTCGTCATCGAGGTGCCCACCGGCGGTGAGCCCGTGAAATACGAGTTTGACAAGGAATCCGGCGCGCTGTTCGTCGATCGGATCCTGCACACACCGATGCGCTATCCGGCGAACTACGGCTTCGTGCCACATACGCTGTCGCCCGATGGCGATCCGCTCGACGCACTCGTCATCGCACGCTCGCCATTCATTCCCGGTTGCGTCGTGCGCGTGCGCCCGATCGGCGTGCTCAATCTCGAGGACGAGCATGGCGGTGACGAGAAGCTGATCTGCGTGCCGGTCGACACGACCTTCCCTTATTATTCCGACGTCGGCGAGCGTCAGGATCTGCCCTCGATCGTGCTGCAGCAGATCGAGCATTTCTTCACCCACTATAAAGATCTCGAATCCGAAAAGTGGGTGCGCGTCGGCAATTGGGGCGATGCCGCCGAGGCACGGCAGATCGTGGTCGAGGCGATCGAGCGCGCCAAGCAGGCCAAGGCGGCCTGACCGCATTTCTTTAGAAGCGGGGATCGCGCCGCCCGTTCCGCACCGGGGCGGGCGGCGTTTCCCTAGTTGCGCATGCGTGGCGCGCGCCGCCCGGCCGCGATTGCGGGGGCGGCCCATTTCTGCATCGCTTCGGCGTCATCGTAAACTTCGTCGGGGGCGCGGCGATAGTTGATCATCGCGATGGTGCCATCCCGTTCATAGGCGAAGCGCGCGCAGCCGGCGCCATCCCAGAAGGCGTCGCTTGCGGCATCAGCCTTGAACCATAGCGCGTCGTCGCGGTCGACAATCGCGAACACGGCGCCATCCAGATAGAGCGTCACGCCGCCCATCATCCGCCGGCGAGAAAGCGTGCCAAGTGGCTCCAGCGCCTCGGCTATCCAGGTGATCAGGCCGGTATCGATCGTCACGCTGTCGCCTTAAGCCCGGCGATACAGGCGACCACCCCGAAGATCAGCAGACCCCGGATCGCCGTCAGCGGCTCACCGTAGAGCGTTACGCCCACCACCACCGTGCCGAGCGCGCCGATCCCGGTCCACACGGCGTAGGCGGTGCCCATCGGGATCGAGCGCGCGGCAAGTTCCAGCAGACCCATAGAAAGCGTGACGGAGGCCAGAAAAGCGAGCGTCCATGGCAGATTGCGGAAGCCATCGGCATTGCGCAGGCAGGTGGTGAAGCCGACTTCAAAAAGCCCTCCCAAAATCAGCCATGCCCACGCCATCACGCCCGTCCCGCCAGGCGGACGAGTGCGTCACCGGTGACGCGCTGGACGGTCCATTCCTCCATGCCGGTCGCACCCATCGAGCGATAGAAATCGATCGCCGGCGTGTTCCAGTCGAGCACCGACCATTCGAACCGCGCGCAGCCGCGATCGAGCGCCAGGCCCGCGAGGTGAACGAGCAACGCCCTGCCCGCGCCGGATCCGCGCGCGGCCGGCGTAACATAGAGATCCTCGAGGTAGATTCCGCGCTTGCCCGTCCAGGTGGAGAAATTGTGGAAGAACAGGGCAAAACCGATCGGCTCGCCTCGCTGCTCCGCGATCAGCGCCTCGGCCGCGGGGGGCGTGGCAAAAAGCGCGGCGGCGAGCATCTCCTCGCTCGCCTCGACGGCGTCCGGCTCGCGCTCATATTCCGCCAGTTCGCGTACGAAGCGCAGGATGATGCCGCAATCTGTCGGCGTGGCGGGGCGAATGACAATGCTCATGCCGCACCCTCTATCGCAGCCTGTGCGATATCGCGACGGCGCGCGCCATAAAGACAGGCGGCGACGATGATCGCCGCGCCGGCGAGCGTGTGGAGCGAAAGCTGCTCCCCGAACACGATATAGCCGAGCGTCGCGGCATAGAGGAAAGACGTATATTCGGAGGTCGCGAGATAGCCCGCCTCGCCATGCGCATAGGCCCAGCCCAGCAGGAACAGCGAGCTGGTCGCCAGCAACCCGCCGACGGCGATCTTCCACCATTGCCCCGCCTCCGGCACCGCGAGCAGCCAAGGCGCGCCAAGCGCGAGGAACAGCGTGACGAGCGCGGATTGGAAAAAGGCGATCTCGGATGGTCCGGCCGCCTGGCTCTGCACCCGGGCGACCACCAGATTTACCGCGTAGAGCAGCGCCGAGGCCAGCACCGCGATCGTCCCTTCCATCCCCTGCCGGCCCAGCGCGAGGCTCGATTGCCCCGCGAGCACCACAAGCACCCCTGCGAATGCCGCAACGGAAGCGGCGATCACCCGCCGCCCGACCCGCTCCTGCAGGAACAGGGCGCCGAACAGCAGCGCCAGCAACGGCGCAATATATGCCAGCGTGATCGCCTGCGCCATCGGAATGCGCGCGAGGCCCCAGAAGAACAGCAGCGCCATCGCCGCCGTTATCGCCCCACGCACCATATGCAGACGCATCCCGCGCCGGCTGGGTCGCGGGGCGCCCCCCGCAATCCAGCCCGCCAGCCCGAACGCGGTGGACGCACCTGTGCGCCAGATCAGCGCGTTATAAACGCCGAGCGCAAGCGTCAGCGATTTCATGAACGCGTCCATGATCGAGAACAGGCCGATCCCCGCCGCCGCGACGGCGAAGGCCAGCGCGGGGGAAAGCGGCCGATTCATCCATCTCGCTTAGCCGGGTGTGCGCCAGCGCGCTACTTGAGGCGCATCTCATTGTTGCTGATCGATACGCTGCCGATCTGGCGCAGATAGGATTGGCCGAGCAGCGATACCCGCAGGTCCGGCAGCACCACCGCCCGCACCGCGCCCACGGCTTTTCCGTCCAGCTCGATCCGATCGAGCGTCACCGGCTGTCCACGCACTTCGCCGCCCGCGCCATAACCAACCGGCACGAACTGCGACGGGTCGACGCTGACATGCGCACGCCGCGCATCTTCCGCCGTCAGCGCGACCGTTGTCGCGCCGGTGTCGACCACGAAGCGGACCGGTTCGTTGTTGACAGTGGCGAAGGCGTAGAAATGGCCGCTGTCGTCGCGCTGGATCACCGTTTCGCGCGGCCGCTGGTAATTGGGCGCAGCGCCGGACGAGGCGACTGCCGCGATATCCACTTTCGCCCGCGCAGTGCCGCCGGGCCGCGCGCCGGGCAGCGCGAGGCCGATCACCGTACCGGCAGCGATCATCAGGAGCATCGCGGTGCGCATCGGCATGCCCTACCGCGCCGCGCTTAGGGAATGGTTACGCCGCCGCCTTTTCGTTCGCCGCGTCGATTTCGGCCGCCTTGGCTTCGACCAGCTTGACGATGTGCTCGATCATGTCGGCATCCTGCACATGGTGATCGGTGACGCCGGACAGATACACCATGTGCTTGCCGTTGCCGCCGCCGGTGATGCCGATATCGGTCTCGCGCGCCTCGCCCGGCCCGTTGACGACGCACCCGAGCACGGAGAGCGACATCGGCGTGCGGATATGCTGGAGCCGCTCCTCCAGCGCCTGCACGGTGCGGATCACGTCGAACCCCTGCCGCGCGCAACTCGGACAACTCACCACGCGCACGCCCCGGTTGCGGATACCAAGGCTCTTCAGAATCTCGAAGCCGACGCGCACTTCTTCTTCCGGCTCAGCCGAGAGCGATACGCGGATCGTGTCGCCGATACCGTACCAAAGGAGCGAGCCGATCCCGATCGCGGATTTGACCGTGCCGCCCACGAAGCCGCCTGCCTCGGTGATGCCCAGATGCAGAGGGCAATCCACCGCCTCGGCAAGCTGCTGGTAGGCGGCGACCGCGAGAAAGATATCGGATGCCTTCACCGCAACCTTGAACTCGTGGAAGTCGCGATCCTGGAGCAGCTTGATATGATCGAGCGCGCTTTCGACCAGCGCCTCCGGGCAAGGTTCACCGTATTTTTCCAGCAGGTCTTTCTCGAGGCTGCCCGCGTTCACGCCGATACGGATCGCGCAGCCATTCGCCTTGGCGGCGTTGACCACTTCATTGACACGTTCCGCCGAGCCGATGTTGCCGGGGTTGATGCGCAGGCACGCCGCGCCGGCATCCGCCGCCTCCAGCGCGCGCTTGTAGTGAAAATGGATGTCGGCGACGATCGGCACGCGTGCGGCGCGAACGATCTGCCGGAAGGCGGCGGTGCTCTCGACATCGGGGCAGCTCACGCGGATGATATCCACCCCGGCGTCCTCGCAGCGGCGGATCTGGTCGATCGTCGCGCGCGCGTCGCTGGTCGGGGTGTTGGTCATCGTCTGAACGGTGACGGGGGCATCCCCACCGACCGGCACATTGCCGACCATGATCTGGCGGCTCTTGCGGCGGTGGATATCGCGCCAGGGGCGAACGGACATGGACAAGCTTCCTATCGGGGTTCACCGCGATATAGCGGCTTGGGACGCGGAGTGAAACGCCACGTTACCGAAAAGGAGCAGGATCGATGACGCTTTCCCTTTATGATGCGACCATTCCGTCGAACATTCAGATTCTCGCCGCGCTGGAGGGCCTGATCGTCAAGGCGGAGACGTTCTGCGCCGAACAGGGGATCGCCCCGTCCGATCTGATCGGTGCGCGGCTCGCGCCGGACATGCTGCCGTTCGGCTATCAGGTGAAGGCTGCCGTCGAACATGCGCTTGGATCAATCGAGGGCGTCCGCGCGGGGAGCTATTCGCCCAACCTGGATGCGTGGCCCACCGATTTTGCGGGGCTGCGCGCCAAGCTGCAGCAGGCGATCGCCACGTTGAAGGCGCTCGTCCCGGCCGAGATCGATGCTCTGGGCGATCGCGACACCGAATTCCGTTTCGGCGAGACGGCGATGCCGTTTACGGGCGCATCCTTCCTGCTCAGTTTTTCGCAGCCTAATTTCTATTTCCACGCTTCGATCGCCTATGCGATCCTGCGCGCCAAAGGCGTTCAGATCGGCAAGCGCGATTTCATGGGGATGCCGCGCTTCAAGCGTTGAGGCTCCGCCGGGCGGCCTGGCGCGATCGGGCGTCACGCCGCCGTATGCGATTGTTATGGCCGGGTTTGCGCCTTACAGCCGATCGGATGGCGCGACATTACGGGATGGACTGGCTGCGGATCGGCGCATTCGGGCTGCTCATCCTCTATCATATCGGCATGGTCTTCGTGCCGTGGAACTTCCACGTGAAGTCCACCAACGGCGAGGACTGGACGACGCTGCCGATGATGGCGACCAACGCGTGGCGTCTGCCGCTGCTGTTCGTCGTTTCGGGCTATGCCAGCCGCGCGTTGATCCGGCGGTCGGCCGGACTGGTGCCGTTCATCGCCAATCGCAGCTGGCGGCTGCTCGTGCCGCTCGCATTCGGCATCGCGGTGATCGTGCCGCCGCAGCCGTGGGTCGAGCTGGTGACCAAGCTGGGATACGCCCATGGCTTTCCCTATTTCTGGCTGCACGATTATTTCCGCTTCGGGAAGCTTGGCGGAATCCTGCTGCCGACATGGAACCATCTGTGGTTCATCGGCTATCTGTGGGTCTATACGCTTGCGCTCGCGCTGCTGGTGGCGCTGGTGCGCAGCGATGCGCCGCAACGCTGGTTCGACCGGGTATTCGGCGGCTGGGGCGTGATCGTGATCCCGACGGCGTGGGCGCTGGCCGTTCACGCATGGTGGTTCCCGATGGTCGGCGAGACGCACATGCTGATCGACGATACGATGGCGCATTTCATGTACGTGCCTGATTTCCTGTTCGGCTTCGGGCTGGCCCGCTCGGTCGCGGCGATGGCTGCGCTGCGGCGGCTGTGGCCGGTCGCGGCAGTGATCGCGCTGGCGGCATTCGGCACGGTGCTGGCGATCGAATATACCTGGCCGCCTTCGGTGCGGACGCCCCGCTGGGTGCTGCGTCCCTATGGCGCGGTGCATGCGTTGCAGCAATGGGGCGCGATCGCCGCACTGCTCGGTGTCGCGGATCGCTGGTGGAACCATGACACGCCCGCGCGCAGGATCCTGACGGAAGCGGTATTCCCCTTCTATATCATTCACCAGACGATCATCGTGCTCGTGATGTTCTGGCTGTTGCCGCTGCGTCTTTCCGGCCCGGCCGAATTCGCGATCCTGGTCGCCGCGACGGTAACGGGGTGCTGGGCCTTTTACCTCGGCGGCCGGGCAGTTCCGCTCATCCGCCCGCTGATCGGGCTGCGGCTCAGAGGATAGCGACATGGCCGAGCCGAAGATGCATCCGACATGGCTGGAGCCGCTGCGTGCCGAATTCGCCAGCGATTATATGGCAGCGCTGCGTGACTTTCTCCGTGCGGAGAAGGCGGCGGGCAAGCAGATCTTCCCCCATTCCGCCGACTGGTTCCGCGCGCTGGTGCTGACTGCGCTGCCCGACGTGCGGGTGGTGATCTTGGGGCAAGACCCCTATCACGGGCCGGGACAGGCCCATGGACTGTGCTTTTCCGTGCCGCCCGGGGTTCGTCCGCCGCCGAGCCTCGTCAACATCTACAAGGAGCTGGAAGCCGATTGCGGCATCGCGCGGCCGGCGCACGGATTCCTCGAAAGCTGGGCGCGGCAGGGCGTGCTGCTGCTCAACAGCGTGCTGACCGTGGTGAGCGGGCAGGCCGCCGCGCACCGCGACCGCGGCTGGGAAAAGTTCACCGACGCGATCATCCGTCTGCTCGCCGCGCGGCCGGAGCCGATCGTGTTCATGCTGTGGGGCAGCTACGCCCAGAAGAAGGCGGGGTTCGTGCGGGGCGTGGAGCAGGGCGGGCACCATCTCGTGTTGAAGGCGCCGCATCCTTCGCCGCTTTCCGCGCACAGTGGATGGTTCGGCAGCGGGCATTTCAGCAAGGCGAACGCGTTCCTTGACGGCAACGGGCGGGGAACGATCGATTGGGCCTTGCCGTCGGCCGCCGAATAGCCAGAGGCGCGCCTTCGCGGTGGCAACGCGCCGCCACCGCCCCTGCCCGTCAGACCCGCATCGGCATCAGCACATACAGCGAGGGCGATTTGTCATTCTCGCGTATCAGCGTCGGCGCGGCGGCATCGGCAAGGTGGACTTCCACGACGTCGCCATCGATCTGCCCCAGGATATCGAGCAGGTAGCGGCTGTTGAAACCGATCTCGAACGGCGCGGACACATATTCGCCCGGCACCTCCTCCGCCGCCGTGCCGTTCTCCGGGCTGGTGACGGAGAGCGTCACCTTGTCGCGATCAAGCCCGACCTTCACCGCCCGCGTCTTTTCCGTGGCGATGGTGGAGACGCGATCGACACCTTCCATGAAGCTTTTCGGGTCGATCTTGAGGATCTTGTCGTTGCCGGTCGGGATCACGCGCGAATAATCGGGAAACGTGCCGTCGATCAGCTTCGATGTGAGCACCGCCTGGCCGAGATCGAAGCGAATTTTCGTGCCGGACAGCGATACGCCGACCGATCCGTCGACCTCATCGAGCAGCTTGCGCAGCTCGGCGACGCATTTGCGCGGCACGATCACGTCGGGCATGCCCTCCGCGCCTTCCGGGCGGGGAATGGTTACGCGCGCCAGGCGGTGGCCGTCGGTCGCCGCCGCCTTCAACACCGGCTGCGCGCCCTCATCGGCGACGTGCAGGAATATGCCGTTGAGATAGTAACGCGTCTCCTCGGTGGAGATGGCGAAGCGCGTCTTGTCGATGATCTGCTTCAGCGCCTCGGCGGGCATCTCGAACTGGGTCGGCAGCTCGCCCTCGGCGATCACCGGAAAATCGTCGCGCGGCAGCGTGCCGAGCGAGAAGCGCGCCCGCCCGGCCACGATCGCCATCCGGCCGTCGGCGGCGGAAAGCGACACCTGCGCCCCCTCCGGCAGCTTGCGTGCGATATCGAACAATGTGTGCGCGGAAACCGTGGTCGCGCCCGGCTGATCCACCGCCGCCGGCACGCTTTCGTTGATCTGGAGATCGAGATCCGTTGCCATCAGCCGCAGCGCCCCCTCCGCCGTCGCCTCGATCAGGACATTGGACAGGATCGGGATGGTATTCCGGCGCTCCACCACGGATTGCACATGGCTAAGCCCCTTGAGGAGCGTCGCGCGTTCGATCGTCGCCTTCATTCTGTCATCCCCCAGCCCTGCGGCAAAGGCCGGGGCAGTTAGCGCGCCACCCTAGCCAATGAAAAAGGGCCGGAGCAAGCGCCCCGACCCTTCTTTTCGTCAGATCGCGAAGCTGCGCTCAGAAGCGCATGCCCACGCCCGCCATGATCTGATGGCGATCGAGGTTCGGATCATAATTGTCGACGCCGTCGATGTGGCCATAATGCGAGTAGCGATACTCGCCCTTGATGTAGGCGGTCGGCGTCACGTTATATTCCACGCCCGCGCCAAGACGATAGCCGCCGAGGTTCTGGCTGTCCTCGAACGTCGTCGCGGTGCCGTCGAAATAGCGCGCGTTGAAGCGGGCATTGGTGTAGCCCGCCTTGGCATAGATCATCGCACGCGGTGAGACGACGTAGCCGAGGCGACCACCGACATAGAGGTCGCGGCCCGCCTTCAGGCGCGCGGCGTCGCCGGTGTTGACGATGTCATAGAAGTGTGCCTTGGTCGTCGAACCGTCGATCTCGCCTTCGATGCCGAGGATCGTGCTGCCACCCAGGTTCGCGTCATAGCCGATCGCGCCGCCATAGGTGAGGCCATCACGCCCGCTGCCGTTGCCGTCATGGGCGTTCAGATGATCCCATCCGGCCAGCACCTCGACACGCGGACCCGAAAACGGTGCCTGACTCTGCGCCAGCGCCGGGGTGGCGAGGGCGGCGCCCATCGCGGCGGCGGCAGTGGCGATAACGAGCTTACGCATAACAAACTCCATTCGATAACCGTCCCCTGAAACTGGGGGCGCGGAGCCTATCTGGGCGTTCTCGCAGCACTTTGCATGAACCTCAGATAAACGCGGAAATCCGTTGTTTTTCGGCCACAGGGGGTTGAAATCGCGGGGTGCGGCTCCGATCGCCCACGTCAAGAATAAGTCGTTGCGCGGGCATGCCGTAGCGGTCCAAAGGTCACCTCATGACCACCTCGGCACCCGCCCGCCTCGGCCGTGATTTCATCGCACGGCATGGCGAAACCGTGTTCAACGCCGCGCGCCGGCTGCAGGGCGATGCGCCCCACACCCCGCTCACCCGCGCCGGCTTCGCGCAGGCGGAGGAAATGGGGCTGGCGCTGCGCGACCTGCTCGGGCCGCGGCCGCCGCTCACCCTGTGGGCATCGAACGCGGGCCGAGCGCTGCAGACGCTGGCGATCGTGGCGGAGCATCTCGAGCTCGACTGGCACGAGGCGAACGTCGATCCCCGATTGGCCGAGATCGGCATGGGAAGCTGGGGCGGCCGCTATTACGCCGACGTCATCGGCGAAGTCGGGCCGGTGATCGACGCGGAGGGCCTGTTGCGCCCCGCACCGGACGGCGAGGATTACCCCTCGATCGCCCGACGCGTTTCCGGATGGCTTGCCGACACCGCGCGCGATCCCGGCGACCGGCTGGTCATCATGCACGGCATCTCCAGCCGCGTGATGCGGGGGGTGATGACCGGAACGCCGGTTGGACGTTACGGTTCGCCAGTTCTGCCCGGCCATCCGCAGGGGACCGTCACTCTGATCGAAGGTGGGCGCGAATCGGTCGCGCATCTCGGCACGGGCCACGCCCCGGCATGATCGCGGCCGCGCTCCTGTTGCTGGCCGGAGCGGCCGAGGGGCGCGCAACCATCGGCGTCTATCAAAGCTGGGGCGCGTTTCGCGATGCCGCACCCGCGCGCTGCTTCGCGATCGCCGCGCCGATGCGCGCCGGCGCCGCCTCACGCTGGCGACCGTTCGCCAGCGTGGTCAGTCGTTTCGGCACGGAACGGCGCGGCGCACTGTTCGTCCGCCTGAGCGCCGCGGCCCGCCCCGGCGCGACCGTGACGCTGGCGGTGGGGGACCGCCGCTTCAATCTTTCCGCGCGCGATTCCGCCGCCTGGTCTCCCGACGCGGCCACCGATCGTGCCGTGATCGCCGCGATGCGCGGCGGACGAAGCATGAGCGTGTCGACGATAGCCGCGAGCGGTCGCCCCTTCGCCGATACCTATGGCCTGTCCGGCGCCGCCACCGCGATCGACGCCGCCGCGCTGGGCTGCGCCGGGCGCTGAATCGTTGCTTCTGGAAAAACCGCGCGACTTCGCCTATGTGCGCGGTCATGCAGACAGCGCCGGCAGCCCTCATGCCCATTCCGGGGCACATCGATCCCGTGCCCGTGGCGCGCGCCCTTGCGCCGCGCAGCGACGGGCGCATCGACCTGCTCGGGTTGTCGAAAGACGATCTGCGCATGGCGCTCGAGACATCGCAGCTTGAGCCGAAACAGGCCAAGCTGCGCGCCAAGCAGCTCTGGCACTGGATCTACAATCGTGGCGTCACCGATTTCGATCTGATGACCGATATCTCGAAGACCTTGCGCCCGTGGCTCGCCCAGCGCTTCGTCATCAGTCGGCCGCAGGTGATCGAGGCACAGGTCTCCACCGACGGCACGCGCAAATGGCTGCTCCGGTCGGACGACGGGCAGGATTACGAAATGGTGTTCATCCCCGATGCCGATCGGGGCACGCTGTGCGTATCCAGCCAGGTCGGCTGCACGCTCAACTGCCGCTTCTGCCATACCGGCACGATGCGCCTCGTCCGCAATCTCACCGCTGCCGAGATCGTCGGGCAGGTGATGCTCGCGCGCGATTCGCTCGGTGAATGGCCGAGCCAGCCCGAGGGGCGGATGCTCACCAACATCGTGATGATGGGCATGGGCGAGCCGCTGTATAATTTCGACAGCGTGCGCGATGCGCTCAAGCTCGTCATGGACGGCGATGGCCTGGCGCTCTCGAAGCGGCGGATCACGCTCTCCACCTCGGGCGTGGTGCCGATGATGGCGCGCGCGGGCGAGGAGATCGGGGTAAACCTCGCCGTATCGCTCCACGCCGTCACCAAGGAGGTGCGCGACGAGATCGTGCCGCTGAACCGCAAATACGGCATCGAGGAACTGCTGCAGGCATGCGCCGACTATCCCGGCGCGAACAACGCGCGGCGCATCACGTTCGAATATGTGATGCTGAAGGACAAGAACGATTCGGACGATGACGCGCGCGAACTGGTGCGGTTGATCCGCCATTATCGCCTGCCCGCGAAGGTGAACCTTATCCCGTTCAACCCATGGCCCGGCGCGCCCTATGAATGCTCCACGCCCGAGCGGATCAAGGCGTTCTCGACGCTGATCTTCGAAGCCGGCATCTCCGCGCCCACCCGCACGCCGCGCGGGCGCGATATCGATGCCGCGTGTGGGCAGCTCAAGACCGCGTCCGAGCGCAAGACGCGCGCGGAGCTGGACCGGCTCGCGGAGGAGAAGCTGGCCGCTCTGGGGTGAGGCTGAGGGAATTTTGACCGCTTTCGCGCAGTTGCCGACACTGCTTGGGCGTGAGAATAGTTGAGCGATGGTCGAACTCATCTATTTGGCTCCCGGTGAACAAATGCCGCTACTGTCCGAGCGAGAGACTTGGATCGTCGTTGAGGCAAGCGATGACGGGCAGTTCTTTGGCACCGGCTATGGCAAGAAAGCGGGTGGAGAGGACGCGTTCTACATATCCCTGGCGGAGAACGACGTGAGCCTGGAGGTGGCGATAGCCGCCGCGACGAGGTGGGCAGAGCAGCGGGGTGTGTCGCGCATTTGGGTTCAGACAACGGCTGACTAGCTAATGGCAGCTTCCCAACAATCCCCGCCCCTCACCTCCGCGACCAGCGCGCCCAGATCGCTGTCGGCAGCACCAGCCCGCGCGATTCCTCGCGCACGCCGAGTTCGCCCGCCTCCACCTTCCCCGGCAGGTCCGCGAACGCCTGTCGCAGCATCTCGCCGATCGCCAGCGCGGACATGCGGACGGCGTACACCGTCAGGAAAAGATAGCGTGAATCGCCATCGAGCAACCGGCGGCAATCGGCGATCAGCGCGGGCAGGTTCTCCTCCAGCCGCCACACCTCGCCGGTCGGCCCGCGACCGTATTTGGGCGGATCTAGCAGGATGCCGTCATAGCGCCGCCCGCGCCGCACCTCGCGCGCGACGAACTTCGCCGCATCGTCGATCATCCAGCGCACCGGCGCGTCCGCCAGCCCGGAAAGCACGGCATTGCCGCGCGCCGCTTCCACCGATTTCTTCGAGGCATCGACATGCACCATCCGCGCGCCGATCGCGGAGAGCGCCAGCGTGCCCACACCGGTATAGCCAAACAGGTTGAGGCATTCCGGCTCGCTTCGGCCGGCGAGCTGCTCGCGCATCCACCCCCACACCGGCGCCATATCGGGAAAGAAGCCGAGGTGGCGGAAGGGCGTGGTCTGTGCGGTGAAACGCACCTCGCGCCACGACAAGGGCCACCCCTCGTGCGGCACCGGCTCGGCGAAGTGCCACTGGCCGCCGCCATCCTCGTCGCTGCCGGGCACGAATTCGCCATGCGCCCGCCAGTCCGCCTTTGCCGGCGCCCACAATGCCTGCGGTTCCGGGCGGATGAACCGAAAGCGGCCATAGCGCTCCAGCTTTCGGCCATGGCCCGAATCGATCAGGCCATAATCCGCCCATGGGTCGCCGATGAGAGTGTCAAGGATCACGCCGCCCTCACCTGCGCGGAGAGGCCAGCCCGGCGATATAGCCGCTCACCGCCTCGAACGTCGCATCGAGCGTGACATAGCGCTCTTCGCGGTCGAACAGGTCTCCGACGCGCGCAGGAAGCGTGGGGCGAACGCCCGTCGCGCGTTCCACCGCGTCGCGGAATTTCGCCGGATGCGCGGTAGCCAGCGTCACTACCGGCGCCTCCCCGGCTTGGCGGCGCGCCGCGGCGAGGCCGATCGCGCTGTGCGGATCGATCACCTGCCCGGCGCGCTCGAACGCCCAGCGCATCGCCAGCGACATGTCATCGATATCGACCCGCTCGCTCGCGAACAGCGCCGCCGCGCCCTCCTGTTGCGCGTTGCTCAGCCGCATCGCGCGCGTCGCCTCGAACCCGCGCATCTGTTCTGCCAGCGCGTTGCCGTCCCGCCCGCCGAGATCGAACAGCAAGCGCTCGAAATTCGAGGAAACCTGGATGTCCATCGAGGGTGTCGGCGTCGGCACGACCGTGCGGCACGAATAATCGCCGCTCGCCAGCGCGCGCGCGAGGATGTCGTTGACGTTGGTGGCCACGATCAGCTTCGCCACCGGCAAGCCCATCTTCACGGCGACATAGCCTGCGAACACGTCGCCGAAATTGCCGGTCGGCACGCTGAACGAGATCGCTCGCTCCGGCGCGCCGAGCCGTACGGCGGCGTAGAAATAATAGACCACCTGCGCCATCAGCCGCGCCCAGTTGATCGAATTGACTGCCGACAGGCTGAACCGCCCGGAAAAACCCGGATCGTTGAACATCGCCTTCACCAGCGCCTGCGCGGAATCGAAATCGCCGCGAATCGCAATATTGTGGACGTTTGGCGCGCCGACCGTGGTCATCTGGCGGCGCTGCACGTCGCTCACCCGGCCTTCCGGATGAAGCATGAAGATATCGACGCCCGCGCGCCCCGCCACCGCGTCGATCGCGGCGGAGCCGGTGTCTCCCGAGGTCGCGCCCACGATGGTGAGGTGGCGATCGCTGCCGGCAAGAAATTTTTCGAACAGAAGGCCGAGCAATTGGAGCGCGACATCCTTGAACGCCAGCGTCGGGCCGTGGAACAGTTCCAGCAGCCATCGATCATGATCGAGCTGGACGAGCGGCGTGACGGCGGCATGATCGAACCTGCCGTAAGCCGTGCTGCACAGCGACTTGAGTTCGTCGTTCGTCAGGCTGTCTCCCACGAACGGCGCCATCACCGCCACCGCCGTATCGACATAGGAAAGGCCCGCCAGTCCGGCGATCGCGTCCCGGCTCAGCGTCGGCCAGCGTTCCGGGAGATACAGGCCGCCATCGGCAGCGAGGCCCGCAAGCGTGACGTCGCGGAAATCCAGAGCCGGCGCGGCCCCGCGGGTGGAAATATAGCGCATGAACGACGCGCCTAACGCGCGTCGTTCATGCGGGCAATCCTCCGCCGCACCGCCAGCACGTAGATCACCCCCGCAACGGCCGCGAAGAAGAACCATTGCACGGCATAGGCGAAGTGGTTGTTGGGCACGATCGTGATATCCGGCCGCGTGTTCCGCGCAAGGCCCGGAGGCGGCGCATCCGCCACGAGCAGAAGTTCGCGCGGCATATGATCGAACAGGCCGGCGATCAGCGGTCGTGCGTCCGGCGCGTGGCTTACCCAGCCCGAAACCTTGCCGCCGCTCCATTGCACCTTCGCATCGGGATCGCGCGTGGTGCCAAGTTGCACTTTCATCCCCGGGCCCTCCGCCCCGGTGCGACAATGGGCGATCAGGCGGTAGCCGGAATTCCCCGCCCCGGCGCGCTCGATGCTTGCGACCGACAGACAGAAACCGGTCGCACGACGAAACAGCAACGCGTCATCGGGGAAGCGCGGGAAAGCGATCGCAGGCTTGCCGGGGTTGGCCGCAAGCTGCGCCAGTTGCGCTTCCTTTTCCGGCAGCCGGATCAGGAGCTGCCACAGGCCAAGCCCGATCATCGCCGCCACCGCGAGCGCGACCAGGATCGTGGGCATTACCGGCCAACGCGTCATTGCTTCAATCGCCCCTCATGCGCGGCATTGCGATATTCGAGTGCGATCAGCCAGCCCTTGGCCAGGCGCAGGCTGAACACCACGCCACCAAGCGTCACGGGGGTCCATAGCAGAAGCTGAACCCACAACGGCGGCTCGATCGTCAGCTCCAGCGCCACCGCGCCGATCACGACAAGCGTTCCCAGGATCAGCGTCAGGAACGCCGCCGGTCCGTCGCCAACGTTGAACGCGGCATAGTCCAACCAGCATATGCGACACCGATCGGCAAACTTCACCCAGCCCGCGAACAACGTCCTGCCGCCGCAACGCGGACAGACCCCCCTGAACCCACAATCGAAAGGGCGCGGCGAGATCGTTCCCGCCGCGCCCGCTTGTCCGTTATCCTCGGATCGCGAACCGGCGGGCGAATCCGCCGGTCCCGAACCGCTCTCAGCATCACCCACCGTGAACCGGCGCGCCCCAGCCGCCCCAGACGTAGATGGCGACGAACAGGAACAGCCACACCACGTCGACGAAATGCCAGTACCAGGCCGCCGCCTCGAAGCCGAAATGCTGCCGCGGCGTGAAATCGCCCTTGTATGCGCGGATAAGGCACACGGTGAGGAAGATCGTGCCGATGATGACATGGAAGCCGTGGAAACCGGTCGCCATGAAGAAGGCCGCGCCATAGTTCAGCCCCTTGAACGGGAACGGCGCGTGAATGTACTCATAGGCCTGGATCGACGAGAAGATCAGGCCGAGCACGATCGTCAGCCACAAGCCCTTGAGCACGCTGTCGCGATTGCCGACGCCGAGCAGGCCCCACAGGCCGACCTTTTCGCCGCCGCGCTGATTGTGGATCAGCGCATGGTGCGCCCAGGTGACCGTCGTTCCGCTGGTCAGCAGGATCAGTGTGTTGAGCAGCGGGAATTCGAAGGCGTTGATGACCTCCAGCCCCTTCGGCGGCCACTGAGCGGCGATCGCCGCGGCGCCATCGGCCGCATGCTCGACCTGCCCGTTGACGAAGCTGATTGCGGCGGGAAACAGCGCGAAATCGAAATAGGCCCAGAACCAGCCGACGAAGAACATCACTTCAGAGGCGATGAACAGGATCATGCCATAGCGGAAGTGAAGCTGCACCACCGGCGTATGGTCGCCCGCGTGCGCTTCCTTGATGACATTGCGCCACCAGCAGAACATCGTGAACAGCACCGCGAACAGCCCGGCGAAGAACAGGAAGCCGCCACCGTTGGGCTTGCCCACATGCCCGCCGTGCATCCACATGATGCCGCCCGCGGCCATCGCGAGCGCGGCGAACGATCCGATCAGCGGCCACGGATCGGGTGGCAGGATGTGATAATCGTGGTTCTTCGCGCCGGCCATTCGTTACGTTCCCTGTTCCTAAGTGGCTGGTTCTCTAGCTTGAGGTTTTCCCGGAATCCACCGGGTAAAATGTATAGCTGAGCGTGATCGTCTCGACATCCCTGGTATCGGGATCGGTCAGGATCTTCGGATCGACGAAGAAGATCACCGGCATTCGCACCGTCTCACCCGGCTTCAGCGTCTGCTGCGTGAAGCAGAAACACTCGATCTTCGTGAAATACTTTCCCGCCTGATATGGCGTTACGTTATACGTGGCGGTGCCAGTGATCGGCACCGCGGCGCGATTGGTGGCGGTGAAGAACGCCATGTCACGCGCGCCGACCTTCACGGTCTCGCTGCCCTGCTCCGGCGTGAAGCGCCATGGCAGATGCGTGCTGGTGTTGGCGTCGAAATCGATGCGGATCGCGCGATCCACCGCGCCCGGCGCCGCCAGCCCGCGTTGCGTGGTGCCGTTGAGGCCGGTCGCCTGGCAGAACAAGCGGTAAAGCGGCACGCTGGCAAAGGCGAGCCCGGTCATGAAGCAGATGCCGAGTACCGCCAGCAGCGCGGTGCGGGTGGTGCGCGCGACCCTCACCGCGCCACCATCCCCGCCTTGATCTTGACGATCGTGATGGCGAACACCAGCACGACGAACGCGCCAAGCAGCAGCCCCATCACGATCGCGCGGCCCTTCTGCCGCTGCCGGATCAGCTTTTCATCTTCGCTATTCATGCCATCCACCGGTCTGTCACCAGCGCGCCGAACACGACGAACAGGTAGAGGATCGAAAATTTGAACAGGGCCTTTTCAGGCTTCATCGCATCGTCGGGCTCGGCGGTGCGCGTCGCCACGCGCAGCGCGAGCCAGCCGAACCACGCCGTCATCACCACCGACACCAGCCCGTACACCTCACCCGAAAGCCCGAGCGGCCACGGCAGCACCGCAGCAACGGCCATCGGGATCGTATACAGCCCGATCTGGCGCCGCGTCGTCCGCTCGCCCGCCACAACCGGCAGCATCGGGATTCCGGCATTGGCGTAATCGGTCTTCACGAACAGCGCGAGCGCCCAGAAATGCGGCGGCGTCCACAAAAAGACGAGCAGGAACATCAGTACCGGCAGCAGCGCGATATGCCCTGTCGCCGCCGCCCAGCCGATCAGCGGCGGGAACGCGCCCGCCGCACCGCCGATCACGATGTTCTGCGGCGTGCGCGGCTTCAGCCACACGGTGTAGATCAGCACGTAGAACAGGATCGATGCCGCCAGTATCGCAGCCGCCAGCACGTTGAGCGCCAACCCCATCAGGATCACCGCGAACGCGCCGAGGCCGACACCAAAATGAAGCGCCGCCTGCCGATCCATCCGCCCGGCGGGCAGCGGCCGCGCGGCGGTGCGTCGCATCACGGCATCGATATCCGCTTCATACCATTGATTGAGCGCGCCTGCCGCCCCGGCCGCGAGCGCGATGCACAGGATCGCGGTGAAGCCGAGCACGGGATGGACGCGATGCCCGTCGATCGAGGGCGCGGCAAGCAGCCCGCACAGCCCGGTGTAAACGACGAGCGTCATCACCCGGGGCTTGGTCAGCGCCAGGAAATCCCGCCAATGTGCTGGCGGCAGAAGGGGAGAGGCGGTGCTCATGCTGGTCTGCGCGGGCCATAGCTTGTCGCGCGGCGCGGGGGAAGGGCGGGATGTCGATGGCGTCGATGCGGCGTTCGTGGCAAGTGCCGATCCAGCCAAGCGGCCATTCATCCTGCTTTTGCGGGCTGGGACTGCCGGGAACCGCGCCCATCGCCATAAGCGACGATCGTCGCACCGCCAATGACCGGCCGACCCTTATGCCATTATTGGGAGCGATGAGCGCGACCGCGACAACCGTGCGCGCCGGCCATTTTCCTATCGCGCCCCGCCGGGCACCCACAGCACATCGCCATCAGCGCGAAGGTTCACCGCACGGCAGGCGACGAACAGAAAGTCCGACAGGCGGTTAAGGTAGATCAACGCCTGCGGATTGGCGCCACCGTCGATCCCGACCGCCGATCGCTCCGCCCGTCGCGTGATCGCGCGGGCAAGGTGCAGCGCGGCGGCCGCGCCGCCCGGCAGGACGAAGCTGCGCAGCGGTTCCAGCGCCGCATTCATCTCATCGATCTCTGCCTCGAGCCGCTCGACCTGCGCGGGATCGATGCGCAGCGTCATCTCGGTCGGCGTGAAATCCTCACCGGGCGTAGCGAGATCGGCGCCGAGATCGAACAGGTCGTTCTGGATACGCAGCAGTGCCGCGCGCAACGCCGGATCGTCGATAGTGGCGATCGCGACGCCGATCGCGGAGTTCGCCTCGTCCACATCGCCGATCGCCTGCATGCGCGGATCGGTCTTGGCGACGCGGCTGCCATCGACCAGCCCGGTTGTCCCCGCATCGCCGGTGCGGGTGTAGATCTTGTTGAGCTTTACCATCGTCAATCCTCACGGCGCCGCCATCGACCGGGCTTCGGCGGCGGCGTCAGTCCATAACGGCGCGCGGGCCGCAGGCCGGCAACGCTGTTAAAATCTTACGTCCGCCCCATCGCGAACAGCAGCACGACGCAGATCAGGATCGCCAGCGCCTGAAAAAGGATGCGCTGCTGCATCATGCGGTTCGATTTGAGCTGGCTGGCGGTGGGGCCTGAGCCCACCTCGCCGCGCGCCTCCGCGCTCGCACCCTGAAGAAATGTAATGACGCCGCGCAAGAGCGCGACCACCGTGGCGATCATCGCTGCCACCAGCAGAATGACGAGGAAGATCTTCATGCTCGCTTCCTACGCCGTCACGATCCCGTTGGGAAGCCGCCCGCTCCGCAGCATCTCGGCCAGCACTCGCCCGTCCGCCCCGCCCTCGCGCATCGCCGCGAGCGTCGGGCTGCCGTGCCGTTTGGCGAGGCGCTCGCCATCGGCGCCGGCAAGCAGATCATGGTGGTGCCACGCAGGCACAGGCAAATCGAGCAATGCCTGCAACAGCCGGTGGACATGCGTGGCGGCAAACAGATCCCGCCCACGCACCACGTCCGTCACGCCCTGCGCCGCATCGTCGATCGTCACCGCGAGGTGATAGCTTGCCGGCGCGTCCTTGCGCGCGAGCACCACGTCACCCGCCGACAGCGGATCGGCCGCGATCGGCGCGCCATGATCGGCCCAGACCATCGGCCCGGCGAGCGCCGCCGCCTTCGCCATGTCGATCCGCCAGCAATGCGGCTCGTGCATTCGTCCGTCCGCGTCCAGCCCGCGACAGGTGCCGGGGTACAGCGGCTCCGGCCCATGCGGCGCGGCAAGGCTGGCGGCGGCGGAGATCTCCGCCCGCGTGCAGAAACAGGGGTAGAGCAAACCGCGCGCGCGCAACCGATCCAGCGCGTTTGCATAGAGGTCCAGTCGCCGCGACTGGAACACGACCTCCCCGTCCCACTCCAGCCCCAGCCAGCGCAGATCCTCGATGATCGCGGTGACATGCTCGCGGCGGCTGCGCGTGCCGTCGATATCCTCGATCCGCAAAAGGAAACGCCCGCCCCGCTCCCGCGCAAGGTCATGCGCTCGGATGGCGGACCATGCATGGCCGAGATGCAGTTGGCCGGTCGGCGATGGGGCGAAACGCGTGACGATCACGCACGCCATTTGGCGCTGACGCGCGGTTCCGGCAATCCTGACCAGCAAGCCGCCCGGGCTGTAAAGCTGTCATAATGATTGCGTAACTTACGTAAAATGCGAAACTGTTTGTGCCGAATCGGGGGAGCGGCGCTTGGGGGCAGTGGAAGTTCTGGCGTGGATCGATGCGGCGACCCGTGAGGTCACGCTGTTCGCCGCCGCTGGCTTCCTGATCGGGGGCGTCGATGATCTGTTGATCGATCTTGTGTGGCTCGTCCGGCGCCTCGTCCACGGCAGCGACGCCCCCGTGCTGGACGAACTCACCTCGCCCGCCGTCCCGCATCGCTTCGCGATCCTGGTGCCGGCGTGGGATGAAAGCGCGGTGATCGGCGCGATGTTGCGCGCGACGCTGGCGCGGCTCGATCATCCCGATTTCTGCATCCTGGTCGGCTGCTATCCCAACGACAGCGCCACCATCGGCGAGGTGGCGGCAGTCGCTGCGCAGGATTCGCGTGTGACGCTGGTGGTGGGAGACCGCCCCGGCCCGACAACCAAGGCCGATTGCCTCAACACGCTGTGGCGCGCGCTGGGGCGAAGCGGCGCGCCGGTCGATGCGATCGTCCTCCATGATGCGGAGGACGTGGTGCACCCGGCCGAACTTCGCCTGTTCGACGCACTGATCGATACGCACGCCGCCGTGCAAATCCCGGTACTGCCACTCCCACGCCCTGAATCGCCGCTGGTGGCCGGCCATTACATCGACGAATTCGCCGAGGCGCACGGCAAATCTCTGGTCGTGCGCACCGCGCTGAAGGCCGGCCTGCCGTTCGCCGGGGTCGGCTGCGCGATCCGCCGCGACGCGCTTGCCGCCATCACCACCGATCATGGCGCACCGTTCGACGCCGGGAGCCTCGTCGAGGATTACGAACTTGGCCTGCGCCTCGCCGCTGCGGGCCATGCCGCGCATTTCGCGCGGGTGCGGGAGCACGCTGGCGGCGCGGTTATCTCGGTGCGCGAATATTTCCCTTCGACCATCGGCGCGGCGGTGCGGCAGAAGGCCCGGTGGATGACGGGGATCGCGCTCGCCGGATGGGACCGCCTTGGCTGGGGGCGGATGCGTGATCTCGGCGATCACTGGATGCGCGTTCGAGATCGGCGCGCGACATTGGCGGTGATCGTTCTGGCCGCCGGCTATGCCGCATTGCTCGGCTGGGCAGTGTCGGCGACCGGCCACGCCCTGACGCACTCCCCGCTGCCGAATCCAGGCGCGCCGCTGGCGACCATCCTCACCATCAATCTTGCGCTGCTGCTGTGGCGCGCGGCATGGCGGATCGGCTTTACCGCGCACAATTATGGCTGGCGGGAGGCACGCTGGGCACCGTTACGGATGATCGCCGGCAATCTGATCGCACTGCTCGCGGCGCGGCGGGCGGCGATCCGCTATGCCGCGCTGCTCGCTGGCCGCGCGCCGCAGTGGGACAAGACCGCCCACGCCTTCCCCGCCAGTCTCGGCGGAACCGGGCGGTGATCGGCGAAAGCCGCCCGCTGCGCTTCGTGATGGCGATTGTCGGCGGGTGGATTGGCGTGCGCGTCGCGATCCTGTGGCCGGCGGAAGAGCCAGTGGCTGCGCTTGTCGCCGCCGCCGCGCCTCAGCTGATCGGCGCGCCCGCCGCCGATGCCGGGCCCTTCGCGCCGGCGGCGGCGGCGATCGATCGCGGCGAACCTATCGCGCGCGCCGGATGGACGCGACCGGCCCTGGCACCTGCGTCGCGACAGGGGGAGCCGCTGCTCACGCTCGCGCTCACCGCGCCCGCCCCGGTGGAGGCGATTGCGGATTCCGCACGGCTGAACGCGCCGCAACCGGGCGAAGCGATCGGTGCACCATTGCCGCCGCCCGATCGCGGTGCTGGCTCACGGCTCTCCGCCAGCGCCTGGCTGATCGCGCGCGGCGCGGGCGCGGCGGCGCAATTTTCCCCGCAACTCGGCGGCAGCCAGGCCGGCGCGCGATTGACCTATGCGCTGGGCGATTCGCGCCGCCTTTCCGTTGCGGCGCGGATATCCTCGGCACTGGCGGTGCGCCAACGCGAAGCGGCGATCGGGCTGGACTGGCGGCCCACCGCCCTGCCGATCCACCTTTTCGCCGAACAACGTATCGCACTCGCCGGTTCGCGCGGTGGCCCGGCTGCCGGCGTTATCGCCGGCCTGCCGCCAAAGCCCATCGCGGCCGGCTTCGCACTGGAAGGATACGGCCAGGCAGGCGTGATCGCGCGCGACGGGGGCGAAGCGTTCGTCGACGGTGCGGCGCATCTGCGGCGCCGCGTCGCAAAGATCGGCACGGCGCGCGTCGAGCTTGGTCTGGGCGCCTGGGGTGGCGCGCAGCGCGGCGCATCACGATTCGATGTCGGCCCGGCGGCGAGCATCGCCATTCCCGCCGCCCTTCCGCTTCGCGTTTCGCTGGAATGGCGGCAGCGCGTCGCGGGGGACGCGCGGCCGGAATCCGGCCCCGCGCTGTCGATCGGCGCGGATTTCTAGCGCCCGATCTTCCGCTCCGCCCGCGAAACGCTTACCGCTCGCGCATGGACCTGTATCTGCCGATCGCCAATCTTTCGGTGAACGCGCTTGTCATCATCGCGCTGGGCGCGGGGGTCGGGCTGCTATCGGGCATGTTCGGCGTGGGCGGCGGATTCCTCACCACGCCGCTGCTGATCGTCTATGGCATTCCGCCGACCGTCGCGGCCGCCAGCGCAGCGAGCCAGGTGACGGGCGCAAGCGTCTCGGGCGTGTTCGCGTATTTTCGCCGCGACGGCGTGGATCTGAAGATGGGCGGTGTGCTCGTCGCGGGCGGCATCGTCGGCTCGCTACTGGGCGCGTGGCTGTTCCGCCTGCTGCAATCCGCGGGACAGATCGATACGACGATCGCGATCACCTATGTGCTCCTGCTCGGCACGATCGGCGGGCTGATGCTGAAGGAATCGATCGAGGCGATTCGCATCGTCCACGGCAAGGCGGCGGCGCGGCCCAGGCGGCGGCGGCATCACCCGCTGGTCGCCAGCCTGCCGTTCCGCATGCGCTTTTATCGTTCGGGCCTTTATATCTCGCCGCTCGCGCCGCTGCTGCTGGGCGTGGCGACGGGTATATTGACGATCCTGCTTGGGATCGGCGGTGGCTTCGTGCTGGTGCCGGCGATGATCTATCTGCTCGGCATGGCGACGCAGGTGGTCGTCGGCACCTCGCTGTTCCAGATCCTGTTCGTCACCGCCGCGGCGACAATGGTCCACGCCACCACCACAAAGGCGGTGGATATCGTGCTTGCCGCACTGCTGCTGCTCGGGTCGGTCGCCGGGGCGCAGGTCGGCGCGCGCTTCGCGGAAAAGGCGCGGCCGGAATACCTGCGCCTCGCGCTGGCGATCATCGTGCTGCTGGTCGCGATCCGGATCGGCGTGGGGCTGGGGTGGAAGCCGGACGAGATCTACACGGTCGAGCTGTCGTGAAGCGCTGGGCGATCGGCCTGGCGCTCGCCGCGCCGCTGGTGATGGCCGAGGCCAAGCCGGTGCTGGTGCCCGACGTGTCGCAGCGCGAGATCGAGATCGCCTACAGCTTCACCGGGGCGGAACTGCTGCTGTTCGGCGCGATCCTCCTGCCGCCCGGCGAACCCCGCGCCGATGCACGCCACCCGATCGACGTGGTGGTGGTGGTGAAAGGGCCGGTCGAATCGATCACGATCCGCGAGAAGGAGAAGGTCGCCGGCATCTGGGTGAACGCCGATCGCCTGCGCTACAGTTCTGCGCCGAGCTTCTACGCGATCGCCTCGTCCCGCCCGATCCGCGATCTCGTCGACGATCGGACGCGCGCGATCTACGAGCTGGGGCTGGACAGTCTCCAGCTCTCCCCCACCTCCTCCGCGCCATCCGACGTGCAGGATCGCTTTACCAACGGGCTGGTCGATCTTCGCTCGCGCAACGGGCTTTATTACGAGGCGCCGCGCGCCGTGGAGATCACCGACGGCGTGCTCTATCGCGCCAGGATGAAAATCCCGGCCCGCGTTCCTGTCGGGCGCTTCACCGCCGAGACCTTCCTGATCCGCGACGGCAAGGTGCTGGGCGCGGCGGTGCGCGACATCGACGTGCGCAAATCGGGCTTCGAGCGCTTCGTGGCGCGCGCGGCGGACAAATCATCGTTTCTGTACGGCGTCACGGCGGTGGCGCTGTCGGTGCTGCTCGGCTGGGGGGCTGGGGTGATCGCGCGCCGCGTTTGACGGGCGGCGCGCAACCTCACCGTTAATTTACCAAATTGGGCGATGATTCCCAGGTTCTATCGACCCGTGGGATCTACCGCATGACCGAGATGCCGGCGCCTGGCGCCTTCACGAACACCCGGCCCGAGGCGCCGCACGTTCCTTCCGCGCTGCCAGAGCCGATCGGGATCGTGCTGGAGATCGGCGGCTCTTCCAGCAAGGTGATGCTGGATATGGCGGCGCTGGCGAGCTTCGCCACGCATCCCGATCCGGTAGTGGCCGTCGCGGGACAGGTCGGCAGCCAGATCAAGGTGCCGGTCGGATCGAACTGGCTGATCGCCAACGTGCGCTCGCTGAAGCTCGACGATCTCGATAGCGGGCGGATCATCGCGACGATCGATTTCCTCGGCGAAGGCGGCGAAGAGAAGCTCACGCGCAAGCTCTATCACTTCCGGCGCGGCGTCACCCGCTATCCGACTCCGGGCGCGGAGGTGTTCCCCGTGACGCAGGCGGATCTGCGCCAGGTCTATGCCGCCGATGACCGCGCCTCGATCGAGGTCGGCTCGGTGTACCCGACGCGCGACATTCGCGGTGCGCTGTTCATCGATGCGTTGCTCGGCAAACATTTCGCCTTGCTCGGTTCGACCGGCACCGGCAAATCGACCTCCGCCGCGCTGATCCTGCACCGCATCTGCGAAGCCGCGCCGCACGGCCATGTCGTTATGATCGATCCGCACGGCGAATATTCCGCCGCCTTCCGCACCAACGGCGCGCTCTATGACGTGTCGAACCTGCAGATGCCGTACTGGCTGATGAACTTCGAGGAACATTGCGAGGTGTTCCTCACCAGCGAAGGCGCCGACCGGCAGCTTGATGCCGACATTCTCGCCAAATGCCTGCTTGCTGCACGCGCCAAGAGCCGCGTCGGACAGACCATTCCGAAGCTAACGGTGGACGCGCCGGTGCCCTATCTGCTGAGCGACCTTACCGCGCAGATCCAGGCCGAGATGGGCAAGATGGACAAGGCGAGCAGCAGCGCCCCCTATCTCCGCGTCAAATCCAAGATCGAGGAGATCAAGGCCGATCCGCGCTACAGCTTCATGTTCTCCGGCATGCTGGTGGGCGACACGATGGCGAATTTCATCGCCCGCGTGTTCCGCCTCCCGGGAGATGGCAAGCCGATCTCGATCATCGACGTGTCGGGCGTGCCAAGCGAGATCACCTCGGTGGTGGTGGCGATGCTCAGCCGCATGGTATTCGATTTCGCGATCTGGTCACGCAACGAGCCGCAGCGGCCGATCCTGCTCGTCTGCGAGGAGGCGCACCGCTACATACCGTCTGACCGCGACGCCAGCAGCTCCGTCTCGCGCATCCTGGGACGCATCGCCAAAGAAGGTCGTAAGTACGGCGTCTCTCTCGGCCTTATCACGCAGCGCCCGTCCGATCTTGCGGAGGGCGTATTGTCGCAATGCGGCACGATCATCGCCATGCGCCTCAACAACGATCGCGACCAGGCGTTCGTCCGCGCCGCGATGCCGGAGGGCGCGCGCGGCTTCCTCGATTCGATCCCGGCGCTGCGCAATCGCGAATGCGTGATCTGCGGCGAAGGTGTCGCAATCCCGATCCGCGTCGCCTTCGACACGCTGGAAGAGGAGCGTCGCCCTGCCTCCGCCGACCCGCTCTTCTCCCAGTTATGGAAGGAGGTCGGCCACGAGGAGGAGATCATCGAGCGCACCATCCAGAAATGGCGCGTGCAGGGGAAATAAGGACGAAAACCGCGGGCGGCCGTTGCGCCGCACGGATCAATGCGCCGGTGCGGTCGCCAGCAGAGTCGCCACTTTCGATTTGAATTCGCGCAACGCCTTGCCGGAAAGCACGGCGACACTCGACAGCGAGATGCTGCGCGGGTTCACCGATACGCCGTTCTTCCACACTTCCCAGTGCAGATGCGGCCCGGTGGACAGGCCGGTCGATCCGACATAGCCGATCACCTGGCCGCGCGCGACATGCTGACCCGCACGCACCGCGATCCGGCTCATATGGCCATAGCCGGTGGCGACGCCGCCCGGGTGGTTGAGCTTGACGAAATTGCCATAGCCGCCCGCACGCCCGGCCTGGGCGACCACGCCATCCACCGCCGCACGGATCGGGGCGCCATAGGGCGCGCCGATGTCCATGCCCTTGTGCATGCGCATGAAGCCGAGCAGCGGGTGGATGCGGTTGCCATAGGTGGAGGTGACATGGCCGGCGACGGGCATGCCCATCGCGCCGCGCTGCTCGCTCTGGCCCTTTGCATCCCACCATTGGCTGTTCTCGCCCCAGCGGACGAGCTGAACTTTCCTGCCACCCTGATCGAGGCCGGCGAACTGGAGCTGCCCGATCTGCACCTCACCGGTGGCGGCGCGCGCCTGCTCGGCGATGATGTCGAAACGGTCGTCGGCGTGCACGTCGCGGCCGATCGACACGCGCGAGGCGAGCGCCTTGATATACGCCTCCACCAGCCGGGCGGGTACGCCGGCGGCGCGCGCGGAGCGATAAAGGCTGGAGCCGACCCGGCCGGTCACACGCAGCGGCGTGTGATCGATCGCGATCGGGTGACGTTCCAGCGTCAGCGCGTCGCCGGCACGATTGAGCGTGAGGTTGAGGTCGAACTTCGCGCGGAACGCGAGCCGCTCGAGCGGGCGGGCCACGCGCTTGTCGGCGCGGCGGCCGAGGGTGAGATCCAGCACGGTGCCTGACGGGATATCATCGAGCGCCACCGCCTGCGCGATCAGCGTCGCGGCGGCGGCCGCATCGGCCCGGCCGACACCTGCGCGTTGCAACGCGGCGGCGAAACGGTCGCCGTCGGCCAGCGTCGCGGTAAGCTCGATCACCGGGCGCTCGGGCGTTTCGGCGAGCGGGCGCACGAGGTCGCTCGCCGCCATCCGCCGCCCTGTGCCGCCGCCGAGCCCGAGCGGCGCGATCGCCAGCGGTCGCGCCTCTTCCCAGGCCGCGCCGGCCAGCGGGGCTGACTCATGCCCCGGCACCGGGCGAATTCCCGGCGCGGTCAGGATCGCCGCGCCGCACAGCACGGAGCACGTCGCCAGTCCGCGCCACCAGGTAAGCGAGCCGATCTCGGCACCGAGATCCGGCACCCAGTCGATCCCGCCCAGCAACCCATGCAGCCGCTCGTAATGCGAACGCGGTTTTACCGGGACAAGCGCGCGGCCGAACGAACCGGCGCCGCCGGCCAGCTCAAGTCCAGGCTGTTCACGCAGAAACATCGCGAGGAGGTTTCCCCCAAAAAATCCACCGTCGCCGAGCCCCCGGCGCATCCCGATGCGGGGATGTAATCGGCAAGTTCTAAAGTCAAATTAGCCGCTGGAAACCGCAGGTTCCGATGCGGCGGGGCGTTCGCGCGCTGCGGCAAAGCGGCTCAAACTTGCATCCGCGCCCCGCCCCGCCGATGTAACATCCGACATGCGCGTTCCAGACAATGCCCGCATTACGGCGGTGCTCGGCCCAACCAACACCGGCAAGACCCATCTCGCCGTGGAGCGGATGGCGGCGCATTCCAGCGGCATGATCGGCTTCCCGCTGCGGTTGCTGGCACGCGAGGTCTATGACCGCGTGGTGGCGCTGAAGGGGGCGGAGCGGGTCGCGCTCATCACCGGCGAGGAACGCATCGTGCCGAAGGATGCCCGCTGGTTCCTGTGCACCGCCGAAAGCATGCCATCCGAGCGGGATACCGCCTTCGTCGCGCTGGACGAGGCGCAACTCGGAGCGGACCCGGAACGCGGGCATGTCTTCACCGAGCGGCTGCTTCATGCGCGCGGACGCGAGGAGACGATGATCCTCGGCTCGGCGTCGCTGCGCCCGGTGATCCGCCACCTCGTGCCAGAGGCGGAGATCGTCGAGCGGCCGCGCTTCTCGACGCTCAGCTATGCTGGCGCAAGGAAGATCAGCCGCCTGCCGCGCCGCTCCGCGATCGTCGCCTTCTCGGCGGAGGAGGTCTATGCCGTCGCCGAGATGCTGCGCCGACTGCGCGGCGGGGCGGCGGTGGTGATGGGCTCGCTCTCGCCGCGCACACGCAACGCGCAGGTGGCGATGTTTCAGGCGGGCGAGGTCGATTATCTCGTCGCCACCGACGCGATCGGCATGGGCCTCAACATGGATGTGGCGCATGTCGCCTTCGCGGGGCTGCACAAGTTCGACGGGCGCCGCCGCCGCCGGCTGACGATCGCCGAAATGGCACAGATCGCCGGCCGCGCCGGGCGGCATCAGCGCGACGGCACGTTCGGCGCGCTGGTGGAGGACGGCGCGGAAGCATTTCTGCCCGAAGAGGTGCTGGCGATCGAGGCGCACCGCTTTCCGCCGCTCGACGCACTGTACTGGCGCGAGGGGCGGCCCGATCTGTCCAGCCTCGATTCGCTCATCGCCTCGCTTTCGGCCCGGCCCGGCGATCCGATGCTGCGCGCCGCACCGGAAGCGATCGACCTTGCGGTGCTGCGCCGGCTGGCGGAGGATCCCGCGATCCGCGCCCGCGCGAAAGGGCAGGTGGCGCGGCTTTGGGCGGCGTGCGGCATTCCCGATTTCCAAAAGCTCGGCGCCGACAATCACGCCCGCTTCGTCTCGCGCATCTTCACCTATCTCGCGGATGGCCATATCCCGCATCAATGGTTCGCCGACGAGGTCGCGCGGCTTGATCGCGCCGATGGCGATGTGGAGACGCTGGCCGGGCGGCTCGCGGCGATCCGCACCTGGGCCTATATCGCGCAGCGCGGCGATTGGCTCGCCGATCCGGCGCATTGGGCGGCGCGCACGCTGGCGGTGGAGGAGCGTTTGTCCGACGCGCTCCATACCAGCCTGACCCAGCGCTTCGTCGACAAGCGCACCAGCGCGCTGATCCGCCAGATCGGCGGCGGCGCGGGCGCGCTGCCGGTGACGATCGAGGACAATGGCGATGTCTCGATCGACGTGCACCCGATCGGCCGGCTCGACGGCTTTCGCTTCATCGTCGCGCCGGAGGCGCGCGCGGCAGACAAGCGCCTCCTGCTCGCGACGGCCGAGAAGCGCCTCACGGTGGAGCGCGCGCGCCGCGCCCGCGCGGTGGTGGACGCGCCGGACGACGAACTCTCGATGCACGCGGGCGAGATACGCTGGCAGGGGCACGTGCTGGCCCGGATCGAGGCGGGCCGCTCGCTCGCTCGGCCGGGCGCGGTCCTCGACCCCGCGCTCGATTGCCTCGATGCCGGGTTGCGCCGCGAGGTGGGCGCACGGGTGCGTGGTTGGATCGCGGAGGCGATTCGCGATGCCCTTCCGTCGCTCGCGCGGCTGGCCGACCTGTCGCGCGACGAACAGGCGACCGCCGCGCTCCGCAGCATCGCCGGTGCGCTCGAGGCGGGCGCCGGGTTCGCCGAGCGCTTGCCGCTGCGCGCCGCGATCGACGCGCTTGCCGCCGCCGATCGCCACCGGCTCCGCAAAGCGGGGGTTACGATCGGCGCGCTCGATCTGTTCGACCCGCGCCTGCTCAAGCCGCGCGCCCAGCCGTGGCGGATCGCGCTGCTCGCCGCGCAGGGCACCGCGGGTGCGACGCCCCCCACCGGCGCCACCGCCGTGCCGCGCGATACGCCCGGCGCCTCCCTGGCGATGGGCTTCCGCCCGCTGGCGACGCAGGCGGTGCGCATCGATCTGGTCGAGCGGATCGCGCAGGCCGCGCACGAAGCCCGGAACGGACGCCAGCCCTTCGCCCCCGATCCCGCGCTCGCCACGTCGATGGGGCTGCATCCCGCGACGATCGCGCGGCTGATGACGGAGCTTGGCTTCCGCCCGGTGCAGGATGTGGAGGGCGCGACCGGCTGGCGCTGGCACGGCCGCCCGCAGCCCCGCCGTGCCGAACCCTTGCCGCCGCAGCCAGGCAATGCCTTCGCCGCCCTTGCCACACTGCGCCGTGGCTGACGTGACCGAGGCGATGCGGCTCGATCGCTTCCTGTGGTTTGCGCGGATCGTGAAGACGCGCAGCGCCGCGCAAGCGATGGCGAGTGACGGGCACCTGCGACTGAACGGTCGCGCCGTCGATCGCGCCGCCGCGCCGGTCCGCATCGGCTGCATCCTCACCTTCGCGCAGCACGGCCGCGTCCGCGTGCTGCGCGTCGAGGCGCTGCCGGCGCGGCGCGGCCCACCGGCGGAAGCGCGGGCCTGCTATCAGGAACTTCTCACTGATAACCATTCGCATCAAACGCCGGCAATTGACGACGCCGGTCGCGCAGCATAGCAGCGGGATAATTTCGTCCCAGGGGAGTTTTCCGGCAATGACCTACGTCGTCACCGACGCCTGCATCCGCTGCAAGTACATGGATTGCGTCGAGGTATGTCCGGTCGACTGTTTCTATGAGGGCGAGAACATGCTCGTCATCAATCCGAGCGAGTGCATCGATTGCGGCGTGTGCGAGCCGGAATGCCCCGCCGAGGCGATCCTTCCCGATACGGAGAGCGGGCTGGAAAAGTGGCTGGAGCTGAACAATACCTTCTCCGCGCAATGGCCCAACGTCACCCGCAAGGGCGATCAGACCCCGGAAGACGCCGACGAGCACAAGGGTGAAACCGGCAAGTTCGACAAATATTTCTCGGCGGAGCCCGGCGCGGGGGACTGAGACAGCCGGCGCGCGGGCGCCGAGACCATTGAGATCACGTGCAATGCATCCGCGCGTGAACCCCAGATGAGACAGGCCAGCATCACTGCCATGGTGATGCTGGCAATTTTATTACAGGCATGCTATATGCATCCACGGCGGTCGGAATCGAACCCGACGGCTACCGGAGATGTCCAATCCTTATCCTCTCGCAAAATCCTCGACGTGGCTTTCACCGCGCCGCGGGTGGCGGGATCATATCCTGACGAAAGGCCCCTAAATGGCTGCCAAGGCTCTGCATTTCGATGTCGGTGATTATGTCGTGTATCCCAAGCATGGGGTTGGCAGGGTCATCGAACTGCAGAAACAGGAAATCGCCGGCATGCAGCTCGAACTGTATGTTCTGCGCTTCGAAAAGGAGAAGATGACGCTCCGGGTTCCGACCAACAAGGCGGAATCGGTGGGCATGCGCAAGCTTTCGTCCGACAAGACGATGCGCGAGGCGATGGAAACGCTGAAGGGCAAGCCCAAGGTGAAGCGCACCATGTGGTCGCGCCGCGCGCAGGAATATGAAGCGAAGATCAACTCGGGCGACCTGGTGTCGATCGCCGAGGTGGTGCGCGACCTGTTCCGCGCTGACGACCAGCCGGAGCAGAGTTATTCCGAGCGCCAGATCTTCGAAGGAGCGACGAGCCGTCTCGCCCGCGAGCTCGCCGCGATGGAGCAGATCGACGAGCCGGCCGCACAGGAGAAGATCCTCGAGATACTTCGCGCCGCCGCGGCAATTTACAACAAGGACAAGACGCCCGCCTGATCGCCGGCGCCGTTGCGCAAAATCGAAAGGGGCGGCCGCCGGTCGCCCCTTTTTCGTTTACGGGCGTAATCGTTTGGTGTATTGAAAGCGCAATACACCAGGAGAATTCCCGATGCGCTTTCTGTCGCTTGCCCTGCTTCCACTTGCCGCGATCGCGATTGCCGCCCCCGCCGCTCCTTGGAGCAACGATCGCGGCCCCGGCATCGCTCCCCGGGAGGATGGCGGCGCCCTTTCCTACCCGGCAGACGGTTTCACTGCGATCGGCCTGGCGTTGCCGTCGCAGGTGAAGGTGCGGGTCGGCCCGGGTTTCTCGGTACGCGCGACCGGCCCGGCGCGGGCATTCGCCGATGTGCGGGTATTCCGCGACGGCACCACGCTGCAGATCGAGCCGCGCTATCGCAACCACCCTCGTGACGATCGCGCGCTGCGGGCGGTGCAGTTCGTGGTGACCATGCCGCGCATCGAGAGTGCGAGCATCGGCGGCAGCGGTTCGATCGCCGTCGATCGCGTGTCGGGCCCCCGCTTCGATGCGGCGGTCGGCGGCTCGGGGTCGCTCACCCTGGGCAATGTCGCGGTGGAGCGGCTGACCGGCTCGATCGGCGGGTCTGGCTCGATCGCGGCGGCAGGCAATGCTGGCGAAATCAAGGTGAACATCGGTGGATCCGGGCGGTTCGCCGGGGATCGTCTGCGCGCGCGCGCAGCCAGCGTATCGATCGCCGGATCGGGCGGGGTTCGGGCGCAGGTGGAGGGAGACGCCCGCGTGTCGATCGCCGGCAGCGGAGACGCCGATCTCGGCCCGCGTGCGCGCTGCACCGTCAGTCGCTCCGGCAGCGGCAAGGCGCGCTGCGGCGCATGATCCGATTGCTTGTCCCCCCTACGTGTGTTATTTCGATAATACACAGGAGGTCTCACATGCGCTATTTCACCCTCTTATTGCTCATGCCGCTCGCTGCCTGCGGCACCCTTCACGATGAGGATGCGACGGCGTCGATCCCGCCAAGCGGATCGGGATCGACCCGCGCCTATGCCGCGAGCGATTTCGCCGCGGTGCAGTTGCGCGGGCCGGATGACGTGGATGTGCGCGTCGGCTCGTCCTTCTCGGTCCGCGCCGAGGGCGATCCCAAGGTTCTCGATCACCTGCGCATCGTTCGCGATGGCGATGCGCTGCGCGTCGGCCGCAAGCAAAGCTGGCTCTCGTGGGGATCGGACACCAGGGCGAAGGTGTACATCACCATGCCGCGGATCGCGCGGGCGGGCCTGTCGGGTTCGGGCAACATGACGGTCGATCGCGTCGAGGGCGCGGCGTTCGATGGCAAGCTGTCCGGTTCGGGTGACATCACCATCGGCGCGGTAGCGGTGGACAATGCCAGCTTCTCGATCGCCGGATCGGGCGATATCGCCGCCACGCAAGGCACCGCGCGGCAGATCAAGGTCTCGATCGCCGGATCGGGCAATTTCGAGGGGAAGAATCTTTCCGCCAGTGCCGCGACGGTGGATGTCGCGGGATCGGGCAACGTCAGCGCGGCGGTCGATGGCGCGGCGAAGGTCTCCATCGCGGGCTCTGGCGATGTCGATCTCGGGCCGAAGGCGAAATGCAGTTCGCGCACGGCCGGCTCCGGCTCGGTGCGTTGCGGCGGGTAACGCCCGGGCTTGCGCGCGGACCGGGTTCGCGCAACGGTCTCGCGCATGAGATATACCGCAGCGCTGGCGCTCGTCGCATGCATGGCCACTCCGGCGCTCGCCGCCGAACGCACTTACAGCGTCGGCAGTTACGATCGCCTGCGCGTTGATGGCCCGTTCGAGGTGCATATCACCGCCGGCGGCTCCCCGCGCGCCAGCGCGACCGGCAGCCCGGCGATCCTCGATCGCCTCGATCTGAAAGTGGAAGGGACGACGCTGGCCGTCCGGCTCGGCCCGGGCGGCTGGGGCGAATTGCCGCGGGCAGCATCCAGCCAGACGCCGGTGGTGGTCACGCTCTCCACTCCGCAGCTTCGCACGATCCTGCTCACGGCGGGCGCGCGGGTCACGGCGCGCAAGGTTTCCGCGCAGCGCCTTGATCTCAACGTCAACGGATCGGGCATGCTGGCGATGGAGGGCGTGGAGGCCGATCAGCTCACCGCGCTGGTCATGGGCACCGGATCGATCCGCCTCGCCGGCCGCGCCAATCGCGTTCGGCTGTCGAGCAGCGGCGCCGCCACGATCGACGCCGCCGCGCTCTCCGCCGCCGATCTGACGGTACGCGTCGACGGCACCGGCGAAACCCGCGCCAGCGCGCGCTATACCGCTCAGGTGACGACGACGGGTCTGGGCAAGGTAACCGTGCTCGGCACTCCGAAATGCACGGTCAAGACGGCTGCCGACGGCCCCGTCGTCTGCGGCACGGGCAAGTAGCGGCGGCGCTCAGGCCGCCGCATCCTCCGCATCCAGGCCATAAGCGGTGTGCAGCACCCGCACCGCCAGCTCCGTCTCGTCCTCATGGATCAGCACGGATACCTTGATCTCGCTGGTGGTGATGGCCTGGATGTTGATCCCTCGCGCGCCCAGCGTGGTGAACATCGTCGAGGCGACGCCCGCGTGGCTGCGCATTCCGACGCCGACCACAGAAACCTTGGCGACGCGCGTGTCGTGCACCAGCTCGGCGAAGCCGATCCGCTCGCGCCCCTGATTGAGCGTCTCGATCGAGCGGGCGAGGTCCGCCGCCGGTACGGTGAACGTCACGTCGGTGGAGCCGGAGCCGTGCGCGATATTCTGGATAATCATGTCGACGTTGATGTTCGCGTCGGCCAGCGGCTCGAAGATGGCCGCCACGGCGCCGGGCTTGTCAGGCACGCTGGTCAGCGTGATCTTCGCCTCGTTCTTGTCATGCGCGATGCCGGTGATGAGCTGGCGTTCCACGTCGTCGATCTCCTCTTCGCCCACGATCATCGTGCCGGGCAATGTGTCCGCCATCGGCGCGTCCTCGCCGGTGAAGGACGACAATACCTGAACGCGGACCTTTTCCTTCATCGCCAGGCCCACCGAGCGCGTCTGGAGCACCTTGGCCCCGACGCTGGCGAGTTCCAGCATTTCCTCATAGGTCACCTTGGCGAGCTTGCGCGCACGCGGGACGATGCGGGGATCGGTGGTATAGACGCCGTCCACATCGGTGTAGATGTCGCAGCGGTCGGCCTTCATGGCCGCCGCCACCGCCACCGCCGACGTATCCGATCCGCCCCGCCCCAGCGTCGTCACGCGTCCCTCATGCACGCCCTGGAAACCGGGGATCACCGCCACCTCGCCGCCCGCAAGGCTGGCGTCGAGCGCCTCGGTATCGATCGTGCCGATACGAGCCTTGGCGAACGCGTCCGACGTGCGAATCGGCAATTGCCAGCCCAGCCACGAGCGCGCCTTCACGCCGTATGCCTGCAGGGCGATCGCGAGCAGCCCGCTCGTCACCTGCTCGCCCGCCGAGACCACCACGTCATATTCGCGCGGATCGTAAAGCGGCGACGCCTCGCGGCAGAAGCCGACCAGCCGGTCAGTCTCGCCCGCCATTGCCGAAACGACCACCGCGACCTGGTTGCCGGCATCGACCTCACGCTTCACGCGCGCGGCGACGCTCCTGATGCGCTCGATTCCGGCCATCGAGGTGCCGCCGAACTTCATCACGATGCGCGCCATTGTCGCTGTCGTCCAACCTCGCTCTTGGGGGAAAACGGCGGCACTGATAGGAAGGGCGCATGGCCGACGCAACCGTAACAAAAGTGACCAGCCCGCAAACCTCACCTTCATCGGTCGATCCGCGCGAAGCCGCGCACTTCGGCGCGATGGCGGCCGACTGGTGGAACCCGCGCGGCTCATCGGCGATGCTCCACCGGCTTAACCCGCCGCGCCTCGCCTATATCCGCCAGCGGATCGACGCGCATTGGGGGGCGGACGAGGCGAGCTTCACCCCGCTCGCCGGCAGGCGCGTGCTGGATGTCGGCTGCGGCGCGGGGCTGCTCGCGGAGCCGCTCGCCCGGCTGGGCGCCGCCGTCACCGCGATCGATGCCGCGCCGGAAAATATCGCCGCCGCGCGCGATCACGCGGGGCCGCTCGCCATCGACTATCGCGTCGGAGGAATCGAGGCGGTGGCGGGTGAGACATTCGATCTCGTCACCTGCATGGAGGTGATCGAGCACGTCACCGATCCGCAGCCGTTCGTCGCCGGGCTGGCGGGCGCGGTGGCGCCCGGCGGCCTGCTGATCCTGTCCACGCCGAATCGCACGCCGCTGTCGCGCCTGGCGCTCATCACCGTGGCGGAGGGCACCGGGCGCATCCCGCGCGGGACGCATGACTGGCACCGCTTTCTGAAGCCCGACGAGCTTTCAGCGATGCTGGAAGAAGCGAACATGCGCGTCAGCGATGTGCACGGTCTAACATTTTCGCCCGGCACCGGCTTCGCGCTGGGATCGTCCACCGCGCTCGATTATTTCATGACGGCGCTCTCGGCCTGACGATCAGCCGCGTGGGCGGCGCGCATTCTGCTGCGCCATCTGCAACCCGTTCGACCGGCATGACGCGCTGATCTCGGGAAACGACAGATCGGTGTTGCGCGCCAGTGCGGCCGGTGCCGCGGCCTGGCATTGCTGGATCGTGGCGTAACGCACTGGTTCGACACGCGCTTCGGTGCACATCGCCTGCCCGTCGCCGCACCCCATGATGGCCATCACGTAGAACACCGGACCCATGACCCTGCCTCCACTTGTTACAAAGCCAACGGTCCGCCCCGCCATACAGTTCCGTGACAGGGATTGACGTAGCGCGCCCGGCTCCTGACATGCGAGGCGGACATGCCCCCCATCGATCCCACCACGGCCCTCACTGCCGACCGCCCGCTATGGCCGACGCTCCGGCGTTTCCTGCCCTATCTCTGGCCGGCGGACGCGCCCGGAGTCCGCGCGCGCGTCACCGGCGCGCTGCTGCTGGTGGTGTGCTCGAAGCTGGTGCAGGTCTATGGCGCGCCGTTCGCGTTGCAGGGCGTGGTGGACGGGATGGCGCCGGGATCGCGCAGCCCGGTCACGCTGATCGTGCTGCTCGCGGCCGGCTATGCCGTCGCGCGCTTCGGCACCACGCTGTTCGACAATCTGCGCAACGCGGTGTTCGAAAGCGTCGGGCAGGAAGCGACGCGGACGCTGGCGGTGCGGGTGTTCGGCCATCTCCACCAGCTGTCGCTGCGCTTTCACCTCGAACGCCGCACCGGCGCCGTCACCAAGGTGGTGGAGCGCGGCACCAAAAGCATCGATACGATGCTCTATTTCATGCTGTTCAACATCGCGCCGACGGTGCTGGAGCTTGGGCTGGTCATCGGCATCTTCTGGACGAAATTCGGCTGGCAGCTCGTCGTGGCGACACTGGCGATGGTCGCCCTCTATATCTGGTTCACCCGCTGGGTGACCGATTGGCGCGCGGCCCTGCGCCAGCGCATGAACGATCTGGATACCGGCGCGGTGGCGCATGCGGTCGATTCGCTGCTCAATTTCGAGACGGTGAAATATTTCGGGGCGGAGGCGCGCGAGGGCCGGCGCTATGAAGCGGCGATGACCGCTTATGCCAACGCGGCGGTGAAATCCGAAAACAGCCTGGCGTGGCTGAATATCGGTCAGGCCCTCATCACCAATATGATGCTCGCGGGCGGCATGGCGTGGGTGGTGATCGGCTGGGGACAGGGCAAGTTCACCGCCGGCAATGTCGTGCTGGTCTCGACCTTGCTGTCACAGCTCTTCCGGCCGCTCGATCTGCTGGGCATGGTCTATCGCACGATCCGGCAGGGCGTCATCGATATGGGCGCGATGTTCGATCTGGTCGATACGCCAGCCGAGGTGGTGGACGCGCCGGGCGCCCTGCCGCTTCGCGTGACGAACGGGCATTTGCGGTTTCAGAACGTCCGCTTCGGCTACGATGCCGGGCGCGACATCTTAAAAGGCATCGATCTCGACGTGCCGGCCGGCTCCACCGTCGCGGTGGTCGGCCCGTCCGGCGCGGGCAAATCCACGCTCGCGCGGCTGCTCTACCGCTTCTACGATCTGACCGGCGGCACGCTGACGATCGACGGTCAGGATATCGCCAACGTAACGCAGGCGTCGTTGCGTGCGGCGATCGGCATCGTCCCGCAGGATACGGTGCTGTTCAACGACACGATCGGCTATAACATCGCCTATGGCCGCGAAGGCGCGACGGATGCGGAAATTGCGGCGGCGGCACGCGGCGCGGCGATCGCCGGCTTCATCGAGCGCCAGCCGGAAGGCTATGCCACGCGGGTCGGCGAGCGCGGATTGAAGCTGTCCGGTGGCGAGAAGCAGCGCGTCGCTATCGCCCGCACGCTGTTGAAGGATCCGCCGATCCTGATCCTCGACGAGGCGACCAGCGCGCTCGACAGCCGTACCGAAGCGGAGATCATGGCGACGCTGGAATCGATCGAGCGCGGCCGCACCACGATCGTCATCGCGCATCGCCTGTCCACCGTGGTCCATGCCGATCGCATCGTCGTGCTGGAGGCGGGGCGGATCGTGGAGCAGGGCACCCACGCGCAGCTCCTCGCCCGCGACGGGCTGTATGCGGAGATGTGGCAGCGGCAGGCGAAGGAACGCGAGGAAGCGCTCGCCGCGGAATGACCGGCCGCGATCAGGCCAGCAGGTCGCGATATTCGTCGTGCCGCTGGATATAGGCGCGCACGAACGAGCATTGCGGCACCACCTTCAGCCGCTGGTCGCGCGCGCTGTCCAGCGCCGCACGGATAAGCTTCGATCCCACGCCGCGTCCCTCCAGCGCCTTGGGCACCAGCGTGTGGGTGAAGACGATCCGGTTGCCCTCCATCTGATAGGCGGCGATCGCGCGCTGACCGTCCACGTCCAGCTCGAATTCCTGCTCCGCCCGGTTGTCGCGCACGATATCCATCGAATGTCCTTTCTGGCCGTTGGTCGGCGCGGGCTGGCGCCGCGCCCCTTTCGCCCCCTATAGCGCCCCGGTCATGCTTGCCGATCCCGTTTCCACGCTCCAGCGCGTCTTCGGCTTTCCCGATTTTCGCGGCGTCCAGCGCGATGTGGTGCGTCGTGTGCTGGCTGCGGAGAACACGCTGGCGGTGATGCCGACGGGCGCCGGCAAGTCGCTGTGCTATCAGCTTCCGGCGGTGATGCTTGAGGGGACGTGCGTGGTCGTCTCCCCGTTGATCGCGCTGATGCACGATCAGCTTCGCGCGGCCGAGGCGGTCGGCATCCGCGCCGCCACGCTTACGAGCGTGGACGAGAACCGCGCCGAAACGCGCGGGCGCTTCCTCGATGGCGATCTGGATCTGCTCTATATCGCGCCCGAACGCGCATCGACGCAGGATTTCCGCGAGCTGCTTCGGCGTGGCCGTGTCGCGCTGTTCGCGATCGACGAGGCGCATTGCGTCAGCGAGTGGGGGCATGATTTCCGCCCTGATTACCGGCTGCTGCGCCCGCTGCTCGATTGCTTCCCGGACGTGCCACGGCTGGCGCTGACCGCAACGGCCGACGCGCACACCCGCGCCGACATTCTCGAGCAGCTCGGCATCCCGGCGGCGGGGATGATCGTCGCCGGGTTCGACCGGCCCAACATCCGCTATTCGATCACCCCGCGCGACGGCACGACGCGGCAGATCGTCGATCTCGTCCGCGCCACGCCGGGCCCCGGCATCGTCTATGCGCAGACGCGCGCCGGCACGGAGCGGATGGCGGAGGCGCTGGCCGTCACCGGCCGGCCGGTGCGCGCCTATCATGCCGGGCTCGATCCGGCGGTGCGCGCCGCCAATCAGGCTGCGTTCGTCGCATCGGAGGAGATGGTGATCTGCGCCACGGTCGCGTTCGGCATGGGGATCGACAAGCCCGACGTGCGCTTCGTGGCCCATGCCGGGCTGCCGAAATCGATCGAGGCCTATTATCAGGAAACCGGTCGCGCCGGGCGCGATGGCGATCCGGCAGTGGCGCATCTGTTCTGGGGGGCGGAGGATTTCGCGCGCGCACGCCAGCGCACCGCAGAGGTGGACGCGCATCGCCAGCCGGGCGAGCGCACCCGCCTCAACGCGCTTGGCGCGCTGGTGGAGACGGCGGGGTGCCGCCGGCGCATCCTCCTCCAGCATTTCGGCGAGGATCCGCCATCGTCATGCGGCAATTGCGACAATTGCCTCTCGCCCCCCGCCGCGGTCGACGTGACGGAGGCGGCGCGCAAATATCTCTCCGCCGTGTTCCGCACCGGCCAGATGTTCGGCTCGACCTATGTGGAGCAGGTGCTGACCGGAAAATCGAGCGAGCGCAGCCTGATGAGCGGCCACGAATCGCTTTCCGTGTGGGGGATCGTCGATGGTGAGGAGAGCGCGCTGCTCAAGCCGGTCGGCCGCGCGCTCCAGGTGCGTGACGCGTTGCGCGCCAATCCGCACGGCGGGCTGGAGTTCGGCCCCGCCGCGCGCGCGATCCTGAAGGGCGAGGAGCAGGTGGCGCTCGTCCTGCCGCCAAAGCGCGAACGCCGGCGCAAGGGCGGTGAAGGCGCGGCCCCCAACCCCGTCGGCGATCCGCTGTTCGAGGCATTGCGAGAGAAGCGCCGCGATCTCGCGCGGGAGGCGCAGGTGCCGCCCTATGTGATCTTTCATGATTCGGTGTTGCGTGAGATGGCCGCCGCCCGCCCCGCCTCGCTGGATCGGATGGCGCGCATCGCGGGCGTGGGGCAGCGCAAGCTCGACGCATATGGCGCCGCGTTCCTCAAGGTTATCCACGAAAACTGATCGCTCACCCGGTTCAATCCCGCGACAAGCTGCGTTAGGGGAGTGCCATGCTCGATATCCGCCCCATTGATGCCACCATCTCCGTCGCGCCCCAGATCGCCCCGGAGGATATCGCCGCCATCAAGGCCGCCGGCTTCGTCGCGATCGTCAACAATCGACCGGACGGCGAGGAAGCGGCGCAGCCCGGGGGCGATGCGATCCGTATGGCGGCGGAGGATGCCGGCCTCGCCTATACAGCGATCCCGATCACCCACGCCGGCTTTTCCCAGCCGCAGGTGAGCGCGATGGCGGAGGCGCTGGCCAATGCCGATGGCCCGATCCTCGCTTATTGTCGCTCGGGCACGCGCTCCTGCAATCTGTGGGCGCTCGCGCAGGCACAGAACGGCGCCGATCGCGACGAGCTCACGGCCAAGGGCGCTGGCGCTGGTTACGATCTCACCAACCTGCGCCCGCTGATGGATGCGGTGGCGTCGCGCGGCTGACGCGGATTGGGCACGATGAACTGGCTGGCATTGGGCGGCTCGCTCACGGCGGTGCTCGCGCTGGGCGGCATCGCCGCGTTCCTGCGGCTGGGCCGCGTGGATCGGATGCTGGTGGAAGAGGCCGATGCGATCGTTGCGGCGGATGAGGCGATCGCCGGGTTCGCCGGCGTGTCGGCGGTGATCGGCGCCGATGGCCGCGCCGCTCTGGTGTTTGGCGAAGATCGCCGCGTGGTCGTGCTGAAAGTGCATGGCGCGCGGATCGCGGCCCGGGTGATCGCCTGGGAAGCGGTGCGCGCGGCGCCGGGCGGCATGGTGGTGGAAACCGGCGAGCGGCGGTTCGGCGCGGTCACGCTGCGCGGCGTCGACGCGCTCGATGTACGAAGGCTGGCACCGCAACTGACACGCGTGTAAACTAAGCGGCATGGCGCCGCAGTTGCCCGATCCCGTCAGCCTTGCCGTGCCCGGTTTCGTCCTGCTGGTGCTGGCCGAGATGGTCGTCGCTCATTTCCGCGATCGCCGGCGTTACGAGCCGCGCGACACGCTGACCAGCCTGATGCTCGGGCTAGGCAGCACGGTGGCGGGGGTGCTGTCAGCGGGGGCGGTGTTCGCGATGGCGACATGGGTGTCGCGCTTCCGGCTCTTCGATATCGGCTGGCAATGGTATTGGTTCGTCATCGCCTTCGTGGTCGACGATCTTGCCTATTACGCCTTTCATCGATCGGCGCATCGCGTGCGGTGGTTCTGGGCTAGCCATGTCATCCATCACAGTTCGCAGCATTACAATCTCTCCACCGCGCTCCGGCAGACTTGGACCGGCTTCTTCAGCCTCGCGTTCATCTTTCGCCTGCCGCTGTTCCTGATCGGCTTTCCGCCGGCGATGGTGTTTTTCGTGGCGGGCGTGAACCTCATCTACCAGTTCTGGATTCACACCGAATTGATCGGCCGCTTCCCGCGATGGTTCGAGGCGGTGATGAACACCCCCTCCCACCACCGTGTCCACCACGCCACGAACCCGCGCTATCTCGATCGCAACTACGCGGGCGTGTTCATCATCTGGGACAAAGTGTTCGGCACGTTCGAAGCGGAGCTAGACGAGGAACGCCCGCGTTACGGCATCGTCCACCAGCTCGGCTCGTTCAACCTGCTGTGGGCGGCAACGCACGAGTGGATCGGGATCGCGCGCGATGTGTGGCGGGCGCCGTGGCGTGCGAAGCCGGGCTATATCTGGCGACCGCCGGGCTGGAGCCACGACAACAGCCGGGAAACGAGCGAGACGCTCAGGCAGGCATGGCTGGCCGGTCAGATGAGGCCGAGTTCCACCAGCCTCCCCGCCAGCGCCGACGGCAGCGCCACAGCGCTTTCGCCGTCGGAAAGGTCGGCCGGCGCGTCCGCCGCCTCAAGATAGCGCCAGCCCTGGTGCGCGCGCTTGGGGCGCGCATGGGTCAAGCGCAGCACGGGATCGATATGGATCGCGACGCGCCCGCCCTCCGCCTCGCCGAACGACAGGATCGGCGAGCGTGCGACCAGCGCGTGCCTGATGATCCAGAACAGCGAGCCTTGCCCCGCGATTTCCTCATGCCGCTTCGGCAGATAGCGCGTCGTCAGGAACACCGGCCCCTGCTCGCCGCGCAGGCGCAGGCGTTCGGAGAGATCATCGACGGCGCTGCATCCGAACGCGACCTTGGTGAGATGAAGCATGGCCTGGAATGTGGTTCATGCGCCAAGGTGCCACAAGGCCGCGAGCCCCAGGAACGAGAAGAACCCCATCACATCCGTCGCGGTCGTGACGAACACCGCCGACGACACCGCCGGGTCGACGCGCGCGCGATCGAGCGCCACCGGCACGATCACGCCCACCAGCCCGGCGACGATGCTGGTGAAGATCATCGCCAGCCCGAACACCAGCGACAGCCCGCCGTTGCCGAGGATCACGTAACTGCCGGCCGCGCCGACCGCGCCGAGCGCCGCGCCGTTGCAGATCGCGACGCGAAATTCGCGCAACAGCATGCGCAGCGTGTTCGAGCTGGTCAGCTGGTTCGTCGCCAGCGCGCGCACCACCACCGCCAGCGTTTGCGTCCCCGCATTGCCGCCGAGCGCGGAAACGATCGGCATCAGCGCGGCGAGCAGCGCGAAACGCGCGATCTCGCCCTGGAATACCCCCACCACCGAGGCCGACAATATCGTCGCGCCGAGATTGATGACGAGCCACGCGACGCGGGTGCGCACGGTAATGATCAGCGGCTCGTTGATGTCGCCGTCGCCCGCGCCGGCGAGCTTCAGCGTGTCCTCGCCCGCTTCCTCCTGGATGATGTGTACCACGTCATCGACGGTGATCATCCCGACCAGCCGGCCGCTCGCATCGATCACCGCGGCGGAGATCAGCGCGTATTTCTGGAAGCGCAGCGCCACTTCCTCCTGATCCATGTCCACCGGGATCAGCGTCTGTTCGCGCTGCATCACATCGGCGATGGCGATCGTGCTGGGTGTGCGCAGGATCCACGAAAGGGCGCAGCTGCCGACCGGCCGGTGCGACGGATCGACGACGAACACTTCCCAGAAATCGGTTGTCAGTTCCTCATGGCCGCGCAGGAAATCGATCGTGTCGCCAACCGTCCAGTGTTCCGGCACCGCGATCAGCTCGCGCTGCATCAGGCGGCCGGCGGATTCCTCGGGATAGCCCAGCGCCTCCTCGATCGCGGCGCGATCGTCCGGCTCCATCGCGCGCAGCACCTCGCGCTGCTCGTCGGCATCGAGATCCTCGATGATGGCCACCGCGTCGTCGGTATCGAGCTCCGACGCGATGTCCGCCACCTGCCGCGCGTCGAGCGTGTCGATCACGTCCTCGCGGACGTATTCGTTCATCTCTGCTATTACGTCAGCATCAAGCAAATCAGCCAGCGCCGCAGCGAGGGCGGCGCGGCGATCCTCGGGCGCCAGTTCAAACAGATCGGCGATATCGGCGGCATGAAGCGGCTCGACCAAGGCGCGCGCAGCCTCGTCCTCGCCCGATTCGACCGCATCGAGAACGGCGTCGATGAATTCCGGCCTCAGCCGGTCATCGGCATCCAGACGGCTTTCGTCGTCCACGACCTGAAGTTCGGTGTCGCTCATCGCGTCGCCCCTTTCAGTATCGCGCGCAGACAAAGGCAGGTGATATGGTCACAAGCGCGGATCGACAACCCGCGCGTGCGCGATTTGCCATCACGATGACCGGGCGGTAGGGCGCCGGTTTCCTTAGAACCAGGAGCCAATCATGGCTGATACTTTCAACACGCTTACGATGACGCTCGCCGACGGCGACGTAACGATCAAGCTGCGTCCGGATCTCGCCCCGAATCATGTCGAGCGGATCGCGACACTCGCCAACCAGGGATTTTATGACGGCGTGGTGTTCCACCGCGTGATCCCCGGTTTCATGGCGCAGGGCGGCGACCCCACCGGCACCGGCATGCACGGCTCTGACCTGCCGGACCTGAAACAGGAATTCAATCGCGAGCCGCACGTTCGTGGCGTTTGCTCGATGGCGCGCACCAACAACCCGGACAGCGCGAATTCCCAGTTCTTCATCTGCTTCGACGACGCCCGCTTCCTGGACAACCAATACACCGTCTGGGGCGAGGTGATTTCCGGCATGGAACTGATCGACGCGCTGCCGAAGGGCGAGCCGCCGCGCGAGCCGGGCAAGATCGTAAAGATGCGCGCGGCCTGATCATTGTCATGGCTTGGCAACATCCGGTTCGACCGGATGTTGCCCAATGACGCTATACGCCCTCCTGCCGCAGCGTCGCGAGCAGCCAGTCCCGAAAAATCCGCACCGGTTTTTGCTGTAGCGCGCGCGGGCGGCAGACGAACCAATAGCTGTATGGGCTCTCCACCTCGATGTCGGCGAACAGTCGCACAAGCCGCGGATCGTTCGCGTCTTCAAAATGGCTTTCGAGCATGAAGGCGACACCCAGCCCCTGAGCCGCGGCCTCGAGCATCAGCGCGCCGGAGTCGAAATGATCGATCGCCACCGGCTCCACCTCCGGCAGACCGGCGGCGTGCCGCCAGGTTGAATAGGTATCGGGCATGTCGCGGTGGATCAGCACCGATACATCGCCCAGCTGGTCCGGGCGAACGATCGGTTTCGGCCCCTCCACCAAGCCGCGCGCGCCGATCGCATAGACCATGTTCCGGTCCAGCCGCCGCGCGTAAAGCGTCGGATCGACATCGCGCGCCAGCACGATCACCGCATCGAGCCCCTCGCCCAACCGCGTCAACGCGTGGCCCGCCGTGTCGATATCGAGATGCAACTCGGGATGTTTCGCCCGCAGTTCGCCCAGTTTCGGAAACAGCCGCTGGGAGGCGAACAGCGGCATCACGCCGAGCCGAAGCCGCACGACCTCCGCCGCACTGCTCAAGCCCGCAAGCGAATCGGAAAGCTGATCAAGCACCGGCGCAACCTGCGCAAGCAAGCGCTCGCCATCGCTGTTGGCTACCATTGACTGGTGGCGACGCTCGAACAGCGGGCGCCCGATGAAGCGCTCGAGCGTTTGAATGCGGCGGCTAAGCGCCGGCGCGGACAACGACAATTCCTGCGCCCCGGCCTTCACGGAACCGAATCGGGCAACTGCGACGAATGCCTCGATCGCGGTCAGTGGGGGCAGGCGACGCATGAAATCCCGCTCTTTCTTGTGCATCGCATCATGCGCTCTCCGCCATTCGCAACGCAAGCGCCTCCGCACCTGGATTGCAAAAAATGCATGTGTGTGGATTTATTTCGCACTTGCACAATAATCTCCTCCCCCACATATGAAAGTTGCCTTTCAGGCATCCTCTCCTAAAAACTTTCATGGGCCGATCCTCGCGATCGGCCCTTTTTTTTGCCCGCTGGTTAGTTGCCGTGAATCTGGCTGCGCATCTCGAAACTGGCCTGGCGCGTTTCTATGTTCGCATTCGAAGCGATGTGAAGGAGCGATAGTGGCGGACAGTGAAGAAGCGACGCGCAAGTTGCAGGTGGCAAATGCGCGGCCCGAAGACTCCGGCCACGGCATCGCGCATCTCCCACGCGCGTTCATGGCGGCTTCGGGCATCACCGACGGCGATGTCGTGGAGATTGTCGGAAAGAAATCTACACCGGCTCGCGCCGTCGGTCCTTATGCCGAGGACGAGGGGCTGGAGCTGGTTCGCATCGACGGCCTGCAACGCGCCAACGCGGGCGTCGGCTCGGGCGATTTCGTGGAGGTTCGGCGCACCGAATCGAAGCCGGCTACCCGCGTCGTCTTTGCCCCTGCACAGCAGAACTTGCGGCTGCAGGGCTCGACCAACGCGCTGAAACGCACCTTCTTCAATCGCCCTCTATGCCAAGGCGACGTGGTGGCGACCGCCGGCCACCAGCGGGTGCAAAATATGCCGCCCAACATGGCGCAGTTCGTCAATGCGCCAGCATATGCACTTCAGGAGATCCGGCTGGTCGTCGTAACGGCTGCCCCAAAGGGCATTGTCCATATCGACGAAAATACCGAGGTGGAGCTGCGCCCAGAATATCAGGAGCCTGGCGATGCGCGGCGCGCCGATGTCACTTATGACGATATCGGCGGCATGGCCGGGACGATCGACCAGCTTCGCGAGATGGTAGAATTGCCGCTGCGGTACCCCGAATTGTTCGAGCGGCTCGGCGTGGAGGCGCCCAAGGGCGTATTGCTTCATGGCCCACCCGGCACCGGCAAGACCCGGCTGGCGCGCGCGGTCGCGAACGAGAGCGATGCGCAGTTCTTCCTGATCAACGGGCCCGAGATCATGGGCTCGGCTTATGGCGAGAGCGAGCAGCGGCTGCGCACTGTGTTCGAGGAGGCGGCAAAGAACGCACCGTCGATCGTGTTCATCGACGAGATCGATTCGATCGCACCGAAACGTGGGCAGGTTTCCGGAGAAGCGGAGAAGCGCGTCGTCGCGCAGCTCCTGACGCTGATGGACGGGCTCGAGGCGCGCGCCAATCTCGTCGTCATCGCTGCCACCAATCGGCCGGAGGCAATCGACGAGGCGCTGCGCCGCCCTGGCCGGTTCGATCGCGAAATCGTTGTCGGCGTGCCGGACGAGCGTGGTCGCCGTGAGATTCTGGGCATCCATACGCGCGGTATGCCGCTGGAACAGACCGTCAGCCTCGATGAGCTGGCGCGCACCACCTTTGGCTTCGTAGGCGCGGACCTCGCCGCGCTTACTCGAGAGGCAGCGATCGAAGCGGTGCGACGAATCATGCCGAAGCTCAACCTGGAGGAGCGCACTATCCCCGCCGAGGTGCTCGACACGCTGGCGGTAACGCGCAACGACTTCATGGAGGCGCTTAAGCGTGTCCAGCCGTCCGCGATGCGCGAGGTGATGGTACAGGCGCCAACAATAAGGTGGAGCGACGTCGGCGGGTTGGACGACGCGCAGATGCGGCTGAAGGAAGGAGTCGAGCTTCCGCTCAAGAATCCGGCCGCTTTCCGACGGCTTGGCATCCGCCCCGCCAAGGGCTTTCTGCTCTATGGGCCGCCCGGCACCGGCAAGACGCTGCTGGCGAAAGCGGTCGCGCGCGAAGCGGAGGCGAACTTCATCGCCACCAAATCAAGCGATCTGCTCAGCAAATGGTATGGCGAGAGCGAGCAACAGATCGCCCGTCTGTTCCAGCGCGCGCGTCAGGTTGCGCCGACGGTGATTTTCATCGACGAACTGGACAGCCTCGTGCCAGCGCGCGGCGGCGGGCTGGGCGAGCCGCAGGTCACAGAAAGAGTGGTCAACACCATCCTCGCCGAGATGGACGGGCTGGAGGAATTGCAGTCCGTCGTGGTGATCGGCGCTACCAATCGGCCCAATATGATCGATCCGGCGTTGTTGAGGCCGGGCCGGTTCGACGAGTTGATCTATGTGGGCGTGCCGGATCAGGCGGGGCGACGGCGCATTCTGGCGATACAGACCCAGAAAATGCCGCTTGCCGCCGACGTCGACCTCGATGCGATTGCGGCACTCACCGATCACTTCACGGGCGCCGATCTGGAAGATGTCGTGCGTCGCGCGGGGCTGATCGCGCTACGTGGCTCGCTGGCGGCGACGGAAGTGACGATGGCCGATTTCCGTGCTGCCCTGAAGGAGTCCCGCGCCAGTGTCACGCCAGAGCTGGAGCGTGAGTATGAACAGATCGCCGCCCGGCTCAAGCAAGAGGCAAATGCGCCACAATCGATCGGCTTCGCGATGCCCACGCAAGCCGCCTCCGACGGATCGAAGAGCCGTTAACCGCCTCAGCCGGCCGGCACGTCCTCAATCGTGTCGACCGGCTGATCGCGCAATTTTTTCCAGCAATAGGCAAGCAGCATGACGCACGCGACGCCGGCGGCAAGATACGGCAACGGCCGATGCAACTCGTACAGACCGACGCCGATCGACGGGCCGAGGATGAAGCTGGCTCCGTTGATGCTCGTTACCTTCCCCGCTACCGATCCCTGCGCGTCGTAGCCTACCGCCAGGCTTGATCCCGCGGTGTAACCGGGACGGATGAAGCCGAAGCCCAAGCTCGCGAGCGCATAAGCCGTCGCGATTCCATAAAGCGACATCGCCATCCCGGTAAGCACGGTGCCAGCCGCCGCCAGCACCAGCCCCACCAGCACCAGTGCGCGCGGCGCAAGATTGAGCAGCGGAATTATCCCCCATTGTGCGAGCAAGGATGCGCCCGCGCCCATCATCAGCACGATCCCGGTCGGCTCCAGCGCCAGAGAAGGAGCCAGATGCAGCCGGTCGATCACGAGAAAACCTATCGCCTGCCCGGTCATCGCCTGCGCATGCCCCGCGACCAGCCCCACGATCATCCAGCCGCGAATGCGCGGATCGGCAAACTTCACCTCTTCGCCAGGTGGCTCGGTCGCAGCGCGTACACTGGCGCCGGTCGACTGTCCGCCGATCGAGGGATAGGCGTTAGCGGCGCCATGCACACCGTCCACAGGCTCGCGATCGTCAGGCAGGATGCGCCGCACGGTCAGGAACACGGCGAGTCCGAATGCCGCAAAGATAAAGGCCGGTCCTGCCAGACCGACCTCAAAGGTGCCGAACCGGCCTAAGATGAGGTAAGGAGCGATAGCCGGCCCCAAAATCGTTCCGAGCCCGAATGCCGAGGCCAGCAGGGTGAGCGCGCGGGTGCGCTCCTCGCGCGTCGTATTGCCCGCGACCATCGCCTGCACTGCCGGGGGCGCAGCCGCGCCGAACGTCCCGTAGATCAAACGCCCTATAATGAAGAGCACGAATGCCGCCGTACCGCTTATCCAGCCGTTGATTCCGGCCGCGAGGAACAGCCCGCACAGGCTTAGGCTGACGGTGAAACCGCCCATGCCGAGCAATACCATCGCGCGCCGCCCCTGCCGGTTAGATCGATTGGCCCAGAACGGCGCGGCGATCACCCAAAGCAGTGCGGAAACCGAAAAGGCCGCCGCCACCGCGCTGTCCATCACGCCGAGCGAACGACCAAGCGCCGGCAGAACCGATTGCAGCGCGGTATTCCCGGCCGCGATCGTCAGCATGACGAGGAACAACAGTGTAAAACGACGGTCGAACCCTCGCGTCACGACCGCATCCAGTCATACCCACGCTCGACGCGAGCCACGATCACTTGATAGCCCAGATACCAGTCCGCGCGGCCCCGCGCGCGTGTAGCGGCGTGATCGGGATGTTCGCGCCAAGCAATCGCGTCCGCCTCGTTCGCCCAATATGAAATGGTGATGCCCCGCCCGTCGGCATCGCGCACGGCATCGACGCCGCGATAGCCCGGCTGCGCGGCCGCCAGCGCGTCCATCGCCGCCGCTGCCGCCGCATACTCCTCCTCATTGGCCGCAGTGCGCTGGGAGATGAAGATCACCGCCACCTGCCCCTCCCGACCCACGCTCGTTCCGTCGTGCATCCCGCTCGCTTAGGCGCTTGCCGCGCAGACGCAACCCCGTGATTGCAACTGATAGCGCTTGCCCAGCGTTTGGCAGATGTGCGACGGGGGCGGAATCTCGCTCAATTCGACGTCCGGGAGTGACAGAAGCTCGATGCCCAGTTCGACCAGTGCCGTTCGCCGCGCGCGTTCCCGCCCCGCCGGCGTTCCAGGACCGTGGCAGATGTTCTTCCAGGGTTTCCTCAAGCATCCGGTAATGGTCGGCTCGATCATACCGTCCTCCGACAAGCTGATCGAGAAGATGCTCGGCAAGGTCGACTGGCAACGTTGCAAACTGTTCGTCGAATACGGCCCCGGCGTCGGCACCTTCTGCCGCCCGATCCTTGAGAAGATGGCGCCCGACGCGACCCTGATCGCGATCGATACCAACCCGGATTTCATCAACTATCTACGCCACACGATCGCAGATTCGCGTTTCGTCCCGGTGCACGGCTCCGCGGCTGACGTCGAATCGATCGTTCGCGAACATGGCCATGAGAAAGCGGACTATGTGCTGTCCGGCCTGCCCTTCTCCACCCTCCCCGCCGGCGTCGGACCGGCGATCGCGGCGGCTACGCGGCGCGTGATTCAGCCGGGCGGCGCCTTCCTCGTCTATCAGTTCAGTCCGAAGGTGCGCGATTTCATCGCGCCACATTTCACGCGGATCGACCACGCCATGGAATGGTGGAACGTGCCGCCGGCACAGCTGTACTGGGCCTGGAAAGAAGCCGAGTAGGAATGCGGCGGCGTCGCCCGGCGCGCTAATCATCGATCCCGAAGTTCAGCCCGCGCGATAGCGTCGGGTCGGCCACGCCCACGATCAGATACGCCAGAAATTGCTTTACGCGCTGCCACCAGCCGGTTTCCGCGCGATAGCCGTCCATTGTGATTTCGACCGATCGCGCCACCTCGCCATCGATGTAGTGACGGACATGTGCGGCGAACGCGGCATCCTCGATCCGCAGCATCAGTTCAAGATTGATGAACAGGCTGCGCATGTCGAAATTGGCGCTGCCGATATGCACCGCGTCGTCGATCGCATATAGTTTCGTGTGCAGTTTCGACGGCGCATATTCAAAGATTCGCACCCCTTGCTTCAGCAAGCCACGATAGGTGAAGCGCGCCGCCGCGATCGTGGCGTTATTATCGGATTTGGCGGCTGTGACGATCCGTACCTGGCCCTCGCGTCGCGCCGCGCGATCCAGCCGCCGCAGCATTGTCGGGCTCGGGGTGAAATACCCGGCGATGATATCGGTCCGCATGGCGCGCCGCATGTCGTGCCGGACGGCGCGCGCCCAAGGCGATAGCCGCCGCGTCGGGCCACCGATCAGCCACCGCACCTTCCCGACAGGCTCGCTCCAGCGCGCCAGCGCATGCCCGACGCGCCTGTTTCGACCACCCGCACATTGCACCCATTTGAGCAGCGCATCAAAATAGGGCGCGATCCTCCCCGCCGCTGGTCCTTCGACAAGCAGCCCCAGATCGCGCCAGGCATCCGCGTGGTCGGCGGCGAAATAATCGTTGGCGATATTGAAGCCGCCGATCAGGATCCGCATCTGATCGGCCAACGCCAGCTTCTGATGATTGCGCAACAGATAACGCCGGCCAAAGCGCGGACGGAACCAGCATACCGAAATCCCTGCCGCTGCCAGCGGATCGAAGAAATGTCGCTGTCCCGCCGCCTCGCTGCCAAAACCGTCGACAATCAGCGCGATCTGCACGCCGCGCCCCGCCGCCGCCAGCAGCGCAGCGTTGACGCGCCTGCCCGATTCGTCGTCGGCATAAATGTAGTACAGGATGCGCAGGCTTTCCCGCGCGCCATCGATCAGCGCCACCAGCGCATCGAGACGCGCAGGCCCCTCGGTTAGCAGCGTGAGGCGGTTGCCGTCGACCGTGAACATGTTCATCGCGCCACTGTTGGCCGCGAGCAGCAGCAGCGGCAAGCGCGCTTTTCTTGACTTCGCGGGCGCCAGCATCTAGATCGCAGCGTCTCATCCAGCGGTAATTTTGCGAAGGAAAGCGTCTATGGCGCGCGTAACGGTCGAGGATTGCGTCGACAAGATCCCGAACCGGTTCGATCTGGTTCTGCTGGCAGCGCAACGTGCGCGGCAGGTTTCCGGTGGCGCCGAACTGACGATCGACCGCGATCGCGACAAGAATCCCGTCGTTGCACTGCGCGAGATTGCCGAGGAAACCGTGCTTCCGGGTGGCCTTGAGGAATCGCTGGTGGCAAGCCTGCAACGCGTTCAGATCGACGACGAGGACGAGGCGGATGCCGTTGGCAGCCTTGCCGCGTCGGCCGAAGCGCTACGCCTTACCGCCGCCGCGCCGCCACGTAACCAGAATCTCGGCGCCGATTACGAAGGTTGATCTAAACCTTCACTGATCGGCACAGGCAGAAAAGCCGCGGCAGTCATTATGGCAGTCGCGGCTTTTCTGTTTTATCCCCACTCAGGCTGCCGACAACGCCTCGTCGCTGACGAACATGTTCCACTGCCGCTCGTGCCCGAAGGTGCTGGCTTTGCCATGACCGGGAATGAACGTGGTGTCGTCGCCAAGCGGCCAGAGCTTCGTCACGATCGAATTGATCAGCTGCGGGTGATCGCCCTGCGGAAGATCCGTGCGCCCGACTGATCCCTGGAACAACACGTCGCCCACCTGCGCGAATTTCGACGGCGCGTGGTGAAAGATAACATGCCCGGCGGTGTGGCCAGGTGTGTGATAGACATCTAGCGTAAGTTCCCCCACCGTCACCGTATCGCCATCCTCCAGCCAGCGATCCGGCTCGAATGGCACACCACGAATGCCCCAGTTGCGCCCGTCGTCGGCCAGCCGCGAGAGCCAGAAGCGATCCGCCTCCTGCGGCCCCTCGATCGGTACGCCAAGTTCGTCGGCAAGCGGCTTCGCCTCGCCAGCATGATCGATATGGCCATGCGTGAGCAGCACCTTCTCCACCGTCACACCGGCCTGAGCGATCGCCGCCTTGATGCGCGGGATATCGCCGCCGGGATCGATCACCGCCGCCTTCATCGTATTGGTACACCAGATGATCGTGCAATTCTGCTCGATCGCGGTGACCGGCACGATCATCGCGCGCAATGCGGGTTGGCTCATGGAAAGTCCTCTTCGGCACGCCTGTTGCGGCGATCGTAGCCCGCTCGTTGCCCTTGCCGCAAGGCGATGCGACGGGCATCACCGCCGCGATGCTGCCCCGCCCTCCTTTCGTTTTGCTCGACGACGCGCGCGCCGGTGGCGCACCCGCCCGCCTCTATACCGCGCCCACAGCGGTGATCGAAGCCCGAACGGCGGATGAAGTGCCCCTCGCGCTAGCAGCATTGCGCGCGGCGGTTGCCGGCGGGAAGCAGGCGGCCGGGTTTCTGTCATATGAGGCCGGGCACGTGCTGGAACCAGGCAACGTGGCCGCGCGCGCCAGCGCGAGCCCGCTATTGTGGTTCGGCGTGTTCGACGGATTCACCGAGATTCTCGACCCCATGGCGCTCTTCCCCGATCCCGCCGGAGCGTGGGTCGGCGTGCCCGAGCCGATGGTGACGCGCGCCGACTATGACGCGGCGATCGACCGCGTCCTCGCGCTGATCGCGGCGGGCGACATCTATCAGGCGAACCTTACCTTTCGCGCGCGCGTTCCGTTCGCTGGCGACCCGCTCGCTCTGTACGCCGCTGTGCGGTGCCGGGCCGGCGCGGGCTGGGGGGCAGTCGTTGAGACCGGGAGCGAGATGCTCCTCTCCTTTTCGCCAGAACTGTTCTTCGATATGTCGGCGGGCCGCATCACCTGCCGCCCGATGAAGGGAACGGCGCGCCGCGATCCCGATCCCGCGCGCGATATCTCTGCCGCCGCCGCCCTGGAGGCAGACGAAAAGCAGCGCGCCGAAAACCTGATGATCGTCGATCTGATGCGCAACGATCTATCCCGCGTCGCCATTCCCGGCAGCGTCAAAGTGCCGGCACTGTTCACTGTCGAGCGCTATCCAACCGTCCACCAGATGACATCCGCCGTCACTGCCGATCTCGATCCGGCGCGGGACGCGATCGACGTGCTTGTGGCATTGTTCCCGTGCGGTTCGATCACCGGCGCCCCCAAGGTACGTGCGATGCAGGTGATAGACGAGGTAGAAGGTGGTATCGCGCGCGGCCCATACACGGGAGCGATCGGGCGGATCGACGCTCCGCAGGACGCGCAGTTCAACGTTGCGATCCGCACCTTGCTTGTGAATGCCGCAGCGGCGAAGGAGGGCACGCGGAGCGCCACGATCGGGCTCGGCGGTGGGATCGTTGCGGATTCCCGCGCGTCCGCCGAATGGGATGAGGCGCTCGCCAAAGGAGCTTTCTTGACGCACGACGCACGTTCCTTCGACCTTATCGAGACCATGGCCTTCGATCCCGAGGCCGGCGTGGCGCGCGTGGAGGCCCATCTCGCGCGGATGAAGGCGAGCGCCGAGGTTTTTGGCTTCGCGTTCGATCGCCATGAGGCGCGCAACGAGCTTCAGGCCGCCACGTTCCGCTTGCGTCATGCCGCCAAAGTGCGGCTGCTGGCGGCGCGGTCTGGCCGGGTCGCGATCGAGATCGGCCCGCCGCCGGTATCGCCCGGCGCGCCGATTGAGGTGGCGGTGGTGGATCTGCCGGTGCCGCGCGAGGATTTTCGGCTGCGCCACAAGACCAGTGACCGCAACTTCTATGACGTCGCGCGCACCGCGGCCGGCACCGACGAAGTGGTGTTCGTCGATCCCGAGGGATTTCTCACCGAGGGCAGCTTCACCAATATCTTTGTCCCGCGCGGCGACACGCTGGTCACTCCACCGCTGGCGCGCGGATTGCTCCCCGGCGTCCTCCGTGCCGAGCTGATCGCGCACGCACGCGCAGTGGAAGGCGATCTCACCGTGGCAGACCTTGCGGCGGGATTTTTCGTCGGAAACGCGCTGCGCGGGTTGATGCCGGCGGCTGTTGCAGTTGCGAAATCGGAACGGCGAACGCTATAGGCCGCGCGACATAAGCGAGACGCGCAGTTGCCGTTTCGTGAAACTTCAAAAGGCACGCCGATATGAAGCCCTCCGCCGCGCTCGACCGCATCAGCCCTTCGCCGACGCTCGCCATCACCACCAAGGTGCTGGAACTGAAACGCGCGGGAGTGGATGTGATCGGGCTGGGTGCGGGTGAGCCTGATTTCGATACGCCCGATTTCGTCAAGGAAGCCGCGATTCAGGCGATCCGCGACGGCAAGACGAAATACACGAATGTCGACGGCACGCAGGAGTTGAAGGAGGCGATCGTCGCCAAGTTCAAGCGCGACAACAGCCTTGATTATAGCACGCAGCAGATCAGCGTGAACGTCGGCGGAAAGCATACTTTGTTCAACGCGCTCGTCGCGACACTCAACGCGGGCGACGAAGTGATCGTGCCCGCGCCATATTGGGTGAGCTACCCCGATGTGGTCCAGTTCACCGGGGCGACGCCGGTGATTGTCGCGGCGGGCGCCGCGCAAGGTTACAAGCTGACGCCCGCGATGCTCGAAGCCGCGATCACGCCCAAGACGAAGTGGCTGATCCTCAATTCCCCCTCGAACCCGACCGGCGCCGCTTATACCGTGGCCGAGCTCAAGGCGCTTGGCGAGGTGCTGGAACGGCATCCCCAGGTGTGGATATTTGCCGACGATATGTACGAGCATATCGTCTATGATGACTTCCGGTTTGCGACTATCGCCGAGGTCTGCCCCTCGCTTTACGACCGCACGCTGACGGTGAACGGCTGCTCGAAAGCCTATGCGATGACCGGCTGGCGGATCGGCTTCGCGGCCGGCGCGCAATGGCTCATCAAGGCGATGGCCAAGCTTCAGTCGCAATCGACCTCGAACCCGTGCTCGATCGCGCAGGCGGCGGCGACGGCTGCGCTGAACGGCGACCAGTCCTTCCTCGTCGAGCGGAACGCCGCGTTTAAATCGCGCCGTGATCTCGTCGTCTCGATGCTCAACGACACGCCCGGGATCACCTGTCCCCGCCCTGAAGGCGCCTTCTATGTCTATCCCGAAGTCTCGGGCGTGATCGGCAAGACGACGCCCGGCGGCAAGGTAATCGCCACCGACAGCGATTTCGTCGGCTATCTGCTCGAGGACGCGCGCGTCGCCGCAGTGCAGGGGCTGGCATTCGGCCTCTCTCCCGCGATGCGCATCAGTTACGCTACCGGCGAAGACGTGCTGCGCGAGGCATGTCGGCGGATACAGACTGCCTGCGCCGCCCTCAAGTGAGGCGTGCAGGTTTCAACGGCGAAACACAGCGTTTCGATCGCTGAAATATCGCTGCAACGCGCGAGTCCCTATCTGTGCATCGCTAGATGAACGGCGCCGCCAGCGTAAGTTCAGCTGGACACGTTAAAGTAGTTCCGCCTTTCGATGCTGCATCACGCGCATCGGCATGATCAAAATCCAAGAGAGATTTCGCGAATGAGCCGGTTCCTTAAATCCACCTTCCTGTGGCAGTTCGCAGGCGGCTTCGTCATCGGGGCGGTCGGCCTGTTCGCATTACACCCCGTCTCCGCCACAACGGCCCTACCCGCTGCCCCGGCGCACACCGCCTCGCGGTGATGGCGCGCCGCCGATCGGCACCCTATATTACGGCCATGAACCGTTCTCTATCCGCCCTGACGATCTCCGCGCTTCTGATCGGATGCTCCCCCGTCTCGGCTGACGCCGCGGAACGCGCTGTAATCATCCCGCCTGCGGCAAAAGATGTTCCCTTAACCCCTGGTGTGCAGACGGCGGTGCTTGCCGGTGGCTGTTTCTGGGGCATGGAAGCAGTGTTCGAGCGGGTAAAGGGCGTTCGCTCCGTCACGGCGGGTTATGCGGGCGGCACGGCGCGGACGGCCAACTATGCCAGCGTTTCCGGCGAAGATACTGGTCACGCGGAAGCTATTCAAATCGAGTTTGATCCGCGGCAAGTAAGTTATGGCACCTTGCTGCGCGTATATTTCTCTGTCGCGCATGACCCGACGCAAGTCGATCGGCAGGGGCCGGACAGTGGGCCAAGCTATCGCTCCGCGATTTTTCCGCAATCGGATGCCCAGCGCGCGGCGGCTACTGCCTACATCGGACAGCTAGGTGCGGCGCACATCTGGCCGCGAAAAATCGCCACGCGGATCGAGCAGGGCAAGTTCTTCCCGGCTGAAGAATATCATCAACATTTTTACGATCGTAACCCGACGCATCCCTACATTGTGCGATGGGACAAACCGAAGGTTGCCGCCTTCCGCGCGGCCTTCCCTAATCTGGCGAAGTGAGCGGGCGGGCGTTCTCCACCAGCATGATCGGCGCGCCGCCGCGGATCGGATAAGCGAGGCCGGCGGCGTCGGAAATCAGCTCACGTGCAGCCTCATCATGGCGCAACGGCTGGCGAGTAAGCGGGCACACCAGCTTTTCGAGCAACCATGCATCGATCATTGCAGCGTAACGCGATCTTCGCCGTCGTGCCGGCCAAAGAACTGCAGGAGCTGGACGACCAGTTCGGCCCGATCAGCGATCGTCGGTGTCTCAAGCAGCGCCTGTTTGGCCGCCGCATCGAATGGCGCGATCTGCGCGATTCCGTTGACGAGGCTGGCATCGTCCAGCCGACCCACCGCATCCCAGTCAACCGCATAGCCCTGCGCCTCAGCGAAGCGTTTCGATTCAAGCTCAAGACCCGCCCGCGCTGCGAGCGAAAGTGCTTCGTTTTCGCACGTTGGGATTATTTCCGCCTCGACCTGGCGAAATTTCGTGGTCACGTCGAGTTCGCGCACGACACGAAACAGGGACAGCCCTTCAAGCACGACGTTCGAGCGCCCGTCGTCCAGCATTTCGACGTCCACAATTCGGCCGATACAGCCCAGCTCATAGAGCGGCGGCGGATCACCCTCGCCGCGCGGCTGAATCATCCCGATCCGACGATCGCGCGCCATCGCATCCGATACCAGCGCGCGATAGCGTGGCTCGAAGATATGCAGCGGCAGATGCATCCCCGGAAAGAGGATCGCGCCAGCGAGGGGAAAGATAGACAGCCGGCTCATGTCAGCCGAAGAGGATCGCGGAGAGCTTGCGGCGCTGTTGGGAGACCCATGGATCTTCCAGCCCGACAACTTCGAACAGCTTCAGCAGCTGCTGGCGCGCCGCGCCTTCATTCCAATCGCGCTCGGCGGCCGTAATCTCGAGGAACCCCTCGGCGGCGGCATCGCGGTTGCCCGCGCCCATCTGCGCATTGGCGAGATCGTATCGCGCCTGGAGGTCGCTCGGATCGGCCGCTACCGCCGCTTCCAGCGGCGCGAGATCAGAAACCAGCGGCGCGGATTGTGCCAGTGACAGCGCCGATTTCGCGCGTTCGATATCCGGCTGACGCGCGAGTTCCTCCGGCAATTCAGCGAGCAACGCGGCCGCCCTGTCTATCTCGCCCGCCGCGATCAGCGCACGCGCCTGGCCCGAGAGCACCGCGTGATGATCCGGCGCCATCTCCGCAAGCTGCTCGAAGATCGACAGCGCCCGTTCGGCGTCGCCGGAGGCCAGCACGTCCTCGCCCATTGCGATCAGCGGCTCCAGCTCGGCTTCCTGCTCCTGCGCGTCGCCCGTGATCGGCAACTGGCGCAGCAACTGATCCAGCATCGTGCGCAGCTGCGATTCCGTGCGCGCACTGGTTAGGTCCGCAACGAGCTGTCCCTGGAACATCGCATAGACGGTGGGAATCGAGCGGACCTGGAATTGCGCCGCGATGAACTGGTTCTTGTCGGTATCGACCTTCGCCAGCACCACCCCTTTGTCAGCATAGGCGGCGGCAACCTTTTCCAGCACCGGCGCCAGCGCCTTGCACGGCCCGCACCATTCTGCCCAGAAATCGATGATGACGAGCTTCGTCATCGACGGCTCCACCACGTCGTGGCGAAACGCCTGAACGGCCGCCTTCTCCGCTTCACTCATGCCTAGGGTTGCCAAGGATCGCTCCAGCTTGATTGGAGCCCCTTATGTGGGGTCGGGCCGGGGGAAGCAAACCCCCCGGCCCGCCGGAAACATCGGTTTTCAGTCAGCCGTCAGAACGCCGCCGTTACCGAGAACAACGCCGACGATCCCGCGATCGAGCTGCCATCCCGAGTCGAAGCGAAGTTCGGCTGGAGATAGGCGGCCTTCCGCCGCGTGATGCTGGTGTCGATCCAGGCCGCGCTCAACGTCAGCGGGGTGCCTTTGATTGCGAAGTCCGCGCCTACCATCCAGTCCCAATAGTGGCCGGTCGGCGCGGCGCTGGTGCCATTCGGCCCTAGACCGTTGTTACCGTTCGAATGGCCCAGATGGGCCTTGGCCGTCAGCGGGGTCGTGGGAATGGCAGCGGAAAGATCGGTCCAGATATACAGGTTATCGTTCTTCGCGCCCGGGTGGTCCGGGATGCCCGTCGCATAGCTGGCGGCATCGTTATACCATTTACCGAGCGCCTGCTGCTTGGGCGCGTACGCTACCCCTACGAGGACGCTCGCGGGGCCGGCAGTGCCCGAAAGCTTCACATAGGGTTCCGCGAACGCTGTCTTCTTGGCACCGCCCGGGTACACATAATAAGTGAGGCCGGCATCAACTGAAACACCACTGCCGATCGCCGCCTTGTAGCCGCCGATCAGATCCAGCTCCATGTTTGAACCACCGAACGTTCCCCAGCCGGCAAGATTCGACGCCCAGGTGCCGAGATAAAAGCCGCTCTTGTGCGCGACGGTGAAGCCGCCCTGAATCGCTGCACGCTTGTCGGTCTGGGAAACGCCGCGCAGCCGATAATCGCTAACCACGGCGACGCTGCCGGTGACGGTTATTTCCTTGGGCGGGGCTGCTTCCTGGGCAACGGCGGGGCTGGCGGCAAAACCGAGCGCGATGGCGGAAACGAGAAAAATAGTCTTCATGGAACCTCCTGATTGGCAGAGGCTCCTCCTGCTTGCGCGGCCGCCGATGCTCTCATCCCGAAGGGCGGGCATCGGCTAACCGACAGTCTTTACGCTACTGCAGCATTTTATCTGTTTTGTTGCTGTTTTGTGTCGAACTGTTGCTCGATCTTATGTCACTCGATGAGTGTGGCGATTCGGCCACGCTCGCCTCCGAGCACTTCGACAGGCAAACCGCCCGCGCGACGGCGCTGAAACCAGTCGCGCAGCATCTCGGTACTGGTATGATCCACGGCGCCAAGCCGGGTGACATCGAGCCGAACCGGCTTGCCCACCGGCGCACGATCGAGCGTGTCAGACAGTTTCGGTAACGTCACGAAGGTGGCCGAACCATCGAGCGTGATCTGGTGCGTTTCGCCCTCCGGCTCCTCGAACACGCGCAACCGCAGACGGCGAATGTTTGGCACGAGTTCGAGCACCGTAAGCCCGATGCCGACCAGCACGCCGGTCAACAGATCCGTCGCCACCACCATGATGAGCGTCGCCGCCCAGATGACAACGGGCAGCACGCCATGATCTCGGAACAGATGCTTCGCGTGGGTCAGGCTGACCAACCGCCACCCGGTGACAACCAGGATCGCGCCGAGCGCAGCCATCGGAATCTCGCGCAGGAGCCATGGCAACAGCGCGACGAAGCCGAGAATCCAAATGCCGTGAAGGATCGCCGACGCACGCGTGATCGCGCCGGCCTGCACGTTCGCGGAAGAGCGCACGATAACGCCCGTCATCGGCAGCGCACCCGCCGCGCCGCACAGCAGGTTGCCCACGCCCTGCGCGCGAAGCTCCTTGTTGTAATCTGTGCGGACGCCGCCATGCATCTTGTCGACCGCTGCGGCGGACAGCAATGTCTCAGCCGACGCGATGAAGGCGATCGCCAGCGCGGCGGCGAGGATCGATGGATCGAGCCACTTTGCCCAGAAGCCGCTTTCCGGCGGCGCTATCGCAGCCAGGATCGATTCAGGCACGACAACCTTGGCGACATCCAGGCCCAACGCCACCGTCACGAATGTGCCGGCAAGCACACCAACCAATGCTCCTGGCGCCAGCTTCATCGATTGCGGCCGCCACTTCTCCCAGCCGAGCATCGCAGCAATTGTCACCAGCGCCACGGTGAAAGCGAGTTCCGCAGCCTGCATATTGGTCGCCGACAACCCGAGCAGCCTGCCTGGCATGGCGGCAAGATTGGCGGGGCCACTCGACAGCGGCTTGGCATCGAACAATACGTGAAACTGGCCCACGACGATCAGCGCGCCGATGCCAGCGAGCATCCCGTGGACGACCGCAGGGCTGATCGCGCGAAACCATCCGCCGAGCCGGAAGATGCCGGCCGCGATCTGGATGACCCCCGCGAGAATCAGGATCGGCCCAAGCGCCGACAGGCCCTTGTCGCGCACCAGTTCGAAGACGATCACCGCAAGGCCGGCGGCCGGGCCGCTGACCTGCAACGGCGAGCCGGCGAGCGTGCCAACGACAATGCCGCCGATGATGCCGGTGATCAGCCCCTTTTCCGGAGGCACGCCGGAAGCGACTGCGATGCCCATGCATAAGGGCATCGCAACCAGAAAGACAACGATCGACGAGGTCAGATCGCGTCCGAGAAACTTGAGCCGTGGGATCGACACGCCCGGCGGCGTGATGACCTCATGCTTCACTCCGCCGCCTCCTGCATGATGAATTCTGCCGCGATACGCGGCGCGGCAGGCAACGCGACCGGCAGCGGCGCATCGTCGCGCACGGGCAGAAAGCGCCCGCTTTTCCCGTCCAGCGCCAGCATCTGCCCGGCGTGGATATCGACAAACCAGCCGTGCAACGCGATTTCCCCCCGCGCGATTCCGGCGGCAACCGACGGGTGAGTACGAAGATGCGCGATCTGGACAACCACATTCTCGAGGCTCGCCGCGCGCACCGCCGCACCGTTCTCGAGATCGGGATAAGAGGAATCGAGCACGCATTTCGCCGCGTGGCTGTGGCGCAGCCACGCCGCGACGTTCGGCATGCCTTCGGTCATTTCCGGATTGACCAGCGCCTTCATCGCGCCGCAATCCGAGTGGCCGCAAACGATGATGTCGCGCACATCGAGCGCAGCGACGGCATATTCCACGGTCGAGGACACGCCGCCGTTCATGGTCGCATAGGGCGGAACGATATTGCCCGCATTGCGGCAGACGAAAAGATCGCCCGGGTCCGCCTGCATGATATGTTCGGGAACGATGCGCGAGTCAGCGCATGATATCATCAGCGCCTTTGGACTCTGCCCGTCCGTCGCAAGCTTCGAGTAAAGCGCCTGCTGGTTCGGGAAGACCTGCTTTTCGAAACTGAATACGCGGCCGATAAGGTCGTTCACGGGAGTTGCTCCTCTAGTCATGGAGCAGGGTAATTAAGCGCGTTGTTTTGCTGCGACGCCGCGCAACTGTTAAGTTTTGTGTCCGGGCAATCGGATCGCAGCTTCCAGCCCGTGCGGCACGCGATTCGCCAGACTTAGCGTGCCGCCCTCGGCCTGTACCGCCTGCATCGCGATCGCCAGCCCCAGGCCGAAGCCCACGGTGTCGCGGCGACGCGCCGGATCAAGCCGAACGAACGGCTGAAGCACGTCGGCAAGCCTTTCCTGGGGTATCCCGGGCCCATCATCGATGACCCTGATCGTCACGCCGCCGCCTGTCTTTTCGAGCGCGACCGTGAGTTGGTCGCCATAATGAAGCGCATTGTCGACCAGGTTGGTCAGCGCGCGCTTGAAGCCGGACCGGCGCAACCGCATCTCGAGGTGATCGGGGCCATCATAGTCCGCCATTCTGCCAAGATCATTGGCATCGTCCACCAACGTCGCGCACATCACGGCAAGGTCTACGGAAACCGGCGTTTCGGGATCGCTATCCCCGCCCAGAAACGCGAGCAGCGATGTCACCATCGCTTCCATCTCCGCGACGTCGTGATCGATTGCGGTGCGGGTCTCGTCGTCTTCAACCGATTCGCTCCGCAGGCGCAGGCGCGCCAGGGGCGTTCGCAGGTCATGCCCGACCGCCGCCAGCGCCTGCGTGCGTGTTTCGATCAAGGCGCGGATGCGCGCCTGCATCCGGTTGAATGCGGCAACCAGCCGGCGCACGTCGCCCGGCCCATCCTCCGGCACGGGCTCGACTTCATGCTGCCCCACGCGGTCAGCCGCCACGGCAAGTCGCCGGAGCGGCAGCAACGCACGACGCAGCATCAGTCCACCGATCACCATCAGCGCGATCGCGGGGACCAGCGCCAGCGCGATCCGCTCGAAGCCAAAATTCAGCCGCGCCACCGGCTCGAGCGTGCGGAAATGCAGCCAGCTGTCGTCGTTGAGCCGCAAGCCCCCCGTGACGGCCGAACTCGTGCCCGGCGACGTTAAGCGGATACGCAGATCGCGCGTGCCGAGCGACGGCTCCCATTCCATGATCTGCCGCTGCATCTGATCGAGCGTGGGCGCCACCGGGGGCACGTGCGGCGGCTTGCGATCCCAGTGCATTTCATAGCGATCGGTGGTCAGATCATCGGCCATCGCGGGGCGCTGTTCCGGCGGCCGTTCCTCCACCAGCCGACGACTGATAACGAGGTGCTCAGCCAGCCGCCGCGCCTCGTCGTCACGCACCGAAAACTGGCTCGCGCGCTCGTATAACAGCGTTGAGACGCCAAACTCGATCAACATCGTCAGCAGCAGGATCGCGACAACCTGACCAAGCAGGCCGACAGAGGGAACCAGCCGCCTCAACTGCGCTCCACCGGAACGTTGAGCATATACCCGACACCGCGCACCGTGACGATCGGCGCAATGTTTCCGACGCTGGAAAGCTTGCGCCGCAACCGGCTCACAAGCACGTCGATCGATCGGTCCGAGCTGTCACCCAGCCGCGTCCTGGAGAGTTCGATCAGCCGCTCGCGCGCGATGACGCGTTGCGCATGATCGGCAAGCACGACGAGCAGGTCGAATTCGGCGCCCGTCAGGTCCACCACGGCGCCCGTCGCGGAGATCAATTCCCTGCGCGGCAGGTTGATCGTCCACCCCTCGAAGCGGATCAGACCGGAATCGCCTTCGCCCGACCGGCGATCGAGCGCCGGGCGGCGCAGCACCGCCCGCACCCGCGCCACCAGTTCGCGTACGCCGAACGGCTTGGCGATATAATCGTCCGCCCCAAGCTCAAGACCGACTACACGATCCGTCTCGCTCGACCGGGCCGACATGAAAATGATCGGCACGTCGCTTTTCTGCCGCAACGCACGGCACAGATCGATGCCGCTGGTGCCCGGGAGCATGATATCCAGCAACACGAGATCGACCGGGCCTGAATCAAGCGCCAGCCACATCTCCGGCGCAGCGGATGCAGGGCGGACGACGAAACCGTTCTCCTGCAGCGCGCGCGCGGTGAGCATGCGAAGCGCGGGATCGTCCTCGACGAGCAGGATAACAGGTGCGGTCATCGCGCGAAGGCCTAATCGCGAACCCGTTGCGCGGTCAACGCACAAGGGGGGTTGGCAAGCCCGAACGGCGCTGCTAGTGGCCGCGCCTCACCCGCCGGGTCTGCCCGGCGATGAACGCCAGAGCGGGCGTAGCTCAGGGGTAGAGCACAACCTTGCCAAGGTTGGGGTCGAGGGTTCGAATCCCTTCGCCCGCTCCAACGTTATAGTACTGTTTTTCTGAAACAGGCTGGCCCGTGGCGAGAGCCATGATCGAGGTCAGGCGGCCGATCACCTCAATTGTCACACCCTTCTCCTGCTCAGCAGGCGATACCTTCACCTGATTGATTAGCGCCCTTAGTTGGGGAATGGCTTCAAGGCGGGCTTCGGGGTTGTCGCCGAGAGCGGCGTTCAGCTTGGCGACCTGCCGGCGATAGTCGGCGACGACGGCAGGATGCAGCACGACGGTTGGCAGCTGCTCGACCTGCGATAGCTGCTCCGCGAGCTGATCGCGTTCGGTGCGGGCCTTGGCAAGGACGTCACGGATCTCGACAAAGTCTTCAGCGCCGTTGGCAACGGCGTCCACCAGGCGTTCGATCTTGGCCACAGCTTCGGCGTGCCGCTTTTTGAGACGATCGCCCTCGCGACCGAGTTCTTTGGATCGCTTCGCGAACTCTGCGCGATATTCTTCGACATAGACTTCAATGAGCTTCTCGTTGAGCATGTAGTGCTGCAGTCCATTCAGCACCCGGGTCTCAAGGCGATCGGTCGAGATGATGCGGTTGTTGGAACAGGCGTGCTTCCCACCCTCCTTGTAACGCGAGCACCCCCAACGATTCCCGCTGTGGATCGTCCAGCTACCACCGCACGATCCGCAAGCGACGAGACCGGACAGGATATGCTTCGGACGTCGGTTCTTGTCCGGCGCGCGACTCTGGACCTTACCGAGCATGAGTTGCACTTTATCCCAGAGCGCGTCGTCGACGATGCGCAGCGCCGGCACCTCTTCGACCAGCCATTCGTTCTCGGGGTTGGCGCGGATGAGATGGGTACGGGTGCGTGGGTCGAGTACCTTCCTCGTGCGATTGAAAACCAACTGGCCGCGGTAAAGCCGGTTCTGGAGGATGCCGTTCTTACGCTTGCGATCACCGTAGATGGTGGAGGCTCGCCAGAATCGCGGTCCACTCAGCCGACCGCCCGGTGTTTCCACACCATCCTGGTTCAGTCGTTCGGCGATGGCGCGTGGCGACTGTCCAGCGGCGAACTCCTCAAAGATGCGCCGGACGACCTTGCCCTGCTCTTCATCAACTTCGCGCAGACCCCGGATCAGTTCGCCATTATCGTCGAACCTATTCGCCTTGCGATATCCATAAGCCAATCCCGCTGCCGAGCGCTTCTGGGAAATGGTACCGCGCTGACCCCTCTTGATCTTCGCCGCCAGGTCGCGGCGGAACTGTGCGTCCATCAACCCGCGGAAGGTGGCGGTGATGTCGGTAACCTCACCGTCCGAGAGCGTGAAGAGCCGGGCGCCGGCAAAGGTGATGCGCTCGCGTATCGTGTACGCATCGCCCTGATGCCGCGCGATGCGATCGGTTGCTTCCGCTACCACCTGATCGATCCCGCCGGCTTCAATCCGTGCCAGCATCGCGCTCAACCCCGGCCGACCGTTCTCGTCGATGCCGGCGGCACCGCTTATGGCGTAGTCGGTGAAGACCTCGACGACCGTCCATCCCTCGCGCTCACAACGTTCACGGCAGAGGGCTATCTGATCTTCGATGGATCGAGCATTCTGGAGGGCGCTCGAGAACCGCGCGTAGATGACGGTTTGCATATCTATTTCGACAGATCGGCGCGTCGAGCCGAGACCGAGGCATGGGTGCCGCGCTTGATCCTTGCGATCCAGTCATCTCGAAACGCCGTGTCGAACAACGCGAGGATGGTGTCGGCGATGCCGGTCCGGTCGCTGTCCGAAACACTGACCAATTGAGCGCCGGCGCGCTCGATGTCTTCCTGGATGGCAGAAGTATAGATGCGATCGCGGGCGATGCGATCCGCCGTCTCGATCACGACATAGTCGATGTCGCCCTGCTCGATGATCGCAAGCAAGGCGTGCAACCCAGTGCGCTTTTTCTGTGCAAGCGTTCCACTTCCGCTGCTCGTGTCGTAGAAGATGCCGATGACGGCCCACCCGTTGCGTTCGCAAAGCCCGCCGCAAGCCGCGATCTGATCGACCAGCACATGCGCATCAGGCGAGGAGCTCGATGCGCGGACATAGATGACTGCGTTCATTGCTGATCCTGCTCCGGCCATATCACTCGGTAAGGAACTGAACCCATCGCCACGACCAGCGCCTGACCCTGAAGCGGCGGATACCCGTCCTCTGTCGCGATGATCCGCCATCCGCGCCCGCGCCACGCTTCATGGTCGACGATCTCGTCGATCGTTCGGCCGATGCTGCCCGTGAGGACAGTGTCGGGAATGACGTCGTCCAGCTCGATGCGCAGAACTCCAAACCGCGTCTGGAGAAAAACCGGCTTGACCCTCGCACAGAGCTCCAGCGAGTGGTCGACGATGTTGATATCCAGGTAGTCGCCATCCGGGCGATCAAACCGGTGACTGTGCAGCGGATGCTTGCAGATCTTCATTGGCTGCAGACCGACCGGATCGTATTTAGGCACATGAGTGTGGAGCGCCGGCTTGCGTGGGCGATTCCACAATTGGGGTTCGTGCGGCCAAAATCGCCCAGGCTTCATCAACGCCATGGCGTCGTCCAGCGTAAGTCCCTCGATGGCGAGGAGCGAGATCAGCAGTGGCGACGTTGACCGGACGACATCGCCAATCTCCGTCCGGAAAACGGTCATTAGCGCGGTCTCGCGCTCTTTCTCGATCTGAGCAGCGTCCGCACGAGCTTGGCGCCGTGCTTTTCGCACGCGTCGGCGATCCTCCTCGGTAGGTCCGTCTGAACCGAAGGTCTCTTCGGGGGCGACCGATGGGCTGGTAGAAGGATCGGTGGTTCTGGGCATCATTTCGATTGCCGATGAGCAGCGGCTGCCAATGATGGCATGCCGCCTGAAGGTGGACTAGCGCCCTGGCGCTCGGGTAAGTCGAGCTGGGTGCCCGAACGGCGGACCTGCTTGGCCAAGCTCGGCGGCATCAGTCCGCGCCGCGCACCGAGCGAAGCCGTGTGCGGTCGCGTGCGACGTTCGCGCGAGCAAATGCCTTCACGAATTCGACGACCGCAGGGTCGGGATCGCTGGCCGGACCTGGCAGGCTCGCCCCAACGAACCCCACGCCGTTCCCGGCGGTGGATGGGTTTGCGGCGCGACCTTGATCCGTTGAAACTCTCATCCGTCAGCTTCTGACGGGATGGGTGCCGTTCTAGCGATGTAAGTCCCACGAAACTGCAGGCGATGGCTTTGCGGACCGCGACAAGATTTGTGAGGAGGAAGCGGAAAGGGCTCTGGTGAAGTGATCCAGCAGGGGCTGGGGAAAAATTGAAAGTGTTCAACATGCTCATGATCTTTGTTCTGCTCGTCGCTTCGCTGGCGATCCGGAAGGCGCCGCTGCTGCTCGTCGATATCGCCGCGACCGCGATCGGCATTTTCATCGTCTGGCGCTGCCGTGTGCTGGCGACTGAGCTAATCGCGCAGCGCGGCGACAATCCGGCGTTCACCTCGTTCGACGCCCGGCCGACCCGCCGTCAGCGACGGTTGATGGCGCGCTCGCTCGCCTGGTCGCTGCGAAGGACCGAGATGGCGAGCCTTCTGCCGCTGGCCGATGCTCGTGCCGAGCGGCTCGTGGTGGCGTAGGCGGCGCGCGGCCGGGCGTGATGTCGGACGTGGTCACCCATCGACCTTGTCGGCCGGACGGTGGTCCTCGTTGAGCATGTGATTGCCGTCGACCGCGAACGTCGCGTGGTACTCGCCTTCGAGGTCGAGGTAGAACCCGCGCAAGCGTTTCCAGCGCATCACCGCGAGCGCTGCGGCGAGAGCGTTCATGTCCGCTATCTGGACATTGGAGCGATAGATGTCTGCGCCGCTCGTCTCGATCGGGATACGTCCGCGGGCGGTGGAATGGCCGCGTACCGAAGGGGTGCTCGTGGTGACGCGGACCATCCCCATGAGCTGGTCATCGACGAGCGTGAGCCCGATGCCGGTGTCGATGAAAGGAATGTCGCGCGCCTGCAGTGCCGGAACGATCTCGGCACGCGCCTCGACGCTGTCAACGCAGAGGAAGGCGAAGTCGACCTCATCGAGCAACTTGAAATTGTCAGCGTCGAGGTGCGCCGCGTGCGCCTCGATGCTCGCGTGCATCCGGCCATATATGCGCGCGAAGTAATCGACCTTGAACATCTCGGCGTTGACTTCGGCCTGCGATGCGGCGCCGGGCGCGCGAAACGCATTGTGCTGCTCCATCACATCGCCATCGATGAGGAGAATCCGCTCGACCGGCGTCTTGGCAACGAGATCGAGGATGTACGAGCCGTTGCCGCCACAGCCGATGATGGCGATCGTCCCGCCGACAAGACGTGCCGACACCGCATCGATCCCGGCGCGCGGGCTGGCCGTATCGGCGTAGATGAACGGGGAGACCGACATGATGACGACTCTCAGCTCAGCACGGTGACGTTGGCGTTGATCAGCATGCCGTCGGCCACGGGCACCACATCGCCGGGTGTCAGCGAGCCGGCGGGCCGCGTCGCCACCCCTCGGCGGTAGGTAACCGTGGCGGTCGACCAGGGCCGCTCGAGATCGGGATAGGCGAGCGCCAGAATCTGCTCGAACGTCGCGAGGTCACCGCGCAAGCCGTGCCAGCGTCCGTTGACGCAAACGAGCGTCCGGCCCGCATCGACATTGGCAGGACGCGCGCTGCTGCGCTCGTGCTCGCCGACCAGGTAATAGGGCGCGCGCCGGGCGGCGGGCGTCGCCGTGGACGGATTTACGTCATGCTGGAGGCCTGCGGGCACCGCAGCTCCTTCGCCGACGGTCTTGGTCGTGAGCATCGTCATCATCAGTCTCCTTTTCAGTAGGGATCGAGATCGGCGTTGGTGTGCCGCTGGGTGGCGAAGTCGTATTGCGCCTGGATCACGGCGCTGCGCAGATCCGCGTAGGCTTTCGCGGCGGTGGTGAACCCGCACCAATCGATGCGATCGACGATATCGTGCCAGACGACGGCCGGGTCGTTGCGGGCGATGCCTAGATCGGCGAGCACCTCGGTCAGGAGCGAGAGCGCGATCGTGGAGTTGGGCACGACATTCTTCTGGCGCATGGGGACAATCTGCAGTCGGTCGACCAGCGGCGAGGGTAGGTTGGACGGGTCCGAGCACTGGATGAACCAGCTTACCTCACCCAGGTCGGCGCTGGTGGCGATCCGGTCCTCGCGCCAGGCGCGCCCAAGCATCGGGTCGACCATTGCCACCAAGGCCATCGCGGCATCGGCATTGTGCTCAGCACCAACCACGGTGACGACCGGATTGGCGCATCGCGTCGCGGCCATCGCAGTCACGACAGGCGACACCCATAGGGCTTCGTTGATCTCGCCCGATGCCGACACATTCATCGCGATGACAGGGTCGGACAGGTTTAGGATCACGTGCGGCACGCCCGCGGCGGATGCGAGCATCCGCGCGGCGTGGGTGCGCCCGGAGCCGGCATGTCCAACCAATGCCGTCGCGGGCATCTTGAACCACGGCCGTTCCGCCGCGAGATGGTCGTCACAGGCGTCGGCGACCGCGTCGATGAAATCGCGCTGCCAGTCATGACCGAGGTCGAACGCGATGCCGCCGGGGCCGAGGCGGTCACCGCCCATCAGCGCGAACGGCTCACCGAGGCCGAGCGGCGGTGTGGACGCGGCCGTCGAGTGGCCGACGATCATCGCCGGCGTCGCGGGCTCGAACGGAGCGGGGAGCGTGTTCACTCGCCGCGCCACATTCTCAGCGGCCGCAGGCCGCCGGCAACGCGACCCTCCTTTTTCAGCCGTGCCTCGGTTTCGAACATCTCGTCGACCAGCCGCTTCTCGAGGGCGTGGTCGCCGTTCGCTGCGGCATAGGCGAGGTATTCGCGGAAATGCGGCTTCTGCCAGCGCAGCCAGTCGCACATCCGGTCGCGTTCGCTGCGGCCATCGAAGCGGATCGACCATTCGGGCGCGTTATCGCTGGCGCGCTCGAGATCGAGATAGAAACGGCCCTTACGCTCGCGGATGTAGAGATGGATTGTGCGGCGGGCCGCGGCTTTCTTGCGGCGACGCTCGGCATCCTCGATCGCCTCCTTGCGGGCCTTGCAGGCGATCACCGCGATGATCGGGTCGAGCGGCGCGGCGCCCAAGGTGAGCACTAGCCGGCCCCAGAATTCCAGCCTGTCGGCCTGTTCCTTCGCCATGGCGAGGATCGCCGTGCATTCGGCGCGCGAATCGAACACACCAGACCAGATGCGCACGGTGGAATTGGTGCCGGGGCGCTCGAACAGGAGCGCGACGCCATTTCTTGCGTCGAGATCGCGCACCATGCGAAATGCAATCGGACGAATGCGGGCCGGTTTGAGCGCGACCCGCTCCGCCGCGTCCGCATGCATCCGTTCAAACAGTCCCATGACCTCTCACACTCGTTATGTAGAGAGCTGTGTATAATCCTAAACACTTCGCGTCAAGAGAAATAGAGAACTCTCTATCTGATCGCTGTTCTTGCTCCGCGACGGTTGGCACGGCACGCAGGCGCTGTGAGCGGGCATGCACAACCACCGGCGATTCGATTGGGCTATGAGGAGGCGACGACGCTGCTCATGGCGGCGCTCGAGCAGCCGGAAAGCGCGCGCTCAGCATTTCAGGCGCGAATACGCCAGCTGCAGCGGATCGGGCTGCTGAAGAAGCCCGACGGCAAAGCCTATGAGCGTTTCAGCTACGGCCTGGTCGAACTCGCAGCCCTAGCAACCGCTTTCCGCTTGATGGCGGCGTTCATGCTGCCGATCGTTGCGGTCCGATATGTGAGCGAGCGGTGGGCTGACTTCATCCCTGCGCTTGTCGCCGGGCTGGGGCCTGACCATGCGCGCAGCCGCTGGGGCGAAGGTCAGCCACTCGACGCCAGCTTCGTGGCGATTGAAGGAGTGGCGTTGGCGCGTCTCGGACAGAAGGCGGCGAGCGACACGCGCTACGACGGGCCACTCGGACTGATCACCTGCCACCCGGACAACGACGCCCTAAGCAAGGTATGGGGCGAGACGACGCGGCAGGGCATCGTTTTCGACACGCGGCCGTATATGTCGGCGCTGATTACGAACCTCGCCACGCTCGAAACGGTGAGCGAGGAGCAGGTTGCGGACGAAATTGACCGGCTCCGGTTCAGCGCGCTTTAGCAGCGAAATGCGGGTAACCTAGAGTTCCTGAAGCCTCGCCCGCTCGGCGTGCGTAAGGTTCCAGGGCCTCGCCGGATCCGCGTCGATGGGAACTGCGCGCATGGCAGCCTCCGGAACAGGTTGCAGGGTCGTGAAATCGCAATCGAAGCCAATCATCACCCCCGCACCGCGATTGGCGACACTGCTGATGAGCGGATCGTAGGCCGACAGAAACGGGTGGGCGATGACATCGCTTAATCGCACCGGAATGTTGCGCGACGACAAACGCTCCTCGATCTCCACGATCAGAGTCTCTGGAAGCGTCGTGGCTTCAACGACGATATGTGGGTGCGGCCGATCGGTGAAATAACAGCGTGGCGTGTTCGCCAACGTCAGGGAGCCGGTCAAAGCGCCGCCGTACAAACCTGCGTGCAACGCCATGTTCCGGCCTTCGATGTCCGCAAACACGGCCACTCTATCGGCGATGACCAGCTTCGACTTTCGGTCCTTTTGCCCCCATCGCGCATGGGGGATCAGCTCCTTCTCAACGCCAGCCCAAGCGACCCACTCCGCGATCGGCCGAAGGGCGCAAAGGGTCCAGAGCGGGAAGGTATCCGGAGATATGTCAGCCGCCGTCACCATCGCGATGACGCGTTGAATGCGAGTGATCGATGCGACCCGGCTCTTCAAAAAGGCGAACTGAACCGGCAGGGACGGATCGGTCGGGTCGAGATCCAGGCGTTCGTCGGCGATCCTGACCGATACAGACGCCTGATTTCGCTGGATGATGGCGATGTCGCTTGCGCTCGGGGTCGCGCAGGCGGCGACGATGCTGCGGGCACGCTCCTCGATGATCCCCAGGTCCATGAAGTTACTCATCGCCACATGCCCCGCTCGATGCCGGCGACCGGTTCCGCGTCGCGGGATCGGGATCCCAAACGCGGCCCGACGCACCGCAGAACAGCCGCCGCGGCTGTTCGAACTCCGCGCGGATCGAATGCGTGTCGTATTCGAACCTCGAGTATGCATGTGAGATCACCATGTCGTCCGACAGCACCGGATGCTCGACAAGCTGGGTGATCGGTCGTCCGCGCATTGCCGTGAGCACGGTGTCTGGCGCGGAGCGCCCTAAAATCTCTATCGAGTTTCGATTCCATCTGAAGTTGGGATTTGATTCATCCCAGCCGTGACACCTGACGTGACCATCGGTCGTCCAGATGGTCAGCGCTTGCGACAGCCAGAGTGGTATCTCCGACTGTTCACCCCGGAGGATCTTTGCGACGTCGCCATATTGGGCGGCGGCGTTCAGCACCAGTTGATCGACCCAGCCGTCCGCTCCCTGCCGCGCCAGTTCGGCCTTCCGGGCGAAGCGTAAATCTTGCTGCGGTGACGCGAGTTCGGCCTCAAGGCTGTCGGGGTCCGTGGTCTCCAGTGTTTCGATGGAAGGTCGAAGTTTGTCGTCGAGGCAACGGAACCTCAACCCGAAGGTCACACCATCTCGCGGCAGCCAGAATTCGGTATAGATGATGCGGATATCAACGAGTGTTTCGTAGACGCCGCCGGCCCAATATTCAGCGAACGCCTTGCGGGCTCGCACGCGCAGGTCGTGCAAAACGTCGGCAAGAGCACCAAAGCCGAACGCTGCAAGATCCTTGACGCCTTCGCCTACGAGAAAGGCTACGGAGCCTGCCTGGTTCTCCAGCGCGTCAGGATCGCGTCCCTCCTCATCGACCGATTGGTATCTGACGGCCAGGATGGCGCCGGGCGCAAGCTCGACCTCGACCTCGAAATCATGCAGGTCGCGAAGACCGGCGCCGATGCGGATCGACCGGACGATCGGACGCGGATCGCTGAACGCGACCAACTTCCTTTCGATGTCATCCAGGATTTCAAGCGCGAGATCCGACGCGCTTTGCCTACCATATTCCCTACGCCATATATTCACGATCCGTGACTCCATCAGCCGCCGCCACGGGCGGCAGCCGCGTCTTCCTCGATCAAACGCTCGCGCGCTTCGCACATCAGGACCGGGTTATCATTGGAGACCCAGGACACGTACCGGTGTTCGTTGCAGTAACAGCGCAGGCCCTTCACGGTCAGATACCAATCCCGGGCAGGACAGGTCGCGCAGGCCGGCCACGGATCGGGACGATGCTTGTCCGACAGCTGCGCGAGCACGACGCTGTCGTCCTTCCCGATCAGCTGCTGGATCTCGCCGAACGAGCAGATCCGCGTTTCCCTAGCCATCGCGTCTCTCCGAGAGCTGTCAGACATCGCGGTCGAACCAGGTCTTGAGAACCTCGGCGAAGCGGTCGTGGATGAGCTTTGCGAACTCCAGCCGGTAGCTGGGATGCAGCTCGAGCATGGGCTTGACCTTGATCGCGAACCCGCCGCGATGGTCGGGCTGGACGGTGGCGATCACCTTGTCGTGGCGGTTGCGCACCTCGAACGGCCTGATCTCGGCCTTGTTGGCGGCCGCCGCCTTGAGCTCGGCGGCGACGCGGGTTGCCGCATAGCCCTTGCTTGCGATGAGGCCGGCGCGCTCGATGAGGCGGGCGCGGGTTTCGTCGTTCTCGATCAGCGGCGCGAGCTCGATCCACTGGGTGAGGCTGATCGCACGGCGATCGGGGAAAGCATCGAGGATCGCGGCCGGCGCCTTCTGGAACGCCAGCCCCCGGTTCATCGTGCTCTTGTCAACACCGACCATCTTGGCGAGCGCGGCTTCGGTCTTGACGATGCCGTCGCCCAGCATTCGGGACCATCCGTCGGACAGATCCCACAGGCTGACCGGCACGGCTTCGCGGTCGTCGCGGTAGGCGATGCCGATCGCGGCGTCGCGCGGGAGATCCGTGTGCATACGGATGCGCAATTCGACCCCGGCGACGATACACGCCTCCCGGCGCCGCGACCCGGCAAACAGCTCGATAACGCCATCCTTGGCGGTCTCGCCGTGCGCGTCGTTGATCTGGCCGACCTCCTTGATTTCGTCGGCGAGAGCGGCGACACTGTCGGGCGAATGCGACGTCCGCGCGCGCGGGTTGAGCGACGAGAGCCGCACCGTCGCCGGATCGACATGGACGATCCGGGTGGTCGAGCGGAAGGAAGGAAGGGGAAGCTGGTTGGGCATCGCGTGTTCCTCGATTGGTGACAAGAATCGATCTGCCCGATGGGCGCTCGCCCTAGCGATGTAAGTCCCTGCAAATGCCGCGCGCAGGACCGTTGCCTCAGGGCACATGCGCATGATCTGCGGTAATCCCGGCTAGCCCGGTGAATAGCGGCACCAGAATGCGCGAGATCTCGCGGTCTGATCGGACCGCTGCATAGAGCGCGGGCGCGGCGTCGCGCATCATCACGACATGCCTGGCAATGAGGCCGGCATGCTGGACATTATTCAGCGCGAGTGGTGCCCACATCGGTGCGCCGTCGGCGAGCCAGCCATGGAGGTGACGGTCGATGTCGGGCCGGAACCATAGGGCGGGCACGAACAGCTGCGCGCTTGGCACGAGGCCGGGAAGCAAGGCGTCGCCGGTGAGCACTGCCGCCAGCGGCGCATCCTCCGAACGAATCTTCCCATCCTTGCTCGTCGTCCAGGTCCGCGCCCTGTCGATGAGCGCTCGTAGATGCACGCCGAGAGCCCCCATATTCGCGATCAGTGGCGACAGGTTGCGCCGGATTGAGTCCCCGGTGCTCTTCTTGCTGTCCGGAGTGTGGCGAGTGAACAGATCATCGGCGCGATTGAGCTCGATCATCCCCGTGGCGGCGACCACAGCGTCATCGGATGGCCATTCGTCGATCATGCCCGTTTCATCGACGTCGATCGACTTCAGCATCGAGCGCAGCAGTTCGCGGTTCGCAGCGCTTGGGGCGCCTGCCATGGCGGAAACAGTACGATGGAGTTCCTTCTCGTCGAATTCTGCCGTCATGGCTATGTCAAGCCCGAACCGCGGACCGCGAGCGTGGCCGGGAAAGATGTCGAACAGCGCGACGCGAAGCAGATCGATGAGTGTCAGCCCCATGTAGCGGGGCAGGTCCGTATCATAGTCGGTGATCGAATAGACCGGCTTGCCGCGCTCGGCGTCGGAAACCGTATTCGCCGTAGACGCATCGTTGAGACTGATGCGAAGATGCCATTCGGTGCTTCCCGCGACGGCAACAGGGATGGGGTGCAGGACGTCGAAGCTGCGGCCGCCGAGATATGCCTGCACCATGTGATGCGAATGCGCGCCCTCGGCGATGAGAAAGCCGGCGCGAGTGCGGGCCTGTACGGCGGCGTGAACGGCGGCGGGCGTGCCGCACGCCGCGAGACCCTCATTCGTATCGAGGCGCGGGGCGCCTTGTCGTTCATAGAGGCGCCGCATCAGCTCGAGTGCGATCTCGCGCGCGCGGGCTGCTTCGAACAGCTGGGCGATCGCGCCGAGTGGGCCGGCGAAGGTCAGCGGGAACGCTTCCGACGGTGCTGCCATCCATGGCAGGACGCGGTAGAGCCGGTCGAGCCGCCGGGTCACGATGAGTTTGTAGATGAGGTCCGTGCGGATACAATCGAGCAACGCTAGTCGCGCTGCGCGATCGGTCAGTCCGAGGCGGCCAAGGCCGATCCGAGTCGCGATGGGCCATGCCGTGTGCTCGAGCGTATTGCCGAGGCCGGCGCAGATGAGCCGGTCCAACCCGGCGTTTGCGGCGCTCAACCCGGCCTCGATATCGGCATGCCTGGCGGGCGCCCTTGCAACCTTTGCCTTCGTCTTCAGCACGTGTACCAGTCGGCGGATGCGCTCACCGATCGCCTCGCTGGCAACGGTGAACATCGCCGTTGCCTGGATGATCCGGCGTGCGACCTCCAGGGCGCCGCCGATCCGCGCGCGTTCAGCTTTGGCCGTCGCGGCGCGATCGGCTTCCGATATTCGGGCGCAGTAAAGCTCCAGGTCGGCCACCAGCAGGGCGCGGGCCTCCTTCACGGCATTGCGGTGCCGGATGGTGTGCACCTCGCCGGACGTGATTGCTTCGTCGCAAATCCGATCGAACGCCGCAATGAGATCGATCAGCGCATGGCCGACCGGAACCGCACCGCTCGCGGTCGCAAGCCCGAGCACCTCCTGCGCTTGATCATGTGCAACCCACATGGCGCGGACGGCGGCTGCGGCCTGACGCTCCGCCATGCTGAGGGCTCCTTCCGCGCCGCCACGCTTCAGCCGGTCGAGAAAGTCGACCGCCCAGCCGATCTGCCATCCGGCGAGCTTCCAAAGGGCGGCGGGTGCGTAGCGAAACCCGGTGACGTCGTAGAGCCACGACAGGATGGCATCGCGGCTCTGGGCCTGCGCGATGGATGCGGCCGCGTCGGCGCTGCCGGCTACGGGACCGCATCGATCGAGATACGCGGTGATCTCAGGTTCGCGCGTGCCGACAATCGCGGCCCCAGGCCACGAGACGGGGTCGGCACCAAGTTCACGATGCGGAAGCAGCGCCAGCTTGAGATTGGTACCCGGCGCGACCTTGGCGATCTGATCGTCCGATGCCGTGCCATCGGCTCGCAACACCCCAGGGAGCGTGATCCCGGAGCGATGAGCAAGCCCTTCGATATCTGTGCGGCTGTCACGATCGAATGCGCGGTCCGGCGTCATGGCGCACCGCCTTCACGCAGCTGCTGAACCAGCACCCAGCCGGCCAGGATATTCTCACGGCTCTTCTCGGCGCCATCCCACTGATCGACGATCGCGCGGAGGTCTTGATAGCGGTTGTAGAGCTTCACGATCTCCTCCTCCCGCGAAACGAGGAGATCGGGACGCGTGGCGTCGAACCCGGCATAGACCTTATCGAGCATCCGCGCGGTATTCGCGAGATCGTTGCGATACAGCGTGATGTCAGTGACCGTGCGCTCCGCGCCGTCGATCGTGATGTTGATCGCAGTCATTCTTCCTCCTCCCTGGTAAAGCGGATGTTGGCGTCATGGTCGTCGAGCCAGCCGGCGGCGTGGCCGCGCGTGCGCTCCGTCGGCACCGCGATGTTCTTCGCGCGGGCCGTCGTGACCGCGAGGTGGCCCTGCCGCGACAGCGGCGGTTTCCAGCGCCACCGGCGATCGGGCGTCGCGGCCTGGTGCGCAGCGAAGCGGCGGCAGTCGTCCCGATAGCGGGTCTCGGCATCATCGTGGAGCGCTGCGGCGCCGATCCGGGCGAGGCGCTGTCCGCCCATATCGATGACGGCAGGCAGCATGGCGCCGAACCGCTGGTCCAACTGGTTGACCGCGGCATTCTCGAACCCGCGCTTGAGCGTGGCGGTCGATAGCGCGAAGAGCCCGCGATGCGCGGCGGCGTGATCCGGCCTCAGCCCGAACGCTTTCGCCGGCTGGCCGAGCCCGAGCTTGGGGTGCTTGAGCCAGTAGCCCTCGATGGCGCCTCGCTTGAGGAGATGAGATTGCTCGCACCACGCGAAGCCCGCGACCTCGAGCATCGCGTCAGCCTCGCAGGCATGGCGCAGGCGAACCAGCAGGCAGGCGGGATCGTCGCCGGGGTCGGCCGGTGCTTTCTCCAGGCGGTCGAGCGCCTCGCGCCAGTCGAGGTCGTAGAACCCAGCGACGGCGAGGATGTGCGCGGATCCGAACCCCTTGTCGGCGAGCATCCCGCCGTGAACATAGGCCGGATAGTTCGGGTGGTAGCCAAGCGACGCGAACTCGGCGTCGAGCGCGACGATCCGATCCAGCGCGGTCTGACGGCTTGCAGCCAGGTGGGCGATGTCGCGATCAATCGCCGCGAGCAAGTCGCGGGCGTCGGCGGGCGTAGCGTGGTCGGATATGACGAAATCTCCTTCGAGATTCGTCTTCGACGCTGCGGGTTTTGGTAGCGATGTAAGTCCGGCCGCGGGCATTCGCCGGGCGGCCGTTCGTGGCGGTCCTGCCAAATAGTGATGCGTGATCATCGGGCGGCCCGGCTCCTGTGCCGGACGGGGTTGCCCAACCCCGAGCTTATGGGAGATGGTCCGGCTCGTGCACAGGTGAATCTTCACCGCACGTCATTTTTCGGTCGCGACCGCGACTTGAATGCCGTGACGAAGCTGTCGAGAAGCCGGACTTACATGGGTTGAATCCGCTCGATCGGCCAGACTGGCCGGCATGGACCGTTGTCATCACTCGTTGGCCGACCATCGACCGTGTCGCCCGGCGAAGACGTATGCATCGGCGTGGATGGAGGTGGCGGCTCGTTTCGGTTCGATAACGAACCGCCGTGGGCAGACACGTAATGGGAGCGGGGTTTCAGATTTAGGGCGGGGGGCGCATTAAATGAATTCGCCTTCGTCGAATTCGGGCGGCTCCGCCGGCCCTGTTCCACCCCCGCCCCCGATAGAAGTGTTCGTCGTCCTGCCGGACGGCAGTTGCACCCCTGCAACCTCGGCTACGCTCAAAATCGTGCTTCGCCAGGCTCGCTCGGAAGCGACCAAACAGCGCCGGTTGGCGGCCAAGGAGAAAGCCGACGAGTTGCAGCGCAACCTCGAAGATCGCGCGGCGGCCAGGCGGTTTCTGCAGGAGCTTGCCGAGATTGATCGCGAGAGTCGCCGGATGGCGGCAACACTGCGTGCCAAGGTCAAGGCCGACCGGCCGGCACCGCAGACATCAGACGTCGTGAAGCGCGTCACGATGCCGCCGTCGCGCAAGCCGATCTCGATGACGACGATCCCGTCGTCTTGGGTGATCGACGATTTCGGAATGCGCGGCGTTCACTACAGCCAAAGCTATATCGGGCGGAAATCGCCCGGCTTCTATCGTGGTGCCGCGCGAGACCGCTGGCTCTACGAAGCACGCGATGAGGCCGTGCTACGTGACGCCGAGGGCGAGCCGATCATCATCGCCAATCTCGGCGACGACCTCGATGAAATTAGCGCCGCGTGGCAGGCGATCGAAGATGCGACAACACGCAAGAACGGCAAGATCCAGATCCGCCTCATCGTGGCGCTGGATGCTGACGCCAGCGATGCCGAAAAGGCCGCGGCGCTCAACCATTTCTGCAAGACGGTGCTCGAACCTCTGGGTCTGCCGTACAGCGCGGTGATCCATCGCGCGCCCGACGGCGGCGATAGCCGTAACGTCCATGCGCACATCCTCACCAACTTTCGTCCGACGACACGCATCGAGCCCTATTGCTGGTCGTTCGCTGATCATGTCCGCGGCGAGCTCGACGGCCGCGACGGGGTGCAGATGCTGCGGCATTTGTGGGCGCATTCGATGTCGGAAGCCGCGGAAAAGGCGCAGCGTAATATGCGCTACACGGGTTTGGGTTACGGTGCGCGCGGCCTCAACCTCGAGGCTGGCGAGCACCTCAATGAGGCCAGGAGCGCGATGGCTCGCCGCGGCAAGACCGTGTGGGCTTACGAGCGCAACCGGATCAAGAACGCGCGCAATGCGCTGCGCCGGTCGATCCACGACGCCGACAAGAAGATCGCTGCGCTTACGCAGTTGCGTGACGCCGCCATCGCGGAGATGCGGGCGCGGGAGGCTGAAGCGAGAGCGCCGCGAAAGCTCGTGCACGCGAATGCTCCTCGCGTCCATATGCCGCTGATCGCGGCACCTGCTTCCAATTCCACGCAATCGCCGCGCCTCACAGCCTCCCAGCCCGAGTCATTCGCGAATCGTCTCAGCGCCGCTACAGTCGCGCCGACTGCGCCGCCTCCGATGATCCAAGACGCGCAACACGTTGGGAAGCGGCCGCTCCGGACTGCTGCCGGGCGATCAGCCACGCCGTCGATCCCGCTCATTGTGCCCAAGGACTTGCGGCAACCGTCCAGCATGGCTGCTGCAGGCCGCGAGATCGAAATGACGCGGGTGAGTGCCGCCCCAAGCGGTCAGCCTGTGACCGTGCGACCACCCCTGACCGCAGGTGCAGGGGGCACGCCGCGAACGACAACGCTCATTACCGCTCGGACGCTTGTGGCTACCGATAGGAAGGTTTCCAGCCAGCATTCCCACGACCGCAGGCTGTCCGTCGCCGACAAGGGAGCGCCCCCGTTTCCTCTGTTGTCACTACCCGGTGCCGCTCCAGCGCAACAGTCATCGTCTCAAGGCACCAGCCCAGCAAAAGTCCTCGAACCGTCAATAACAGCAGAGGCGCACATCACGCCGCTTGCGTCGCGGATGGGGGTAGACGGTGATGATGAGACGGTAATGCGGACGCGCAATTTGCTTGCCGCTCTGAACACCTGGCGTGAAGCCGATCGCGGCGTATCGCTCGTCGCGCCGGGTGCGGCTGGGCCGAAGAAAACGCGGGATTCGGAAGACCGGCGAGGCGATGCGGCTCATGGGTTGGGCACGCCGAACCCTGCGGCCGTGCCGCCGGCGGTTCGCACCTATCGTGGACGGCGGACGTTTGCGAAGAGTGCCGATAGGGGCCCGCAAAACACCCTCGATGTAATCCCCGATCGCGAATGGCTCGAGGATCATCCGCGCACCGAGTTCGATGATCGCGCCGTGCGGGCGCTCGAGCGTGATGAGCATCTGATCGACCGATTGCGCAGAGCGGATATCTATGTCGGCGATTTCAGGGACGGCTCGTTCGGAATCGATCCGCGCATGACCGGTGCCTTGGACGTCGATGACGACTGGCTCATGCAACGGCACGTTCAGCGCGCGCTAAGCGATTTCCGCAGCGAGCAACAGCAGGTGGTCGCCGCGCTCAGCGCAGAAGCGCAACTGCGCCCGCTGGCATTCAGCAAGACCGGCGTGCGGTTCTGGCCGAACGACCTCGACTTACAACTCAAACAGCGGGTCGATCGTTGGGCGCGGGACGAATTCTTTGGCAGCGACGTATTCGCCATCGAACTGGCGGTGCGCCAGGCCCATCGTGACAATGACGTGGCTGAGCAGCGTTCGAAGGCGCGGGCGCTTGCGAAGGCTGATGTCGCAACGATGGCGCCAGAGGACCGGCCCAAGGTGCCCCGACGCCGCAGTGATGACGGCGGCCTCGACGGTGTCCGCATCGTCGCCTTCTCCAAAAAGACGGGCAAGCCGACCAGACCACTGCTGATGCTAATACGCTATGCTGGAGAGTATCCCAACCGCATCGACGTGGCGCGCCGCTCGGGCCTTGAGGCCACAGACGATGTGCCGGAAACGATCCGGACATTACTCAAGGGATGGCAGCACGATCCTCGCGTGCGGCAGCTTGTCGTGGCGACGGTCAGCCTGAGCCGCGCGGCGAGCCGGCCGGTCTGGCCACTAGAGCTCAGCGCCGAAATGCGCGCAATCGTCACAAACGTGACGGCGCCGTCCTGGTCGCCTCAAGAGTTACACCTGTCGCGCTGAGACATCACGCATGCGACCGGCGTGGAAAAGCGCCGGCGTCGCCGAACGCCGTACAGGTCGGCCGCGCGTGCGACGCGCGGCCAGGAAGAGAGAAACGCTGGCGCTTGGGCTTGAGAACTGGAGGGTGAAGGAAAAGGGCATATGGCTCTTGGCCTTCCAGTTCTCCTGCCAAGGAGACTGTCATGAAATCTCAAATCTTGCCGCCTGTGATCCAGGCGGTTGGTATCGCCTGCGTACCCGTCGACGACATGCCGCCGGGCACCACGCTCGCGCGCAAGCCAGTGGCGGCGGCGATCGTCACGCTCGTCGAGCGCGACGACGGACACCGCGACGTTGCGATCAACTGCGTGACCGACGCCCGCGACATGGAATTCCCGCTGCCGGTGCTCGTCAACGACGCGCTGATCGCGGGCGTGCCGATCATCATTACCGAGGCGGATTGTGACGTCCTGGCCATCGATGCGACCTCCCGACGGTTCTTCAGCGAGCCTACGATCGGTGTGCTGGCCAAGGGACAGACGCTGATCGATCCGGTGGCGATGTTCGGTGCAGGGCATGACGAGGCGGCTCTGTGCCGGCGGCTGGGGATTCCGGCCAACCTCGTCCTCGACAGCGATGTGGCGCGGTATTGGAATCGCGATGCGCCGTTGGCGGTCGAGGACGTGGCGTTGGCCGCCGCCGTGTCGCGGGTGATCTTGTGGGCGCACGGCGCTTCATTTCTGCGTGGGTTTCCGGATGCGTTTTTCGAAACGCTCCTGCCGCTTCGTTTACGGCTGCTCGACATCGAGATCGAACGGCCCGGACTGAAGCCCCTGCTCGCCTCGCGCCCGTTCCATCGGGCGGCGTCATTCGCCAGCTATTACCGCGACTATTGCGTGAGGCGCGATGCGGGTGACGAGAGTCGATGGCTGACCTTCGAGGACGGCCAATCCTACGTCTGACATCCAACTTCATCAGTCACCCTCGACACGGCCCCGTTTCGGCGGGGCTGTGTCGTTTAGGAGAACGACCATGCACGACTGGCTGTCGCCTGACGCCGAGCGCGCTGCTGCGATCCTCGAAGCGCACCCCGACTATCGCGTCCTGCGATCCTTGCCGCCGTTAGATCTGGTGCCCCTGCCCGAACCGGAGGGAAAACTCCGCACCGCCGCGATCCTCGACACCGAGACCACCTCGCTCGACCCTGCCACCGGGCACATCATCGAGCTCGCGATCTGCCAGGTCAAATTCGATGCGCGTGGGCGCATCGTCGCGATCGGGCCGGCTCACGATTGGCTGGAAGATCCGGGCTATCCGTTACCGCGCGAGATCGTGCGGCTGACCAAGCTCACCGATGCGGATCTGGCAGGTCAGCGTATCGATGACGTAGCGGCGTTAGACTTGCTGTCGAATGCCGATCTGATCGTCGCGCATAACGCCAGTTTTGATGCCGTTTGGATCGAACGCCGGTATCCGGCGGTCGCCGGCAAACCGTGGTGCTGCTCGCTCAAGGACATCGATTGGCGTGGCTTTGGCTATGAAGGGCGTCAGCTCGGCGCGCTTCTGGCTGAGGTGGCTGGGTTCTTCAATGCACGCCACCGGGCAGATGCCGATGTCGCCGCCCTGGTCGCATTGCTCATCGCGATGTTGCCCTCGGGGCGCACGGCGTGCAGCGAGATGATCCTGTCCGCGCAGCGTCCGACCGTCCGCATCACGGCCGATGGCGCCCCGTTCGAGGTCAAGGACCGGCTCAAGGCGCGTGGCTATCGCTGGGATCCGACCATCCGCCGCTGGTGGAGCGAGGTGGCCGTTACGAACGCCGACGAAGAACAAGCCTGGCTGGCCGCCGAAGCGGCCTGCCACAATCCGACGATCGAGCCCCTCACCTGGCACCGACGCCACCGCGCCTGACCACCGAAACCATCACTTTTCACAAAATCCCGCAGCCACGCCCGCGGGAATCGCCGCGACGTGCGGCTATCACCCAAGGAGAAGACCTATGTTCAGCCTCTATCACGATCGTCCGTTCAACATTCGCTATGCGGTGCACCAGCAGAATGGCCGCTACACGCCCGAACTGCTGCGCACTCACCGCACGGCCCGCGCGTCGTGGCTCTATATTCATCGCCAGCATGGCATCGACTTGGTCGGGCCGACTCCCGATTGGTCGGTGCGAGACGACCTTGTTGCTTATGGCCGTTGCGCACCCGCCAGGGCAGCGAGCCATACATCGCTTGATGGCGTTGGATTGTGGGATCAGGCCGATGCCCATGCTGCGGCAATCAGGCCCGATGAACCTGTTCTCGCGCATGCGGTCGGCTCGTTGCCGATCGGCGAGGATGTCGCCAGCTGGCGCAACTTGATCGAAGGGTTCGCCGAAGACCATTTGACCTCGCAGGGTATGGCAGTCGACTGGGCAATTCACCACCGCGTTGGCACAAACGACACGCCCGAGATCCTGCCACACCTCCACATGTTGATCACGACGCGAGTATTCGATCCGTCACACGTAGACGTTGGACGGGTGCGTCAGAATTGGCTACGCACAGATAAGGCGCGCAAGTCGCTCACCGAGAAATGGTGGGCGCATTCAGGACTCGTGCCACGCAGCTACACAATTGCTGCGTAGATCGCGACTCGGCCGATTGGACCGGCAGCGAGCGCGGCGCACGACAGCAGGCCAGCGGCCGGTCTGACCTGTGTTCACAAAGTTGGCGGGACCTCCGCCGCAGGCTTACCCTTGCACCCAACCGACAGATGCTAACGTGGGTCAGGACCCATTGATGTGAGGGCTGCGATCTGATCAGGCTCCGAGAGGAGACTGGATATGAGCGACCTGTATTGGCTGACGGATGAGCAGATGGCGCGGCTTGCGCCGTATTTTCCCAAGAGCCACGGTCGGCCGCGGGTAGACGATCGAAGGGTGCTGAGCGGGATCATCTTCGTGAACCGCAACGGGCTGCGCTGGCGCGATGCGCCGAAGGATTATGGGCCGCACAAGACACTCTACAACCGCTGGAAGCGGTGGGGCGAGATGGGTGTGTTTACGCGGATCGTGGAAGGGCTGTCCTCCGCGGGCGCCGAGCGCCGGACGGTGATGATCGATGCCACCTATCTGAAGGCGCACCGCACGGCATCGAGCCTGGCGGCAAAAAGGGGGATCTTGGTCGCCTGATCGGTCGCACCAAAGGCGGCATGAACACCAAGCTTCATGCGATTACCGATGCCAACGGCCGTCCCTTGAGATTCTTCATGACCGCCGGCCAGGTCAGCGATTATATTGGCGCGGCGGCTCTGCTGGACGAGTTGCCGAAGGCGCAATGGCTGCTCGGCGACCGCGGCTATGATGCCGACTGGTTCAGGGACGCGCTGCAGGAGAAAGGCATAAAGCCCTGCATCCCGGGCCGAAAATCGCGCAACGAGCCCATTAAATACGACAAGCGCCGCTACCGTCGCCGTAACCGCATCGAGATCATGTTCGGCCGCCTCAAGGACTGGCGCCGCGTCGCCACACGCTACGATCGATGCCCGACCGCCTTCTTCTCCGCCATCGCGCTCGCTGCCACCGTCATCTTCTGGCTATGACCTATGAGATGGGGTGGTTGCCGCCCTCCCTGACGGCATCAAGTTGTGCCAGCATAGTTTTGGTTCAAGCTACGCGCAGAGAGGACGGCAACCATGAGTATCGATACGATGATTGGTGTGGACCTGGCAAAGTCTGTTTTCCAGATTCACGGGGCGTCGATGAACGGCGAGATACTGTTTCAACGCAAGCTGTCGCGGCAGGCCTTTAGCGTGTTCATGGCTCAACACTCAGCTGCCGTGGTCGTCATGGAGGCGTGCGGTAGTGCCCATTACTGGGCCCGTTTGTTGAGCGGATTTGGTCACGAGGTCAGGCTGATCGCGCCACGCTATGTGCGCCCATTTGTGAAGCGGCAGAAGAACGACGCAGCCGATGCCGAAGCGATTGTGGTGGCGGCTCAACGGCCCGAGATGCGCTTTGTCGAACCCAAGACCGTGGCTCAGCAGAGCGCGGCGATCCTGTATCGATCACGCCAGCGCCTGGTACGTCAGCGGACAGAGACAGTGAACGCCTTGCGGGCAGCCTTGTATGAGTTCGGGCACATCGTTCCTCAGGGTATTCAGCACGTCAGCCGCATTGGCGCGATCCTGGAGGCGCCCAATAGCGATTTGCCGCCTTTGATGCGCGAGGAGTGCCTCGCGATGCTCGATCAGGTCGCGGCGCTCAGTGGTTGGATTGATACAAAGACCGCAAAGATCAAGGAACTCGCAGCCACCACGCCGATATCGAAGCGATTGCAAACCATGCCTGGCGTCGGTCCGCTAGTGGCGATGGCAGTGGAGACCTTTGCGCCTGAAATGGCGACCTTTAACAATGGCCGCGACTTTGCGGCCTGGCTTGGATTGGTCCCGCGACAGTTTTCATCAGGCGGTAAGGAACGGCTTGGGCGGATCACCAAGGCTGGCCAGAGCGACATCCGGCAAATGCTGATCATTGGCGCGATGTCGCGATTGAATTGGATGGGACGCAAGTCGATCCCGGAAAGCTCATGGCTGGCACGCATGATGGCTCGCAAGCCGCGCATGCTGGTCGCCATCGCATTGGCTAACAAAATGGCACGCCAGATCTGGGCCATGCTGACCAAGAATGAAGATTACAGGAATCCGACGCCGGTCAAGGCTGCCTGATAAGGCAAACTTAGACAGGTTGGATGAAAGGGGTGTGAGAAGGCAACGACCCGAATGGGCAAAATGATCGAACAGATCTGGATCAGGAAAACCAGTTCAGGACTCTGAGTGATAAAGCTCGCCAATGAGATTTGGCCCTGATCCGCTGATCACCATACCGGCCAGCGGCCTTCGAAAGCGCCGTAATCAAGGCCTGACAGAAGACCGCACTCGATCACCAGTTCAGAAGGTCAAAACCCTCTTGCATCACGGGCGGCAACCACAGAAGTCCTGACCCTAGCGACCGCTTGGCTTGTTACGCTGGCGCACAAGCATGCTGAGGCTTCGCCGTCAGTGAGCCGGCCGCGCGCCAGCTGATTAGCCTATGGGCGTCGGGCTGGCCGTTCCGAGAAAGTGCGCGCTCGAAGATGACTCGATCGGCCCATTTTCCGGATGCAACTCGACTTACGACGCCGCTATCTTGTCCGTTCGACCCACCCCTGCTTCACAAGCTCCGCGCAAATTAAATAGACCGCGACGATGATGCCGAGGACAAGCGTGATGCGCCAAGGGGGCGTCACGAATCCGAACCAAGCGCCGGGCGGGGTAAACGGCAGGATCATGGCGACCGCCAGCGCGCCAAGCGACGACGCGGCGAGCCACGGCCGCGGCAGATCGCGCCAGGGTCGACCGTTGGTTCGGATGATGAAGATCACCAGGATCTGCGTCGCCATCGATTCGAGGAACCAGCCGGTCTGGAACTCGGGTGCGGCGGCATGGAACAGGAAGAGGAGGCCGCCAAACGTCAACATATCGAACAGTGACGAGAGCGGCCCCATGATCGCGGCGAACCGGACCAGCGCCTTCATGTCCCACACTTGCGGTCGCGCCACGGCTTCGGGACGGACGGAGTCGAAGGGGATGCCGATCTCCGATACGTCGTAGAGCAGGTTGTTGAGCAGAATCTGGGTCGGCAGCATCGGCAAGAAGGGCAGGAACAGCGACGCTGCTGCCATCGACAGCATGTTGCCGAAATTGGAGCTTGCACCCATCCGGACATATTTGAGGATGTTGGCGAAGGTCCGCCGCCCTTCCTCGACCCCGTCGGCGACGACCGCCAGATCGGAATCGAGCAGGATCATGTCGGCCGCTGCCTGTGCCACGCCGGTGGCGCCTGCGACCGACAGGCCGACGTCCGCCACTTTGAGCGCCGGCGCGTCGTTGATCCCGTCACCCAGATAGCCGACTATGGCCCCCTTGGCCTGAAGCGCCTTGACCAGTCGTGACTTCTGGTCCGGCGCGAGCCGACCATAAGCATCGACCGACTGCACTTGCACCGCCAGCGCGTCGTCGGAGAGATTGGCGATATCGGCGCCCGACAGGACATTTTCGGCGCCGAGCCCGACCAGGCCTGCAAGGCGCTTCACCACCACTGGATCGTCTCCGGACAGGATCTTCAACCGGATCCCGGCGGCAGCCAGCCGGGCGATGGCGGCCTTGGCGGTCGGCTTCGGCGGATCCTCGAAGGCACACAGTCCCTCGAAAACGAGTCCCGCTTCGTCGGGATCGGCAAGCTCGTGCGGGTCGCCGGTCCAGGCGCGGGATGCCACCGCGACGGCGCGCTGGCCTGCCTCCGCCAGCGTGGTGACGCGGGCAAGCGCCGCGGCACGCGCCGCGTCGTCCATGGCGGCGATGGCATCGCCGTTCCGGCTGGAGACGCAGAGCGCCAGCACCGCTTCCGGCGCGCCCTTGACGATGAGCAGCGCGCCTTCGGCGCCGCTCGCCAGTACCGACCCCAGGCGGCGCGTATAATCGAAGGCGCGGCGCTCGAGCGAGGCCCAGCCTTTCGCTGCATCGGTCGCGCAAGCGATCAGCGCGGCATCCATCGCCCCGCGGTCGCCGCCGAGCGTGGCCGCGATCGCGCCGAGGTGTGAGGCTCGCGGATCATCGCCGCCCGACGCGTTCAGGCTGCGCGCGAGGCGGATCTCGGCCGAGGTCAGCGTACCCGTCTTGTCGGTGCAGAAGATCGTCATCGCGCCGAGATCGTGGATCGAGGCGAGTCGCTTCACGATCACCTTGCGCTTGGCCATTCGCACCGCGCCGCGCGACAGGGTGACTGTGGTGATCATCGGCAACAACTCGGGCGTGAGCCCGACCGCGAGCGCCACGGCGAACAGCAGGGATTGCAGCAGCGGGCGACCGAAAAAGATATTGATAGCGAGGACCACCACGACCAGCGCGAGCGTCAGCCGGGCGGTGAGCAGGCCGTAAGCGCGAAGATCGCGCTGGAACGGTGACGGCACCTCGGTCTGGACGAGCGCCGTGGCAGCAGCGCCGAACAAGGTTGCCGAGCCCGTACCGACCACCAGCGCGACCGCTTCCCCGGTCTGGAGGACGGCACCCCGAAACAGCCCGCCGACCGCTTCGGCCGCGGTCGTGCCGGCCACCGCCCCCGGTTCCTTCTCGACAGGATAAGGCTCACCGGTGAGCGCGGCCTCGTTGACGGTACAGGCCGACGCGGTCAGCACCAGCGCGTCAGCCGGTATGATATCGCCCGCGCGTACCCGGATCACATCGCCGGGCACTACCGCCTCGACCGGCACCTGTACGAAATCGCCGTCGCGCTTCACCTCGGCCTTGAGCGCGACTGAGCGCCGCAGCACCTCGGCGGCTTGCTCGGCATGACCTTCCTGGAATGTGTCGAGACCGACCGAGAAGGCAAGGATGGCAACGATGATCGCGCCGCCGATCGCATCGCCCGTCGCGATCGAGACGACGCCCGCCGCCAGCAGGATCAGCGACAGTGGTTCAAGCAAACGGCGGAGGATCGCGCGGATCGGGCTGACCCGCCGATGCTTGGCATCCGCGTTCTCGCCAAAGCGCTTCAGCCGCTCGGCCGCTTCAGACGCGCTGAGGCCGTTCTGCGTACAGCCAAGAGCCTTGCTCTGGTCGTCAGTGGAAAGCGTCCAGAATGGCTTCTTGGCGTTTGCGTTGGAGAGGGGCGGCTGCACTGTCTTGGGCTGAACTGTAGCCATACGATCTCCCCACAAGCGGGAGCACAATTGTCTCTCAGTCGCCGGATGCCTGCAGGTGCCGCAGCGATAGCCTGAGCATAGGCTTGATCCCTGGCGGAAGCACGATCAAACTATATGGGTCGCGCTCGTCTTATCTCGGAAACATCGCTCGCTTAAGAGCGCGACAAAGCCCATTGCGGATAGGCTATGTCTCCTGACAGCGTCGTGGAGACCCTCGCAAACTGCGCCCGCCCGGCTCAACTGCCGAGCAACAACTGGTTCGGCCAGCAGATGCAATGGCTTAGTCGCACCGCCAACGCCGGAGATACGCATGACCGAACCCCTGTCGCCCGATCTCCTCGCCCGGATGAACGCCTATTGGCACGCGGCCAACTACCTGTCGGTCGGACAGATCTACCTGCGCGACAATCCGCTGCTCGAACAGCCGCTGACGCTGGAGCACATCAAGCCGCGCCTGCTCGGCCACTGGGGGACGACCACCGGGCTCAATTTCCTTTATGTCCACCTGAACCGGCTGATCGTCCAACACGATCTAAATATGATCTACGTCATCGGCCCAGGCCATGGCGGGCCGGGCCTGGTGGCGCACACCTATCTCGAGGGCTCCTATACCGAGCTTTTTCCCGCGATCGAACGCGACCGGTCGGGCATGCGGCGGCTGTTCCGGCAATTTTCCTGGCCGGGCGGCGTGCCGAGTCACGTCGCCCCGGAAACACCGGGATCGATCCATGAAGGCGGCGAGCTCGGCTATTCGATTGTTCACGCCTATGGCGCGGCGTTCGACAATCCCGACCTGATCGTCGCCTGCGTCGTCGGCGATGGCGAGGCGGAGACCGGGCCGCTCGCGGCGAGCTGGCATTCCAACAAATTCCTCAACCCGGCACGTGACGGCGCGGTGCTGCCGATCCTGCATCTGAACGGCTTCAAGATCGCCAATCCGACAGTGCTGGCGCGGATCAGCCGCGAGGAGCTGACCGACCTGCTGCGCGGCTATGGCCATGAGCCTTTCTTCGTCGAGGGCGATGATCCCACGCTGGTCCACCAGCAGCTTGCCGCAACGCTCGATATCGTGCTGGCGCGAATCCGCGCGATCCAGACCGAGGCGCGCGCAGCCGATGCGCCTGCGGGTGGAGCGGCGCGCCCGCGCTGGCCGATGATCGTGTTCCGCACGCCCAAGGGATGGACCGGGCCGAAAGAAGTCGACGGCAAGCCGGTCGAAGGTACGTGGCGTGCCCACCAGGTGCCGATCGCCGACTTTAAGAATCCCGAACACCTCGCACAGCTCGAAGACTGGATGCGCAGCTATAAGCCGCAGGAGCTGTTCGACGGTAACGGCAAGCTGATCGAGGAGCTGGCCGCCCTCGCGCCAACGGGGCATCGTCGCATGGGCTCCAATCCTCATGCCAACGGCGGCCTGCTGCTGAAGCCGCTGAATCTGCCCCACTTCCGGGACCATGCCATTGCGGTCAGCTCGCCAGGCGGTGTGCAAGCCGAAGCGACCCGGACCCTCGGCCGCTATATCCGCGATGTCATGCGCCTCAACCTGCCGGCGGCAAACTTCCGCCTGTTCGGGCCCGATGAAACCGCATCGAACCGGCTCGAGGCTTCCTATGAAGTGACCGGCAAGACGTGGATGGCCGATATGGAGGCGGTCGACGAAAATCTCGACCCGTCAGGACGCGTGATGGAGGTACTGAGCGAGCACCTCTGCCAAGGCTGGCTGGAAGGCTATCTGCTGACCGGCCGCCACGGCTTCTTCTCCTGCTACGAGGCCTTCATCCATATCGTGGATTCGATGGTCAACCAGCACGCCAAATGGCTCAAGGTCAGCGCGAAGATCCCGTGGCGCAAGCCGATCGCATCGCTCAATTACCTGCTGACCTCGCATGTCTGGCGGCAGGACCATAATGGGCTGTCGCACCAGGACCCGGGCTTCATCGATCATGTCGCCAACAAGAAGGCCGATGTCGCCCGCATCTATCTGCCGCCCGATGCCAACTGCCTGCTGTCGGTGGCCGATCACTGCCTGCGGAGCCACGGCTACATCAACCTCATCGTCGCCGGGAAGGATCCGGAATGGCAGTGGCTGACGATGGATGAGGCGATCGTCCATTGCACGGTCGGCGCCGGCATCTGGCAATGGGCGAGCGACGAGGGTGAGCCGGATGTCGTGCTAGCGTGCGCCGGCGACGTGCCGACGCTCGAGGCGCTCGCCGCAGTCACGCTGCTGCGCGACTATGTGCCCGACATACGCATCCGCTTCGTCAATGTCGTCGATCTGATGGTGTTGCAGCCCCAGTCCGAACATCCGCACGGCCTGTCCGACGAGGATTTCGATGAACTGTTCACCACCGACAAGCCGGTGATCTTCGCCTTCCACGGCTATCCGGCGATGATCCACAAGCTCACCTATCGTCGGCGCAACCACGACCAGATCCATGTCCGTGGCTACAAGGAGGAAGGCACCACCACCACGCCGTTCGACATGGTCGTGCTCAATAATCTCGACCGTTACCAGCTCGCGCTCGATGCGATATCGCGCATCCCCCGGTTCAAGGATCGGGTGGCGGCCGAGACGCAGCGCTATTGGGCGACGATGGAGCGCCACAAGCTCTACGTCGCCGAGCATGGCGAGGACATGCCGGAGGTTCGCGACTGGCGCTGGGTGCGATGATCGTCCTCACCCTCAACAGCGGCTCCTCCTCGCTCAAGTTCGGGCTTTACCGTGTCGAAGGGGCCGAGACCGAAGCGCTGATGACGGGCGAGACGGACGGTACCGAGTTGCAGGCCGAGGACGCAAAGGGTTCGGCCTTGCCGGGAACGCCGATCAAGGCGGAGACGCCGGAAGCAACGCTACAGGCGATCGCGTCGCTTCTAGCGAAGACCAGCCTTTCGGCGCCCGAGGCGATCGGTCACCGGATCGTGCACGGCGGTCCGAAGCTTCGCGTCCACTGCGTGATCGATGACCGGGGGGAACGCGATCTCGAAGCGGCAAGTGCGATGTCGCCGCTTCACGCCCCCGCCGCGCTTGCTATCATCCGACTTGCCAAACAGACCTGGCAGGACGTGCCGCAAGTGGCATGCCTCGATACGGCCTTTCACGCGGAAATGCCCGACATCGCCCGTATCCTGCCCATTGCGAAGGAACTCCAACTCGAAGGCATCCAGCGCTACGGATTTCACGGGCTGTCCTGCGAATCCATCGTCCATCAGTTCGGCAATGCGCTACCGAAGCGCCTGGTCATCGCGCATCTCGGCAGCGGAGCGAGCGTGACGGCAGTGCAGGACGGACGCTCGATCGACACCAGTATGGGGCTGACGCCATCAGGCGGCATCATCATGGCGACGCGTAGCGGCGACATCGATCCAGGCGTCCTGATTTATCTGATGCGCGAGAAGAAATACGATGCGGCCGCGTTGGAGGATCTGGTCGATCATCGCTCGGGGCTCTTTGGCATCTCCGGCGTGAGCGGCGATCTGCGCAAGCTCCACGAGGCGGAGCCCTCAAATCCCGACGCTCGGCTGGCGGTCGCGATGTTCTGCATGTCCGTCGCAAAGGAAATCGCGGGCATGATCGTGGCCTTGGGTGGCGTCGACACAATCGTATTCACTGGCGGCATCGGCGAACATGACGCGGTCGCGCGCGCGGGCATCTGCCACGCGCTGCGCTGCTTCGGCGTTTGCCTCGACGATGCCGCCAATCGGACGAAAACCGGGCATATCGATCGATCGGATTCCGCGTGCGAACTACGCGTTCTTACATCGCGGGAAGATGAGCAGATCGCCCGTCACGTCGGCGCTTGTCCGTCGTCAGAACATTCGGCACAACTCGCGGCGTAGATTAGCGGAGTGCGGACCTCGTCAGGGGGTTGATGTTAGGCGGCGAACTTGCGGTGCTGCAAGCGCCGATGTTCGATGGTCTGTCGCTTGATCCTTTCGCGCAGTTTGATGATTGCCGGTGCCCTGCCGAAGTAGGCATCGGCGGGCGTCACGTTGCTGAGGCTCTCGTGGTAACGCTGGTGGTTGTAGTGCTCGACGAAGGCCTCGATCCGGGCCTCGAGGTCGCCGGGCAGGAAGTAGTTTTCCAGCAGGATGCGGTTTTTCAGGGTCTGATGCCAGCGCTCGATCTTGCCCTGGGTCTGCGGGTGTAGCGGGGCACCGCGCACATGGCTCATCTTCTGGGCCTCGATGTATTCCGCCAGTTCGCCGGCGATGTAGCTGGGGCCATTGTCCGACAGCAGCCTTGGCTTGTGCAGCACCGTGGCGCTGTCGCAGCCCGATGCGGCCAGTGCCATGTCCAGCGTGTCGGTCACGTCCTCGGCGCGCATGTTGGTGCACAGCTTCCAGGCGATGATGTAGCGTGAGAAGTCGTCGAGCACGGTCGACAGGTACATCCAGCCCCACCCGATAATCTTGAAGTATGTGAAGTCGGTCTGCCACATCTCGTTCGGCCGGGTGGTCTTGGTGTGGAACTGATCGGCGGCCTTGATCACCACATAGGCCGGGCTGGTGATCAGGTCATGGGCCTTCAGAAGGCGGTAAACCGTGGCTTCCGACACGAAGTAACGCCTTTCGTCGGTAAAGCGCACCGCCAGCTCCCGTGGGCTCAGCTCGGACTGCTCCAGTGCCAGTTCGATGATCTGATCATGGATGTCAGGCGGGATCCGGTTCCACACGCGGCTCGGTGCCGATGGCCGATCTTCCAACGCCTCCGGTCCGCCTTCGAGGAACCGGTCGTACCAGCGGTAGAACGTCCGGCGTGCGATCCCCAGCTTGTCGAGGGTGAGCTTCGCCGGCAGATGCGACTGCTCGACGATCCGGATGATCTCGAGCTTCTCGGATGCGGGATATCTCATTCGTCGTCGCCCCCATCCGCGATCATGCTTTTTTTGAGCAGACGGTTTTCGAGCGTCAGGTCGGCCACGCATTCCTTCAGGGCACGGGCTTCGCGGCGCAGGTCCTGCACCTCGCCGCTGGTCGCGGCACGAGCCGTGTCACCCGCCAGGCGCCGCTTGCCCGCTTCCATGAACTCCTTCGACCAGGTGTAATACAGGCTCTGGGCAATGCCTTCCTTGCGGCATAGTTCGGCAATGCTGTCTTCGCCACGCAGCCCATCGAGCACAATGCGGATCTTGTCTTCGGCCGAAAAATGCCGCCGGGTCTGCCGCCGGATGTCCTTCACCACACGCTCAGCAGGGGCCTTGGCAGGCGATTTTTTCAAGGAGTGTTGGGGCTTCATCTTCGTTCCTTCGTCACTACGACGAAGCCCCAACACTCCTTAATTCACAACCTCAAATCTGTGCCATTGGCGCTGACGGGGAACAGCAACGTTCTGACGTGGTATCTGATAGCCGGGTGGGGCTTTTACTCTAATGAAGGGAGGCCCTGATAAAGCTGGCGAACCAATCATCGGGCCAAGAATTCCGTCGGCCTAAGAGGCCGCGTGATGCTTGTCGCCGCACATCAAGCAACCTAGCCACGGTCACTGGTGTGCCGACGGCGACCGGCGAGGTATCTGCGCATACCACGAGCAGCGTCCCATCCGGCGTAAGAGGACTCCCGTCCCGAGGCGGACCAGGTTCGCGCCAATCCGTGGCGGCGCCCGACGAATTCCGGATCGCCGCCACGGACCGCCCCCAAGCCGACGAGCACCCCAGGGCGTCAGGTCGGCAAGCCCCGGTGCGGATCGAATCTCAGGGCGATCCTAGGCTGGCTTCGCGCCTGGCGTTCCGCACTTCGCGAACTGGCCTTTAGAGTTGCGGCACTTGCCGGTCACCTTCGTCGAAGCCTTTGGCGGACACTTAATGAACTTGCCCTTCGCGTCCTTGCACGGGGCCGCCACCACTGGCGACGCGATCATTGCCGTCGCAGCGAGGGCCATAGCGATCCGAAACATCCTTATCTCCTCTTTCGTTTCGTGTCCGGAACACTGCGCTCGATAGACAGATTGCGCAAGATCACCTCGAGGGCTCACGGTGTGATCCCCTCCTGCAGACGAACGCAGACTACGTCGTTTGAAGAGCTAGTGGCACTTCGTAGCCAGGGATCAGCCGGACTGTGAAGTTCGGCGGTGGGTCGCCAAGTTCACGGTGGTCTTGGACGGCTACTCTCGCCGCGCACCGCGAGCGAACCGCTGTCATCCTCGACAGCACTTTCTCGTCTGCGTGCTCCTATCGTGCCGTAACCATGCTGGCGCATGCGTCACGACCTCGTGATGGTGAAACGAAGCCGCGATCCGAGCTCGACGTCACTTCAAGTGAATGCTGCTCGCGCAGATCGTGGGCGGCGAGACCCGAGCCCGGTCCTGCGCGATCGTCGTATCCCCTAACGCCAAGGCAAGGCGGTCAAGACATTTGAGAACGTTTCCGCAAGCACGCGCTGCCGTGACCGGTCGAATGGAGTGAGGGGGACCTTGTCACGGCGATCCCTTGACCAGTGGCGCCGTCTGTCCTTCCTTCATCGCGGAAAGCCTTGCCTCGTAGGCATCTGCCATCACGCGATGCGCCTTCACGACGGCCGGATCGCCTTCGCGCTGGGCGCGGCGCCGCTCTTCGTCCAGCCGTTTACGCAGATACTCTGCATCGCCGTCCACCGTCCCACCCCAGCGGGAATCCGGATGCATTGGCTTCGCCTCCGCGTCCCCTAGGATGAACGCGCCAGCGCTCATCGGGTCCTTCCCGACTCCCGTCACGATGTCGCGGGGACGAAGCCCACCCTCTTCGCGAGCTTCGCGTCGTTTTGAAGCGCGATCCAGCCCTTCCGCTGCGTAAGGAAGCCGTCCGTCCGGAGCGACCGCAGCATGCGGTTGACGTGGACGCTGGTCAGCCCCAGCAGATCGCCAAGATCGGTCTGCGTCAGCGGCAGCGGCATGCCGTCCCCATTGGTGAGGCCGGCAGAGTAGTAGCGTTCCCGCAGTTCGAGCAAAAGGTGGCCGAGCCGGTCGGCCGCGTCCAAGCTCCCCAAGCGCACGACCTGTGCGAAAATGTAGAGGTCATCCAGCCGCCGCGCGCGCTCGTAGGCGAGCGCAAGCTCCGAGCGCGCCTCTAATGTAGCCGGGTCAGGCATCACGCAGACGCTGACCGGGGTGATGGCCCTTAGACTGTCGCCCGAATCGTCGCCGACATCGACGACCATCTCGCCCGGAACGTATAGTCGGATCAGCTGGCGCCGGCCGTTGGCCAGCACCCTGACCCGGGCTGCGGATCCTTCGAGAATAGCGAGCCGCTTTTCACGGGCAGACCCTTCGGCCGCGAATTTGCCGAGGTCGGCGCATGCGGGCAGCCGTCGGGACGAATCCAGGGCTTGTTTCACGAGCCACCAATCCGCCGGTCCGAGGTCGGCGAGTCCGACTAGCCTGTGAATCAGCGCATCGCCCGGCTGCCCGTCGCGCGTGACCATCGCTCCGCCGTCCCGGTCATGTCGCAGTTGTATTCTCTTCGCACTCGGTCTCATGAAAGGCTGAACGGCTGTCAAAGTCATGCTGGGCTTCCTTCCGTGCCCCGGCCCGCAGCCCAGCATGCACCGCATCCGGCAGCGTGACAACCCGACCCCCGACTCCTCCCTGGCTGGTGAATCGGGCCGGTTTTCGACTACGCCTCAGGTTCGCGCGGATATGGCAGGAGGCGGCGAATTGAACGTCGTGCATCCGTCAGTGGCGGTCCGCGACCCATCCCGCATCGTGTCCCGCGAAGAACTTTTCGATCTCGTCGTCAGTCGGAGACCGGACCCGACCTCCTTCCAGCGTATCGACGGCATACTGAAGATGGATGGCGGGCAGCGAATCCCCACTGCGGTCAAGCAGTGCCAGCGCCATTTGCATCAGCGAAAGCGCGACCTCGCGCTGCCTTGCCGCATTTTCCCTACACACCACGTTCGCGTTCTCCACGGCCCTCCACTCCCGCGCCGAAACGGCCGGCTCGGCACCTTATCCTATGGACCCCTTGAGCGAAAAGACCTTTCCGGCCAAAATGGGGAGGCGCACCATTGCCGGGACGCCGCGCGTTTCCCGTCCTGTTAAGGTCGAACGAAACGACACGCCAAGGCGAGGCCGGCGCTCGACGCCGCTGCGATCCACAGGCTGCCTGCAGGAACCCGCGACTCGCAGAGCGCTCCGGCGACCCCACCGACGACGAGGGCGAGCCAGAGCGCCAAATACGGCACCCACTGCATCGACGGGCGCCCACGGACCGCGTCGGCCAGGCGGTAGCCCAGCTTCACTAGCGTGCCCGTCATGTAGGTCACGCCGACGCCGACGTCCCCGTCGCGCTGGAACACCGCGTTTGAGGCGCCCATCGCCAGACACAGCAGCCCGATGGCGACGCTCGGCAACCCCGACGATCCCGAAACCGCGCCCAGCAAGATGAGTAGCGCGACGAAGGCGGCGGCCGAAGACTTGCGGTCGGAACCGGCAATGCCGGCGAACAGGACGCCGATGGCGACGCCGGAGACGAACAGCGCGATGAGACCGGCGGCAATCAGTCCCACCCTGTCGCCCTGCGAAAGTCCGACCGCCAACCGGGTTGAGTTTCCGCTCATGAACGACACGAAAAGGCCGCCGGACTTCATGAAGCCCACGGCATCGACGAAGCCCGCTTGAGCCGCGAAGCCCATCGCCAGCATGCGGTGCCGAACGTCGTAGCGGATCATCCACCGACCATATCACGATCGACCCGGCCGCGACACCAGCGTCGGCGGGTAGCTATGGAGGCGGGACGGTGGTCGCAGGTCCCGGGCCGTCCGACAACAACCAGGCCCGCGCCTCGTCAACGGTCAGGAAGGCGCGCACTGCTGGCCCGCCCATCGTCCGCTCGACCTGAAGTTTGTTGAGCGTCTTCTTTACCGCCAGCGCGGTCCGCCCGGTCCAGCGCGACTGAAAGCCCGTCGTCATCTGCGCGAGTGCCTCACTCACGGGCTGCGACTGCACGGGGAAGTCGACCGACTCGCTCAGCACGTCGAAGTTCGATCCCCGCCCAATCTCCGCCACGGCGGCGTCGATGGCCCGCTCAAAGTCGGCAACCGTCGCCACGTCCCAGAACCCCGTCATCGTCAGGTGCAGGATGCGATGTTCAGGATCGAAGGAAATCGTGAATGGCTCGGCCATGCGGGTCAGCCCTGTGTCCGAGCCGGAATGCTCGAACTCGCGTTGAAGGCGCCGAAAAGTGGGTCCCACTCGTTGATTACCATGTCCTCGATCAGACCCTCCAACGCGAAGGGATCGGTGGCGATCAGGCGTTCGAGGCTTTCCCTATCGGGAGCCGTCATGATCAGGAGCGCCGCCCTCACGTCGAGGTGGGCCAGCGGTCCCGACGCGAGCAGCGAGCCGTCCCCGAGCCTCTCCCTCAGCCATTGGACGTGCGGCATGACGTGCCGGGCCCAGCCCTCCTCGTCGGATGCTGATACGATACCGCGTAGACGGGCACGGCGACCTCTCCCTTCATCCTGCGGGCAGTTAGACTAAAGCGGCGCGGCGCGTCCATGCCATAGGGCATTGAAGGACGCGCCCTCGCTACGCCGACCTCGAGCGGCCGGCGACGGATCGACTGGAGGCACGCCTGATGATATCGCCTGTTGCAAGTCCGATCGATCGCGAGGTCCAGTGATCTATCTCATCGTCGTCGCCTCCACCATGCTGCTGCTTCCGGCCGCGTCGATCGTGGTCGACGCCGGGTCGGCACCGCTCCTCTGGCTCGTGGGGAAGTGGTTCGTATTCTGGGCGGTGGGCGCCCGTCTGATGCTCGCAGGGCTGCGGCAGTATCTGCAGCCCGCCTTTACCAGCCGCGACATCATGGGCATCGAGAGCGCTGAGGTTTTCGTGCTGGTCCGCGAGCTGGGCGGCGCAAACGTCGCCTCGGGCGTCCTCGGCTTAGCGTCGATCGCCGCGCCCAGCTTTGTGCTCCCCACCGCGATCAGCGCTGGCATCTTCTACGCCGTCGCCGGAGCCGAACACGCTCGCGCCGACCATCGGGGAAGGAACGAACTCGTCGCTATGGTCAGCGACTTCTGGGCGACGGCCATCCTACTCGGCTTTGCCGCTGCATGGGTGCTGACGGGCGGTCTGCGCTGAGGTCTCATGGTCCGCGAGAAGAGTTCGGCGAAATCCAGCGATCGGATGAAGGACGGGCTCAGGCCGCCGTCTAGTTTCGATCTGCGTGTGCCTAGTAGCGCGCGCCCAAGCCTCTCCCCATCCGATGGTCTCGGCATTACTGCGCTGCCCGCCATCGTTCAGACAGGCAGCTGATACCCGTCCTTCGAAGGCGCCACTTTCGGCGCCTGCAGCGGGTGTGCGGCAGGAACCGCGCACGTCTCACGATTGTTGGCTCCCGACCCCTTCATCTGATCCACGCAGGAGCTTGAGCCATGACCGACGTGATATTCATCCACGGGATGTTCCAGAACGACACGAGCTGGGCCGGCTGGGTCTCCAGATTCAGCGCCGCTGGCTACAATTGCGTCGCGCCGGTCTGGCCGCTCCACGAGGGCGATCCGCGCGAGCTCCGCGAGAATCCACCGGAGGGCCTAGGCGACCTGACGCTCGTAGACGTGCTGGGGAGCATCGAGCAGGTGGTCCGCGCGCACGATAGGCCGATAGTCATCGGCCACTCGGTCGGCGGACTGATCACGCAGATCCTGCTCAATCGCGGCCTCGCGTCGGCGGGGGTGGCGATCGACTCCGTCGCGCCGAACGGCATGGTCGACCTCGACTGGGGCTTCATCAAGAACAGCACCATCATTGCCAATCCGCTGATGGGCAACTCGCCGATCAAGATGGACGCGAAGACCTTCCACAGCGCGTTTGCAAACACGCTTAGCGAGCAGGCCGCCACGCAGGCGTTCGAGGCGACCGCTACGCACGACAGCCGGAACGTGCTGCGCGGATGCATGGGAGCGGACGGTCGGGTCGACGTCGACGCACCGCATGGCCCGCTCCTCCTCATTGGCGGCGAGGAGGACCAGATCATCCCGGCGCATCTCACAGAGAAGAACTTCAAGGCCTACACCGATCAGGGCAGCGTGACCGAGTTCGCGCCCTTCGCCGGGCGAAGCCACTTCATCTGCAACGAAGCCGGCTGGGAGGAGGTCGCGGACTGCGCCCTTGCGTTCCTTGAAGCGAACAGCTCCGCAAGCAGCGCGAAGAAGGCAGCGTTGGCCGATTGAGCTCGGCGGTCTGACTGGACCAAGAAGCAGTCTGAGTTGAGGGGCGGTCAGCGAGTCGAATGCACACCTACGTGATCACTGGATATGGGGAGATCGACGATGTCATCCGACTGGCCGAAGAGGCACCGCCCGTTCCCATGCCACGGCAGATTGTGTGCGACATCCGCGCGGCGGCGCTGAACCCGATCGATCTGGCGATCATCAGGGGCGACCCGAAGAGGATCAACCACTACAGGATGCTGCGGCGCATCGGTTTCGACGCGAGTGGCGTCGTCAGCGCGGTCGGCTCCGCCGTCACGCTGTTCAAGCCCGGGGACGAGGTGTTCGTGCGCGCGTCGCGGGATACGATCGGGACGTTCGCCGATGCTCGAGCAACGCGGCGAGGTCGAACCGCTATGGCATCGCGACGCCGCCGAATCGCGGTCGTTCAAGGCTCTGCTCCAGTGGACGGCGATCCGCAGGGACCGCTGGCAGGAATGGGGCCAACTCGCCGAACGCCTGGGCCAACGAGCCTTCTACCAGCACATGCGCGAGCGCACCTTCGAGCTCCTGCCAACCCTCACCGCGCGCTCAAGGCTGGTGACCTCGGCGAGATCCTCGTCGCCGCGGTGCACGTTTTCCAGCGATGCGCTCATGCGCCAGTCGATCGTCGGGGTCTTGGCGTCGTCGTTCCAAGTCGCCTCGGTCATCGTCAGTCCTTCTTGCCGATCTCGCGCCAGCTCTTCTCGCTCACCTCGACGTCGAACTTCTTCGCCGCAGCCTTGATGCGCTTCCACGCCGCCTCGCGGTCGTCGTCGCTCACGCCCTTCACCTGGTTGAAGCGCGCGATCGCGTTTCGAACGTGGCTGGCGTTCTCGAGCGGCTCCTTCTCCTGGTCGGGAAAGGCGAACGCCCGCTTGCCCAGCTTCTCGCGATCCTTCGTGCTGAGCTCCGCCATCGTCATCTCCATATGTTGCAGATGCCAAACGCTCGGCCGGCGCACTTGGGTCAATATCCTCTCTTGGCGGTCCGCGACGTGGCCACCCGCATCACCGCTAAGGGCCGGCCGAGGACAGTTCAAAAAAGTAAACCCGAAGTCTCGCTGCTGTTCTCACTATGTTCGACCTGTGCTGGTTCAGCCAGATGGCTGGCGACTCCGTCATCAGGAAAGTGATCCACGTCGACATGGACGCGTTCTTCGCGTCAGTGGAGCAGCGTGACGACCCTTCGCTGCGGGGCCGGCCGGTGGCTGCGCGACGGTGCACGACAGCGCGAGTCGCCGAGCGCGCGGGGGTGAGCGTGGGCTCCTTCTACCAATACTTCCCCAACAAGGCGTCGATCCTGTTCCGGCTGCAGAGCGACGAGTGGCGCGAGACCACTGACATCCTCAGCGCCATCCTGAGGCACGGGACGCGGCCGCCGCTCGAAAGGCTGCGCGATCTCGTGCACACGTCATCCGCTCGGAATGTGACGAGGCGGATGTCCGCATGGCCCTGAACGACGCGGCGCCGCGCAGGGATGCGGAGATCAAGCGGTATGCCGACGGCATCGCGGACATGTTCTGCGCCTATCTCGAACGGCTTAATGGCATCGAGGGTCGGGCCGCAGATCAGACGATGCCGACACCGCGCAAATAGTCCTCCAGGATCCTGGTCTGGTCACGCGCCACGACCGCGGCGATGTAACCGTCCGGGCGGATGAGAATTCTGTCACCTTGCTCGACGCTATAGGCCTCGACGAAGTCGCGGTGCACGTCGTCGAAGTCAGCGTGCGGTCCGATGCCGTAGATGGCGAGCCACGGGCGCGCGGCGACGCGATCGTCCGACATGTATTTGAGCAGCGTCCAGTGAGGACCGGTCAACAGGTCGAATAATCGCCGCGATCGACCCGAGCGGCCAAGCAGGCGCGCGTCGGGCGCACGGTCACCTCCCTGGCGCAACCTGTCGGCGGCAGGGCCGGGCATCGACAACGGCGAACCGCGATAGCTCAGATCGAGCTGATGCACGTCTCGTCCGCGCCGAAGAGTTCCCTCCTTCATCTGATCGAGCAGCCCGGTCGACAGACCCAGCATGCCCGCGGCGATCGATCGCCGCTCAAGCCCATAGCTGTCGAGGAGCGCATGCGGCGCGCCGCTCAGCACCGCGCCCAGCTTCCAGCCGAGGTTGTAAGCATCCTGGACGCTGGTGTTCAGACCCTGACCGCCGGTCGGCGGATGGACATGGGCGGCGTCGCCGACGAGGAAGACGCGACCCTCGCAATAGCGATCGGCAAGCCTCGCGCTCATCGTAAAGGCCGATGCCCAGGAGACGGTGTCGACGACGATGTCGGTCCGGCCGGTCCGGTCGACGATCATTGCGTTGAGATCGGGGACCGCAATGCCGACCTCGCCTTCCAGCGGCACGGGCGCCTGTATCTGGAACAGGTCCGTTCCGGCGAGGGGACAGAGACTGATCTGCCGCTGCATGTCTCCCTCGCCAAAGCGATGCCAGAAGTCGCGGTCGAGGCCGGACAAGGCGACGTCGGCAACGACCGCCCGGACGCCAAGTGTCTTGCCCGGAAAGTCGATACCCAGTTCCTTACGAATTGGGCTGCGGCCGCCGTCGGCGCCGACCAAGTAACGTGCGCGAATGGTCTCCTCACCCGCTTCCGTGGCGAGGTCGATCGACAGGCACTCGCCAACGTTGCGGAACGCCGTGAGTTCGCATCCGAATTCTACGTGATGGCCGAACTCAGCCAGCCGGTCGCGCAGGATGCGCTCGGTTAGGAATTGCGGCACCATCAGCGGCAGGCCGAAGGGCTCCGCCGCGGTCGGCGACGAACCCTCCATAATCGGTGAGTCTTGGTGGCTGCCATCCGCCAGATACTCCCGCTGCGGCGGATAGATGCCCCCCGTCGAAAATAGCCGGTCGACCACACCTAAGTCCTCGAACACTTCCTGCGTGCGCGGCTGGATGCCCTTGCCGCGCGATCCCGCGAACGGCGTCGGCAGCTTCTCGACGATGCGGAATGCCACGTTCCGGCGCGCAAGGTCGATGGCGAGCGTGAGCCCTGAGGCCCCCGCGCCGCAGATCACCACGTCGGTATCGTTTGTCGGTTTCATGGCGCAGCTCCTGTGTGTATGATGCACATATCTTGAAGGGGCAGATGCGTGTCAACGAAAAAAGTGCATAATACACATATCGTAGCCGAACTGCCGAAGCTGCATCGCTCCCTGATCGACATCATGGCGACGATGAACGAGCCAGAGCGGGACGAGGTAATGCTCAAGGCTGCAGGCCTCGCTCTTGAGCGGGCGCTGTTCCCGCTTCTGGTGTCGGTCGAGCGTCTCGGCCCGGTCGGCGTTGTCGAACTCGCCGGCCGGGTGGGCCGCGACTACACGACGGTCAGCCGACAGATCGCAAGGTTAGAGGAGATCGGCCTAGTGCAGCGCAGGTCGAGCGCTACTGACAAAAGGGTCAAAGAGGCTGAGATCACTGCCAGCGGTAAGATCGCGACTGATGCAATCGATAGGACCCGGGAGGCGATGGCAGTGCGCATGTTCCGCGACTGGAGCGCAAGGGATTTCGATGAGCTGATTAGATTAATGCAGCTGCTAGCGAGCGGCATGCGCAACCACGAACATCTTGATCGCAAATAGGGCTTTGCAGACTCACCCCGGCTGAGCGGCGTCGACGTGTGATACGCGCAATGTCACCTCGCGGTAGTCGAACCGCAGCACGATGCCGTCGCCATCAGCTCCTGGAGGTATTGGAGCAGCACCTTGTCGCTGCCGCCACGCACCAGGTGTGCAACGTCATGCGTTGGGTGTGCCGAACCATTGTTCGGCCGCCCGGATCACAAGTGTCGGGTCCGCATCCCGCTCGCCGGCCCAGGCGACCACGCCGTCGGGACGGGTCAGCACCGCGCTGAGCTCCATTCGATCGTGAGCCTCGCCCACGACATAGTCGATGCGGCCGTGCCAGCGATCGGCTAGCGCGCGGAGCGGTCGGCGCGCATAGAAGTCGATCAGCAGGCCCTTGCCGTTCGCCATCCGTTCGCCGATACGCGTGCCGTCCGTCAGCTCGAAGTCGGGAACGCCGCGACCAACCAGCGGATGAGGATCGCCGAGGTCGTAACGCAGCGACCCTCCCGACACGCGCTCGGCGAAATACGTCGCGCCATCGCGTGTATCGATCAGATCGCGGATGATCGCCTCCAGGGCGCGCGAACTGGGGGTCGGCCGCATGATAGCGACCTGCGCTCGCGACCAGTCGAGCACCTGCGCTCCGACCGGACGGCGCTCCTCCTCGTAACTGTCCAGCAGGCCGTCAGGCGCATCGCCCCGGATGGCGGCGGCCAGCTTCCACCCGAGGTTCATCGCATCCCCCAGGCCGAGGTTGAGTCCTTGGCCGCCGAGTGGAGAGTGTATGTGTGCGGCATCGCCCGCCAAGAGTATGCGTCCCTTGCGATAGGTGCTCGCCTGGAAGGCGCGATCGGTCCACGTCGCGGCAACGTGAAGATCGGTCACGGTGACGCCGGTGCCGGAGACGCGCCGGAGCACGGCCTGGACATGCTCGAGTGTGATCGGCTCGACGCGGTGGCAGGCGCCGCCATCGAACTCGACCATCGCGACCGTGCCGGGCGGCGTGAAGGTATACATGCCGGTTGACGTGTAGTGCCGGCCCGCTGGCAGGCCCACGGGTTCGGCCAAGCCGACCTCGACCGAGTAGCCGGTGAATTCCGGTTCGGTGCCGGAGAACCCGAACCCTCCGAGTTTCCGCACCGTGCTGCGGCCCCCATCGCAGCCGACCAGCCAGCGCCCACGAATAACTTCGTCGCCTGCATGGACGACCACCCCGTCTTCGGTCTGGTCGAGATCAACGACGCCGCACCCGCGCCGAATCTCCACACCCGTCGCCAACGCGCGGGCGGTCAGAACGCTTTCAAGATGCTCCATGGTGACGGCCATGCTGGTGCCCGCAGGCCCGCCTAGCCGGTAAGGCCAACGCTCTTCATCGATCCTGTCTTGGAAGAACTGGATGCCGGCGAAATGGCCGGCAGGCTTACGTTCCTGCTGCATCCAGTGGGCGCTGCTCGAGACGCTCCTGCCCGAGCGATCTTCCGCTTGGACCGGCATGGTGACCTCATCGAGCAAGCCGCGTCGGTAGAACGCCTCGATGGTCGGCGCATTGAGTCCGCGCAAACCGAACGGGAGCCGCTTGAGTGGAGACCCTGGGTCTTGCGAACGCTCGAGGACCAGGACCGCGACGCCAGCAAGCCGCAGCTCGCACGCGAGGAAAAGGCCGACGGGCCCGGCGCCCGCGATCAGAACGTCATAGGTCACCGGATGCCCTCGGCCCTGGCAAGCGCATCGTTGAAGAGTCGACCGCGGCGTAGGGCGCGTTCTCGGCGAACAAGAAGCGTAGCACCTCGTAGCCATCCGCTGCGGCCGCCGCCCCACGCGGGAACATCGCGGCTTCGTAAGCGCCGAGCGCCGTCTCCACGTCACCGGGGTGCTCGACGATCGCCCGGGCGAGCTCCGCACCATCGAACAGCGCGAGGTTCGCACCCTCGCCAGCAGGTGGTGCTAAGTGGGCTGCATCGCCGAGCAGCGTCACCCCGGGCACCCGGTCCCAGCGATGACCAGTCGGCAGGGCGTGCAGCATGCGCAGCACCGGTGCCGTTTCGCCATCGGTAATCATCGCGGTGAGCGCTGGCGCCCAGTCCGCGAATTCGGCAACGATCCGAGCCTTTGCCGCAGCGGGATCGGTGAAGTCGATGCCGGCGAACCACTCTGCGGGCCTGTTCAAGGCGACATATCCGTGGAGGATGGCCCCAGCCTCGCGGTGCGCCAGGATGCCTTGGCCCGGCGCCAGCGCCATCAGTCCGCCACCGCCGACCGCTTCCGCGGCGGCCGGGTGCCTCGTGTCGGCATCGTGCAGATAGGTCTCGACGAACGACGTCCCGACATAGGTCGGTGTCGCGGCCGACAGCAACGGTCGGACCTTTGACCACGCACCATCGGCACCGACCAGAAGCTCGCTGTTCACCGTCGTTCCGTCGGCGAAGGTCAAAACGTGACGTCCGCCCCCGAGCGGCGTCACGTCATTCAGCCGCTTGCCCCACCTGACTGCGTCCTCAGGCAAAGAGTCGAGCAGGATCCTGCGAAGATCGCCACGCATGACCTCAGGGCGTCCACCGGTGCCGTCGTCGGGCTGCTCGAACACCACCACGCCGTCGCGATCGAGCACGCGGGTCGCCTCGCCACCCTCGTGGATGATCGCCCGGAATGCCTCGGTGAGTCCGGCGGCCGCAAGCGCCGCCTGACCATCCTCGATATGGATGTCGAGCTGGCCGCCCTGCGTTCGGGCCTGATCAGACGGGTCCGCCTCGTATATAGTGGCGGTGATACCTTGGAGATGGAGAACGCGAGCGAGCACTAGCCCGCCGAGACCGGCTCCGACGATCGTCACGTGAGTCATTCCATTATCCTCAAGTTGTCAATGGAACGCCGTTCCAGTAATTCTCATTGGAACGTGGTTCCATTCGTGTCAAGGCGCAGCGGTGGTTTCCAAGACAGCGAAGAGCGAGCGGCGGACGGCGCCGCTATCCAAGGACGCGATCATCGCGGCCGCCATCGAGATATTGGACGATAAAGGCGAGGGTGCGCTGACATTCCGCGCGCTCGCCACGCGGCTCCAGACCGGCAGCGGCGCGATCTACTGGCACGTCGCGGACAAGCAGGCGCTGCTGGCTGCCGCGACAGACCACGTCGTCGCTGCGATCATCGTCAATGGTGTCAAAGACGCGGAGCCGCGGGAGGCAATCCGCACCTTCGCGCTCGGCGTGTTCGACGCGATCGACACCCACCCCTGGATCGGTGGTCAGCTGTCTCGCGATCCATGGCAGCATGCGGTGCTGCGAATCCTGGAGGGAGTCGGCGGCCGGATCCAGGCGCTCGGCGTGCCCGCCGATGCGCAGTTCAACGTCGCGACCGCCATCATGAGCTTCATCCTCGGCCTGGCTGGTCAGTATGCGCTCGGAGCCGGCATGTCCAAAGGCGGCGTCGACCGGGCGACCGCGCTTGGCGAGATCGCGACGCGATGGGCGCAACTCGACCAAGACACGCATCCCTTCGTCCGACAAATCGCGACCCAGCTCGCCGAACATGACGACCGCGAGCAATTCCTCGCTGGCATCGACCTCATCCTGTCCGGCATCGAGCCTCTGCGTGAACATGCGCTGTTGTGAAGGACGGATCAGACCCGCCCCAAGAGGTAAGCACTGTCCCATACGGGTCGCCGAGTTCGCCGCGACGCAGGTTAGCTGACGTCAGCTAGGTCCGACGGCCGCAACGCGTAGGCGAGTTGCTCCATCCTGCATTGGCCAACCGCCTTGTCAGGTCGCCACCTCACGAGCCCGGCCCCGTGACGTAAGCGCTCGCTGGTCACTTGGTCGTAACTCACCTCGACGACCAGCTCCGGCTTCAGCGGGAACCACTCGCTCTCCTTGCCGTCATTCCACCGGCTCGGACCGCCCGGCGCCTTGCCCGTAAAGCCGGGCGCCGAGATCAGCGCCTCGAGCCGCTTGGTCAGCTCGGTGCGGTCTTGCTTCGCCAGCGCCGAAGTGAAGCCGACATGGTTGAGCAGGCCAGCATCGTCGTAGAGACCGAGCAGCAGCGATGCGACGAGCTTGCCGTCCTTCGTGCGGCGGAAGCCGCCAACCACGCAGTCGGCGGCGCGATGCTGCTTAACCTTTAACATCGCGCGCTCGCCCGCGCGGTATGGGCCGCCGAGCGGCTTCGCGATCACGCCGTCCAGCGCACCGCCGCTCGCGGCGAGCCACGCCTGCGCGCCCGCCAGATCGGGCGCGTGCGGCGAGAGCAGGATCGTCGCGGTCCCCTCGGCGGCGTGGAAAAGCTCGAGCGCCTTGCGGCGTTCGGCGAGCGGCCGGTCGATCAGCAAGTCACCGCCGACCGCCAAACAATCGAACAGCATCAAGTGCGCTGGCGTCTCGGCGGACAGCCGCTTGATCCTGCTCTCGGCAGGATGGAGCCGCGCCTGCAACGCGTCGAAGGACAGCACGCCGTCGATCGGCAGGATCAACTCGCCGTCGACGACATAGTCGTCGGCTTCGGTGCCCAGCAACGCAACCACGATTTCGGGGAAGTAGCGGGCGAGCGACTTGCCCGACTTCGACATCAGCTCGACGTGTCCGCCCGACCGAGACGCGATCGCGCGGAAGCCGTCCCACTTGGGCTCGTATTGCCAGCCGGCGTCGGACGGAAGCGCGTCGACGAGCTTGGCCTCCATCGGTTCGATACCGGTAAAGGGGTGCGGTCCGCCTTTCACGCGCGACTCCTCAGCTTCGGCTTGTCGGCCAGCTCGATCCACACCGGTGCGTGGTCGCTGGTCTTCTCCCATCCACGCACGTCGCGGTCGACCTGCGCATCGACCAGCCGGTCGGCGAGCGCCGGGCTCAGCAGCAGGTGGTCGATGCGCAGACCGGCGTTGCGGGCGTAGGCATTCCGGAAATAATCGAAGAAGGTGTAGATCGTCTCGTCCGGATGGATCGTGCGCAGCGCGTCGGTCCAGCCCTGGCCGGTCAGCCGGAAGAACGCCTCGCGCACCTCGGGCGCGAACAGCGCGTCCTCCAGCCAGCGCTCCGGCTTGTGGACGTCGCGCTCGGTCGGCATCACGTTGAAGTCGCCCGCAAGCATGACTGGCAGCTTGGACTCGAGCAGCCCGGCGGCGTGCTCGATGAGCTTCTCGAACCAGGTCATCTTGTATTCGAACTTGGGTCCGGGGCGCGGGTTGCCGTTGGGCATATACAAGCCGCCGATCAGAATGCCGTTGACCGCGGCCTCGATGTAGCGGCTCTGCGTGTCGTCGGGATCGCCCGGCAGGCCGCGCCGCGTCTCGTGGATCTCGCCGACCCGGCTGAGCATCGCGACGCCGTTCCAGCTCTTTTGGCCGTGCCAGATCGCGTCGTAGCCGAGGTCGCGGACGGCGGCCTCCGGGAATTTGTCCTGCGGCGCCTTGAGCTCCTGCAGGACGGCGACGTCTGGCTGGCTCTCGGCGAGCCAGCGCAGCAGCACCGGCAACCGGCCGTTGACGCCGTTCACGTTGTAAGTGGCGATCTTCACAGGTCGGGCAATTCTTGGTCGGCGCGCCCCCAGCCCGACAGCGCCTTCGATCCTGCACGTTTCACAAGCTCTGCCGCGTCGCCGATGTGGAAATGGTTGGGCGCGTGGATCGTCTCCATCTCCTTCCAGGTGATGGGCACGGCGACCGGCGCGTTCTCGCGAGCACGCACCCCATACGGCATCACCGCGGTCGCGCCGCGCTGGTTGCGCAGGTAGTCGACGAAGATGCGACCCTTTCGCTGGGCCTTGGGCAACGCGGCGGTGAAGTTGTCGGGATCGCTCTGCGCGACCGCCTGTGCCAACCGGTGCGCGAAGTCCTTCACTTCCGGCCACTCGGCCTTCGGCACCAGCGGGGCGATGACGTGGACGCCCTTGCCGCCGGTCACCATCGGAAAGGTCTCGAGCCCGATCGACTTCAGGATGTCGCGGAAGTGGAAGGCCGCCGTCCGCACCGCCTCGAAGTCCAATCCCACGTCGGGATCCAGGTCGAAGACCAGCCGATCCGCCTTCTCGACGTCCTCGATCCGTGAACCCCAGCCATGGAATTCGATCGTGCCCATCTGGACGCAGGTCAACAGACCGTCAGCGGTATCGATGAAGAGATACGGCTCCTCGTGGCCGTCCTTCTCCATGATGCCGACGTGCTTGACCGTGTCGCCGAAGCTCCCGGCGTCGTGCTTCTGGAAGAAGCATTTCTTCGCGCGGCCCTGCGGACAGCGAACGAGGCTCATCGGCCGGCTGCCAACCCAAGGAAGCATGATCGGCGCGACGGCCGCGTAATAGTCGGCGAGCTGGCCCTTGGTGATGTTGGATTCCGGAAAGATCACGCGGTCGGGATTGGTCACCTTCACCTTCGAGACCGCCGGCGCGGCGATCTCGGCCACGGGCTGCTCGACCTCCAGCACCACCGCCTCCGACTTCTTGTCCGCACGCAGGCCCAGATAACTCGGGTGCCGCAGCGTCCCCTCGTTGGTCATCTCGGTGTAGGCGATCTCGGCGACCAGCTTGGGCTTCAGCCAATGCGCACCGCGAACCTCGGCGCGCGGCGCCTTCACGGTCGGCTTGTCCTGCTCGAGCGGCGCCATCGTCTCCATCAGGCGGACGATCTCGTCGTTGCCGAAGCCGGTGCCGACCTTGCCCGCGTAGCGCAGCATTCCATCCTCGTGCACGCCTAGGATCAGCGAGCGGAACAGCCGGGACTTGTCCGACGACGTCCAGCCGACGATGACGAATTCCTGCCGCTTGATGCACTTCGCCTTCAACCAGCCGCCGGACCGGGAGCCGATGTAGCGGCCGTCCGCCTTCTTCGAGATCACGCCCTCGAGTCCGGCGTCGCAGAACCCGTGCAGCAGCTTCTCGCCGTTGCCCTCGATGTGCTCGGAATACCGTATCCTGTGGCTGCCTTCGGGCAGGATGGCGCGCAGCCGCTCCTTGCGCTCGGTCAATGGCAGCCCGGTCAAATCCTCGCCGTCGAGTTCCAGCAAATCGAAGGCGATGAAGTCGATGCTGGCGGGCGCCCCCTTCAATGCGCCCTGCAGCGTCTGGAAGCTGGAGCGGCCCTGCTCGTCCATGACGACCGCCTCGCCATCGAGAAGGGCGGACCGAACCCCGAGCGCTGCCGCCTCGTCCACGATGCCCGCAAACTTCTCGGACCAGTCGAGGCCCGAGCGCGTGTAGGCGCGCGCCCTGCCGCCACCGACCGCGACGAGCAGCCGGTAGCCGTCATACTTCATCTCGTGAAGCCAGCGGTCGCCGGTGGGCACGGTGTCGACGAGCGTGGCAAGCTGGACCGGCTGGAAGGGCGGGGGGTCGAGCTTCCCCGCCGCCCTGCTCGACGCAGCCCTCGAAACGCGCGGTTCTGTCTTGGTCCCTGCCATCATTGATAGACTCGCCGCGCCCGAGTCTCGTTCCGTCACCGGCGCCGCCTTAGGGAATTGTTGGTTCGATCCGACGGTAGAAACGACTGATGTCGATCGAAGGGCAGAAGTCTACTGATCGCCCACCGGCATGTCGAGGTGGTCGCCGAGGCCGACAAGCTGCTGCCGCTGATGGAAAAGAAACTCGGCCCGGACCACCGCCGCACACTGCAATTGTTGGCGGTGCGTGCGCAGTCGCTCGGTACGCTAGGTCGCTATGCTGAAGTTGCCAAGGAGAGCGAGCGGGTGTGGCGGACGACTGCGGCCCATGAGGGGCCAGCGGCTTTTCAAGCCGCCGCGGGTCGCGCAGATACCGCGGAAACGCAACGCCGCGCCGGACTCTACGATGATGGGTGGCAAATGCTCGCAACGCGCTCGCCGTCGCGCGCGCGTCGCCCGGTCGGGAAACAGCACTCGCCCATGGCGATCCGGACTACTGTCGCCGATTGCCTCATATATTCGGGTCGTGCGGTCGAAGCGCACCGCCCGTGAACATCGATCGCAACAAGGTGGCTGAACTGGTCGGCGATGCGGCGTGGGGTCCACGCTGGATCTTGCGCTCGCGCAAGTGCTGGTGGCCCAGAAGGATATGGTGGGAGCAAGTGCGCGATTATCCGCCGCGCGCTCCGGGCTCGGGAACAACGCCGATCCATTTCAAAAAAGTCTGATTGCGCGCGTTGCTAAGGCAATCGGACAATCGCTATAAAGTCATCGTCTGATGAGCGACCACTATGCGCCCTTAGCCGGTCGCTGGCGTCCTATTTCAACGTCCCAAAAGCAGCCGCCCCACCGCGGGTCAGCTATAAGGTGGGTCTGGCCGCATAGGCGACGAGTTCTATGTCCCGCCGGCAGCGTTCGATGCCGTCGCAAAGCTCGATCAATTCGGATTGAGTGATTTTCGTCGACTTCTTTTGGTCGGCGACGCTCTGCACACACAGGATATGCGGCTCACCTTTTGCAGGATCAGCGCTCACGCCAGCTAAGCCGTGTACAATTAGGTTCCCGGACTCCAACTTTGGTCGCCCAGGCTATCGTCCCGATCGGCCGGCCTATCCTTCAAACGGACCTATCGTGGGCGGACGCCCGGTCGATCTAGGGCTGGTTTGTTTTGGCGACGGCTCGCGCAACGGGATCGGCAGCGGCACGACATGGACATGGAATGCGAAGCGCGATCGCTACGAATACGGCACGTACACCCAATCTACGACCGAGGTGTTCGACACGTCTCTGATGGTCCAGATCTGGTCGGGCGGTGGCCGCATCCGCCTACCAAAACGGATGGTGGGATCTGTACGATGTCGCGGTCGGACCTGACCTGATCACTGCCAGCTATCGACTGAACGGGTTGAACAAACCGCGTCTTCGCATCGATCGTCGTAGCGGCCGAATCAGCGTGCAGGGAACAGCGAGTTATGGGTTCCGCGGTACTTGCGACACGATCGGCAATGCGCCCAGACGCTTTTGACGGGCGCTGAATTACAAGGCTTCGACAGTCCGTTACACCCTTCGGCTGCTTTGCGCCCCAATCACGGTCGTTCAACCGATCCGTCCGAGATCCCACAAGCCGCCGTTCGTGCAAGCGAGAATCTGGCGGCCTAATCGAGTTTGTCCCCATACTGCGCGAACTTCCATTCTGATGGCTACTCAAAGGTTGCGACCTGATTGTGGGATTGTCTCGCTAAGGGAGCCTGTTGAACAGTCACAAGAGCGTGCCTTGCAAGATAACGAGCGCGACGCTGAAATAGATGACGAGTCCTGTGACATCGACCAGTGTCGCGACGAACGGCGCCGACGCGCTCGCCGGATCGAAGCCCAGGCGCTTGAGCAGGAAAGGCAGCATCGAACCAGCCAGCGAGCCGAAGGTGACGATGCCGATGAGGCCGACACCGACCGTCAGCCCGATCAGTTGCCAGTGCGGGCCATAATCGAAGATGCCAAGAACCTGCCACGCGGCGATGCGGATTATCCCGATGACGCCGAGACTGGCGCCGAGCGCGATGCCGACCGGCAGTTCGCGGAGCGCCACCCGCCACCAGTCGCGCAGGCGGATCTGGCCGAGCGCCAACGCGCGGATCAGCAGCGAGGTCGATTGTGAGCCGGAATTGCCCCCCGAACTCATGATGAGCGGGATGAACAGCGTCAGCACCACCGCCCTGGCCAGTTCGTCCTCGAAATGCTGCATGGCGCTGGCGGTCAGCATCTCGCCGATGAACAGGGCGCCGAGCCAGCCGACCCGCTTGCGGTACATGCCGAGGAAGCCGGTGGTGAGATAGGGCTCGCTCGCGCCTTCGACGCCGCCGAACTTCTGCACGTCCTCGCTGCCTTCGGCGAGGATCGCGTCGATCACGTCGTCGACGGTGACGATGCCGAGCAGCTGATGCCGGTCATTGACCACCGGCACCGACAGCAAGTCATGGATCGAGATCAGCCGGGCGACCTCCTCCTGGTCCATGTCCGCCTGAACGGTGATCGGCTCGCGATCGGGCGCGAGAGCGAGGATCGATTGCCGCGGCTCACCGGTGATGAGCTGGCGCAATGTCACCACCCGCAGCAGCGCGCGCGTCTCCGGATCAACGACGTGGATCGCATAGACCGTCTCGCGAGTGCGTTCGACCTCGCGGATATGGCGCAGCGTATCGGCCACCGTATAGGTCGCGGGCACGCTGACGAACTCGGTCGACATGATGGCGCCGGCCGTGCCTTCGGGATAGGCGAGCAGCCGCTTGAGCGGCCAGGCGCTGTCGAAATCGACGCGCGTGAGCAGTTCGGAGCGATCATCACCGTCCAGCTCGCGCAGTACATCGGCCGCGCGGTCGTCGGCCATGCCCTTCAGGATGTCACCGGCACGACCCTGCGGCAGGTCGAGCAGCAAGTCCCCGGCGCGGATCAGCTCCGGCCGGTCGAACACGTCTATCGCGCGTTCGAGGGGAAGATGGGCGAGCACCGCTGCGGCGGTGTCGGCATCTTCCTCGTTGAGACGGGTAACGATGTCGGCGGCGTGCGCGTCAAACAGATCGGCGAACAACGCCAGATCGACCGCGCCGGGCGCGGTGCGGGTATCTTCCATAATCTCACCTCTCGATCCGCCGTCACGGCGGATCGCGGGCGAGCTAACCCCTGCGGGTCAGGCCAGCGTCAGCCGTGACGGCAAGGACAATCGACTACTGTCGCTTGGCATGGGGTTGGGTTTCCTTAGCTCCGCACCACCGGACAGAGCTGGTCGGTGCGGCGCCGAAATGGCGAGAGCGCGCGCCGAGGTCAAGGCGACAGTCGCCAACGACATTCATGTATATCCCTGATATACCATCGTATAACGCTGATATGCTGTCGGCCCAGGCTGGTCTCACGCCGGCGGCAACTTCTCTGCCATCCTGACGAGCTCGGCCAACGATTGCGCGCGCATTTTGCGCATGATCTGTCCGCGCCGGACCTTCACCGTGATCTCGCTTAGGCCAAGAGACGCGGCGATCTGCTTGTTCAAGGCCCCGCCGACTACTTGCGCCATGATCTGCTTTTCCCTGGCATCGAGCGAGTCGTAGCGACGCTGCAAATCGTGGCGGACGGCTGCATGCGCGCGCCGGACGCGGTCCTGGCTGATGCCCTGTTGAATGGCGTCCAGCAGATCCTGCTCATGAAACGGTTTGGTCAGGAACTCGATCGCGCCGGCCTTCATCGCCCGTACCGATGTCTGGACATCGCCGTGGCCGGTGATGAAAATGATCGGCAGAGTCTTATTCGAGCGGAGCGCTTCACGCTGGAATTCGAGGCCGCTCATGCCGGACATCCTGATATCGAGCACCAGACAGCCGGGACGCTCGGGCCGAGGCCAGGCGAGAAACGCTTCCGCTGACGCGAACATGCGCGTTTCCAGACCGACCGATTCCAGCAGGTCGCCAAGCGCATCGCGCACGGACGCGTCATCGTCCACTACATAGACGAGAGGGACGTCCTCGGCAGCTTGCCCGTCAGTCATGCGGCCGGCACCTCCAACAGCGGCAAACCGAACCTGACGCGTGCGCCGCTCGGCTGGTTCGGATCGAGCGAGATGAAGCCGCCATGAGCCTCGATGATCGATCGGCAGATGGTCAGCCCCATGCCGATCCCCGTTTCCTTGGTCGTCCAGAACGCTCCGAAAAGTTTCTCCTGGTCAAGCGTGGACAGTCCTCTCCCGCAGTCGGCGATGGTTACGACCGCATCGTCGCCGATCCGTTCGGACGACAGCTTGATAAGACGGTGATCGCTTTGCCCGTCTTTGATCGCCTCGATCGCGTTAAGGAGCAGGTTTCCGAGCACTTGCTGGAGCTGAGTCTTGTCCGCCAGCGGATAAAGGCCATCCGTCAGATCAAGCCGCACCTCGATGTCCCTGCGGTCGAACTCCTGGCGCGCCAGCGAGAGCGTGTCGCGCAAGACCGCATTGAGGTCGACCGCGACTTTCTGCGGGGGTTCGCCGCGTGCGAGGCGGCGCAGATTGCCGACGATCGTACTGGCACGATTACCGTCAGCGACGATGCGCGAAAGCGCGGCTTGCGCTTTGTCGAGCCGTGGCGGCGTCTGCCCCAACCAGCGCAGGCCGGCGTTACCGCTGGCGACGATGGCGGCGAGAGGCTGGTTGACCTCGTGCGCGATCGATCCGGTCAGCGCGCCGAAACTTGTCAGCCGGGTCAAGCGACCAAGCTGAGCCCGGGCCTCGTGAATCGCAGTCTCGGCAGCAACGATCCGAAGGGCAAGGAAGGTCGTTATCGCGATCGCCGACACGCTGATCGCAAGATTGACGATTCCGGCACCGTGCTCGCCGAACCGGCTGAGCGTGAAACTGATCAGCGTCAAAGAGATGCAGACGATCGCCAGCCGGACCACGCCGCGGCGGCTCAGCACCTGGACCGCGAGCAGGATCGCCGCGACATAGAAGACCGCGGCGGCGATCTCGTAGCTCGTGATTGTGTCGACGATGAAGACGGCGACCAGCAGCCCGGCTAAAGCCACTAGCTTCAGACGCCGATTCCGTACTCCGCGAAGACTATCCGGCAATATTGCTCCCTCGTCCGCCAGGCGCGGCAGCTCGTGTGCATACCGGCGTTCGTATGGAATGATCGTAGAGCGTAGGACAAGCCGCGTCTCGGTCCCAAGAATATACCTTCGTATATCAAATATATACATAGGTGCCGAGACGCCATTTCTCTTAGCGGATTGCTGCTGCCGCAGTTAAGACCTGTGAAGCTATCGTTTCACCAAATCGGCCTTTTTGAATGAACAGGATTGCTCGTCTGATCGGTAGTCCATTCGCTTTTGGCATAGGCCTTTTCCTTGTCATGGTCCTGCTCGGAATTGGCGGTGCATTCGGTTGGCACAGCCCCGTCTTCACCATCGCACGCCATACCATGGTGCTCGCGACAGGGTTGGGACTTCTTGTGATTCTTTGGTCGGGAAGAATGCGAGCCAGGCGCCTTGCCCGCAAGGTCGAGCAGCTTGGCCCGGTAAAACCGGGGCGCCGTCCGGCCTCGCGCGCCCAGCCTGGCGATCGTGCGTGAGGCAGGCCGAGCGTGCCTCGCCACGCAACCATATCGGTCATTCCTCCCGGCGCGCGATTCCCGGAAGGAGGCCGCCGAGGGAACAGCGAGCCGACGCCACGCGGTTTAATGCCAGCGCTCTTGGAGGAATCGCGGTCGAGGGCCGGCACGGCAGCGGCGGGCGTCTCCGCGATCTGATCGCTGTCCCGGGTGAAGCGGGCGCCGCGCAGGTGCAGGCGGTCATAGTCCGATGTGACGGACGCAATGTCCGGATCGATGCGGCATCTTTCCTCGATCTACGGCCGGGCGGACCTCTCGTCGTCGCGGTCGAGCCGATCGATCAGCCGCTGTTCGAGCGGCGAAGCGGCGAGTTTCTGATCCTCGCGGACCTGCTTGACGGGGAAGTGATCGACCGGCCGGCGCAGCGGATCGTCCGGGTCAACGATGCCGTCATCGAATGGGACGGAACCTGCCTGACTTGCGCTGCGATCGATGCGAGCGCGGCTGGCCTCATCCGGCGGCTCGTGCCTCGCGCCTTTGCCGATCGGTTCGAAGGTCACACCGTGGCATGGGACGAAATCGAACCGATGATCGAGCCACCACCCGGCATGGATTTCGTGTTCAGCCATGCGGGCCTTCGGGAACTTCATCCCGCCGACATTGCGGCGCTGATGGATCATCTGCCGTACCGGCAAGGAGCGCGCATTCTGTGCGCGCTCGGGACCGAACTGGCCGCCGATACGCTCGAAGAGGTCGAACGGCTTCGTCAGCCGGAGTTCCTTGAATATCTGCCGCAGGACCGTGCGGTGGCGATCCTCGACAGTATGGCGCCGGACGCCGCCGCCGACCTACTGGAGTCCGTGCCGCGCGACAAATCGGACAAGCTGATCTCGCTCCTGGAGCCGGAGACCTCGAGCGACATCAAGCTGCTGCTAAGCTATCCCCACAATTCGGCCGCCGGCTTGATGACGACGGATTTCGTCATGGCCCTCGATACCGAGACGGTCGAGGAAGCGATCGCCTATGTACGGGGGCAATTGCGTCGCCCGCACCTCGTTTATTACGTCTATATCGTCGACGATCCGCAAGCCCGCAGGCTGCAGGGGGTCATGTCGCTTCGGGACTTGCTGTTGGCCGAGCCGGAGATGCGGCTGTGCGATTGCATGAGCTCGACGGTTCACACCACGCGTCCCGAGGAGCATTGCAAGGAGGTCGCGAGGATCATGGGTGAGTACAACCTCCTCGCCTTGCCGGTGATCGACGAGCTCGGCCGGATGCTGGGTCTGGTGACCGCCGACGATGTTCTCGACCTGATGCTACCCGAATCCATGCGCCGGCACCTGCCGCGGCTGTTCAGTTGATGGAGAGCACGGCTCCCGCGCCCGAAAACATGGCGATGGTTCCGCCCGCTGTTCGCCGGCTTGCCCGGCGCAGACGCCTGCGCGTGCCGAAGGGCGGCGTTCTCGCTTTCCTCGCCGCGCTGGGACCGGGCCTGATCACCACCAACGCCGGCAACGACGCAGGCGGGATCGCCACCTACTCGGTGGCCGGCGCGACCTATGGGCTCGACTTGCTCTGGGTGCTTCCAGCGATCACGCTGAGCCTGATCGTCGTGCAGGAAGCCTGCGCGCGCATGGGGATCGTCACCGGCAAGGGACTGGCCGGGCTCATCCGCGAGAAGTTCGGCATTCGCTGGACCGCGCTGGCGATGGTCACCTTCTTCATCGCTTCGCTCGGCACCACCGCTTCGGAATTCGCCGGCATCGGTTCGGCTAGTGAACTGTTCGGCGTATCGCGCTATATCTCCGTGCCGGTTGCCTTCATCATCGTCTTCTATCTCGTCGTTGGCGGCACCTACCGCATCGTCGAGAAGGTCTTCCTCGCGGCGACGGTCGTATTCTTCGGGTATGTCGGCACTGCGTTCGTCGCGACGCCGGATTGGGGGCCGGTCCTCAAGGCTTCCGTTATCCCGACTTTTCGTGCCGATCAGGGCTATCTGTTCATGGCGATCACGCTGATCGGCACGACGATCACCTCTTACATGCAGTTTTTCCTGCAGGCGACGGAGGTCGAGAAGGGCACCAGCGTCCGCGAGCTTCCATTCGTGCGCGCCGACGTGATCATCTAGTCGGTGTTCGCCAATCTCATCGCGTTCTTCATCGTGATCACGACGGCGCAGACGCTTCATCCCCACGGCATCAAGATCGAAACAGCGGCCGACGCCGCGCGTGCGCTTGCTCCGCTGGCGGGATCCTGGGCTGAAATCCTATTCGCCGTCGGACTTGTCGGCGCCTCAATGTTCGGCGCGACCGTCCTGCCGCTCGCCACGGCCTATGTGGTGACAGAAGCATTTGGCCTGGAGCGGGGGATTGCGCGGAGCTTCAGGGAAGCGCCGGTCTTCATGGGGATTTACGCAGCGACGCTGGGCCTGGGCGTTGCCGTCGCCCTGATCCCGCATATGCCGCTCGTGAAGCTCATGCTTGCCAGCCAGTTCGTGGACGGCCTGCAATTGCCGGTGATCCTAGTGTTCATCGCGTTGATGACGGCCGACCGAGGGCTCATGGGCGAGCATGTCAGCGGGCGCGTGCTGCAGGCTGTGCAGTGGGCCACGGCCGGCATCCTGAGCCTCATGAGCCTGGCCCTGGTGGCAATGACGATGTTGGGCTTCGGATAAAATATAGGAGGTGTGCTTGAGCGAACAGTCCCCGGATAGTCCGGAACCCGGCCCATTCCATGTGCTCGCATTCGCCACGCGTGATGCGGCGGAGCATGCCTATGAAGACCTTGTCGGCATGGGAGTGTCGCCCGGACACATTAACTTATTCGTGCATACCGACCCGATCGAAAAGCGTCGCCGCGACGATACACTGGATCACGACATCGAGACCGGAGGCGCGGTGGGTGCCGGCGCTGCGTCGTTTGCCGGCGGAGTAGGTGGCCTGCTTGCCGGTTTGGGGTTGTTGGTCGTCCCCGGCTTTGGACCTCTCCTCGCTGTGGGTCCGATCGCGGGAGCCTTGACCGGCGCCATCACCGCAGGAGCGTTGGGCGGGCTCGCCGGTTCTCTTATCGGTGTGGGGGTGGCAGAGGCATCCGCGCTCGCTGCTGAGAAACATCTCAAGGCTGGCCATGCCATTATCGTCGTAGCCGGGTCTGCCTGGAACGAAGAAGTCGCCAATGCAGCACAGTGTTCGTCGGGATTGATAGATGTTGACCGCATCTAGGAGTGCACTTGAGTTCCGTCTCCCTGCGGCGGACTCACACGCCGAAATAAAGTGCGCTTGGTTTCGCGCCTGAATTGGCCCCCTAAGCGCTCGTTGCCACCGCGACCGCTGGCGATGCATGAGCCCGAAGCCATCATCCGTCCAATACTGCTCCTTCCCTAAGTCGGCGACAGCAATAGTCGAGTATCTGGATTCGAGTGTCGCTTCCGCGATTGCGGTCATTAACAGAGTGAGCCGGATATATCCGGCGCTGGTGCGTTAAAGTCCCAAGGGTAAATCACCGAGTCCGAAGACATGTCGGTGATGCCGATTCAGCGAAGGGAAAAGATGGACGACAGTCACCGCGCCTTGATATTATTGTTTGGCGGTGGTCTCGTCCTCCTGATCTCGTGGCTGCCGATGCTGTTGAAGCGGGTGCCGCTTTCGCTGCCGATCATATGCCTCGCGATGGGCTACGGCACGTCGTTCACGTCGATCCTTCGTGTCACATCTGTCGCTGATCTGACTACGAGTCATACCGCCGAAGCGCTATGCGAGATCGTGATGCTCCTGGCGTTGATGGGCGCCGGTCTCAGGATCGATCGGGTGTTCGGCTGGCGCGCATGGGGTACGCCGTGGCGCCTGCTGCTCATCGCGATGCCGATTACGATGATCCTGGTCTTCGCAGCGGCGCACTGGGGCCTGGGAATGGCAGCCCCGGCGGCGTTGCTCCTTGCGGCAGCCCTAGCGCCGACCGACCCAGTTCTGGCTGGCGATATCCAGACCGGTCCGCCTGGGGAGGGAGAAGATGGCGAAACCCGCTTCGGGCTAACCGCCGAGGCCGGCTTTAACGATGGACTGGCCTTTCCCCTCATCCTCCTTGCACTGGCTCTCCATGCCGGCACTGCCAACTGGGGACACTGGCTGGGAATCGAGTTCGCCGCAGAGATCCTGATCGGTATCGTTGTCGGCGCGGTGCTTGGCTGGCTCATGGGCCGGGCGCTGTTCCGCCTGCCGCATCTCAGGAAGATATCCGACAGTGGCGACGGGCTGGTGGCGATCGGTGCAACCTTCCTTTCCTATGCCGCGACCGTGCTTCTGCACGGCAATGGCTTCATCGCGGTGTTCGTCGCCGGGCTCGCCATCCGCGCGGTGCGGCCCGAGGACGAGTTTCACGCCGAGATGGCAGCGTTCGCCAATCAGGTCGAGCGTGTGCTGATCATGCTGGTGCTGGTGTTGTTCGGCTGGACCCTGGGCCATGGCCTGCTCGCTTCTTTGACCTGGCAGGGTGGTTTGCTGGCGATTGCGCTCATCCTGCTGTTCCGTCCGATCGCTTGCTGGATTGCGTTCATCGGCTCCTCGGCTCCGCGGACCGCCAAGCGTATGATGGGCATTTTCGGCATCCGCGGGATCGGCACGATCTACTATATCCTCTACGCGACCGGACGCGGCGACTTCGCCGAACGCGAACAGCTCTGGGCGATCGCGGGGACGGCCATTCTCGCGTCGATCATCGTCCACGGCACGGTCTCGACGCCGTTGATGACATATGCCGATCAGCTTCGAAAGCAGCACGGGCGCAACTGGGACCATTCGGAGTACGAAAACTATCCCTCCGCGTAATTAGAGACCCCGGGCGGCGTCGAAGAAGATGATAGCGTTGGGTAAAGCCGGGAGTTCGTTGGCCCATCAACGCTGGCCTGATGGTGCAAAACCGATGATGGGGCATCCTCGCGCCTGACTGCAGAGCAGCCGTGATCGACATAAGCGAAATGAATGCTGTTTGTCGGTGAAGTCGTTCATAGACCCTCGCGGCGGATTATCGCCATGGAGAAGAATATGACACGGATCGCACTAATGATCGCTCTGGCAGGCGCTGCCGTTACCTCGGCAATCCCGGCGCAAGCGAAGGTATGTCGTACCTATGTTCGCGGCCATCACGTCAAATGCCACAAGGCATTCCGTCCTAGCGTTAACCTCAAGCGCAAGCACCCGATAAAGGTCGTCCGTTGCCGCACTCGAGTTGGCCATAACGTCAAGTGCTGACTCTATAAGGGCCGTATCTTCGGAAGGAGAAGCGGCCCTTCTTCTGCCGATTGACAGGCCGGCGGCCGAAGGCCCTTTCGTGTAGGCGTAGGCTACTAAATTGTCAGAAATCGGTCCTTCGGCAATGCGCCCTAAATCCGGCCGTTGCGGCACGCGACCTAAAGTCCCGAAACCAGCCGTTATTGTAAGGGCTCAACGTCGCACCCTATGAAGTGATTATGCCGTATCGGCAGAACTGAGGCAGGCATTATCCGTCGGAACCGTGCTATCGCCACCGCGAAATGGGGGTGTGCATTGATGCACTGTGCGTCTTGGGTGTTAGTCGGCTGCGCAATCAACGGCCTTATACGTGCAATCTACGACTACCAGACGCTGATCGCGGGCTGCGCCGCGGTGGTCGCGGCCTATTTCGCCGCGCGACCTGTCTACCGTCAGCTCGACATGATGCGGCTGCAATCCGACGCGGTGATGCGCGGAATGCTGCTCGACCGCGAGCGCGATCTGCGCCAGGCGCTCGAGGCGCTCGATAAGAATGTCGGCGAGCCGCTCGCGGGCTTGGGGCACGCGGTCTATTGGGAAGAGGGTGACGAGATCGACGAGGAACGCGCCTTCTACCACGACCAAGCGCTGTCGACGGCCCGGACCTGGCTGGGCACCAAGTATCGCTGGCGCGACTCCGCCGAGGTCGAGACCGCGCGGGCCGGCTTGGAAAAGGGCCTGGACGCGCTGATCGACACGCTCGACGACGTCCATCGTCCCGCCCACACTGAGAAGGAGGGCGAGGATTACGCCATGACCGACGAGGAGTGGACGGCTTTCCTGAAGCGCGGCGAGGACGCGAAGGGCGAGGTCCTGGGCAAGCTGAGCAACGCGCGCCAGCTGCTGTCCGCGGTGTCCTCCGGGATCGGCGCCGAGCTCAATGCCGTCGGCCGCCAACTTACCGCGATCGACAGGTCGCTCGCGCGCATGAAGCAGTAAGGTGGCGAGACCTAGCGGCTCATTTCGATCGATTCGCGAAATCACTTGACGCGAGATGATAGATTCGGGAATGTGCTTGCGATCAAAATTTTTAGGGGCAGGCAATGGTTCCATTTCAGCAGCTTCTCGACGAGGCGTTTCCGCCTAGTGCCGACGTGGCGCTGATGCGTTCGGTGTCCCAAGCGATCGCGCTGGCCGGCGACGTGATGGAGAACGAGCCGTTCCTCAAGTCGCTGATCGGTGCGGACATCAAGGGGCATATCCGCCGCGCCGCCGTCTTGTTTAGCGTGCACGAGGGCTGCAAGGTCGGCGACCTGCCGTTCGCGTCGGAAATGACGCGGATGCCGCTGGGCGGCGGGCATTGGGTCGAGTTGCGGTCGGGGGCGTTCCGCGCCCACGTGTGCCGGACGGATGGCCCGGTGGCCTTCCCCGAGGAAACGCCCACCCGCCAGGACCAGCGGCTCAGCAATCAGCTCGAGTTGTTCGATCCCGATCCCGTCGTCGTGCCGTTCCGCGCTCCGTCACCGCAGGAGATGTATGCCTGGCTGACCTTCGGCGCCAACGGGTCCGATCTCACCCACCTGTGCTGGGGCATGCCCGAGGCCGGGCGCAACAGCTGGCTTGCGCGGACAAACGTGCTGACCCGCCTGGGCCCGATCGAGGCGGCGCCAGTTGACGTGCCCGCGCCCGCCGTCGTGCTGCGCTTCCGCGACCACATCGAGGAAGCGTTGCGCAATGACGAGCACGAGTCGACTTCCGACAACGAATCCTGACTGCGGGTAACGGGATGAGCAATGATCGCGGTGCTCCGGCCTCGGCCGGAGCCAAACCGATTCCGGAACGGATCAGGGAAGCCCGGGAGGCTCGCGGCTTCACCGGCGAGGCATTCGCCGAAGCCATCGGTGTCAGTCGGCAGGCGGTGGCGCAGTTCGAGACCGGACAGGCGTCGCCGAGCGGCGAGACGATGGGTAGAATCATCGGTGAGACCGGTCAGCCGATCTCGTTCTTCACCGGCCTGCCGTCGCGTGCGGGCGAGCCGCGTGCTCCGTTCTTCCGCAGCCTGAAACGGATGGAGCAGCACCATCGCCGTCGCATCGTCCGGCGCATGCAATGGGCGGGGGATATCGGAACCCTGCTCGAGCGATTCATCGCCTTGCCGGCCGTGAACTTCCCCGGTCTGGAGTTCGATGCCGAGCACGGCGACGAAGACGACATCGAATGCGCGGCGGAGAGGCTTCGCGACCATTGGGGTCTTGGCCGTGGTCCCATCCGCAACCTCGGTGCCACCATGGAGGCGAACGGGATCCTGCTGGTGCGCGAGCCGGTGCGCTGCCAGGACATGGACGCCGTGAGCTGCTGGATCGGGGGTCGGCCGATCGTTCTTATGTCCGAGGAGGTGGTCGGGGGACCGCGCGACCTCTTCAACCTCGCCCATGAACTCGGCCACCTGGTACTTCATCCGGACATAGAGGTCACCAGCTCGAACCTCGACATGATAGAGAAGCAGGCCAACCGTTTCGCGAGCGCCTTCTTGCTTCCGCGCGAGACCTTCAGCCGGGAGGTGCTCGGCAGCTCAATCGCCTATTTCAAGGCGCTGAAGGCGCGCTGGGCTGTGTCGATCGCCTCGATGGCGTATCGAAGCCGGGATCTCGGGATCCTCTCCGAGAACCAGTTTTCCTACTTGTTCCGGCAGATGAACAGTCTTCGCATCCGTAAGATCGAGCCACTCGACGACGCGTTTCCCGTCAATCGGCCCACGATGCTCGCCGAAGGCCTACGGATGCTGGTCGAGCACGGGGTCTACACGCGGGCGCAGATCGAAGCGGCCCTAGGGTTGAACCTGCGCGATGTCGAGGGACTGGCGGGACTGCCGGGGGGGTATCTGGATCAGCGAGTAGTGCCTATTCGACTAAAGGCTGACTTCGCGCCTGACGTTCGCGTGGACGATGCATTGGGCTGACGCCCCGAAGTATCTAATCAGCGCAGGGTTTGCTCCTTCGGACGGGCATCTGCCTTGGGAGCTCGAGGTGGCGACGGTTCATCGCTCGAAGCCCTAGCGCCGCCGTTTGGCTTTATCGGGCCAGGGCAGGATTCCGTCTAGCTCGCGAAGTCCCGTTCTCTCGCTTTCCCAGCGTTCACGTTCTGCGGGTGGCGGCGGCAGCTCCTCGTTTTCGAACCATAACAGCGTCAGCGTCTGGTCCCACTGTCCGATATGGCGACTATCCTCATACAGGTATCCGCTTCTGGTCCAGTCGTCGAACCACTGGTCGGGCTCGGCGTCGACGGGCCCTGTTTCCGTATCGCCACGCCGCAGCCGCGCGCTTAGCGAATCGCTCGGCAGCATCGTTCCCGGTCTCACCAAAGCGCCAGCTGCACGCAGCGATGTCGATCTGGCGCAAAACCGGACTTTGCCAGCCTCTGAAAGGACGAAAGCGCAAAGTTCGCGCGAAAAAGTTGCAAAGCGTGACGCGGTAGCGATCAGCGACGCGTCAAATTCGTCGGCCAGACTAGCAATCGCGTCCATTCCGGGATCGACGGCATCGACCTTGGGCTTGAACATTTTGTGGGGCAGCAAGAGTTCAGAGGCGAACACATCACACGCAACCTCGCCGGGCGCGCGACGCGCATAGCTCCAGCTCGGTGCCTCATGCTCAGCCGGGATGCCAAGCACTACGTGCGCCACTTCATGGCAGATGCTGAACCGTTGCCGGCGGGAATTCTGCCCGCAATTGACGCATATCCGGTATGTGCCGTCGGGCAGTCGAACCGACCATGCATCTTCTTGGTCGCCCAACGGTTCTGCCGACACCGTGCCACCGATGTGCGCGGCATAGGCTTCCACCGGCACCGGCAAAACCGACGGACCGACGGCCGCGATAAACGCGCGCGCTTTCATGGCGGCATCCTGGTCGTTCAAGGCATCACGCTGACATGAACCTGCGTATGCGCTCGAGCGACAGTGTATAGTCGGCACGGGCGCCCCGGTTCACCACGGTGGTCAGCATATGGAGTTCCTGCGGTGAGATCGTTGGATCATTGCGCGCGAAGTCAGCCAATGCGGGATCCACGTTCGGATGCACTGCCAGGAGTCGTAGAATGTCGGCGTCGCGCGCCGATGGAGTCAGCGCGCCGATAAGTCTGTCGAGCACGTCCTCGGATGGCGATTCCTTGGCGCCCGTTTCCAGCCGGTATACATAAGCGTGATCGACCTCGGCACGCTGGGCAGCTTCCCTTAGACTCCAGCCGCGATCGCCACGCAACGCCTTCAACCAATTTCCAAGCGCCGATTCCGGCATCAGACCTCCTTGACAAAACACGACGTCAGTCACATATGTTGTCCAGTCAGACAACAGCCCTGCGGATCTGAGGCCCAGGGCAATTTTTTGGCCTTATCTGTTGTCTGGCCGGACACCAAAATGGCATCCGGCGAGGCAAAAGGCAAGCCGCTCAGGCGGAGAAAGGTTTGAGATGAACGATCATGCTGCGGCGCACGAGGTGCGCATTCATATCAACCGCGAAGTCTATCATTCGCCCAGTCCGACCACTGGCGACGCACTGTACGAGCTTGGGGATATCCCCAAGAACGAAGCGCTGTACCGCGAAGTCCAGGGCGACGTGGAAGACGAGCGCATCGTGCGCGACGACACGCCCCTCGATCTGGTCGCGGACGCGCATTTTTACAGCAAGCAGGTGTTCGATATCCTGGTCAATGGCGACGACCACGTGATCGATACCAACCACATCAACTACGACCGCGTCGTCAATCTCTACCTCGGCAGCGGCGGCACGGCATCGGCCGAATATCTGGTCAAGTATTCTCACGGGCCGGCCAAAAATCCGAGCGGCACGCTCGTCCAGGGACCCAACGTGGAGGTGAAAGATGGAATGCGATTTCGCGTTGCCGGAACTGGTGAATCGTAATCCTTTTCTGAAGGATTTGGACGAGACGGGGCATCTGATCGACTTTGTCGGCGGATACCTCATCCTGTACGGCTGGCCCTATCTCGATGCGGACGGGCACCTCCAGCATGGAGATTGGCTGAGTTCCGTAAATTTGGCTGATGGCGTGATGGAACCGAAGGACCATCAGGCACTGTGGCGCGGTAGCCGACCATGCGATCTAAGTGGAAAGCCGTTGGCACTTGGCGGCGGCGAGAGTGCCATTGCCATCACCGACGACTATTCGACCAACCAGTCCTTCTCGTGCAAGCTGCTGGGCGATTCTGGTCAGATGCGCGAATACACCTCGTTTGCGGAAAAGATCGAAACCTATCTCGAAAAGATTACGGGACCCGCGCTTGCGGCGTTTCCTGACGCGACGCCGCTTGCCGCCATCGAAGTTAGAGCCGCCGAACAGAAATCCCCGCTCAAATTTCCGGACACGATGTCTGCGCGATATGAGATCAATGATCTGTCGACACGCTTGCGCGGCAAGAGGGTCGCAATCATCGGGCTAGGTGGAACTGGCGCCTATATCCTCGACTTCCTTGCGCGCACGCATCTCGCGACCATTCGGCTCTTCGACGACGACAAGGTGCACGTACATACCATCTTCCGGATGCCGGGCTTCATCCCTCGCGCTATCGGGCAACGCAAGGTCAACGCGCTGGCGACGCAATATAGCCAGTGGCATGGCGCGATCGAGCCGGTGCCGGAACGGGTGACGCACGACAATATCGCGCAATTGAAAGACTTCGACTTCGTCTTTGTATCGGTCGATGATGGCCCGTCGAGGCTTGTGATCGTCGATTGGCTAACTGCCAACAATGTTCCGTTTGTCGATTGCGGTATGGGCCTGACGCGCTCTGCGGTCGGCTTGAGCGCGTTCATTCGCGTAACCGGCACCGATCGTCGGGCATTCGAAGAGAATGTCGGATCGGTAAGATTGCCGATCCAAAACCCGAAGGACGACGAATATCGCAAGCGCCCGCAGATCACCGAGTTGAACGCGCTGAACGCAGCGATGGCTGTCATCCGGTTCAAACAGCACTTCGGTTTGCTCGATTACGAGGGCACTGCAAGCGCGTATATCTTTGACTCGGTGCCGTTCGAAATCGACTGAAAGGCGTGAGCCCGTGAAATATCGATATCAAGCTGTCGAGCGCATTCCCAAAGAGCTGAGCCCGGGCGTCGTCTATCACAGCGAAGAGTTTGAGATCGGAGCGCTGTTATGTGCTTGCGGGTGTGGCCACCGTGTCAGCCTTCTGGTGCCGGATAGCCACGAGATCACGTCCGCAGACGATCTGGCGACAATCCACCCGTCCATTTCGGTCTGCGATGCGCCCTGTAAATCGCATTACTTCATCCGCGGCGGTGAGGTGGAATGGCTTCCAACATTTTCGAGTGCGATGGCGGCCACCACAATGCAGCTGCAAATCGCCCGACACGCGCTGCGCGACAATGAACCTGTCCCTGTTACTTGGCGCGACCGCATCAAGTCCAGGGTTGGCGAGGCGTTCCGCAAGCTCTTGTCGATCTTTGGACGATGATGCTGGCACCTGTCCGACCAGACGCTCCGCCTGGGGAGGTGACGATATACGCAAAATCGAAAAAGGACGAGCAAGCCTAATAATCCGGGAAGGCTGAACCGCTATGACATCTCCCAATTTCGAGCATCTCAAGGCGCATATTCTTCCGTTATCCGTCGCATCAAATTTCGAGGCAGCCCGTCAGGAATGGGAGCTTGTCGCTGTTGAGATCAGCGAGGAGTGGGATAATTGCCCCTGTGGTCAGGACATCAAGGAACATTGCTACATTCGTAACCGTCACAACGGAAACAGCACCTATGTGGGCAACGTCTGCATCAATCGCTTCATCCAGATTAGTACCGGAAATCTGTTCGACGGTCTGAGGCGCATCGCCGAAGATGAGACCGCAAATGCCAACCACGATTTGATCGAGCACGCCTATCGCATGGGCTACCTGTACAGCGAAAAGGAATATCGCTTCCTGATTCAGACTGCTCGAAAGCGCACACTGTCTCAGGCCCAATTGGACTGGAAGCGCAAGATCAACCGCCGAATCCTAGCGCAAACAATCGTGCAGCGCCGGACGAAGCGATGAGCGACGTGAACCCACGGCAGCTATTTCAGATCGCGGAACGAAAGCCGTCGGTCTGCTAACGGCCCGGTTTCGGCATTTCAAATGAGGCAGCGTTGGCTCTTAGACCGTTGCCCGGAGGAACGACGGTAACGAGCGAATCCCTTCGCCCGCTCCAAATTTAAAACAAAAAAATCGTGCGGTTAAGCGGTCCTGATGGATCGCTTTTTATGCAGCGGAACCGCGCCACAACGGCGGCGATGGCATTCCTGGCGCGGGGCTTACCATTCACCGGCTATTCTGTGGCCAGGTCCGCCGCCTGCCGAACTGAGCGAGCGCTGAACCCTGGGCCACCTTAGCGATCCTGTTTGGTGTAGAGATGGTTTTGTTCCTGGCGGGATTGCCATAGAGCGATCCTGTCATGGCCTTACGAACCCCCTTGATCCCGTCGCGACCGTCACTGTCGTTTGCCTTGCTGCTATCTTTGCTCGCCGCAATATGGATTGCCGGCGGCGCTTCACGTGCGGACGTTCCTGGGCAACTGATCGTGCGTGGCGCGGCGTGGCTGGCGCTGGTCGCCGGTGCGCTCGCTGCCGACTGGCCCCGCTGGCGCGATGCGCGGCCCGTTGCACTGCTGCTGGCGGCGTCGATCACGCTGGCTGCACTGCAGCTAGTGCCGCTGCCGCCCGCCCTGTGGCAGGAGCTGCCCGGCCGAGCGCCCTTCGCGGACGCAGCGCTCGGCGGAGCAGGGCAGCCTTGGCGCCCCTGGTCGATTGTTCCCGGCGCAACGGCGAATGCGCTATTTTCATTGGTGGTGCCGTTGACGGTTTTACTGTTGCTGCTCGGCACAAGGCCGGCCGAGCGCGCAATCCTGCCCGGCATTCTGTTGGCTCTGATTGTCGCTTCGATGTTGATTGGCCTGCTGCAGTTCTCGGGTGCCGGCTTCAACAACCCGCTTGTCAACGACACGCGGGGGCAGGTTAGCGGGACTTTCGCGAACCGCAATCATTTCGCCCTTTTCGTGGCGATCGGCTGCGCACTGGCGCCGGTATGGGCATTCCAGGGCGGCCGTCGGCCGGGCTGGCGGGCCCCGATCGCATTCGGGCTGCTTCCGCTTTTTGCGCTGACCATTCTGGCAAGCGGATCACGCGCCGGCATGCTTGTCGGTGTCATTGGCCTGGCGGTGGGGCTGATCATCCCATGGCGCCCGCTGCGAAGGGAACTGGGCCGCTACCCGCGCTGGGTTTTGCCCGCGATGATCGGTGGCTTTGTCGCGATGATCCTGGCGCTGGTGGCGTTGAGCATTGCGGCGGATCGCGCAGTCTCAATCAGCCGGGTGCTGACGATTGAACCCGGCGAGGACATGCGGCGACGTGCGCTGCCGACGGTGCTGGAACTGATTCGAACGTATTTCCCGGCGGGGTCGGGGCTTGGCGCCTTCGATCCGATATTCAGGATACACGAGCCTTTTGCGCTGCTGACGTTCACCTATTTCAACCACGCCCATAACGATTTTCTCGAGATTGTGCTCGACACCGGGTTGCCGGGCCTGCTGCTGCTTTCGGTTTCGCTCGCGTGGTGGTTGTGGGCGAGCGTCAAGGCATGGCAAAAACCGGAGGCTTTGCCGCGATTGGGTTCGGCGCTGCTGCTGCTGGTGCTGGTCGCCAGTCTGTTCGACTATCCGGCGCGCACTCCTATAATCATGACCTGCGTGATTATCGCGGCGTTGTGGCTGAATGGCGAACGGCCGCGAAACGCGGAAGGGCGGGCGCGGCCAGCTTTACCCATTGGGAGGACAGACCTATAGGCCACGGCAACCCTTCCTTCATCTGTGGAAGTTTCAGTTAGATGCGTTACCCTTGCCTTGCCCTGCTGATGGCGACCGCCGCGCTTGCGGGATGCGCCGGCCGACAAGCTCTGCAATCCACCGAGCGCCTTACCGTCGTGAAAGACAGCACGACGCTGCCCGGGCCTAACCGGCTCGATCTCACCGCGCCGGATCGGCCCTCGTTGATCGGGCCGCTAGATACGATCCAGGTCGATGTGTTCAACGTTCCCGATCTGAGCCGCGAAGTGCAGGTCGACGCCAGTGGCCGGGTTTCCATGCCGCTGGCCGGGACAATCGACGCGCGCGGCAAGACTTCGGCCGAACTCGCGGAGGCCATCGAGGCGGCGCTGCGCGGTCGCTACGTGCGCAATCCGGAAGTGACGGTGAACATCAAGAGCTCGGTGAGCCAGGTGGTGACGGTCGACGGGCAGGTGGTGGAACCGGGGCTGTATCCCGTGACCAACCAGATGACATTGATGCGGGCTATCGCCTCGGCCAAGGGCCTGTCGGAATATGCGCGGCAGGACGATGTCGTGATCCTGCGCACCGTGGATGGACGAAAAATGGCAGGTCTCTACAATGTCGGCGCTATCCGGCGGGGGGGATATGACGATCCGCCGATCTATGCGAACGACGTGATCGTTGTCGGGGATTCGCCGCAGCGTCGCCTGTTCCGCGACTTTGTCTCGCTTTCGCCTATTCTTGCCGCGCCGCTGATCGCGATCGTGAACTAGGAAGGGGCAACCGACATGAACTTGGTCACTTCCAATTTGCTGGGCGCCGGCCCGGCCACCGGGCCGATAGTCGCCCAGACGGGTATCGGCACGCACGATCGCATCCCGCTGATCCGTCAGTATCTGCGCGTCGCGCTGCGCTGGCGCTATGTAATTCTTGGCGCGGTGGCCGGTTGTGTTCTGCTAGGCCTAATCGCTACCCTGCTGATGACGCCGAAATATACCGCCACGGCGACAATCGAGATTTCGCGCGAATCAGACAAGGTCACCAATTTCCAGGGGGTCGACCGCGAAGCAAGCGTCGCCGATCAGGAATTCTATCAGACGCAATATGGCCTGTTGAAATCGCGCTCGCTTTCGGAACGGGTGGCGACGCAGTTGCGGCTCGTCGACGATCCCAAGTTCTTCCAGATGTTCGGCATTCCGGATAAGAATCCGGCATTTCAGCTCGTTAACGGGCGTTATCCGTCCATGGGCAGGCAGGAGCGCCAGCGCGTGGCTGGCGAGACGCTGCTGAAATATCTGGGTGTCAGCCCGACGAGACTGTCGCGGCTGGTCGATGTCACCTTCACCAGCCCCGATCCCGATTTCTCCGCCAAGGTCACCAATGCCTGGGCCGACAATTTCATCCAGACCAATCTGGAGCGCAAGACCCAGGCAACATCCTATGGCCGCAACCTGCTGCAGCGGCAGCTTGGGCAGCTGAAAGACAAGCTGGACGAATCCCTCCGCCAACTCGTCAGTTACGCGTCGGCGGAGAAGATCATCAACCTGCCGGCCCAGTCGGGAGATGGCAAAACAACGGGCGAACGCTCGATCGTCGCGGATGATCTCGCCTCGCTCAACGCGGCGCTTTCGCAGTCGACGGCCGATCGCATTCAGGCGGAGGCGCGCTACGAACAGGCGGGACGTGCCGGCGCCTCAACAGAGGCGCTGCGCAATATCGCCATTAACGGGCTGCGGCAGAAGCGCGCGGAGCTGTCTGCTGAATATCAGCGGATGATGATGCAGTTCGAGCCGGAATATCCCGCCGCGAAGGCGATCCAGTCGCAGATCGACCAGCTTGACCGCTCGATTGCGCGCGAGGAAAGCCGTGTTTCAGGGTCGCTGCAGGCTGATTATCGCGAGGCGCAGGAGCGCGAAAGATCGCTGCAGGCCAAGGTCGACCAACTCAAGGGCAGCTATCTCGATCTGCGCCGGCGCAGCATTCAATATAATATCTATCAGCAAGAGGTAGATACGAACCGCGCGCTTTATGACGGTCTGCTTCAGCGCTACAAGGAAATCGGCGTTGCCGGCGGTGTTGGCGTCAACAATATCTCTGTCGTCGATCCGGCCGATACGCCGCAAAAACCGTCCAGTCCGCGTCTGCTGATCAACCTTGCCATCTCGCTGTTCGCTGGGTTGGGCATTGGCGCACTCGCAGCCTTCGCGCTGGAACAGATGGACGAAGCGATCGCCGATCCGGCGGAAGTGGAGCGGCGGCTCGGCCTGGCGCTGCTCGGTTCGGTACCGAAGGTGGAGGGGGCCACTCCGAAGGAGGCGCTGCTCGATCGCAAGTCCGATCTGTTCGATGCCTATCTCGCGGTTCAGACCAACCTCGCCTTCACTACCGAACACGGCGTGCCGCGTTCCTTAGCGGTCACGTCGACACGGCCGGCGGAGGGCAAGTCGACTACCTCGCTCGCGCTTGCCACCACGCTGGCGCGTGCGCAGCGCAAGGTAATCCTGGTCGATGGCGACATGCGTTCGCCCTCGGTCCATCACCTTGGCGGGGTTAGCCATGAACGTGGGCTCAGCAACTTCCTCTCGGGTGACGACAACATCGCCTCGCTGACCTTCGCCATGACCGATCTGGGCTTCACCGCCATGTCGGCCGGGCCGATCCCTCCCAATGCGGCAGAGCTGCTGACCGGCAATCGCCTTGCGGTGCTGATCGAGCGGCTGCTGGAAACCTACGATCATGTCGTGATCGATTCTCCGCCGGTAATGGGGCTGGCCGACGCGCCGCTGATTGCCTCGCGGGTGGAGGGCGTGATCTACGCCGTGGAATCGCACGGTATCCGCTCCAGTCTGGTCAAGACCGCGCTGGGCAGGCTCGTCAGCGCCAACGCACATATCATCGGCGGCGTGCTCACCAAGTTCGAGGCGCGCAAGGCGCATTACGGCTATGGCTATGAATATGGCTACGGCTACGGCCGTGACGGCAAGGTCGACAAGGCGGCGCGCGGGGGATGAGTCGACGACGCCGTATCCTGCCACGACGAGGAGCCAGCGAATGGGGCATTCGCATCGCGCTGGCGATGGTTATGGCGACGGTGGGAACCTGGTCGGTGATGCAGTCGCTGGCATATTCGGAACGCGGCGCCGCCCCTGAACTGGCGCACCAGCTCGCGCCCGGCGACGGGCGGATCACGGCGCTCCTGTCGGAGAAACTGTCCGGCCCGGAGGCCACGCCCGCCGAGCGCGCCAAGGCTGACCAGCTGGCCCGCCTCGCCTTGCGGCAGGATCCCACCGCCGTGCCCGCTGCGGCTACGCTCGGGATCGATGCTCAGCTTCGCGGCGATACCGCCGGCGCGCGGCGCATTTTCGCTTATGCACAGATGCTCTCCCGGCGCGACCTGCGTACCCGCCTCTGGGCGATCGAGGATGCGGTGGGGCGTGGCGACGTGGCGGGGGCGCTGAGGCAATATGACATCACGCTCCGCACCTCCACATATGGTTCGGATCTGCTATTCCCGGTGTTGTCCTCCGCGATAGCCGATCCGGCGATCCGCGATGCGCTTGTCGGCACGCTCGCCGCGCAGCCGGTCTGGGCGCAGGCATTCATCGATTATGCCGCCAGTCATGCGCCCGATCCGCGCAGCGCCGGCGGACTTTTCGCCAGGCTGCGGCGCATCGGGGTGCCGATCTCCGGCAACGCCAGCGCGGTGCTGCTCAACGCGCTGCTGAGCGCCGGTTTTCGCGACGAGGCCTGGAGCTATTACGCGTCGATTCGCCCCGGGGCAGACCGGCGCATGTCGCGTGATCCGCGCTTCGTCGCCGCGCTCGACACGCCCTCCCCCTTGGACTGGGTGCCGATCGCCGATGGCGGCATTTCCGCCTCGATCCAGAGGGAAGGCAGGAATGGTATCTTCGATTTCTCCGCGCCGGCAAGCGTCGGCGGGCCAGTCTTGCGGCAGATGCAGCTGTTGCCGGCCGGTGATTATGTGCTTGGGGGCCATAGCCTGAACATCGATCCGCCGGGCGGTTCGCGACCGTATTGGACACTGACTTGCCAGGACGGGCGCGAGCTTGGGCGCGTCGCCTTTCCCAAGTCGGCCCAGGCCGGCGGCAATTTCGCTGGACGGTTCACCGTTCCCGCAGGATGCGTAACGCAATATCTATCGCTGGTCGTCCAACCATCCGATGCAGTGGGCGGGGTGAGCGGGCAGGTTGACCGGGTGCAGCTGGCCCCGGCGCATTGATCGGCAGCGAGGGAACGACGATGCTACAGCGCTTGGCCAATTCGATTGCCGTGATATCGCTGGTGGTTGCGCTCCCGGCGATGGCGCAGGACGTGTCCGGCGGGCGCGTAGCGAGCTCCACGGTCGGCGACGCGGGCCTGCGTCGGACAAAGGAAGTTGGCGTGGCCGGTATCAAGCCGATGGCACGGATCGACAATCGCATCCAGAACCGCATCCAATCGCGTATTCGCAATCGCATCGACCGGAACTACGATCCACAGGCCAACGCGACTTCCCCATTCAAGGTCGCCGGCGATCAGGCGCGCTCCGCCGGAAAGCCCCAAGGCCGGTAACTCACGCGGTTGGTCGCGACTCGCGTGTCGATCACTGCTGATGCGACCCAAGTCAATGGTGGGCGGTGACGGGCTCGAACCGCCGACCCTCTCGGTGTAAACGAGATGCTCTACCAACTGAGCTAACCGCCCTCGCCGCAGCCGATGGCAGACCCGGTCGCAGATCGCAAGCCTTAGCCGTCAGGCCAGCGGCAAGCCCATTGCTCGGGCGGCGCCAACATAGGAGCGCATCCCATCGAGCGCTGACTTGGTCAGGCCCATGAACGCGCGTCGCCGGTCGAACGGGTCGGGGCGCCGCTCAAGAATACCTGCGTCACTCATCCGCGTAATCCAGCGCAACGCGGTCGTGGGTGGCACGGCGGCGGCGATGCACAAGCTGGAGACCGATACGTCCGCCCGCTCCAGATGCGCAGCGAACAGATCGAGCATCATGTCCCACGCCGGATCCTCGAATAGCCCCTTCCCGAATTGCCTGTCACGCAGCCGGCGCGCGCGGATGAGCTGGCGGATCTCGCCTGCATCGATCGCGATCGGCTCATCTTCTCGCGCGGCATAAACCGGGCGCGCGTCGGCAACGGAAGAGGGCTCCCCGGGATGCGCGGCCTGCGGCCTGCTGAGCCGTGCGAGCACATCCGCTATCCGTGCGACCTCCTCGTTGAGCCGCGCTAGCCGTGTCGCTTCGTTCTCTGCGATATGATCGCGCAGCTGCGCGCCGTTCACCGCCCGCCATACCGAAATGGCCATCGCCCAATCCGCTAGGGTCGGGTCACAGAGAAGATCGACCCGCCGCCCGATCAGGCCGGCACCGGCGATATCGATCTGCGCGGGAGAAATACCCGCCACAATCGCCAAATTACGCCCGGTCGCGATGCCGTCGAGCCGATAAAGCGTGGACGCAAGGCGCTGGTCGTCCACGTCGCGCGCATCGAGGAGGAGCAACGGTTCGGCGGCGGTTTCCTCGAACTGATCGAGCGCGCCTTCCCAATCTACGCTGGCGAGAACTCGCCCGCCGGCCACGCGCACGGCATCTCGCAGCGGCTGATCGCGGGAAAGGCCTGGCCCGGCGACGATGAGCGCGTCGAACCGCGCGACAGCTTCGTACGGCTCCGTCATATCGTGAAACATCCCGGTTCTCCGATCTGCGGCAATCCGTTGAAATTATGCAAAGAACCGAAATGGCGCAGCCGATACATCTCCATTACGGAGTAGAATCGACAATTTTCGCCCGGACTACGTCCGAAATGGAGGAATCTGCAGAAACTCAGTCGAGTGACTTTACGATTTCCTCGACCATCTTCTTCGCATCGGCCAGCAGCATCATCGTGTTGTCCATGTAGAAAACGTCGTTGTCGACACCGGCATAGCCGACACCGCCCATCGACCGTTTAACAAACAGCACCGTTTTGGCCTTCTCCACATCAAGTACCGGCATTCCATAAATCGGGGAGGTCTTGTCGGTCTTCGCCGCCGGGTTGGTCACGTCATTGGCTCCGATCACGAAGGCTACGTCGGTTTGCGCGAACTCGGAATTGATGTCCTCCAGTTCGAACACCTCGTCATAAGGCACGTTCGCCTCGGCGAGCAGCACGTTCATATGCCCCGGCATTCGCCCCGCGACCGGGTGAATCGCATATTTCACGCGGACGCCGTGCTCCTTGAGCTTGTCGCCCATCTCGCGCAGCGCGTGCTGCGCCTGCGCTACCGCCATGCCATAGCCGGGAACGATGATGACCTGTTCGGCCTGGCTCATCAGGAACGCGGCGTCCTCCGCCGACCCGCGCTTCCACGGGCGATCGATCTTTGCCGCATCGCCGCTGCTCGCAGCTTCGGCGCCAAAGCCGCCAGCGATCACGCTGATGAAGCTCCGGTTCATCGCGCGACACATGATGTAGCTGAGAATCGCGCCCGACGAGCCGACCAGTGCGCCGGTGATAATCATCGCCGTATTATGAAGGGTGAAGCCCATCGCCGCCGCCGCCCAGCCGGAGTAGCTGTTGAGCATCGACACCACTACCGGCATGTCCGCGCCGCCGATCGGGATGATGAGCAGGAAGCCGATGACAAAGCTCAGCACCGTCACTGTCCAGAATACCCACGGCGACTGATCCTGTGTGAAATAGGCGATCAGGACGAGAATGCCGACGAGCACGCCGAGATTGAGCACGTGACGCGCGGGCAGCATGATCGGCGCGCCGCCCATATTGCCGTTCAATTTAGCAAAGGCGATGACCGAGCCGGAGAAGGTGATCGCGCCGATCGCGACGCCGAGACCCATCTCGATCCGGCTGACCGTAAGAATCTGCCCCGCCGCATCGACGATGCCGAACGCCGCCGGGTTGAGATAGGCGGCGCAGGCGACCAGCACCGCCGCCATGCCGACGAGGCTGTGAAAGGCCGCGACGAGCTGCGGCATCGCCGTCATCGCGATCCGGCGCGCGGTCGTGATGCCGATCGCGGCGCCAATGCCGATGGCCAGGAGGATTTCGCCGAAGGCAACCGGATCAAGCCGGCTGAACACCGCCCAGTAATCGATCTCGGGCGTCTGCCCGACGACCAGCACCTCGATCGTCGGCGCGTGGGTGAGGAGCGTCGTTACCACCGCGATGGCCATGCCGATCATGCCGAAGCGGTTGCCGCGTTGGCTGGAAACCGGGCTCGACAGCCCGCGCAATGCGAGAACGAAGCACACGCCGGCAATCAGATAGGCCAATGCCGCCCAGGGATTTACCGCGACGTGTTCCATTCCATTCCCCCAAAACGTCGCCCCGAACGCCGGGGTTAGATTACGTCATCACGCCGGACGATCCCGGCCTTCGCCGGGGTGATGCAAGCGTCAGTGCTTGGCGGCCGCCGGCCGGTCCTTCTTCTTGTACATCGCCAGCATCCGCGCGGTGACGGCAAAGCCGCCGAAGATATTGACGCTCGCCAGCGTCACCGCGATCAGCCCGAGCCATTTCGAACTGGCGCTGCCGGTCGCCGCCGAAGCGATCAGCGCACCCACGATGATGACCGAGGAGATCGCGTTCGTCACCGCCATCAGCGGCGTGTGCAGCGCAGGCGTGACCGACCACACCACATAATAGCCGACGAAACATGCCAGCACGAAGATCGACAGGATCGCGATGAAATCCACGGGATTAACTCCTCACCTTGCGCTCGGCCCTGGCGACGATGTCCGCCGCACACTTCGCGACCTGCGCGTTGCGGCACGTGCCGCTCATCGAGGCGATCCGCCGCGAAGACAGGTTGCTGCCCGGCTCGACCAGGTCGACCATATAGTCGAAGCGGTCACCCTTTTCGGCGACGTCACCGAGGATGACGAGCGAGAGCCCTGGCTTGTCATCCCCGCCAGCCGCGCGCAGCCGCTTGGCATTGCCCAGGCTGGCGATCAGCGCGTCGGACAGCTTTTGCGTCAGCACGCCCTCGCCGGTTGCGCGAACGTCCACCGGCCGCCGATCGGCCGCCGCCGGCGCAGCAACGGCAAGCAGAAGCGCGAGGATCATCCGAGCAACCTCGCATTGACCACCTTGCCGTCCCTGGTCAGCCGCACCGCATCACCGATTTCCTCATCGAGGATCGGGCGGCCCTGCTCCTTATCCCAGAAGGCGGAGAGGAAATTGTAGAGGTTTCGGGCGAACAGCGCGGATGCGTCCGCCGCGAGGCGCGACGGCACGTTGCGATGCCCGACGATTTTAACGCCATGCCGCTCCACGACCTGGCCGGCCACCGCCCCCTCGACATTGCCGCCCTGCTCCACCGCGAGATCGACGATCACGCTGCCCGGCTTCATCGTCGCGATCTGCGCGTCCGAAATCAGGCGCGGCGCGGCGCGGCCGGGGATCAGCGCGGTGGTGATGACGATATCCTGCTTGGCGATGTGCGCCGATACCAGCTCGGCCTGCGCCTTCTGATATTCGGGCGACATCTCGGTGGCATATCCCCCCGATCCCTCGCCTTCGATACCGGCGACATTCTCGACGAAGATCGGCTTTGCTCCGAGCGACTGAATCTGCTCCTTCGTCGCGGACCGCACGTCAGTGGCGGAAACCTGCGCACCCAGCCGGCGCGCGGTGGCGATCGCCTGAAGCCCCGCCACGCCGACGCCCATGACGAATGCCTTCGCGGCGGTGATCGTGCCCGCCGCCGTCATCATCATCGGAAAGGCGCGCCCGTATTCGGCGGCCGCGTCAAGCACCGCCTTGTAGCCGGCCAGGTTCGACTGGGACGAGAGGATGTCCATCGATTGCGCGCGCGTGATGCGCGGCATGAATTCCATCGCCAGCGCCTCTATCCCGGCCGCCGCATAGGCATCGACCCGCGCGCGTTCGCCGAACGGGTTCAGTCCGGCGGCGAGCCATGCGCCCTGCTTCACTCCTGTGATGCTCGCCGGATCGGGGCCTTGCACGCCCAGCAGGATATCCGCGCCGGAAACCACGCCTGCCCGGTCAGCCAGCGTCGCGCCAGCGTCTATATATCCCTGGTCGCCGAAGTCCGCAGCCGCGCCGGCTGCGTGCTCGACCGAGACTTCCGCGCCAAGCGCGATAAATTTCCTGACCGTTTCGGGCGTGGCGGCGACGCGCCTTTCGCCATCCACGGTTTCTTTGAGGACGGCGATCTTCATGCCGGTCAGCGGTAGATAAGCCAGATCACCAGCGCGGCGATCAACGCCACGCCGACCGAGCCCCATTTCAGCAGTTCGATGACGCTGTTATAGGTCGCGATGTGCGCCTTGATTTCTGACTTTTCGGCCATGGCGTCCTCTCGCTCCCCTGATTCGTCTCGCTCCTTATCGACGCTTGCCTCGCGCCTCAAGCCCGACCGGTTGCTGCGACGGTGCGTAGCGCGGACACACAACCGTCGCTCGATTCCGTTCCGAAGCACCGGGCCGGGTGCTTAAGCCGCCTTTTACCCATCCTGTCCTATCAGCCGAATCCGTCCCCGCCGTATCGGAATGGATCAATGGAATGACGCGTAACGGCCAACGGCTGCTGATGCTGATTGACGACGAGCCCGGCCAGCGCCGCCTGGTGGCGACTCTCGCCGCGCGTGGCGGCTGGCGCACGATATTCGCGGACGATGCGGAGATGGCACTCGCGACGCTCGGCACCCAGGATGGCATGCAGCTCGACGCGATCGTGCTCGATCAGCGCGGCACCGACGATTCCGCCGGCATCCTGATCGGCGAGATTCGCGCGCGCCGCCCCGCGCTGCCGGTGCTGGTGACCGCTACCGACGGTTCCGTTTCACACGCTGTGGAGGCGATGCGCGCCGGGGCGACCGATTTTCTCGTCAAGCCGCTCGCGCCGGAGCGGCTGCTTACGGCATTGGAGGCCGCGGTCGCCGGCACCGACGCCGGTGAGTTGCGGCCGCTGACGGAGAAGATCCCGGCAATGCTCGGCTTCGACGAAATCGTCGGCTCCGCGCCCGATTTCCGCGCCGCGCTCGCGATCGCCGCCAAGGCGGCACGTGCACGCGTCGCCGTGCTGATCGAGGGCGAGAGCGGCGTCGGCAAGGAAGTGGTCGCCGAAGCCGTGCACGCCGCATCGCCGCGCGGGCGCAAACCGATGATAACGGTCGATTGCGGCGCGATGTCGGCCAATCTCATCGAAAGCGAACTGTTCGGGCACGAGCAGGGTGCCTTCACCGGCGCGTTCGATCGCAAGGTCGGCAAGTTCATCGATGCCGACGGCGGCACGATCTTTCTCGACGAGATCGGCGAGTTGCCGATGGAGGCCCAGGTAAAGCTGCTGCGTGTGCTCCAGACCGGGGAAGTGCAGCCGATCGGCGCGCGCCACGCGCGCGAGGTGGACGTGCGCGTGATCGCGGCGACGAACCGGAAGTTGAGCGAAGAGGTGGAGGCAGGGCGGTTCCGCGAGGATCTCTTCTTCCGTCTCAGTGCCGTGCAGGTGACGATCCCGCCGCTGCGCGAGCGGACCGGCGATATCCCCGCGCTCGCGCGGCATCTGCTGGCGCGGATCGCGCGCCAGCCGGGGCTGCGCCAGCTTGGCATCACCGATGATGCGCTCTCGCTGCTGGTCGAATATGACTGGCCGGCCAATGTCCGCCAGCTTCAGAACGCGCTCTTCCGCGCCGCGGTGGTCTGTGAAGGCGATGCGCTGACGCGCGGCGATTTCCCGCAGATAGCGGCGCTTGCGGGCCGGCGGGATGCCGTGCCGGCCGCACAGCGGATGGCGACTTCCGGCGGCGTCACATTGTTTCGCGCTGACGGACACATGCGCGCGCTGGAAGAAATCGAGGCGGACGTGATCCGGCTCGCGATCGGCCACTATCGCGGGCGCATGACAGAGGTGGCGCGCCGCCTGGGGATCGGGCGCTCGACCCTGTACCGCAAACTGGTGGAACTCGGGATCGACAACGCGGCGTAGCATTGCCGATGCGCGGCCTGTTCAAGCGATGCTGTCGATCCAGCGCGGGAGATCGCCAAGCCGCTGCAACGTGGTGAAGCGGGCGCGGTCGTCCGGCGGCGCGGCCGCTTCGTGCGCCCATCCGCCCGCCTGCGGGATGAACGCCGCCCATGCCCCGGCCGCAAGCGCCGGCAATACATCGGAGCGCATCGAATCGCCCGCCATGACGCAGCGTTCGGGCCGCGCATCATGCCGCGCGAACAGGCGGCGAAACGTATCCGGCGTCTTGTCGCTGACAATCTCGATCGCGGAGAAGCGGCTGCCAAGCCCGGAGGCGGCTAGCTTCATTTCCTGGTGCAGAAGATCGCCCTTGGTCACCAGCACCAGCCGCCCGCGCGCCGCCAACCGCTCCAGCGTCTCCTCGATCCCGTCGAACAGTTCGACCGGGTGGGCGAGCAGTGCGCGCCCCGCCGCCAGAATCTCGCGCACCGCCGCGATCGGCAGCGCCTCGCCGCCAAGCTCGAGCGCAACCTCGATCATCGAAAGCGTAAAACTCTTCGCGCCATAACCATAGAGTTCAAGGTTGCGCCGCTCCACCGCCGCCATCGTCTCGCGCGCGATCCCGGCGTCAGCGAACGGGGCGAGCATGGCCATCAGCGCTTCTTCAGCCGCGGCGAAGAAGCGCATGTTGTGCCAGAGCGTATCGTCCGCATCCAGGCAGATCAGATCGACGGTCATCAGCGTTACCAGAGGATACCGCGCTCGGGCGCAAGGGGCGCCGGCGCCTCATCTCCCAGTGACTGGAGCAGGTCGATCTCTATCGTGCGACACATGGCGGAAAGCGGCACGTCGTGCACCGTATTCGAGAACGGATCGACCAGATCGTCGCCGATCCTGAGCACGGCGAGGAACATCAGACCGGCCACGGTTGATCCCAGCGGCGTTGCGAAACCGAGCGATTCGACCAGCCCGATCGGCAGCAGGACGCAGAATACATGCGCGAACAATGTCGGCATGAAGCGATACTGGGTCGGCAGCGGCGTGTTCTTCAGTCGCTCCATTCCGCCCTGCGCATTGGCGATATCCACCAACGTCGCCTCCAGCCGCGATTGCAGGATCGTGTCGATCCAGCCACGCCGCCGGGCGTCGTCAATCCGCCGCCCGGTGCCGTCGAGCAGCCCGTTGGCGATATTCACGCGCGCCAGCGCCGGCTCCGCCTCTCCCTTCGACAGAAAGCGCAATACTTCGCCATCGACCGGCTGGCGACGAAGCTGGCAGCGCAGCGCGTTGACATAGGCCAGCTGGCGCAAGACGATCGTCCGTCGCAAATCATGCGCCTCGGGAAAGTTCAGGAAATTTCGCGCCTGGCGCGAAAGGCTGCGCGAGGCGTTTATCATCGCGCCCCACAATACGCGCCCCTCCCACCAGCGTTGGTAGGCGGAGTTGCTGCGAAACCCCAGGAACAGCGCGAGCGCCGAGCCGAACAGGGTGAGCGGCAGCGACGGGGCGCGAAACGGCAGCACGAAATAGACAATGGTTACGGCTACGTCCCACACGAACAATATGGCGAGCGGGCGCCATACTTCGTGGAGGAGCCGGCTGAAGCGGGGGGCGGGTGAAACGATCATCGCGCGCAGCAACGCTCGTGCGCGAATAACGATGCGTCAGCCGACGAGCGCACGATCCCGCAGCCCGCGCCAGACGCGCAGCGCCTGTACCGTTTCCGCCACATCATGAACGCGCAGAATCTGCACACCCGCATCCGCACCTTTCACCGCCAGCGCGACCGAGCCGCCCAGGCGCTCGCCCACCGGCGCCTCGTTAGATAGCGCGCCGATCATCCGCTTGCGACTCACCCCGAGCATGATCGGGCATCCAAGCCCATGGAAAAGCGCAAGATTGTTGATGAGCGCGAGATTGTCTGCGAGCGATTTTCCGAAGCCTATGCCGGGATCGACGATGATGCGGGCGCGATCGATCCCGGCTGTCACTGCCGCCTCGATCCGCGCGTCGAGCCACTCGAACACCTCGCCCACGACATCGGCATATCCCACGCCGCCATGCGGCCCCGCCTTCGGATCGGGCGAGTGCATCAGGATCACCGGGCAGCCGGCCCGCGCGACCACGTCGGAAGATCGCTCGTCCCAGAGCAGGGCGGACACATCGTTGACGATCCGCGCGCCGGCGGCGAGCGCCGCCTCCATCACCGGCGCCTTGCGCGTATCAATCGAAACGAGCCCGCCCGCCGCCGCCAGTTGCGCGGCCACCGGCGCAACCCGCTTCGCCTCGTCGCCTTCCCAGACAAGCGGCGCGCCGGGACGAGTCGATTCGCCGCCAAGATCGATCAGCGCCGCACCGGCGGCGAGCATGTCGGTCCCCGCAGCCGCCGCGCCGACCGGATCGTCGGCATGCGCGCCGCCGTCGGAGAAACTGTCCGGCGTGACGTTCAGGATGCCTGCAACGACCGGCTGGTCGAACCGAAGCGTCCGTTCGCCCAGCGTCAGCGGCGGCCGAGACGCAATGATCCGCTCGTGCAGCAGGTGCGCGCGCGCGCCCAGGCCCGCGATTTCCGACAGCGGCACGATCCGCCGTGCAGCGCCTTCGCGCACCTCATAGGCAGCGAACCACAGCATGCCTCCCGCGAGCCGCGCGACGCTGCCTTCCGGCAAGCCGACAGGCGTGTCGACGAAATGGACCGGGCGGAGATGCAGGCCGGACAAGGTGGCTCAGATCTGTGTCGCCAGCAGATAGGTCTGCCGGACGGCATCGATCGGCTTCAGCACGCCTTGGTCCTCATAATGCCAGAAGGTCCAGCCGTTGCACGCCGGCGCGCCCTGCAATGTCGCGCCGAGCTTGTGGATCGATCCGATCGCCCCGCAGTCGCTCGCCAAACTGCCATCGGCGCGCACCGTGGCGCGGAAACGGCGCTTCGCGTCGGTGATGACGCTGCCCGCCGGCAGCAGGCCGTTCTCCACCACCACGCCGAACGCCACCTTGGGCTGCTGCTTGGGCGATTGCATCGTCGACAGTGCCGATTCGTCGAGCGGCAGCGCATCGGTGATGCGCTCGATCGCCGCCGCGCAATAGGCCGCTTCGCGCTCGATCCCGATCCAGCGCCGCCCGAGTCGCTTAGCCACCGCGCCGGTCGTGCCGGTGCCGAAGAACGGATCGAGCACCACGTCGCCCGGCTTCGTGCAGGCGAGCAACAGGCGATAGAGCAACGCCTCCGGCTTCTGCGTCGGGTGAACCTTCTGCCCGTCCTTCTTCTTTAGCCGCTCCCCGCCGCCGCAGATCGGAAACTCCCAGTCGGACCGCATCTGAAGCTCGTCGTTGAGCGTCTTCATGCTGCGATAGTTGAAGGTATATTTCGCCTTCTCGCCCTTCGACGCCCAGATCAGCGTTTCATGCGCGTTGGTGAATCGCGTGCCGCGGAAATTGGGCATCGGATTGGATTTGCGCCAGATGATGTCGTTGAGGATCCAGTATCCCAGATCCTGCACCGCCGTGCCGACGCGAAAGATATTGTGGTAGCTGCCGATCACCCAGATCGTGCCGTCATCCTTGAGGATGCGGTGTGCCTCCGCCAGCCAGGCGCGGGTGAACGCGTCATAGGCCGCGAAGGTATCGAACTTGTCCCAATCGTCGGTGACGGCATCGACATGGCTGCCGTCGGGGCGGAAAAGCTCGCCGCCGAGTTGCAGGTTATAGGGGGGATCGGCGAAGATCATGTCCACCGATCCGGCCGGCAGCGATTTCATCGTCGCGATGCAATCCCCCATGAGGATCTGGTCGAGCGGCAGGACCGCCGCCTCGTCGGCGCGCCCGCGCTTCGCCCGGACCTTCTCGATAACCCCCATGCGTGCCCCCTTCGTGAAGCGCCAGAAGCGCGAAGCAGGTGGAATCCGTCAAGCAATCATTGGTTAACGGCATGGTTGACGAGGCGGGTTGATAAGTCGTTAACGAAGCGGAACATTTCGTGCCCGCTCGTAGATGTTGAGTCCCGCCCCGCGCGCTTGACTCAATATGTCGCGGTGTGACGCGAAAGACTCACAGCGCCAGAACCGCCTGCGCGACCGGCGAAAAACTTCGGCGATGCAGCGGCGACGGCCCGAACTCGCGCAATCCGCGCAAGTGCGCGGCGCTGCCATAGCCCTTGTTCGAGGCCCAGCCGTAATGCGGATATGATTCGTGATGGCGAATCATGATTGCGTCGCGCGTGTGCTTCGCGACGATCGACGCGGCGGCGATCGACACCGACAACGCATCGCCGCCCACCAGCGCCGTCGAAGCATAATCCCATCGCGGCAGACGATTGCCATCGACGAGAACATGGCCCGGCACATGGCCGATCAACGCCGTCACCTGATCCACCGCAAGCGTCATCGCCTTCATCGTCGCCCAGTGGATATTGAGCGTATCGATCTCTTGCGGCTCGATCACGCCGATGCCGACGATCGCGCAGTCGGTGATCCGCGCGAACAGCGCCGCCCGCGCGATGGCCGAGAGCTTCTTCGAATCGTCGATTCCCCGCGGCACCCCCTTCGCCGGCAGCACCACGGCGGCGGCGACCACTGGCCCAGCGAGTGGACCGCGCCCCGCCTCGTCCACCCCCGCAACAGGAGGCAGGCAAAGCCGCTCATGCTTCAATCCGGGCATGGCAGGCGCCATGGCGGGAAGCGGCGATTCTCGCCAGCGGTGTAGAGGCAGAGCGCGTTGCCGGCGGGATCGGCAAGCCGCGCCTCGCGCCAGCCCCACGGCTGATCGATCGGGTCGGTGACCGTAATTCCGTGCGCACGCGCCGCGCCAACCGCGGCGCCAAGGTCCGCGACTTCCAGGAAAACGATCGGGCAGCCATCGATTTCGGCAGCCGCCTCGATCGACAAGGTGGCGCCACCCGCGCTCTCGAATCGGGCATAGCGGCCCGCGCTGTCGACGATCGGCTTCAGCCCGAGCGCGCGATAGAATGCGAGGCTCGCCTCATGATCCTTTGCGGGCAGCGTGATCTGATTGGGTGTCGCGCCGCCCACATCCAGGTCGAGACGCACCTTGTGGTGCCCCATCGGCCCATGACCCCCGCCGAACCCCGGCGCCTCGCGCAGCGCGATGCGCACGAAAATCCGCGCGCGGGCAATCGCATCGTGCAGCGGCAACCCCCGCCCCAGCCCCTCGGCGATCGCGCTGGAAAGCGTGCAGCCGGTGCCGTGGGTGTGCTGTGTGTCGATGCGCGGGGCAGACCAGCGCGCGACCTCGCCGCCCGGCCCGATCAGCCGGTCGGAAATCTCCTCGCCCTCGCCATGCCCGCCCTTGACCAGCACATGCGTTTGCAGCCTGCGGGCATAGGCGAGCGCCGCGGCGACGGGATCGGCGGCGTCGTCGCCAGTCAGCGCCGCCAATTCGGGCAGATTGGGCGTGACGACCGTGGCAAGCCTCGCCAGCCGCTCCATCGCCGCGATCGTGCGATCATCCGCGAGCACCGCGCCGCTCGTCGCCACCATCACCGGATCGAACACGATCGGCACCCGGCACCGCGCGGACGATAGCTCGTCGGCCACGGCCTCCACCGTATCCGGGCCACCGATCATGCCGATCTTGATCGCGTCCACCCCGATATCGTCGACCACGCACGCCATCTGCTGCACGACGAACGCGGGCGGCACCGCGTGGACAGCATGCACCCCACGCGTATTCTGCGCCGTGAGCGCCGTCAGCGCCGTCATCGGATGGCCGCCGAGCATCGTCACCGTGCGGATGTCCGCCTGGATTCCCGCCCCGCCCCCCGAATCCGAACCGGCGACGATCAGCACGCGCGACGTCACCGCGCTCAACCCTTGAAGTGGCGCTGCGTGGCGGCGGGATGCTTGCGCAGCGCAGCGCCGACCCGGGCGGGGCGATCGAGCAGCTCGCCGCCGCAATTGGGGCAGCGCTCGTCCAGCCGGTCGGCGCAATCGGCGCAGAAAGTGCATTCGAACGAGCAGATGAAGGCACCGCCCTCGTCAGCAGGCAAATCGACGCCGCAGCGTTCGCAATCGGGGCGCATCTCGAGCATGATGCGGTCATAGTGCGGCGAGCAGAGGGGATACAAGCATGCGGACGTTCATGTGGATGCTGGCGCTGGCGACGGCGTCCGGCGCGCAGGCGGAGACGCGCTATGTCCACGCCGGCCGTCTGATCGATACCGAACATGGCCGGGTACTGACCGATCAGCGCATCGACATCACCGACGGGCGCGTCACCGCGGTCGGCCCCTGGACTGCCCCCCCGCCTGGCGCGGCGGTGACCGACTGGTCCGCGCTGACCGTGCTGCCCGGGCTGATCGATTGCCATACGCACATCGCGGACGGCTATGCCGACAGCGGCGATCCGGCCGAGGCGCTCCACCATTCCGCCGCCGCCACCGTGCTGAAAGGCGCGCGACGGGCGCGCGAGACGCTGGAGGCGGGGTTCACCACGGTGCGCGATGTGGGCGTGTTCCGCGGCCTTTCAGACGTGGCGCTGCGCGACGCGATCGAGGCGGGCGACGTGATCGGCCCGCGCATGGTGGTGGCGGGCGCCTATCTCACGATTCCGAACGGCGGCGGCGCGGTGACGGGTGCTGCGCCCGATGTGCCGGTGCCGGACGAGATGCGGCTCGGCTATGTCCGCTCCGCCGACGACGCGCGCAACGCCACGGATCTGCTGCTCGGGCGCGGGGCGGATTTCATCAAGATGATCGCGACCGGCGCGGTGCTGGCGGTAGGCTCCACGCCCGGCGCGCTCGAACTGACGCCCGAGGAGATGAAGGCCGCCTGCGACGCGGCGAAGCGGCGCGGCAGCTATTGCATCGCCCACGCGCATGGCGCCGAGGGCGTAAAGGCCGCGATCCGCGCCGGCGCGCGATCGATCGAACACGCCAGCCTGATCGACGACGAGGGGCTGCGCATGGCGCGGGACATGGGCGTATGGCTCGACATGGACATCTATGACGGCGACTGGATCGACGCGCAGGGCACGAAGAATGGCTGGCCCGCCGAATATCTCCGGAAGAACCGCGAGACGACCGAGGCGCAGCGCCAGGCGTTCGCCAAGGCGGTGAAGCTGGGCGTGAAGCTGTCGTTCGGCACCGACGCCGGCGTCTATCCGCACGGCCTCAACGCCCGGCAATTCTCCTATATGGTCCGCTACGGGATGACACCCATGCAGGCGATCCAGTCCGCGACCGTCGTGTCGGCGGCGCTGCTGGGGAAAAGCGCGGATGTCGGCGCGCTGTCAGCGGGGCATCACGCCGATATGGTGGCGGTGTCCGGCGATCCGCTGGGCGACGTGCGGGTACTCGAAAAGGTGGCGCACGTGATGAAAGGGGGAGAAGTGATCCGATAGCGGACCGGCGTCGCTCCGTTTCAGCACATATCGATGATCGAGCACGTGCCCGCCGGTCGACGGGTTTGCGCGACTATGCGACAATTTCGTTCGAGCCCCGCCTTACGCCCTGCCTCGTTGCGCGCTCATGCCACGGCCTTCACCGCCTCGCACACCCGGTCCACCACCGCTTCGACATGCGCGCGGTCTTCACCCTCGGCCATGACGCGGATCACCGGCTCGGTGCCGGAGGCGCGGATGACGAGGCGGCCACGGCCGTCCAGCTCGGCTTCGGCGGCCGCGATCGCTTCCTTTACCGAGGCCACCTCCAGCGGCTTTGCCCCGCGTTCGAAGCGGACGTTCTTCAACAGTTGCGGCAAGGGATCGAAGCGGTGGAGCACCTCGCTCGCGGGCGCGCCCGCCCGCTGCACCTCGGCGAGGATCTGGAGCGCGGCGACCAGCCCGTCGCCGGTGGTGCCATGGTCAGACAGGATGATATGGCCGGATTGCTCGCCGCCGACATTGTAGCCGCGCGCGCGCATCGCCTCCAGCACATAGCGGTCGCCGACCCCGGTTCGCACCAGCCCCAGCCCCTGCGCGGCGAGGTGGCGCTCAAGTCCCAGGTTCGACATGATCGTCGCGACCAGACCACCGCCTGCCAGCTGCCCGCGCCGGGCGTAGCTGGTCGCGATCGTCGCCATGAGCTGATCCCCGTCCACGACCGCGCCGGTTTCGTCCACCACGATCAGCCGGTCCGCATCGCCATCCAGCGCGATGCCGATCGCGGCGCCGCTGGCGACCACCGTTTCGGACAAGGTCTGCGGCGCGGTCGATCCCACCCCGTCGTTGATGTTGCGACCGTTGGGCGACACGCCGATCGGCACGATCTCCGCGCCAAGCTCCCACAGCGCGGCGGGCGCGACCTGATAGGCGGCGCCATTGGCACAATCGATCACCACCTTCATCCCGTCCAGCCGCAGGTCGTTGGGGAAGGTCGATTTGGCGAAATGGATGTACCGACCCTGCGCATCGTCGATCCGCCGCGCGCGGCCGATCTGCGCGGCTGGCGCCAGCGATACCGCGTCGCCATCCACGCCGTCGATCAGCGCCTCGATCTCCTTTTCCGCCTCGTCCGACAGCTTGTAGCCGTCGGGGCCGAACAGTTTGATGCCATTGTCGGCGAAGGGATTGTGGCTGGCGGAGATCATCACGCCCAGATCGGCGCGCATCGATTGTGTCAGCATCGCAACCGCAGGGGTGGGCATCGGCCCTGTCATCACCACGTCCATGCCGACGCTGGTGAAACCTGCAACCAGCGCGGATTCGAGCATATAGCCGGAAAGCCGCGTGTCCTTGCCGATCAGCACGCGGTGACGATGGTCGCCGCGCTGGAAGTAGGTGCCGGCCGCCATTCCCACCTTCATCGCCATCGCCGCTGTCATCGGCGAGATATTGGTGAGGCCACGAATTCCGTCGGTGCCGAAATATTTTCTTGCCATCGCCTGCGTCCGCCTACCCTATTCGCGCATTGCCCGTGGCTGATAGCGTCGCGCGATCGAAAGGGCGAGCCAAAGGACAATGATGTCGCCATCCACCCGAATTCTGCTGGCGCTGATCGCCGGCATCATCATCGGAATCATGATCGCGGGATATGCGCCACAGGCGGTCGATCCGGTCACCTCGGTCGCCGGGCCGATCGGCCAGGCGTGGCTCAACGGCCTGCAGATGACGATCGTGCCGCTGGTCTTCTCGCTGCTCGTGACCGGCGTCGCGGCGACGGCGGAGGCGGCACAGGCCGGCCGCCTCGCCGGCCGCGCAGTGGGGCTTTACCTTGTCGTGATGGCCGCGTCGGCCGTCGCGGCCGCGTTCCTCACCCCGCTGTTCCTGCACATCGCCCCGCTGCCGATCGAATCCGCCGCCGCGCTGCGGCGCGCGCTGGCCGGTGCCGAAGCCATTCCGCCGGTGCCGCCCGTCGGCGCCTTCCTCGCCGGGATCATCCCCGCCAACGTGCTGAAGGCCTCGGCGGACAGCAACTTCCTGTCGATGATCGTGTTCGCGCTGATCTTCGCCTTCGCGCTGATGCGGATCGATGCGGGGTTGCGCGAGTTGCTGACGCGCTTCTTTTCCGCAATCCGCGATGCGATGCTGGTGGTGATCGGCTGGGTGCTGTGGATCGGCCCGGTCGGCGTATTCGCGCTCGCGCTCGTCGTCGGCGCGAAGGCGGGCGGCGGTGCGTTCCACGCACTGGTCCATTACATCCTGATCGTCTCGGCAGTGGGGCTGGTGGTGTCGCTGTTCGCCTATCCGCTGGCGATGTTCGGCGGGCGCGTGGGGCTCGGCCATTATATCCGCGCCGGGCTGTCGACGCAGGCGGTGGCGATCTCCACCCAATCCTCGCTCGCCTCGCTGCCGGCGATGCTGGCAAGCTCGCGCGCGATGGGCGTGCCGGTGGCGACCGCCGGCGTCACCCTGCCGCTCGCGGTGGCGATCCTGCGCGCGACCGGGCCGGCGATGAACTTCGCGGTGGCGATCTATGTCGCCACCTGGTTCGGCGTACCGCTTCACGCCACCACGCTCGCGGCGGGGGCGCTGGTGGCGATGTTGACCTCGCTCGGCTCGGTCAGCCTGCCCGGCACAGTCAGCTTCGTCGGTGCGATCTCGCCGGTGTGCGCGACGCTTGGGGCGCCGGTCGCACCGCTCGGGCTGCTGGTCGCGGTGGAGACCATGCCGGACATTGTACGCACGCTCGGCAACGTCATGTGGGATCTTGCCACCACGATTACGCTGGCGCGCGGCCAGCGCGTGGCGGAGGATGAGGCGGACACGCTCGTCGAAGGAATCGAAGCATGAAATATCGCACATTGGGTGACGGACTGAAGGTATCGGCGATCGGCATCGGCTGCATGCCCATGGCGAGCAAGGCGGGCGGGCGGATCAACTATGGCCACGCCGACGACGTGGAGAGCATCGCCACCATCCATCGCGCGATCGAGCTGGGCGTGACCTTCTTCGACACGGCCGAGGTCTATGGCCCTTTCACCAACGAGGAACTGCTCGGCCGGGCGATCAAGGGCAGGCGCGATGGGCTGGTGATCGCCACCAAGTTCGGCCTGATGGGTCCGAAGGGCGATTTCGCGGTCGATTCGCAGCCGTCGAACATCCGCCGGGCGTGCGAGGCGTCGCTGGGGCGGCTCGGTATCGAGGCGATCGATCTCTATTATCAGCACCGCGTCGATCCGAACGTGCCGATCGAGGACGTCATCGGCACGCTGGCGGATCTGAAGTCGGAAGGAAAGATCCGCCACATCGGCCTGTCCGAAGCGGGCAGCAATACGATCCGGCGCGCAGCCGCCACCCATCCGATCGCCGCGCTGCAAAGCGAATATTCGCTGTGGGAGCGCGATATCGAGGAGGATATCCTTCCCACTTGCCGCGATCTGGGCATCGCGCTGGTGCCTTACAGCCCGCTCGGGCGCGGCTTTCTCACCGGCCAGATCACGTCGCGCGCGGATCTGGAGGAGGGCGATTATCGCCTCAACGATCCGCGCTATTCCGAAGAGAATTTCGCCGCGAACCTCAAGATCGTCGATGTCGCGAAGGAGATCGCGGCCGCGCACGGCGCAAGCCCGGCGCAGGTCGCGCTGGCGTGGTTGGCGGCGCAGGGGCCCGATATCGTGCCGATCCCCGGATCGAAGCGACGCGCGACGCTGGAGGATTCGGTCGCCGCTGCGGATCTGACGCTTGGCAGCGATGATCTGGCGCGGCTTGAGGCCGTGGCGCCGCGTGGCGGCACGGCGGGGCCACGCTACCATGAGCGGATGATGGCGATGACGCGGATCTGATCTGCCGTCAGGATAGCGCCTAGCCCATCCTCGACATCGGCAGCTTATTGACAAGGATGTGAACAACCCTTATTGACATGTGTGTCAGTAAGGAGCGATTCGATGGCCGCTACCCTCCCTCCGTTTCCGGGCACCACCGGGCGCCGCGACTGGCGCACCGCGTTCGACGCGATCCGCAAGCTGCTCAACAACGGCGACGATACGGTGCAGGTTTTTCGTATCATGCGCGCACTCAACGTGAGCGATGCCGCAAACGGCTATGCGCGCCTGATCGCCACCGAAAACGGCGGGCGGATCGCCTATGACCAGGTGGAGCTGGCCCAGGTCTTCTCGCAGCCGGGGTTCGCCAGCCAGTTCGCACCGGGAACCGTCGGCGCCGCCTATCGCGAGTTCCTGGAATCCACCGGCTATTCCGCCGATGGCCTTGCGGAGGTCAGCCGCGAAGGTTCGGCCATGGAGGATCTGGCGCATCCTTATGCCTGGTTCGGCCGGCGGATCCGCGACACGCATGACATCTGGCACGTGATGACCGGCTATAAAGCGGACGAGAGCCTGGGCGAAGCGGCGCTGGTGGCATTCAGCTACGCACAGGTCGGCGGCCTCGGGTGGGCGTTCATCGGCACGGCCGCCGCGCTCAAGAGCATGCGCGTCACCAAGGGCACGCTGTTCGCGAAGGCCGTCTGGGAAGGCTATCGCAATGGCCGCGCGGCAAAATGGATTTCCGGCGAGGATTATCTCACGCTGCTGCACGAGCCGCTCGAATCCGCGCGGCAACGCCTCGGTATCCGCAAACCAGAAATCTATCTCGAGGCACAGCGGGTGCTGGGGCCGGAGATGGCCTCCTATCTCAGCAACCGCCGCGAGCAACCTGAGGCGGCGACACCCGCGCCGCAGCAGCTCGCCGCCTGAAACCGGCTCCCTCTCCCCGGGGAGAGAGGATGGAGGGGGGGCCACGGCGCGTCGTGATCCCTTGGCGCGCCGCCCCTCCATCGACACTGCGTGGTGTGCGCGGGCGGGCTGGTGTCGCCCCTGAAACAGCGCCTATGGCTGCTGCGATGCTCGATCGGCTCGTCCTTACCGATTTCCGTAACCACGATGCCCTGGCGCTGGTGCCCACGCGCGGGTTCATCGTGCTGACCGGGCCAAATGGCGCAGGCAAGACCAACGTGCTGGAGGCGGTGTCGCTGCTCGCGCCGGGGCGGGGTCTGCGCCGCGCCGCGCTGGGCGAGATGGCGCGCGCAGACGGCGACGGCGGATTCGGCGTCGCCGCTACGATCGCGGACGGGACGGAGCTCGCAACCGGCACGCTGACAAGTGCGCCCGAGCGCCGCGTCGTGCGGATCAACGGCGCGGCAGCCACCGCGAACGCCTTGGCCGAGCGCCTTTCGATCCTCTGGCTGACCCCGGCGATGGACCGATTGTTCGCCGAACCGGCCGCTGGACGGCGCCAGTTCCTCGATCGGCTCGCGCTGGCGCTGTTTCCCGGCCATGCGACCCACGCCACGCGCTACGATGCCGCGATGCGCAGCCGTAATCGCCTGCTCGCGGAAGAGCGGCCGGACGCCGAATGGCTCGGCGCGCTGGAACGTCGCATGGCGGAGCACGGCGCGGCGATCGACAGGGTGCGGCGCGAAACAGTCGCCGCGCTGGCCGAGAAACTCGCGGCGCAGCCACCGGGCGATTTTCCGCGCGCCGGGCTGGCGCTCGAAGGATGGAGCGGGGATGACGCGGCTTTGTCGGAACAACTCCGCGCGGGGCGCGCGCGCGACGCCGCCGCCGGACGGACGCTGGCCGGGCCGCATCGCGTCGATCTCGCCGTGCGGCATCTCGAAAAGGATCGCCCCGCCGCGCTCGCGTCCACCGGCGAGCAGAAAGCGCTGATGCTCGGCATCATCCTCGCCCATGCCGAGCTGGTCACCGGGCGCACCGGCACACCCCCGGTGCTGCTGCTGGACGAGGTGGCCGCGCATCTCGATCCGGGCCGCCGCGGCGCGCTCTTCGCGCGGCTCGCCGGGCGCGGGCAGGTATGGATGACCGGCACCGAACCGGCGCTTTTCGCCGACGTGCCGTCCCACGCGACGCGGATCGCGCTATCCTGACGAGCGAGGGGTTTACCCGTTCGCCCTGCGCGCTACGCTGGCGTGATGGAGCGGGATCAACTGGAGACTGCGGCGCATCGTGGCGAATGGCGCGGGGGCTGGCGCATCGTGCTGGCGGCGATGATCGGCATCGGCTTCGGCCCGGGGCTGATGCAGAATCTCTCCAGCCTGTTCACACCCAGCCTGACTGCCGCGTTCGGCTGGTCACGCGGCGATATCGCCACTGCCGCCGGTATCGGCCTGTTTGGCGCGCTGCTGGTTCCGCTGATCGGGCGGCAGGCGGATCGGTTCGGCCCACGCCCGGTAATCGTGGCGGCCACGCTGGTGCTCTCCGGCGGGCTGTGCGGCATCGCGGCCACGAACGGCGCGCTGTGGACGTACCAGCTATTAGTCTTTGTCGCCGCGCTCAGCATCGCGGGCACCAGCTCGGTCGTCTATGGCCGCATTATCGCCCCGCGGTTCGTTCGCCATCGCGGGATCGCGCTGGGTGTGGCGACGTCCGGAATCTCGATCACCACCCTTGTGTTTTCACCGGTGATCGCCGCGGTCATCGCGTCTCATGGCTGGCGCGCGGGGTTTCTCGCGCTGGCAGGGCTGGCGGCGTTTGTCGGATTGCCGCTGGTCTTGCTGCTGCTGCGCGGCGCGGCCACCCACCAGCCGGAGCGCGTTCCCGTTCCCGATAACAATATGCCGGAAATCGTGGTTGGCGGCATGAGCGGAGCGGAAGCGCGCCGCGATCCACGATTCTGGCGGCTCGGCGGGGCGGCGGCGCTCATCAATGTGGCAAGCGTCGGGCTGGTCACGCAACTGGTGCCGTTCGGTATCGACAACGGCCTTCGGCTCGACGAGGCGGCGCTGCTTGTCACGAGCTTCGGCGCGGCGCAGATCGTCGGGCGGCTGGCGATGGGGCTGCTTGTCGATCGTTTTCCGGCGCAACGGACGGCGGCCGCATTCGCAGGTGTGTCGGCGATGGCCTTCGCGGCGCTGCTGATGCCGATCCCGGGAACGGGGGCGCTGGTGGCGTCCGTCTTCTTCGCGATGCTGATGTACGGGGCGGAGAACGATCTCCTGCCCTATCTCACCGCGCGGCTTTTCGGGCTGCGCGCCTATGGCGAGACATACGGTACACTACTGACGATGGCGCTGTTCGGCACCGCCGGCGGGATCGTCATGTTCGGGCGCCTGCATGATTCGACCGGCGACTACACGATCGCGCTGTGCGTCGCGGCGGGGGCAATGGGCAGTGCGGCGCTATTGTTCCTGACACTGACCGATCGGCCCACCCACGGCCGCGGGCGCGCCGGATACGGAGACGCCGCCGCCGGTATCAAACCGACGACGGCGTCGTAGAAAGCGGTCGTCCCGCCAGATCAGGCGGCGGCGGCCTGCGTCGCGCCCCGGCGGCGCATCACCCCGCCGACCGCCGCGAAGCCGAGGATCATCAGGCCCCAGGTCGCCGGTTCCGGCACACCTGCCGCCGTGATCGCGACATTGTCGAGAACCGGGCCATAGGCGCCCGGCGTCTGCGACGCGAACGACAAGGTTGTCGAAGCGCCGCTTGCAACAAAGTTATAGGTATATTGCGCCCAGCCCAGGTTCGCCCTGTCGTGGCCAGTCGTATCGAACGTATAGTCGGTGCTGGCATTGCCAGTCGCGCCTACCTGGACGGTCTTGGATACAGGTGCGCCATCGGGATTGCCGGCAAGCCAGAAGCTGACGCTGTACTTTGTGCCCGCGACCGTATCGAACGTCTGCGCGATACCGCCCTGCCCGTTGCCATCGAGATCGACGCTGCGGCTGCCGTCCTGCGCCGTCCAGTAATTGCCGATATAATCGACGCTGTCGCCGGTCACCGTCCAGCCCGTGATCGACGTCGTGTCGCCACCCGAGACGGTGGTGAACGAACCGGGGCTTATGCCGTTCTCGAAACTGCCGTTGATGAACGCGGCCGCGCTGGCTGCACCCGGGAGCATGAACGCCGATCCGGCAGCGGCGGCGAGAAGAATATTACGCATGGTCGAAACCCCTTACTGTGCCGACCGAACCGAGCCACATATTCATCGGAACTTTCGACGATGTGCCAGCGAACTGACAGTCGCTGACTAGCACGGTAAACGTGGCATTAAGATTATTGTTGCACCGCACCATCGCAAAAATCGCTCGCTTCATCCGCGGATTGCCATTGATCGTTCCGGAACAGCATCATTTCGCGCCCATGACGCGTGATGCCTGGGTATAGATAACCTGCCACCGGCCATCACGCTTGGCCCAGACATCGGCGAAGCGCAGGCGGGCCTCGTATCTTTTTCCGCTGTCCGTGCCGCGCAGCAGCGCCACTCCGCCCATCACCGCGCCGTTCGCCCAGACCTTTTCGATCGGCTGCTCGACGGTGAAAGGCTCGAGCGTGAAGCCGGGCGCGGTGTAATCGCGGATCAGCTCCGCCCTGGTCTCGATCGCCCCGCCGGAGTTCACCAGCGTGTAATCGTCCGCCAGCAACCGCTCCAGCGCGATGCGATCGCCCTTCACCTGTGCCGCATCATACGCCCGTACCGCCTCGGCCAGGTCCGCCGGGAGCGGGGCGGCTGCGGCAAGCAGAATCGCCGTAATGGTAGCGCCCATCGTCTCTCCTCCATTTCGCTTTCGTTGCGGCCACGTCATGCCTATATAATCGGCATGGCAGAACCCCAGAATGCGAATGATTACGGCGCCTCCTCGATCAAGGTGCTGAAGGGCCTCGACGCGGTACGCAAGCGTCCCGGCATGTATATCGGCGACACCGATGATGGCTCGGGCCTCCACCATATGGTGTTCGAGGTTTCCGATAACGCGATCGACGAGGCGCTCGCCGGCCATTGCGACCGGATCGACATCGCGTTGAACGCCGACGGCTCCGTCTCGGTGACCGATAACGGCCGCGGCATCCCGACCGGAATCCATCCCGAGGAGGGTGTGTCTGCGGCCGAAGTCATCATGACCCAGCTCCACGCCGGCGGCAAATTCGAGAATACGTCCGACGACAATGCCTACAAAGTGTCGGGCGGGCTCCACGGCGTGGGCGTCAGCGTGGTCAACGCACTGTCCGAGTGGCTCGATCTCACGATCTGGCGGGACGGGGAGGAGCATTACATGCGCTTCGCCTTCGGCGATGCGGTCGCGCCGCTCAAGGTCGTCGGCAAGGCGGAGGGAAAGAAGGGGACGCGCGTCACCTTCCTGCCCAGCCCCGCCACGTTCAAGATCACCGAATTCGATTTCGAGAAGCTGGAGCATCGCTATCGCGAGCTGGCGTTCCTCAATTCGGGTGTGCGGCTGTTCCTCACAGATGCGCGCCATGAGGAGCCCCGGACGATCGAGCTTTACTATGAGGGCGGGATCGCCGCCTTCGTGAAGTGGCTCGATCGCAACAAGGCGCCGCTGTTTCCGGAGCCGATCGCGATCAGCGGTCAGCGCGACGATATCGGCATCGATGTCGCGCTGGAATGGAACGACAGTTATTACGAAAACGTCCTGTGCTTCACCAACAACATCCCGCAGCGTGACGGCGGCACCCATCTCGCCGCGTTCCGCTCCGCACTGACGCGCACGCTCAACGCCTATGCCGACAAATCCGGCATCCTGAAGAAGGAGAAGGTGAGCCTGACCGGCGACGACATGCGCGAAGGGCTGACGGCGATTGTCTCGGTAAAGTTGCCGGACCCCAAGTTCTCGTCGCAGACCAAGGACAAGCTGGTCAGTTCCGAGGTGCGCCAGCCGCTGGAAAGCCTGCTCGCCGACAAGATGAGCGACTGGCTGGAGGAAAATCCGCAGAACGCGCGCCAGATCGTGCAGAAGGTGATCGATGCGGCCGCCGCGCGCGAAGCCGCGCGGAAAGCGCGCGAGGCGAGCCGCAAGTCGGTGATGGGTATCGCCAGCCTGCCGGGCAAGCTGGCCGACTGCCAGGAGAAGGATCCGGCCAAGTCCGAGCTGTTCATCGTCGAGGGCGATTCGGCTGGCGGCTCCGCCAAGCAGGGGCGCGACCGGCACTTCCAGGCGATCCTGCCGTTGCGCGGCAAGATCCTGAATGTCGAGCGCGCGCGTTTTGACCGGATGCTGGGCAGCCGCGAGATCGGCACGCTGATTCAGGCGATGGGCACCGGCATCGGCCGCGACGAATTCAACGCGGACAAGCTGCGCTACCACAAGATCGTCATCATGACCGACGCCGACGTGGACGGCGCGCATATCCGCACGCTGCTGCTCACCTTCTTTTACCGGCAGATGCCCGAGCTGATCGAGCGCGGGCATCTCTATATCGCCCAGCCACCGCTCTATAAGGCGACGCGTGGCCGGTCCGAAGTGTACCTGAAAGACGAGAAGGCGCTCGACGATTATCTGGTCGAGGCCGGGGTCGCCGCGATGGTGCTTGAAACCAGCGCTGGCGCGCGTTCCGGGCAGGATCTCACGGCGCTGGTCGAACATGCGCGGCGCATGCGCACGGTGATGCGCTACGTCCCCCGTCGGTATGATCCAGTCATCATCGAGGCGCTGGCGATGTCCGGCGCGCTCAATCCTGATCTCGATCGCGCGCGACGCGAGGCGGCGGTGGTGGAGGTTACCCGGCGGCTCGAATCCGGTGATCGCGAGGCGGGCTGGACAGCACGGCTGACAGAGGATGGCAGCATCCATTTCGAGCGGCTGTGGCGCGGGGTGACCGATCACCATATCGTCGAGGCGGCGTTCGTCAGCTCGGCCGAGGCGCGCAAACTGCACTCGCTCGCCGCCGAACAGGCAGAAGCCTTCACCGACGCGGCCAAGCTCGTGCCGCTCAAGGGCGCGGCCGCCACCGAAGACGCTGCCGACACGCCCGTCGGGGATGACGAGGGCGAACAGGCGACCGCGATCGGCAAGGGCGAATCGCTTGTCGCGCGTCCCTCGCAACTGCTCGAGGCAATACTGGCGGTTGGCCGCAAGGGTCTGTCGATCCAGCGTTACAAAGGGCTGGGCGAGATGAACCCCGAACAGCTTTGGGAAACCACGCTCGATCCCACCAATCGATCGTTGCTCAGGGTGGCGATCGACCAGGCGGATGTGGCGGACGAAATCTTCACCCGTTTGATGGGAGACGTGGTGGAGCCGCGCCGCGAGTTCATTCAGGAGAATGCCCTCTCGGTCGCCAATCTGGACGTGTGACGATCGGCGCGGGGCGGTCATCCCGCCTGCGCGCAATCGCCCGTCAAAACCAGGTGCGGACGCCCAATACCAGCGCCGCGCCGCCGGTGCGGTCGCCATCGGCGCGCGCAAAATCGGCGGTGCGGCCGATGCGCCGCCGCCACGAGACGCCGACATAAGGGGCGAATTCGCGCTCTATCTCATAACGCAGCCGGAGGCCCAGTTCCGCCTCGCTCAATCCGGCACCGATGGCGGCGGCGGGAATATCCTGCGCGGCGAAGTTCAACTCGGCGCGAGGCTGGAGGATAAGACGCTGCGTTAGCCGCTGGTCGTAATAGCCGCCGATGCGGGCGCTCAACTCTCCCCTTGTGGAAAGAAACGCCATGGCATCCACCTGAAACCAGTAAGGCGCCAGACCCTCTACGCCGATCGTGGCATAGGTGCGCGGCGCCGCCGCGCGGAAATCCTGGCGCGCGCCCCCCTGAACGTTGAAATACGGGCCGATCGCGCGGCTGTAGAGCGCCTGCACCTCTCCCTCGTCGAGCCGGCCGGCAAACGCGCCGCCGCCCTCGCTCTTGATGACGAGCCGGTCGATATCGCCGCCGAACCAGCCCTCCCCGCTCCAGCGATAGCCGCTCGGGCCGGCGCCGATCCGCGCCTCGGCAAGATCGATCATCACCTGCGAAAAGGTCATGCCGCCATGGTCCCGGCGCAGCGCGGCGCGCGACGCGGCCATGGCATCCGCGCCCCAGAACCGATCGGCGTAATCAGCGACCGGCGCGGGCGGCGGCGGCGCGTTTCCGGCGGGCTGCGCGGTGCCGACCGGTTGCTGCATGCTGGCGGGCGCGGGGGAGGCGGCGCGGGTACAATGCCCCATCGCCGCATGCTCGGGCGGGCATTGCGCATCGCCGGACAGGATCGCAGGCGCAGACATCCCATGCGCGGCGTGCGGATCGGGAGCCGCCTTGCAATGCCCCATCGCGGCATGTTCCGGGGGGCAGGCCGATGCGGCGACCGGGGCGGGCGGGGCGGGCATCACCATGCCGTCATGGCCGGCGTGGGCGGCCCCCTGCCCGAAAGCCGCGCCACTCCATGCCAGGGCCACCAGCGGGAACACGCACCTCACGTCGCCTCCCCCTCGCGTAGGCGGACCGAGACGATCTGCATCATTCCCGCGTGCATGTGATACAGCAGGTGGCAGTGGAACGCCCAGTCGCCGACAGCGTCGGTCGTCACGTCGAACGTCACCGTCCCGCCAGGCTGTACCTGCACGGTATGCTTGCGCGGCGCATGGTCGCCATGGCCGGTGACGAGTTCGAAGAAGTGGCCGTGCAGGTGTATCGGGTGACCCATCATCGTATCGTTGACCAGCGTCACGCGCACGCGCTCTCCCTGCGCAAACGGGATCGGCGCGGTGACGGCGCTCAGTTTCTCGCCGTCGAACGCCCACATATAGCGTTCCATATTTCCGGTCAGGTGGATGCGCATCTGGCGCGACGGCGCGCGCAGATCGGGATTGCGCCGGGCAGCAACGAGATCGCGATAGGTGAGCACGCGGTGCCCCGCGTCGGCCAGCCCCTGCCCCGGCTCACCGGTGCGATCGACCGGCATGGGGGAAATCGTCTGGACGGCCGGCGTCTTCCTCACCTCCGGCGCGGTGGCGAAATCGCGCATCGCGTGCTTCATCTGGTGGCCGCCATGATCGATTCCGGTCATGTCCATGCCAGCCATGTCCATGCCCATGTCGCGCATCGTCGCTAGCGGGCGGGCGCGAAGCGGCGGCACCGCCCCGACCATCCCCGCGCGCGGGGCGAGCGTCGCGCGCGCGATGCCGGAACGGTCGATGCTCTCGCCGACGATCGTATAGGCGCGCTCCTCATGCGGCGCGACGATCAGGTCATAGGTTTCGGCGACCGCGACCTGCAGTTCATCCACCGTCACCGGCCGCACATCCTGCCCGTCAGCCTGCACCACAGTGAGCGGCAGGCCGGGGATGCGCAGGTTGAAGGTGGTCATGGCGGAGGCATTGATGACGCGCAGGCGCACGCGCTCACCCGGCGCGAACAGCGCCGTCCAGTTATCCTGCGGGCCATGGCCGTTGACGAGATAGGTGTAGGTGCTCGCCGTGACGTCCGCGATATCGGTCGGGTCCATCCGCATCGCGCCCCACGCGAGCCGCCCGCGCTCGGGCTGGTCCCGCCCCGCGAGCAGGCCCGGCAGCGTCTGCTTCTGCCGGTTGAAATAGCCGCCCTGCAGCTTGAGCCTGCGGAAGATCGCGTGCGGATGCAGGGGGCTGTGATCGGACAGCACGATCACATGCTCGCGATCCGACACGATCGGGTCCGCGCCGGCCGGATCGATCACGATCGGCCCGTAATGGCCGAGTTGCTCCTGAAGCCCGGAATGGCTGTGATACCAATAAGTGCCGGACTGGACGATCGGGAAGCGATAGATGAATGTCTCGCCCGCCCTGATGCCCGGAAAACTCACCCCCGGCACGCCATCCATCTGCATTGGCAGGATCAGCCCGTGCCAGTGGATCGAGCTGTCCTCATCGAGCGCATTCTCAACATGCAGCCGCACCTCCTGCCCCTCGCGCAGGCGGATCAGCGGCGCCGGGACGGTGTCGTTGATGCCGATCGCGTGGGTCATCCGGCCATCCACCGTCAGCATCCGGGGCGCGATCCGCAGGTGAATATCCTCGCCCGACAGCGCCGGCATCGGGCGCACGATGCCGGCGGAAACGGGCCGCGCCCACGCAGGAAAAGCCGCCGCGACGCCCAGCGCGGCGCTGCCGCGAAGAAGCGAGCGGCGATCGAGGTCGATGGTCATCGACGCGGGAGGTAAGCCGGTCGGGTGATGCTGTCACCCCTAGCGCAGCAGCGCGGCGATCTGCGCCTCCGCGATCGCCCCCGCCTCGGCCGCATCGAGCACGCCGGGCGACAGGCACAGTTCAAGCCACAGGCCGTCGACCAGCGCGGTGATCGCGATCGCGGCGCGCCGGCATGCGCCGGGCGCAATGCCACAATCGGCAAGCAGCCGTTCCAGCCCGGCGCGGAAATGCGCATATTGCTCGTCATGCAGCCGCGCCACATCGTCGCGCGCGATGACGAGGCTCCAGAACGCCACCCAGGTGGCGAGCAGCGCGCGATCGGCAATTGGCGGGGCGAAGCTCGCGGCGACATAGGCCGAAAGCCGCGCGCGCGGATCATCGCCCGCCCGCAGCACCGCCGCATCGAGCGCCGCCGTCACCTCACCGCCGACCTGCGCATAGGTCGCCGCGATCAGCGCATCGACCCCGCCGAAATGGTGCGTCACCAACCCCGGCGACACCCCCGCCTCCAGCGCGATCGCGCGCACCGATACGCCGCTCGCCCCGTCGCGCGCCAGCACGCGCGTGGTCGCCTCGATCAGCAGCTTGCGGCGCTCGTCGGCATCGGTGCGGGTGAAAGCGGGCGTATTGCGCATTCTGCAACCTTATTATACGATCGTATAGCAAGCAACCGGAGTGCCGCCGATGGCTACCCTCGCCCAATCCCGTGCCGATCCGGATGCGGATTTCTCGCTGCCCGGCTGGATCTACACGGATCCCGAATTCTTCGATGTCGAAATCGCACGCGTGATCCGCCCGTCGTGGCAGATCGTCTGCCACGAAAGTGACCTCCCGGCTCCCGGCGACTGGCGAACGATCGCCTATGCCGGCGAACAGGTGATGGCGGTGCGCGGGGAGGACGGCACGATTCGCGCCTTCCACAATGTCTGCCGCCACCGTGCGATGCGGATCGTGGAGGGGGACGCAGGCTGCGCGAAGAAGCTGGTGTGCCCCTATCACGCGTGGACCTATGAGCTCGATGGGCGGCTCTCCGGCGTGCCGATGAAGCGCGATTATCCCGCGCTCCGGCTGGAGGAGAATAGCCTCGTCCCGGTCGAGGCATCGATCTGGCGCGGCTTCGTCTTCGTGCGGCTGGAGGACGATGGCGGGCCGTCGGTGGCGGAGATGATGGCGCCCTACGATCACCAGATCGCGCCCTATCGCTTCGAGGAGATGCGCCGGATCAGCGACGTGCGGCTGCGCGAGCGCGCCGTGAACTGGAAGAACGTCGGCGACAATTATTCCGACAATCTGCACATCCCGGTGGCGCATGACGGGCTGACGCGGCTGTTCGGCAAGAGCTACGCGATCGAGGCCGCCGGCTGGGTGGACAAAATGTCCGGGCAACTCGTCGATCGCCCGTCGGACAACCCGTGGGAGCGCTTCTATCAGAAGCATCTGCCGCAAGTGGATCACCTGCCAGCAGAGAACCAGCGGCTGTGGCTGTATTACAAGCTGTGGCCGAACATGGCGTTCGACATCTACGCCGACCAGATCGATTTCATGCAGTGGCTGCCGCTCTCGCCCACCACCTGCGTGCTGCGTGAGATGTGCTTCGCGCTGCCCGATGACCGCCGCGAGATGAAGCTGGCGCGCTACGCGAACTGGCGGATCAATCGCGTGGTGAACGCCGAGGATACCTGGCTGATCGAGCGCGTGCAGCAGGGCATGGCATCGCAGAGCTACACCGCCGGCCCGATCGGCGCGAGCGAAGTGTGCCTGCGCTCCTTCGCGGCCAAGATCAGGCAGCGCATTCCCGAGGCACGGCTCCAGCGCGCGCCCGCGCCGGGCTGGTCGCGCCGGCCGCGCGCGATCGACGCATAGGAATCAGGGGGATCGACATGACCAGGAAATACGACGCGATCATCATCGGCGGCGGGCATAACGGCCTCGTCTGCGCCTTCTATCTCGCCCGCGCCGGGCTGAAGGTCCGCGTGCTCGAACGGCGACACATCGTGGGCGGGGCGGCGGTGACCGAGGAATTCCACCCCGGTTTCCGCAATTCGACTGCCAGCTACACCGTCAGCCTGCTCCGCCCCAAGGTGATCGCGGACATGAAGCTGCACGATTACGGCTATCGCATCATCGAGCGGACGATCAGCAATTTCTTCCCGTTCGCGGATACCTATCTGAAGCTCGGCGGCGGCACGCTGCGCACGCAGGCGGAGTTCACGCGCTTCAGCCGGAAGGACGCCGAAACCTACCCGCATTACGATGCCGCGCTGGAGAAGGTGGCGCAGGTGCTGCGCGATCTGTCGCTGAAGGTGCCGCCCAATGTCGGCGGGGGCCTGCGCGCACTGATGTCCGGCGCGACGCAGGGCTGGCCGCTGGCGAAAATGGGGATCGAGGCGCAGCGCGACCTGCTCGACGTGTTCACCAAATCCGCACGCGATTTCCTCGATGGCTGGTTCGAGGACGATCACGTCAAGACAGCCTTCGCCTTCGATGCCGTGGTCGGCAATTACGCCGGCGTTTCCACCCCCGGCTCGGCCTATGTGTTGCTCCATCACGTGTTCGGCGAAGTGAACGGCAAGCTTGGCGCATGGGGCCATTCGGTTGGCGGGATGGGCGCGATCACGCAGGCGATGGCGCGCGCGTGCGAGGATGCCGGCGTCGAGATCACGCTAGAGGCGCCGGTCGATCGCGTGCTGGTCGATGGCGGCAAGGCGGCGGGCGTGCGGCTGGAGAGCGGGGAAGAGATTGCCGCGCCGATCGTCGCGGCCAATGTCGGCCCGGCGCTGCTCTATCGCCGCATGGTGGACGGCAGCGATCTGCCCGCCGATTTCCTGCGGCGAATCGACAATTACAAGCTCGGCTCGGGCACGTTCCGCATGAACGTCGCGCTATCCGAACTCCCCGATTTCACCGTGCTGCCCGGCAAGGACAAGGCCGAACACCATACCGCCGGCATCATCATCGCCCCCGGCATGGACTATATGGATCAGGCGTTCGACGATGCGAAGCAGCTCGGCTGGTCGAGGAAACCGATCGTGGAGATGAAGCTGCCGTCCACCGTCGACGGCACGCTCGCCCCGCCGGGGCAGCATGTCGCCAGCCTGTTCTGCCAGCAATTCTCGCCGGTGCTGTCCGGTGGACGCTCGTGGGATGACGTGCGCGAGGAAGTCGCCGATCTCATCATCGATACGGTCAATGATCATGCCCCCAATTTCAAGGCGAGCGTGATCGCGCGGCAGATCCATTCGCCGCTGGATCTCGAGCGAAAGTTCGGGCTGATCGGCGGTGATATCTTCCACGGCCATATGAGCCTCGATCAGCTCTGGGCGGCCCGCCCGGTGCTGGGTCACGGCGATTATCGCGCGCCGGTGAAGGGGCTGTACATGTGCGGCTCGGGCACGCATCCGGGCGGCGGGGTCACGGGTGCGCCGGGGCACAATGCCGCGCACGAGATACTGCGCGATCGTTCGCTTCTCGGGCGTTTTCTGCCTATCTGACGGCGATATTTTCGCGCCCGGGGGAAGAATGGACCGCTACGATCGCCGCCATCAGGCGCTCGCCGCCGCGCTCGCGGCACTGGCCGGTTTTGTCGATGCGATCGGCTTCGTGAAGCTGGGCGGCATGTTCGTCTCGTTCATGAGCGGCAACACGACGCGGATGGCGGTGGATCTGGCGACCGGTTCGGCGGTGACGGCGATGGCCGCCGCGTTGATCGCCGCATTCCTCGCCGGCGTGATCGGCGGGGCACTGGTGGCGGCGGCGACCGGCACGGCGCGCAAGGTGGCGGTGCTGTCGCTCACCGCCGCGCTGCTAGCGGTGGCGGCCGTGCTCGACCGGTTCGTGACGGGCGGCTTGGCGGCGCTGCCGATGGCGGTCGCGATGGGCGCGGCGAACAACGTATTCCTGCGCGACGGCGAGGTGTCGGTTGGCGTCACCTATATGACCGGAACGCTCGTGAAGCTCGGTCAGCGGATCGCGGCGGCGCTGCTGGGCGACGATCCGGTCGGGTGGGCGCCCTATCTGCGGCTGTGGCTTGGGCTGCTTGCCGGCGCGATCGGGGGCGCATTGCTCTATCCGCGCATCGGATCGGTTAGCCTGGCGCTTGCGGCCGTGGCGGCCGCGGGCCTCGCGATCGCCGCGCGCCGGCTCGGTCCGTCCGATCCCTATCCGCGCCGTACCCACCAATAGACGGGCAGGCCAAGCGCGAGCAGCGCCAGCCCCCACAGGTCGGCTTTCAGCCCCAGCCCATATGTCATCCACGCGACGAAGCCCGCGGCGATCACTGCCGCGATCCGCGCTGGGATATCGCCGCGCAGCAGCTTGAGCGCGGCCAACGCGCTCGCCAGATAGGCGAGCATCCCGGCGGCGAGGCTGAGCGAGGCGATCTCCTCGAACAGCGCCCCGGTCCCCCCGCCATAGTTCAGCGCCATCACCAGCGTGACGAGCACGCCCGAGACGAGATGCGCGCGCGCCGGCGTGCCCTGCGGCGTCTCCTTCCCGAACCAGGCGGGAAAAACGCCGCCGCGCGCCATCGCCCATGGCATTTCGCCCTGCAGCAGGATGAAGCCGTTGAGCGCGCCGAAGGCGCTGATCGCGGCGAACAGCGCCACCAGATCGCCCGTTCCGGGCCCGAAAGAGCGCGCGAGAAATGCCGCCACCGGCGCGGGCGAGGCGGCGACCTCCGCGCGCGGCATCATCAGCGCGATCGCGGCGGCCACCGCGAAATAGACGAGGCCGGTGAGCGCGGTTCCCGCCAGCGTGACCAGCGGCACCACGCGCGCGGCATTCTCCACCTTGTCGGCAGGCACGGTCGCCGATTCGACACCCAGGAAGCCCCAGAAGGTAAGCGCCGCCGCCCCCGCCACCGCGCTCGCGCCAATCGGCACCGGGGCATTCGTCGCCAGCGCGCCCGATCCGTCGCCCAGCAGCAGCCACGCCGCCAGCAGGATCACGCCCGCCAGCGGCACGAGCTTGAGCCCCGCCGTCACCACCTGCACCTGGCCCGCAAGGCCGACGCCGCGGATGTTCACCGCCACCAGCCCCCAGATCAGCGCCAGCGCCAGCGCCATCGCGGGCAGGCCGCTGCCGATCGCGGGGAACGGCACGCTCAGCGCGCTCACCACCGCCACCGCCACCGCGCCGTTGCCCGCCCACACCAGCACCCAATAGCTCCACGCCACGGCGAAGCCGGCTGTCGGGCCGAACGCCGCCGTGGCGAAAGCATAGGGGCCGCCCGCCGCCGGTATCGTCGCGGCCAGCCGTGCGAAGACGAACGCCAGGCACATCGCCCCCGCGATCGTCACGCCCCAGCCGATCAGCGCATTGGCGCCCAGCGGCGCCAGCGTGGCGGGCAGCAGATAGATGCCCGAGCCGATCATGTTGCCGACGACGAGCGCCAGCGCGGCCCATATCCCCAGCGCGCGCTTCTGCTGCATCGTCGCCCCTCTTCCGCTCGTATGCCCGGGGTGTGAGGCAATCGGGGGCCGCCCGCAAGCCGCGCACCGTGCCGTTAACCGCGTCTTAGCCGCGCTGCTTTACTCCGGCCCCATGCCTGACCTGTGCCGGAGCCGATGCTGAGGCCCATCTTCCTTGCTGTGCCCACTCTCGTGCTGGCCACGTCGTGCGTGCCCAAGGCGGAGGCGCCGAATTACGCGCCGGCACCGGGAACGGCGGCCGCGCGCCCGGTGAAGAACCCGCGCGAGCTGCTCCAGCGGCTGGCGCTGGATGTGCCGACAAACATCGTCGAGGAAGCCGCGCTGGCGAAGCTCGCGCGACCAGCGGTGCTGAACGCCGCCCCCGCCTTCGAGGCGGGCGAGCAATCCGCCGACGATGCCGGCCGTGCGCTCGATTGCCTGACGCAGGCGGTCTATTACGAGGCACGATCCGAACCCGTGGATGGCGAGCGCGCCGTGGCGCAGGTGGTGCTAAACCGCGTGCGCGACCGTGCTTTTCCCAAAAGCGTGTGCGGCGTCGTCTATCAGGGATCGAACCGCAGCACCGGCTGCCAGTTCAGCTTCACCTGCGACGGATCGATGACCCGCCCGCGCGATCCGAATGCCTGGGCGCGCGCGCGCGCGGTGGCGGCGGCCGCGCTGTCCGGCGACGTCTACGCGCCGATCGGGTCCGCCACGCATTATCACGCCAATTATGTGCTGCCATGGTGGGCGTCGAGCCTGACGCGCATCGGGGCGGTGGGGGCGCATATCTTCTATCGCTGGCGCGACGGGATGGAGAACGCGCTCGCTTTCCGGCAGCGCTATGAGGGCGTGGAGCCGGAGATCGGCACGACGATCGCCGCCGCCGGCGATCAGTTCGGCGTGACGGTGCACCGCGAGGCGGCGGGCGGCGCTGCCACCGCCGCTATCACCGCTGGCAACGAAACAGTCGGGTCGGTGACGATCCACCGCAGCGGCGCGGTTGCCCCCGCCGGCCCGACGCCCGGCGCCGCGCTCGCCGCGCGGAGCACGCCGGCGATCGCCCGATCCGCGCTCAGCGCCGGGGTCCGCGTCCATCGCAATATCGCCCCGCCCGAGGGCGCCGGCCCGGAAGACATCGACCCGAGCCAGAGCTGACCGTCAGCGCAGCCGCTCCGCATGCCAGCGCAGATGGTCGGCCAGGAAGGTTGAGATGAAATAATAGCTGTGGTCGTAACCCGGCTGCATCCTGAGCGTCAGCGGGATGCCGGCCTGTGCACATGCGTCGGCCAGCAGATCGGGCTTGAGCTGGTTTTCCAGAAACTGGTCCGCCGCGCCCTGATCGACCAGCAGCGCCGGCACGCGCGCGCCGTCCTCGATCAGCGCCACCGCATCGTGTTTGCGCCATGCCGCGCGATCCGGCCCGAGATAGCCGCCCAGCGCCTTCTCGCCCCACGGCACCCGCGATGGCGCGACGATCGGCGCGAAGGCGGAGACGGCGCGATAGCGATCCGGGAAGGTCAGCCCGATCGTCAGCGCGCCATGCCCGCCCATCGAATGGCCCATGATCGATTGCCGCGCCGCATCCACCGGAAAGTTCGCCGCGACCAGCGCCGGCAATTCGTCGGCGACGTAGGACCACATGCGATAGTTTGCCGCCCACGGCGCCTCGGTCGCATCGACATAGAAGCCCGCGCCCAGCCCGAAATCATAGGCCGCGTCGGCGTCGTCGGGCACACCCTCGCCACGCGGCGACGTATCCGGCGCGACGAAGATCACGCCCAGTTCCGCACAGGCGCGGCGGAACTCGCCCTTGTCGGTGACATTGGCGTGGGTGCACGTGAGGCCGGACAGATACCAGATCACCGGCAGCCGATCGCCCTCCTCATGCGGCGGGACATAGACGGAGAAGGTCATCTCCGTGCCCGTCGCCGACGACGCATGGCGATAGACGCCCTGTGTGCCGCCGAACGCGCGATTGGTGGAAACGGTCTCCATCGCGTCAGTAAACGACGACCGAGCGGATGCTCTCGCCGGCGTGCATCAGGTCGAAACCCTTGTTGATGTCCTCCAGCGACAACCGGTGCGTGATCATCGGATCGATCTCGATCAGGCCGTTCATATACCAGTCGACGATCTTCGGCACGTCCGTCCGCCCGCGCGCACCCCCGAAGGCGGTGCCCTTCCACACCCGCCCGGTGACAAGCTGGAACGGCCGCGTCGCGATTTCCCTGCCCGCTTCGGCCACGCCGATGACGATCGATTCGCCCCTGCCGCGATGCGCGCTTTCCAGCGCCTGCCGCATCACGACGGTGTTGCCGGTGCAATCGAACGTGTAATCGCCGCCGCCGTCGGTGAGCGCGATCAGATGCTGGACGATATCGCCCACGTTCTTCGGGTTGACGAAATCGGTCATCCCGAAGCGGCGGCCCCATTCCTCGCGGTCCGGGTTGATATCGACGCCGATGATGCGCGCGGCGCCCGCGAATTTCGCGCCCTGGATCACGTTGAGGCCGATCCCGCCCAGGCCGAATACGATAACGGTGGCGCCCGGCTCCACCTTGGCGGTGTTGACCACCGCGCCGACGCCGGTGGTCACGCCGCAACCGATATAGCAGCTCGTGTCGAACGGCGCGTCCGGGCGGATCTTGGCCACCGCGATCTCCGGCAGCACGGTGAAGTTCGAGAAGGTGGAGCAGCCCATGTAATGGAAGATGGTCTGCCCCTTGTAGCTGAAGCGGCTCGTGCCGTCCGGCATCAGCCCCTTGCCCTGCGTCGCGCGGATCGCGGTGCACAGGTTCGTCTTCTGGCTTAGGCAGGATTTACACTGGCGGCATTCCGGCGTGTAGAGCGGGATGACATGATCGTCGGGCGCAACGCTGGTGACGCCCGGCCCCACCTCGCGCACGATCCCGCAGCCTTCGTGGCCCAGCACGCTCGGAAACAGCCCCTCGCTGTCCAGGCCGTCGAGCGTGTAGGCGTCGGTGTGGCAGATGCCGGTCGCCATGATTTCCACCAGCACCTCGCCGGCTTTTGGCCCTTCGAGGTCCAGCTCGACGATCTCCAGCGGCTTCTTCGCCTCGAATGCGACGGCGGCGCGGGTCTTCATTGGATGCTCCTGTAGCTAGGCTGTCGCCAGTTCCTTAAGCGGAACGGACGCATCGGCAAGCCGCTCCGGCGCGATGACCGAACCGGCCAGCACGAGCGCGCGGCCCTGCACATAGTCCCGGGTGGCGTTGACGCAGTCGAGCGCGATCACGCGGCCCTGCTTCAGATAGAGCAGGCTGAACGATCGCGTCGCCGTATCGCCGCGCAGCACGACCTGATCGTGGCCGGTCGAAAGGCCCACCGTCTGCAGTTTCAGGTCATATTGGTTCGACCAGAACCATGGCACCGCATCATAGGGGACGGGCTCTCCCATGATCGCCTTCGCCACGGTCGTCGCCTGATCGTTCGCGTTCTGCACCGATTCGAGCCGGATGTGCGCGCCGCCGGCAAAGCCGTTCGCGTGCGCGGCGCAATCGCCGATCGCGTAGATATCGGGCAGGCTGGTGCGGCAAAACGCGTCCACATCGACCCCGTTGCCGCCAGTCGCGCCGGCCGCGAGCAGCGGCTCCACCGCCGGGACGATCCCGATGCCGACGATCACCATCTCGCATGGCAGCACCTCGCCATCGGCAAGCCGCACCCCGCTGACCGCGCCGTCGCGCTCCTCGATGCACGATACCGTCGCGCCCAGCCGCACCTCGACGCCATGCGCGCGGTGCTCCGCCTCGTAGAAGCGCGACAGCGGCTCGCCCGCCACGCGCGCCAGGACGCGCGGCAGCGCCTCGAGCACCGTCACCTGCTTTTCGAGTTTCGACAGCACCGCCGCCGCCTCCAGCCCGATATAGCCGCCCCCGATCACCACCACGCGGCGGGTCGTCTCCAGTTCGCCCATCAGCCGGTCCACGTCGGCGCGCGTGCGCACCGCATGAACCCCCGCGAGCGCGTGGCCGTCGCATGTCAGACGGCGCGGGCTGCCGCCGGTCGCCCAGATCAGCGTGCCATAGCCGATCGCCATGCCGTCCGCCGCCGTCACCCGATGCGCGGCGGGATCGACCGAGGCGACGCGATGCCCGAGCAGCATCTCCACCTGCTTTTCCGCCCAGAAGGTCGCGGGGCGGATCAGGATGCGTTCGAATTCCTTCTCGCGCGACAGATAGTCTTTCGACAGCGGCGGCCGCTCATAGGGAAGCTCCGGCTCGTCGCCGACGATCGCGATCGTGCCGGCGAACTTGCGCTGCCTGAGCGCCACGGCGGCCTGCGCGCCGCCATGCCCGCCGCCCACGATCAGCACATCGAAACGCTCACCCGTCACGCCCATTTCGTCCCTCGCCTCTCCCGCCTTCTTCCACCACGCGAAAGCGCCGCGCGAGTCAATGACAGAACTGTCACTTGCCTTGTGCCGCGCCGGCCATATGTCGGCAGTGATGCACGGTGGTGGAGATCGAGGATGAACCTGCTGCTGGTGGAGGATGACGAAGATTATGCGACGACGCTGGCCGAGGAATTGCGCGCGCTCGATCATGAGGTGACGGTGGCGGCGAGCGGCGCGGTGGCGCTGCAGGCGGCGGATCGCGAACCGTTCGACGCCGCGATCATCGATCGCATGTTGCCGCAGATGGACGGCACCGAAGTCATTCGCCGGCTGCGGGAGGGCGGCAAGCGGCTGCCCGTCGTGATGCTCAGCGCGCTCGGCCGCTCGGCGGAAAAGGTGGAGGGGCTGGATGCGGGCGCCGACGATTATGTCGTGAAGCCCACGCCCGCGATCGAGCTTGACGCGCGGCTTAAGGCGCTGTTGCGCGGGCGGCAGTGGACCACCGGCGATGGCGATACGGTTCGCGCGGGTGACATCGTGGTGAGCCCGACCCGGTTTCGCGCGTGGCGCAACGATCGTCCGCTCGATCTCGTCCGGCTGGAATTGCAGTTGCTGGCCGAACTGGCGCGCAACGCCGGCACGGTGCTGACGCGCGCGATGCTGATCGAGCGGGTGTGGGGCTATGATTTCGAGCCGACCACCAACATCGTCGATGTCCAGATCCGCGCGCTGCGACGCAAGCTGATCGGGGATGGGGAAAGCGATCCGATCGTCACGCTGCGCGGCATCGGCTACATGTTGCGCGATTGATCGTGCCGGCGCTGCGATCGCTGCGATCGCTGACGCTCGCTTTCCTTGCCGCGTTTTTCGTCGCCGTGGCGCTGACCGGGTTTGCGACGCACCGCGCCATGCAGCGCGCGATCGTCGAACTGGTCGACAAGCGCATCGCGGCATTGGCGGATGGCGTTATCAGCGCCTCGCCGCCCGGCAACGTAGCCGCGATCACCAGCCGTATCGCCGCGCTCTCGCGCGATCGCGACACCGCCGATGTCGGCTTCGCGCTGACCGATGCGAACGGGCGCTGGCTGGGCGGCAACGTGCATCCGGCCCGATCGCTGCCGATCGGCTTCTCGTCACTGGCGCGCGAAGCCAGGATCGCCGGGCTGTCGACCGGGCGGGCTTTGGTGCGCGACGCCGGCGGCGGGCTGCGGCTCACCACGATCGCGGAAACGGACCCGATCGACGAGGAAGGCGCGGCACGCGGGCGGCTCTATCTCTTCGGGTTCGCGCTGATCGTCGCGATCGTCGTCGCGGGCGCGGTCGTGTTCGTGTCGCTGGTCAGCCGGCGCATCGGCGAAGTGCGGGAAACCGCGCTTGCGATCATCGATGGCGACATGCGGCGGCGGCTGCCGGTCGATCCCAGCGGCGATGCCTTCGCCGAACAGGCGGCCACCTTCAACCGCATGCTCGATCGCATCGCCGATCTGATGGCCGAGATCAGCAACGTCAGCAACGATATCGCGCATGACATGCGCACGCCGCTCGCGCGGCTGCGCAGCAGGCTTGCGCTGATCGCCGGTCGCCGCGAAGCGGCGGCGCTTCAGGACGAGATCGCGGAAACGCTTGCGCAGTGCGATGCGCTGCTCGCGATGTTCAACGCCGCGCTTCGCATTGCGGAGGTAGAGGGGGGCGATCGCCGCGCCGGCTTCACCCGGCTGGATCTTGGCGGCCTGGTCGCCGAATTCGGGGAGATGATGGCGCCGGTCGCCGCCGAATCCGGGCATCTTCTGGTCGTCGGCGATTGTGATCGTGCCGATATCGATGGGGATCGGCAATTGCTCAGCCAGGCGCTCATCAACCTGGTGGAAAACGCGCTGTGCCATACGCCCGCCGGCACCACGATCACCCTCTCCGTGTGCAGCGGTAACAGCCACGTCCGGCTGACGGTGCGCGACGACGGACCGGGAATACCCGCCGCGCAGCAGGCGACCGCGCTGCGCCGGTTCGGCAGGCTTGAGCCGAGCCGCCATGCGCGCGGGCATGGGCTTGGCCTGCCGCTGGTGCAGGCGATCGCCGGGCTGCATCGCGGCCGGCTGGATCTGGAGCAGGCACGCCCCGGCCTGCGCGCGGTGCTGACAATCGCGCGCGTCGCATAGAAAAAAGGCCCGGCGCGCCTTCGACAAAAAGGACGGGCCGGGCCTGAGAACTGACCGCGCGTGCAGGGGAGCCACGCGATCGGGGAAAACGCCGTTACATGCGGAACGTCGCCTCGACGCCGAAGGTGCGCGGCGCGTTGAAGTTGCCGTAATCGCCCAGGATGTTGTTCACGCTACCCGTCGTCACGCTGCTGGACGGCGCGCCCGGCAGGCTGTTCGACGGATCGCGGCGGAACACATATTGCGCGTTGAACAGGTTGCGCGACCACAGCGAGAACGTCACCTTCTGACCGCCAGCGCCCAGATCGATATCCGCCAGCGAGACGCGGCCGTTCACGAGGAACGAGGCGTCATTGTGGGTGGCGAACTGGTCGAACGCCTGCGTCGACTGCGAGTAATTGGCATCGAGGTGGAAGCGGATCTTCGCGTCTCCGCCGCCGACCGGAACCTCGTAATCGACCGCGCCGCTCGCGGCGTTGCGCGGGGTGAAGACGATGTAGAAGTTCTGGTACACGCTCGTGGTGAGGCCGCCGGCGGTCGCCGTAATCAGCACGGGCGGGATGCGCGTGTAGGTATAGGCATAGGAGCCCGTCAGCGTCAGGCCATCGATCGGCCGCAGCGTGAGATCGGCCTCGATCCCGCGGATCTTGGTGATGCCGGGGGCGTTGATCGTCACGAGGTTGTTGAAGTTGCTCGCGCCGAGCGGCTGGATCGAGCTGATATCGACCTGGCTGTCCTTGCGGTCCATGATGTAGCCGGCCAGGTTCAGGCGGCCGCGGTGATCCCAGAAATCCGCCTTCAGGCCGATTTCATAGGATTTCACGTCTTCCGGGTTGAACGGCTGATAGTTGGACGTGCGCGAGCTCGCGCCACCCGCGCGATATCCGGTGGCATATTTGGCATAGACGTGCACGTCGTCGCTCACGTCATAGGCCACCGTCGCCATCGGGTTGAAGCGGTTCCACGATTTGTCGAGCGGTGCGTAGCCGGCAGCGGCGGCGACGGTCGGGTTGGTATCGTAGTTTACGCCGCGCGAGAAGTGCAGGACGCCGCGCTTCTTGTCGTTGGTGTAGCGGCCACCGACGGTGAGGTGGAGCGAATCGGTCGCGTTCCAGGTCGCCTGGCCGTAGGCGGCATAGCTCTTCGACCATACTTCGGACGCGCGATCGATCGTGGCGAACGGGTTGGTGTAGATCGCCGGGTTGATCGTGTAGCCGGTGCCGTCCGCATTCCAGATATTGGAATTGGGCGTGGCGGCGTTGTCGCTGACGTGCTCGTTGAAATAATAGAGGCCGGCCACGTAATCGATGCTGCTGATCGAGCCGACGGCCTGGAATTCCTGGCTGAACTGCGTCTGGCGCAGGTTGGCGAGGCTGTAGCGGCTGAACGCGCCATTGGGGGAATAGACCGGCACGCGATGCGCCCCGCCGCTGTTATCCCACTGCGTAGCCGTAACCCCCCGCCATGCGGTGATCGAGCGCAGTTCGATCTCCGGCGAGGCGCTCCACTTGAAGTTGTTGGTGAAGCCGTGCGTTTTATCGATGCTTTCCTGCTGCGGAACGCCGATGTCGGCTACGGTCATGCGCGTCTGGCCGTTCACGACGACCAGCGGCGACAGCGGCTTCACGGTGCCCGTGAGGTTCGTGTAATTGGTGCCTGGCAGATAGCAGGCCGGCTGCGACGCCTGGGAGCCAGCGGCGCAATTGTTCGGATTGTAGTTCAGCAGCTGGCTGTAGAATGGCGTGTTCGCGTCATAGCCGGTGTCGTACGAGAAATCGTTGGTGATGTTGCTTGTCGGCTTCCAGCGCACGGCGGCACGACCGCCGCGACGATTGAACGAGTTCCAGCCGGCCTGGCCCGGCATCGGATTCTTGGTGGTCGGCCCCTGATACTGGACCACACCATCCAGCTTCACGCTGAAATTGTGATATTCGGGCAGATCGACGTGCGCATCGGCATTATAGCCGCCATAATTGCTGACGCCCGCGGTAACGCGCATGTCGAACACGCCCGATGGCGCTTTCGAAACGATGCTCAGCGCGCCGCCTTCGGTGTTGCGGCCGAACAGCGTGCCTTGCGGCCCCTTCAGCACCTCGATCCGCTCCAGATCGAACAGCGCGGCGTTCAAACCATGCTGGCGACCGATATAGACGCCATCGACGTAGATGCCGACGCCCTGCTCGCGCGCGGGCTGATTCGCGTCGAGCGGCACGATGCCGCGGATGCCGATCGTGAGCGCGGACTGCCGCGCCTCGAACGTGGCGATACGCAGCGACGGCACGGCACCGTCGGCAAGATCGTAAAGGCTCTGGACGTGGCGATCCTTGATGACCTGCGTGTCGACCACGTTGATCGCGATCGGCGTCTTCTGCAGGCTCGTCTCGCGCTTGGTCGCGGTGACGACGACATCCTTGATGCCCGAATCGTCGGTTGCGGCAGGAGCTTCAGCCGGCGCGGCATCCGCGACAGGCGCAGGCGTTGCATGCGCCGAGACCGGCAGCGCGAAAAGCGCAGCACCGGCGAGAAGACGCAGCCGCGTCCGCGAAAGAATCGTCATGAGATGTTTCCCCAAACACGGGCTGCATCGGCCCGCCGAGGGCGGCCCTATGTCAGTCGCGCGGCATCCCGGTGACACTTCGGTTACATCGATCGACCGATTGAGTTCATTTTCACTTCATTTTACGATCGTCTCATCGGCTATGCGATCGGGGTCGGCGCGCAAGCCATCGTGAAGCTCTTGATTCCGGGGCAGGGAAAAGGCTGCTGACACGCTGGCCCCGGCCGCAGCGATCATGCGTGCTGGTGGACGCGCTGCGCTACCGACGCGATGAAGAATGAAATTTCGAAAGGATCCCAGGCGCGGCGGACAGCCGGCGCGAATCGTGATGCGGGAGATCAGCGGCGGGAATAACTACGGGCGATCAGCCCAGCAGCGCGAACGCCACGCCAAAGATCGCCATTGCGATGCCGCTGGCACAGGCGAGCAGGCCAACATTGCACTCGCACACGCCGGAATTGATCCGTTCCATTATCCGTCTCCTCTCCAGTGCAATGCTCTGTCGGCATCTTGCGTTGGAAGAGTGAGAGCCTATCACGTGCGCGCAAAGACGCAAGCACGCGATTCCGCCAGCATCATGCCTCGTCGAGCGACTCGACAAGCCTGCCGAGGAGGCAGGTCAATTGTGCATGTTCCTCGTCGCTGAGCGCGGTGAGCTGCGCCGACAACACTTTCTGTCGCAGCGGCTCCGTCGCTTCCAGCATCCGCGCGCCGGCCGCGGTGATAGCGATTCGCTTCACGCGGCGATCATCCGGGTCTGCGGCGCGAGCGATCAGCGCGTCGCGCTCCATGCCGTCCAGCGCTTCCGTGACTGTGCGCGGCGCAAGATCGAACAGTTCGGCGATGTCGGCGGCGCGCGCCGCGCCTTGGCGCGCCCGGATGAACAGCAGCATCTTGGTGCGTGTCAGCGAGGCGCCCTGTTGTGTCAGCGCCCGATTGAGACGGCGATGTATCTGGAGATAGGCGCTGGCGAGGTTCTTGATGAGCTGATCGTCGCTTTTCATGAGGAACCTCATTACATGGTCTTGCATTATGCTGCAACTGCGAGCATTTGAAACGACAGCAATCGACCCCGGATACTCCCATGGCAGACCAAACGCCCGAAAACACCGCGACTCAGCCCACGGAGGAGCGCGTCTCCCCGCTGAAGAAACCGCGTGTTCGCCTGATCCTCATCATCGTAATCGCGCTTGTTGTGATCGGCGGGATCGCGTTTCTGTTGCGCTACGAAAGTTATGGCAAATACCAGCAATCGACAAATGACGCGTATGTCCAGGCCGATGCGGTAACGGTGTCGCCCAAGGTTTCCGGTTATGTCGAAAAGGTGTTCGTCGCCGATAACCAGACGGTGACTGCGGGGCAGCCGCTGCTGCAGATCGATTCGCGCGATTATAATGCGCAGGCAGCGCAGAGCCGGGCGCAGATCGACGTGGCTAACGCCAATGCGGCCGGTGTTCGCGCGCAGATTGGTGAACAACAGGCCGACATAGCGCGTGCGCAAGCCGACCTGGTCGCCGCGCGCGCCGATGCGGCATTCGCGCATAATGAAGTGTCTCGGTATCAGCCACTCGCCGCGACCGGCGCCGAAACGCGCGAACGACTGTCGCAACTAAAGAGTCAGGCGACGCAGGCCGACGCGAAGGTCGCCGCCGCTCGGGCTGCGGTCGTGAGCGCGCGGCGGCGCGTCGGCACGTTGCAAGCGCAGGTGAAACAGGCGCTGGCGCAAGGCGAAGGGGCGCGCGCGCAGCTCGCCGCCGCCGACACCAATGTGGGCGCAACCCTGATCCGAGCCGCGATCAACGGCCGCATCGGCAACAAAACCGTACGGCAAGGGCAGTTCGTGCAGGCCGCGACGCGGCTGATGACGGTCGTGCCGGTGCGCGGTCTTTATATCGACGCCAATTTCAAGGAGACGCAGCTTGGCCTGATGCGCGTCGGACAGCCGGTTTCCGTCCGCGTCGATGCGCTGCCGGGTGTGGAGATCCCCGGGCGGGTCGCCAGCGTTTCGCCCGGCACGGGCGCGCAATTCTCGATCCTGCCGCCACAGAACGCGACGGGCAACTTCACCAAGATCGTCCAGCGCGTGCCGGTGCGGATCGCAATCAGCCCTGGCCCTGAAACGCGCGCGCTGCTGGTGCCCGGCATGTCCGTGGACGTGAGCGTCGATACGCGTTCCGCAAAGGGCGCGGCCGATCGCATCAAGCGCGAGCAGCAGCAACACAACGAGCGGATCGGCCAATGAACGCCACCACCGTCGGCGCGTCGGATACACCGGCGGCGGCGACACAGGGGCTGCCCGAGCGCGCCGATGCGGCCGCGTGGCTGGCCGTCGGCGCGGGCAGCCTCGGCGCGATGATGGCGACGCTCGACATCTCGATCGTCAATTCCTCGCTGCCCACCATCCAGGGCGAAATCGGTGCGAGCGCGACCGAGGGCACGTGGATCGCGACCGCCTATCTGGTGGCCGAGATCATCATCATTCCGCTCTCGGCATGGCTGGAGCGCATGCTTGGGCTCCGCACGTTCCTGTTGATTGCGGCGACCTTGTTTACCGGCTTCTCGATGCTGTGCGGGATTTCGACCAACCTGACGATGATGATTATCGGGCGTGTCGGACAAGGGTTTACCGGCGGGGCGCTGATTCCCACCGCGATGACGATCATCGCGACGCGCCTGCCACGGGCGCAGCAACCGATCGGCAACGCGCTGTTCGGCGTTACCGCGATTCTGGGGCCGGTGCTTGGCCCCCTGGTCGGTGGCTGGCTGACCGAGAATGTCAGCTGGCACTATGCGTTCTTCATCAACCTGCCAGTCGGCATCACGCTGGTGACGCTGCTGCTGCTGACGATGCCGCATCGCAAGGCGCAGCTCGGCGAGTTGCTCAATGCCGATTGGATGGGGATCGCAGGGCTGGCGCTGGGGCTGGGCGGGCTCACCGTGGTGCTGGAGGAGGGGCAGCGCGAGCAATGGTTCCAGAGCAGCGAGATCGTCACGATATCGCTCGTCTCCGCGATCGGCTTCGTCCTGCTGTTCGCCGGGCAGATGTTCGCCCGCCGCCCGGTCATCAAGCTCAAGCTGCTGCTCGATCGGCAATTCGGATCGGTCGCGATGATGGGGATCGTCGTCGGCATGGTGCTTTATGGCACCTCCTATGTGATCCCGCAGTTCCTTGCCGCGATCGCCAATTACGATGCGCTCCAGTCCGGCAAGATCGTGCTGCTTTCAGGTATTCCCAGCCTGATGCTGATGCCGTTCACGCCACTGATGATCCGGCATTTCGATATCCGCATCGCGGTGGGCGCGGGCCTGCTCATCATGGCGACAAGCTGCTGGATCGACACGGTGTTGACGGCGCAATCGGCAGGCGGCGCTTTCGTCGAATCGCAATTGCTGCGCGGGGTGGGCACGATCCTGTCCTTCCTGTTCCTCAATCAGGCGGCGATCGCCTCTGTGCCCCCGGAGGATGCAGGCGATGCGGCGGGGCTGTTCAACGCGATGCGCAACCTTGGCGGCTCGTTCGCGCTGGCCGGCATCGCGACGATCCAGGATCGGCGATCGTGGCTGCACAGCCGTCGGATCGAGGAAACGCTCGATGCCAATTCGGGAATGCTGCAGGATTACCTCGCCGGGCTTGGCCAGGCGCTCGGCGGCCCCGATGCGGCAATGCGCACCCTGGCCGGATCGATCCAGCGCGATGCGCTGGTGATGACCTTCAACGACATCTTCTGGCTTCTCGCGGTCGGCATCGTGATCGTCGTTCCCCTTGTCCTGTTCCTGCGACCACTGCCCAAGGGGCAGTCGATCGCAATGCACTGAGGCCCATTCGCCATGCGTACTCCCCTAGCAATCCTGCCGCTCGTCGCGCTGGCCGCCTGCACGGTAGGGCCGGATTATGCCGGCCCATCCTCGGCCGGCGCGGTAAGACCCGGCGCCGCCTTCATCCGCGCCGCCGATGGCACCAGCATCGCGGCGCCCACGGTGGCGCAATGGTGGAGCGCGCTCGGCGATACGACGCTCGACGAACTGGAGCGTCGCGCGCTTGCCGCCAATCCGAACGTGCAGGTGGCGGAAGCGCGGCTGAAACAGGCGCGCGCGTCCCTGCGGCTCGAGCGCGCCAACGCGCTGCCCAGCGCGAACGCGCAGGCGACCTATCTTCACGCGCAACTGCCTGGCATCGACCTTGGGCAATCCGGCGGCGGCGGCGGGGGATCGACTGCGCTCAACTTCTACAACGTCGGGTTCGACGCGAGCTGGGAAATCGACCTGTTCGGCGGTCAGCGTCGCAAGGTGGAGGCGGCACGCGCCTCGATCGGGGCGGCGGAGGCGAGTGTCGCCGACGCGCAGGTGAGCCTCACCGCCGAGGTGGCGCAGGCCTACATCAATCTTCGCGACCGGCAGCAGCGCATCGTGCTGGCACGCGACGCGGCGGAGCGCCAGCGCGCGATGCTGGCGCTTACCCGCCAGCGCGAGGCCGCGGGCACCGCATCCGCGCTGGATGTCGATCGGCTGCAGGGGCTGGTCGAGCAGAGCGACGCCGCGATCCTGCCGCTTAGCGCCGAGCGCGACGCTTATCTCAATGCGCTGGCTGTGCTTGCGGGCGAGGCGCCAGGCGCGCTCGACTCGATCCTTGCCGAAAAGCGCGCCGTGCCGCTGCCGCCTGCCGAAGTCGCGATCGGCGATCCGACCGCGCTGCTCCAGCGACGCCCCGACATACGCGCCGCCGAGCGCCAGCTTGCCGCGGCGACCGCCAAGATCGGCGTCGCCGAAGCGGCGAAATTTCCCCGCCTGAGCTTCATGGGGTTGATCGGGATCGGCGGCACGAAACCGGGCGATATCTTCGATCTGGGAAAACTGTCGGCGCTGGCTGTGCCGCAGCTTTCGTGGAATTTTCTCGACTTCGGGCGCAACGCGGCGCGGGTCGGACAGGCGGAAGGCGCGCGCGACGAAGCGGCAGCGCAATATCGCGGCGCGGTCCTCGGGGCGCTCAGAGACGCCGAGGATTCGCTGTCGCGCTACGCCGCGCGGCGGCAGACGGCGGCGAGCGCCGCGCGCAGCCTTGCCGTCGCCAGTCGGACCACCACGCTGATGCGCCAACGGTTCGATGCCGGCACCGCGACGCTGATCGACGTACTAGACGCCGAGCGCCAGCGCGTGGCGGCGGAGCAGTCGCTGAGCCAGGCGACCGCCGCGATGACGGCCGATTATGTCTCGATCCAGAAGGCGCTCGGCCTCGGCTGGACGGATGCTAGTCCTCCACGAAACTGAGCGCCGAAAGCCCGCGCTCACGATCGTTCACGGTGAGCGCGCGGCCATCGGGCGCGGCGGAACGCTGCGGGCAGCCGGCGCGCAGGCAGGCGCGACAGCCAAGGCCGATCGGCGTCGCGGCGCCCGCTAGATCGAGCCCCCGCGCGGCGGCGAGGCTCCCCGCCTGCTCCGCCGCGACGCCCAGCCCGATCGCAAACTCCGCTATTACCTCATCGGGCGCTGCGTCCCCCCTACCGCCCGGCGCGCTCACAACGCGCGCCTGCGTGAACCAACGCCCCCCGTCTTCCAGCTCGACAAGCTGCACGGTCAATGCGCCAGGCCGCTCGAACGCGTGATGCACCCGCCACAACGGGCAACGGCCATGCGCCTGCGCCAGTATCGCGCTGCTTGCCCCGGCGTAGCGCTTCGAAAGCTGCCCGGCGCGATCAATGCGAATCATGAAGAAAGCGAGGCCGCGCGCGCCGACCCGCTGCAACGTGGTTAGACGATGAGCCACTTGCTCGAAGCTAGCGCCGAAGCGACGCTCGAGCATACTCACGTCATAGCCGGTTGCTTCGCACGCGCGCAGGAAGCGAACATAGGGCATCATCACCGCGGCGGCGAAATAGTTCGTAAGATGGCGACGAAACAACCGCTCCGCATTACGATCCACGAAAGTTGCGCCGCGCGCCAGTGCATCAATCTCGCTGCGCGCTTCGAGCTGTGCGAGCTGACTGGCAAGCGCCATGATGCGGGCGGACGGATCAAGCGTCTCATTCAACTGCAACTGTCGCGCATGGAGATCGAGACGCCGCAACAGATCCGGCATCACGTCCGACGGCAGGATGCGGATCGACAGGCCGTGCTTGACGCGCAGCCGCTCGACCAGGGCTGCATAGAGATCCGCGCCGACCAGCCGCAGCTCATCCGCCAGGATTTCGGCCGCCGCATCAAGATCCGGAAAGTGATTGCGCCAGCGCTCTATCTCGCGGCGCACGGCCGTCATCACATCGTCCTGCGCGGATCCGCCGGCCACCGCTCCGGCAACGCCCGCTCGATCGAAGGCGCGCGCGAACGCTTCGGCGCCGCCCGGCGACGTTGCGAGCCATTCCTCCATTTCGTGGCGATCTATTTCCAGATCGGCGAATAACGGGTCCGCCAAACGCCGCCGGATCGCCGCAACACCGCCGCCCGGCTCCCCCGCGGCCAGCGCGCGCGGGTCAAAATCGAACTGCTCCGCCATCTTGACCAGCAGGCCGGCCGGTAAGGCGCGCTGGTTGCGCTCGATCAGATTGAGGTAACTCGGGGAAACGCCTAGCATTTCCGCCATTGCGGCCTGCGTCAGGCCAGTGCGCCGTCGCAAGCGCCTGACCGCGTGACCCGCCAGCAATTTGTCCCGCGCCATCCGTGGTCTTTCTGTCAATTAATTTACAATATTACCGATATTAACTTGTTTCGTGCGACCGCGCGACACTTTTAGCGCGCGAATATGGCTGATCGCACCACCGTTCGTGGATTATCGCACTGCCATCCGGCGAACACGCCGAACGAAGCAGGAGCCACGACATGACGAAGGAACCCCAGCGCAGCCGCGCAGTGTTCTCGACTGAAGATTTCGGGCTGATGAAAGAAGCGGTCGCAAATTACGTGAAGCAGATCGCGGACGATCCGCGTTCGGCCAAATTCTCCAATCTCTATCATCGCCTCGGCCGGCTCGGCTGACCCGCGACTTCCTGGGGAGGAAGGTGTCCGCCGACGTGCCTCGGCACGCCGGCGGACATTCCAGCACCCCCGATTTATCATCCAAGGAGCATCATCCGTGACCTATCAGGAAAAAATCGCCGGCGCCGACGCGCTGATCCGTGGCTTCAACGGCACATGGGACGGCATCGATGCCGAAGCGGTCGCGCGGATGCAATTGCAGAACCGGTTTCGTACGGGCCTTGATATTGCGCGTTACACAGCTGGTATCATGCGGCGCGACATGGCGGCCTATGATGCCGATCCGGCGGCGTACACGCAGTCGCTCGGCTGCTGGCACGGCTTCATCGGGCAGCAAAAGCTTATCTCGATCAAGAAGCATTTCGGCTCGACCAAGGGCAAATACCTCTATCTTTCCGGCTGGATGGTAGCGGCGCTACGCAGCGATTTCGGCCCGCTGCCCGATCAGTCGATGCACGAAAAGACCAGTGTGCCGGCGCTGATCGAGGAACTCTACACTTTCCTCAAGCAGGCGGACGCCCGCGAACTCGGCATGATGTTCCGCGATTTGGATCATGCGCGGGAGACCGGCAACGAGGTCGAGGCGCAGCGGCTCGTCAACGCTATCGACAATTATGAGACGCACGTCGTGCCGATCATCGCGGACATCGACGCGGGCTTCGGCAATGCAGAGGCGACCTATCTGCTGGCCAAGAAGATGATCGAGGCGGGTGCCTGCGCGCTGCAGATCGAAAATCAGGTTTCCGACGAGAAGCAGTGCGGCCACCAGGATGGCAAGGTCACCGTGCCGCATGAGGATTTCCTCCAGAAGGTTCGTGCCTGCCGCTACGCTTTCCTCGAACTAGGGGTGGAGGACGGCATCATCGTCACCCGCACCGATTCGCTCGGCGCCGGCCTCACCAAGCAGATCGCCTATTCGCAAGAGAAGGGCGATCTGGGCGACCAGTATAATGCGTTTCTCGATTGCGAAGAGGTCAGCGACCTTTCCACGCTGCGCGGCGACGTTGTGATCGAGCGCGACGGCAAGCTCATGCGCCCGAAGCGGCTCCCGTCGAACCTGTTCCAGTTTCGCGAGGGCACTGGCGCTGATCGCTGCGTACTCGATTGCATCACCAGCCTGCAGAATGGCGCGGACCTGCTGTGGATCGAAACCGAGAAGCCGCACATCGAGCAGATCGCCGGCATGGTGGATCGCATCCGCGAGGTGATCCCGAACGCCAAGCTCGTCTATAACAACTCGCCGAGCTTCAACTGGACGCTCAATTTCCGCCAGCAGGTCTATGATCGGTGGTCGGGAGAAGGAAAGGATGTGTCAGCCTTCGATCGCGCACGGCTGATGAGCGTCGATTACGACGGCACGGAACTGGCGGCGGAAGCGGACGAGAAGATTCGCACCTTCCAAAAGGATGCGGCGGCGCGGGCTGGCATCTTCCACCACCTTATCACGCTGCCGACCTATCACACCGCAGCGCTGAGCACCGACAACCTGGCGAAAGAATATTTCGGCGAGGCTGGAATGCTGGGCTACGTCAAAGGTGTGCAGCGGCAGGAAATCCGCCAAGGCATCGCCTGCGTGAAGCACCAGAACATGAGCGGCTCGGACATCGGCGACGACCACAAGGAATATTTCGCCGGGGAAGCCGCGCTGAAGGCGGGTGGCGCGCACAACACGATGAACCAGTTCGCGGCCTGATCCCGCGCGCGGATAGCAAAGCTATCCGCGAGGCGGCCAGGCACGGGCGTCGGCGGGTGCTTCATCACCCGCCGACCGCTTACGGCGCGGCATCGCCGCGTCCGTATTCAGGAACGATACTTCTCTCAACATTCCACCACGTTCACCGCCAGGCCGCCAAGGCTGGTTTCCTTATACTTAGAGCGCATATCCTCGCCGGTCTGGCGCATCGTCTCGATCACCTGATCGAGGCTGACGATGTGCCTCCCGTCGCCGTGGAGCGCGAGATAGGCAGCGTTGATCGCCTTGATCGCGCCCATCGTGTTGCGCTCGATGCAGGGAATCTGCACGAGCCCGCCGATCGGATCGCAGGTAAGGCCGAGGTTGTGCTCCATCCCGATCTCAGCCGCATTCTCGATTTGCGCGTTGCTGCCGCCGAGCGCCGCGACCAGCCCGCCCGCGGCCATCGAACAGGCGACGCCAACCTCGCCCTGACACCCCATCTCAGCCGCCGAGATCGACGCGCGCTTCTTGTAAAGCATCCCGATTGCGGCCGCGGTGAGCAGCAGCCGGCGCATGCCGTCGCGCGTCGCACCATGGACGAATGTCTCGTAATAGCGCAGCACCGCTGGAATCACGCCCGCCGCGCCGTTGGTGGGTGCAGTTACCACGCGGCCGCCAGCGGCATTCTCCTCGTTCACCGCCAGCGCCCACAGGCTGACCCACTCGAACACCAGGCCCGGATCGCTGCGCGGCCCCCGCTCCGCCAACTTCTCGCGGATCGCGCGCGCGCGGCGCTGCACCCTGAGGCCGCCGGGCAGTTCGCCGGTCGCTGCGCAACCGCGCTCGATGGAGGCGCACATCGCATCGCGAACGCGGTCGAGGAAGGCGTCGGTTTCCACATCCCCGCGCCAAGCGCCTTCGTTCGCGCGGACGATATCGGCGACGCTCATCGCCTCCGCCATCCCGATCGCAAGCAGTTCAGCCGCAGAACCGAAAGGATGACGCAGCCGGCGGTTGGCACGATCCGGCTCCGCTCCCTCCTGCCGGATCACGCCGCCGCCGATCGAATAATAGCGCCGCGCCAACTCGCTGCCATCGTGAAACGTCGCGGTGAACACCATCGCATTGGGATGCGCAGGCAGGAAGCTGGGGCGAAACAAGAGGTCGCGGGTGACGTCGAACGCGACCGGTGCGCGCGCGTCCAGGGTCAGCCGACCCTCCGCCACGATCGCGGCGATCATCGCGTCGATCATCTCGGGATCCACTGTCTCGGGGGTTTCGCCCGCCAGGCCAAGCAATACGGCACGATCGCTATGATGCCCGCGCCCGGTCAGCGAGAGCGAGCCGAACAGCTCGCATTGCACCCGCACCGGCATAATGCCCGCATCCACCATTTCGCGTGCAAACGCCTTGGCGGCACGCATTGGGCCAACGGTGTGCGAGCTGGACGGGCCGATGCCGATAGTGAACAATTCGGTGATGCTGACCGCTGACGGCTGGTCGGACGACATGAACACTTTTCCTGACGCAAAGCCGCGTCTTAATGACCATGATGCGCCCGGTCTACGCCAGCGGCGTCGGGTCCAGTCGAAGCCGAAGCAGCGCGCCGCCTGCGGCGCTGCGGCCGGTTTCGAGGCTTCCGCCGCAGACGCCGACGATGCGTTCGACGATCGAAAACCCAAGTCCCGCGCTATCGCTTCGCGCCGTGTCGCCGCGGCGGAACCGGCGTGCAGCGGGGTCGCGCGCATCCACGGCCAGGCCCGGGCCGTCATCCTCCACCGTCAGGCTGCCGTCCGCCGCCGCAGACACCACGATAGCCGATCCGGCCGGGGTATGGCGTACTGCATTGTCGATCAGGTTCGTGACCGCGATTGACAACAGTTCAGCCACCCCGCGCACGCGACAGGGCGGCTGCTCCGGCTCCTCGAACGCGATGCTGTGGCCCGAACGATAGACGATCGGCACCATCCCCTCCACCGCTTCGCGCGCAACCGCCGCCGGATCGACCATGCCCAGCTGCGGGTGCAGCCGATCGATCGCGGCGAGATCGATCAGTTGCCGAATGACGTGATTGGCCTGATCGACCGACCGCCCGATCTGCTCGCGTTCCGGCGAGACGGGAAGCTGCTCCAGCCGAAGCGAGATCAGCGCCAGCGGAGTCCGCAGCTCGTGCGCGACGTTGCCGACGAAATCGCCCTGCGCGCGATAGCCCGCCTCCAGCCGATCAAGCGCGCGATTGGTGGCGTGGACGAGCGGCATCGCCTCGCTCGGCATCCTTGCCTCATCAATGCGCCCATCGAGGCGGGAAAGGCCGATCGCGTCGGCATCGGTCGCTGCATCACGGAACATACCCGTCACGTGGCGCAGCACGATAAACGACAGCAGCAGCGAGCCGAGCAGCGCTGCGGCGATCACCCAGGCAAAGCGCCGCAGAAACGAGCGGACGATATCGTCGACGATCTCCTCTGGATGGGTGCGGTCCTGCGCCACCACCATCCAGCCCGATCGGCCGCCTGACAGCTTCACCGGCCGAGTGAGCAGATCATAACGCCCCCAGGTGGCGAAGGTTTGCTTCGCGCCGTGCGGGAGATCGGCGAGATCGAAAGGCAGCACCTGTGGTCGCGCGATCAGCACCGTGCCGCCGCCATCGAACAAGGCGAAGAAGCGGTTGCCACGGTCGCGCAAAACCGGCGGACCATCAGCCATGCTGCCGTTCAGAAAGGTGTTCGCCTCGTGCTCCAGCCGCGCCGCGACGAAGGCGTCCGCCGTATCGTTGAGCATACGGGACAACAGCAGCGGCAGCGCAACCGCGATCACCACCACGATCACGATCTGCCCCAGCAACAATTTGCCGAAAAGGGAGCGGGGAAGTCGGCGCATCATGCGGTGGATAGCATGTATCCGATTCCGCGCACCGTCTGCACCTTTACCGCAGCGCAATCCTCGAGCTTGCGGCGGACGCGGTGAACATAGACGTCGACGGCGTTCGAGCCCAGCGCGTCGCTCGCGCCGAACAGTTGATCCGCCAGCACGCGTTTGGGCACGACATGGCCGGTGCGTCGCATAAGCAATTCAAGCAGCTCGATCTCGCGAACCGACAGCGAGAGCGGCTCGGCACCGGCACGAACTTCTCGGCTGCGCGTATCAAGCGTGAGGTTCGCGGTGCGCAATACGTCCTCGATGTAGCCGCCCTGGCGCCGCAGAATAGCGACGAGCCGCGCGTGCAGCTCCACGAACAAGAACGGCTTGACGAGGTAATCGTCCGCGCCGCTTTCCAGCCCCAGCACGCGCATTTCGCCTTCGCTGCGCGCGCTGAGCACGATCACCGGAAGGTTGCAGCGACGCGCACGCAGCCTTCTCAATAGCACCAGGCCGTCCTCATCGGGCAAGCCGAGATCAAGCACGGCCGCCGCGTAGTCAACCGTCGCGATCAGATGCTCGGCGTCCTGCGCGGTGCCCACGATATCGCAGCGTATATCGCGCCTCAGGAATGCCGCTGCCAGCGCTTCCGCCAGCTCGGCATTGTCATCGACAATCAGCAGGCGCACGGCCAGGCTCCCACCAGTCCGGGCCGCCGCGGAGCGACCGACAAGACGAAAAACAACTCGCGGTAAGCAGCACAGCGGCGCCAAGCGCGGTTTCTCCAGCGAAAGAATGCGCGCCGTAAGCCGTAACCTTCAGCCCGGTGATGATGACGAACGCCACCCACAACAAGTTGGAGGCGCCGTTCAGGATGTGATGGCTGCTGCCCATCGCCGGCGGCATGCCGCCGACCTGTGCCGGCGGCCGCCGCGCGTCGTTGGTCTGCATCGATCAGGCCGGTCCTTTCGTCCACACCAGAACGCCCCGCCCGATCAATGGGGCGCAAAGGTCGCGTTGAGGCTGCCTCCACCCGGCACCTGGCACTGGCCCTCGCCACCGCCGCTCATTCCGCTGGACGGGCGGATCAACGTGAAGCGGCAACGCATCCGCCCGTCAGGCCCGACGAGATTTGCGAGCACCTTGCCCGAATAATGCGTCACGAAATCCTGCGACGGGCCCCAATAACCCCAGCCGCCACCCCAGCCCCAACCGCCGCGCCGCCAGCCGCCACGATAGGGACCGATCGGACCCCAGCCGGCCCACAGCGGCCCCAGATCATCGACCCGTGTTTCCTGGGTGATCTGGAAGAAGGTGCCCGTGTAGGTTTGGCCGTTGCTTAGCTGTGCGGTCATGTCACCGGATCGCGAACCCTGCGCTTTCCAGGTGAAGGTGGCCGTAAGCCCCGATTTGTCCGAATCCCCAACGCCCGTGCCGGTGGTGGTGCATCCTGCCATCAGACCGATGGCCACCAGCGCCATCAACGGGAGGGCCGTTCTCTTTGAAACCGTGGTCATGGCAATTTCTCCTGCAACCCCGGTGACACGCGGATCAGCGCGTCAGCGCAGCCGTTGTTCCAGACGATGCTGACACATGCCTTACGGATAATGGCGCGATCCCGGCATTCGCGATTGCCTCCGCCGGACGCACACCCTAGGCCCGCACGCCGTAACCCCAAGGAGACTTCGCCCATGCGCCCCAGCGGCCGCACCCCCGATCAGATGCGCGCAATCACCATCGAACCTCGCTTCACCCGCCATGCGGAAGGATCGGTGCTGATCGGCTTCGGCGATACCAAGGTGATCGTCACCGCCAGCATCGAGGAGCGCGTGCCACCGTTCCTGCGCGGCAAGGGGCAGGGCTGGGTCACCGCCGAATATGGCATGCTCCCCCGCGCCACCCACACACGCGGCAGCCGCGAAGCGGCGAAGGGCAAGCAATCGGGCCGGACGCAGGAAATCCAGCGCCTGATCGGCCGCTCGCTGCGCGCCGTGACGGATCTCTCCGCACTAGGCGAGCGCCAGATCACGCTGGATTGCGACGTTATCCAGGCCGATGGCGGCACCCGCACCGCCTCGATTTCGGGCGCGTGGGTCGCCTTGCGACTCGCGGTCGATGGGTTGCTGCGCGAGGGCAAGTTGACGAGCGACCCGATCGGCCAGAAAGTCGCGGCGGTGAGCTGCGGCATCTTCAAGGGCAACCCGGTGCTCGATCTCGATTATGACGAGGATTCGAACGCGGACGCCGATGCCAATTTCGTGCTGCTCGAAAACGGCCATATCGCCGAGGCGCAGGCCACCGCCGAGCACGCCACCTACGACGAGGAAGCGCTGCTCCGTCTGCTCCGTCTCGCGCGGATCGGCTGCACCGAAATCTTCGCGGCACAGGCGAAGGCGATCGCATGAGCGGCGAGGGCAACGAGCCGCAGGCAATCCGCAAGCTGGCCGCGGGCAAGCTGGTGATCGCCAGCCATAACCCCGGCAAGGTGCGCGAAATCGCCGCGCTGCTCGAGGGCCATGGGCTGGAAGTCATCTCCGCCGCAGCGCTCGACCTGCCCGAGCCGGAGGAAACCGGCACCACGTTCGTAATGAACGCCGAGTTGAAGGCGCGCGCGGCGGCTGACCTTTCCGGCCTGCCAGCGCTCGCCGACGATTCTGGGTTGTGCGTCGCTGCGCTGGGTGGCGATCCCGGTATCTTTTCCGCGCGCTGGGCGGGCGAGACGAAGGATTTCGATGAGGCGATGCGGCGGATCGAGGACAAGCTGGCCGCGATCGACGGCGCGCCGCGCGACGCGCATTTCGTCTGCGCGCTGGCCCTTGCGTGGCCGGACGGCCATGCCGAGTGGTTCGAGGGCCGCGTGGATGGCACCTTGGTGTGGCCGCCGCGGGGCGACAAGGGTTTCGGCTACGATCCAATGTTCCTCGCCGATGGCGAACGCGAAACCTTTGGCGAGATGGATCAGGCGCGCAAGCATGCCATCAGTCACCGCGCCGACGCCTTTCGGCAATTGGTCGACGCGGTGTTCTGATCCGCTCAGCGCGTCGGCACCGGCGCGCTGCCCGAATAATCGTAGAAACCACGCCCGGTCTTGCGGCCGTACCAGCCCGCCTCGACATATTTCACGAGCAGCGGCGCGGGGCGGAACTTGGGGTCTCCGGTACCCTCGAACAGCACTCGGGTGATTTCCAAACAGGTGTCCAGCCCGATGAAATCCGCCAGTGTGAGCGGCCCCATCGGGTGATTGAGCCCGAGCTGGCACGCCAGATCAATGTCGCGGATGGTCGCGACGCCCTCGCCGAGCGCGAAGCACGCCTCGTTGAGCATCGGCATCAGGATACGGTTGACGATGAAGCCGGGCGCGTCATTCGCATGCACGACCTGCTTGCCGAGCGCCTGCGCGAACTGCTCGACCAGCGCGACCGTCGCATCGGCGGTCGCAAGCCCTCGGATCAGTTCGATCAGCCCCATCACCGGCACGGGATTGAAGAAATGCACGCCGACAAAGCGCGCGGCATCGGGCGCTGCCTGCGCCAGCCGCGTGATAGGGATCGAAGAAGTGTTGGAGGCGAGCACCGCATCCTTGCCTAGCACCTTGCCGACCTCGGCGAAGATGCCGCGCTTGATTTCCTCACGTTCCGTCGCCGCCTCGATCACCAACGCGCAAGGCGCCATCGCCGCGAGCGTACCGACCGGCTCGATCCGCTCCAGCGCGCGATCGCGCCCGTCCGCGTCGATCTTGCCCTTCTCCACATCACGCGCGAGCCGCTTGGCTATGCCGGTCTTGCCCGCTTCGGCGCGCGCCTGATCGACATCGGCAAGCAGAACGCGATAGCCCGCCTGTGCCGCAACCTGCGCGATTCCCGCACCCATCTGCCCCGCACCGATCACGCCAACTGCCTGCATCTATCGCCTCCATGGAATTACGTACGGTCGCATAGCCGCTTTCACGCGTGAAGCCAGCCGCGCAGAAGCACCCCGTGCCAACGATGGGCCGTGATATAAGCTGTGCTGCTGATCGCCGGCGGCTCGAACAAATTGACGGCCGACGTTTTCGCGACCGTTCAGCGGCCGAACACGCCGGCGCGATAGAGCAGCGTGATGGCGACACGGCGATTGCGCGGATCGGCCGGGTCGTTGGCGATCATCGGCTCGCGATCGGCGACGCCCTCGATCCGATTGAAGCGCGCCTCCGGTATTCCGGCGAGCGCGAGCCGGCGGCGGGTCGCCTCGGCGCGGCCGGTGGCGAGCGTCCAGTTGTTCATCGCGCGCGGATCGCCGTAGGGTACCGAATCGGTATGGCCACGGATCATGATCGGGTTGCCGGTGCGCGTGATGCTGTCGCCGACCATCCCGATAAGTTCGGAAGCGGCCGGCTCCAGCACGGTCGTGCCGAGCGCGAACATCGAGTAATTGGCATCGTCGATCAGATCGATGCGCATCCCGTCCTGCGTCATCACGAACCGGATATGGCGCGACAGCTTGCTGAGATCCGCGCGCGCGGCGATCCGCTCCAGCACCTGGCGACGCAGCGCTGCGAAATTCTTGCGATCTTCCGCGGCGACCGATTCCGGACTGCGCAGCGAGCCTTTCTTGCCCGCGCCCATCATCTTGCCGCCCGCCTCGTTATCGATGCGCGCGACGAGCGTCGGGAGCCGCGAATTGCCGTCGTCCGGCCCGGTCTTCTGATCGCTGACGACGGATTTGCCGCCGAACAGCCCCGAGCCGCCGATCCCCAGCGACTTGGTGTTGAGAATCGTGGGCGCGAAATAATCCGCTATGCCCTTGCGCTGCTTCTCGGTCGTCGCCCCGAGCAGCCACAAAAGCAGGAAGAACGCCATCATCGCCGTCACGAAATCGGCGTAGGCAACCTTCCACGCGCCGCCGTGATGGCCGCCGTGCCCCTCGATATAGATTTTCTTGTAGATGATCTTCGGCGGCTGGTTCGAGCCGTGCGGCGCGCGCGCGGCCATGCTACTTGCCCCTCAGGCCGTCGAAAACCTCGGCGAAGCCGGGCTGGTTCTTGTGCGCGATGCCGGAGCGTGCCGCCTCGATCACCAGCGGCTGCGGATGACCGTGCAGCGAGGCGACGATGATCTGCTTCACCACATGATAGATGGCGGCATCGGCCTCGATCACCTGCTTCAACCGGTTCGCGAGCGGATTCACGATGCCATAGGCCAGCAGCACACCCATGAACGTGCCAACCAGTGCCGAGCCGATCATCGCCCCCAGGACCGACGGCGGCTTGTCGATCGAGCCCATCGTCTTCACGATCCCGAGCACCGCGGCAACGATGCCGAGCGCGGGGAGCGCATCGGCGAGGCTGCTCAGCGTGTGCTGCGGCCCCTCAACCTCGTGGTGGTGCGTCTTGATCGCATTGTCCATCACCTCCTCGACCGCATGCACGTCGAGCGTCCCGGATGAGACGACGACGAGCCGCAGCGTATCGGCAATCAGGTTTACGAGCGTATGATCGGCCTGTAGGCGCGGATATTCGGCAAAGACGGCGGAGGATTTCGGATCCTCGACATGCGGCTCCAGCGCGATCGGCCCTTCCATGCGAAGCATCTTCATCAGTTTCGAGACGAGGAAGATCGTGTCGAGATAATCCTGCTTCTTGTACTTCGGGCCCTTGAACACCTTGGCGAGGCCCCCGCCCATCGCCTTGAGTTCCTTGCCCGAATTGCCGATGATCAGCGCACCGGCAGCGGCGCCGCCGATGATGAGCATCTCGTGCGGGATCGCTTCGAACACCGGTCCGAGCGCGCCGCCGGTGATGGCGAAACCGCCGAAAACCATGCCAAGGAGGACAACAAGGCCAATGGCCGGAAACATTTTTGCACCCCCGCGGCAAATCGTGTGTTGGCTTGTGGTTACCGCCCGTTCGTCGCCATCCGGTTAACCACCATTGTTTTTAGTCAGGCGGCATCCGCCATCATCACTTCAGATAATCGAACAGCGACATGCTTGAGAGCTTCGTGAAGCTCGCCTGCGTCGCGGACAGCACCGTCATCGTCTTCTGAAGTTCGGCGATCGAGGTGGCATAATCGAAGCCGTCAACATCGGTGCGCGCCTGCGAGCGATCCACCGTCGCGGAGCTGATCTGCCCCGCGACGATATCGACACGCGCAGCACGCGCGCCGATCGACGCCTGTGTTGTCGTCACCTGATCGGATATCTGCTGAAGCGTATCCTTGGCCGCGGCGGGGACATCGGTGCCGGCGTTGAGCGCGGCCATCATCGCGGTGATCGCCTGCCCCAGGTCACTCGCTCCCGTCTTGAGAAACGTCGACGCGTTGTTGCTAGGCTGAACCGACTGGTTGTCACCGATCGGGATGACGGCCGCATTGCCGGTCGTGAACGATAGCGACCCGTCGGCGTTCTGCGTCACCGCGGTCGTGCCGGTGCTGCCGCCGAACAGCGGGCCGCCGCGCATGTCGGTGGCGTTTGCGGTGGCGAGGATCGAGGTGAGCAGGTCGGAAAGTTGCGTCGCCATCGTCGCGCGGGCGCTGGCCGGCAAGGTGCCGTTGGCCGCCTGCGTGACGAGCGTCGACATCTGCTGAAGCTGGTCGCCGATCTGGCCGAGCGCGCTGTCCGCCTGTTGCAGCACCGATTTCGCGACCGACACATTGCCGCTGTAGGCGGTGTCGTTGGCATCGGCGAGCGACAGCCCCTGCAGCCGCGACCACGCAACGCTGTTGTCCGAAGGCGAGAGGATGTTGCTCTGCACCGTGATCTGCTGATTCAGCCGATCCGCCTGCGCGGTGAGCGATTGCATCGAGGATGCCGCGCGGTTGTAAAACAGGTTGGTGGAAGGTGCGATCGTCATCAGCGGATATCCAGAATGGACTGGAAGGTATCGCGCGCCACCTGAATGACGCGGCTGGAAGCGGAATAGGCCTGCTGGAAACGCAGCAGATCGACCGCCTCCGTATCGAGATCGACGCCGGTCACCGCATCGCGCGCGCTGACCGCGCTGTCGCGGATCGCGCCCTGTGCGGCGGCGACGGTATTCTTGTTCTGCAAAGCGGCGGCGTTGGCGGATACCATCGTCGTTACCTTGGCCTCGAACCCGCCAGTCGAACGCAGCGTATCGAATTGCAGGATATTGCCGTTGTCGCGCGTGCCGCCACCCACCGCCGCTGCTGCGATGCCGCTGGGATCGGTAAGCGCGAGCGAGATATCGGTGGGCGCCGCGCCGACATTGAACATCGGCTGGCCGGCGGCATTATTAAGATCACGGCCCTGTGCCTGGAGCGCGTTGACGCCGTTGACGAAATTGGTCGCCAGCGTGTTGAGCTGATCGCGGGTATCGGCGATCCGCTGCGCACCGTCGACGATGCCGCCCAGCGCGCCGCCGCCGGGGGTAAGCACCGAATAAGTCCCGTTGTTCTGCACCGCGAAAGATACAGTGCCGGCAGCGTTGCGGGCGTAGGTGACGGTCGCGGCGTCATTGCCTGACACCAGCACCGGGCCGCCAGCGCCGCCCGCGCGCACCGTTGCGCGGCCAGCCGCATCGAAACTGACATTCACATCGACCAGCGCGCTCATCTGATCGAGGATCGAATCGCGTTGATCGGAGAGGTTGGCCGACTGTGCACTATTCGACCCCACACGCCCCAGCCCGTCGTTCACCTTGGCGAGCGCGGTGGCGAGCGAACTGAGACTGGCGGTGGCCTGATCTGCGTTGGCATCGAGATCGGCGGTCACCTGCGCCAGTGCATTGCCGGTCGCGCTGAAGGCGTTGGCGGCGGTGGTAGCATTTTCCAGCATCGTGGCGCGGGGCGTGGGAGAGGCTGGATCGGCCGCCACCGATTTGGCGGCGTTGAAGAAATTGGTCAGGCTGGTCGCAAGATCGGGGCCGGTGAGCGCGGACTGAATGCGATCGAGCCACACTGATCCGGCCTGGGTGCGCGCAAGATCGGCGCCGGCGCTGCGCACTGCTTCCGACTTGAACATGTCCGACGCGCGATTGACCCCGGCAGCGATCGAGCCATAGCCGTTCATCGCATTGGCGGCAGTAAAGATCGTGGTGGGCGCCCCGACTTCCTGCACGTTGATCGCGCGGCGCGAGTATGACGAATTGCCGACGTTCGCGATGTTCTCCGACACCGTCGACAGCGCCGTCTGATACGTGCGCACGCCCGAAGCGCCGATGGAGAGCAGGTCAGCCATCAGCTTTCCGTGGCAGAACCGTGGTTAAGATCGGGTTGCGAGCGCGAGAGGAAATCGGTCATCGCCTTGCCGATGCCGAGCGGGGTATGTTCGGCCATCTGCTGCACGACCTTCTGATCCTGCATGTCGCGGAACGTATCGAGCGCCTGGCTCTGGAACAGCGGGTCGGCGAGCTTCGCCTGCCGCATCGATTTGAGCATCATCCCGGTGAAAACCGCTTCGAACTGCTTTCCCGCCTTGGCGAGATTTTCCTTCGACGCGGTGCGCGCGAGGCCGCTATCGAGGCCGGTGGCGCCGGTGATCTGCGTCTTGGCGACGGCGCTGGCGACATCGGCCGTCATAGCACCACCAGCTCGGCCTTCAGCGCGCCGGCCTCCTTCAGCGCCTCCAGGATCGCGACCAGATCGGCCGGCGACGCGCCTATGGCGTTCACCGCCTTGACGATATCGGCAAGCTTCGGTCCTGGCGAAAGCAGGAACATGGGGCGACGCTCCTCATCGATCGCCACGCCCGATTTCTGCTGGAGCGCGGTCTGACCCTGGCTGAACGGGCCCGGCTGGCTGACCCGCTGGTTCTCATCGATGCGCACGGTCAGCTTGCCGTGCGTCACCGCGGCCGGACCGACCCGAACCGCAGAGTTTATAACGACCGTTCCCGTCCGGGCATTAACAATTACTTTTGCGGGCGGCTCGGCGGAGGTGACGTCGAGGTTCTCGATCTGCGACATCAGCGCCGCGCGCACGTCCGCGCCGAGCGGCGCCTTCACCGCGATCGACACGCCATCTTTCGCTTCCGCCGTGCCGAAGCCGAGCCGCTTGTTGATCGCGGTGGCGACGTTCTGTGCCGTGGTGAAATCGGCGCGAGCCAGGTTGAAGGTGAGAAACGGCGTCTGCTCAAATCCCGTGGCCACCGCGCGTTCGACCGTCGCGCCTTCGGGGATACGACCGGTGGAAGGAACGTTGACGACGATCTTCGATCCGTCCGCGCCTTCGGCACCCAGGCCGCCGACCGCGAGATTGCCCTGCGCCATCGCATAGACCTGCCCATCCGCACCGAGCAGTGGCGCCAGCACCAGGCTGCCGCCGCGCAGCGACTTCGCCTTGCCCATCGAGGCGACCGTGATGTCGATCCGCTGGCCGGGCTTCGCGAAGGCGGGAAGCTCCGCCGTAATCATCACCACGGCGGCATTCTTGAGCCCAGGATTCACGTTCGACGGCAGTTGCAGCCCGAAGCGCGAGGCCACCGCCTTCACCGATTGTACGGTGAATTCGAGATTGTCGTCGCCCGTACCGGGCAAGCCGACCACTATGCCGTAACCGGTCAACTGGTTCGATCGGATGCCCTGGAAGCCGCCGAGATCCTTGATGCGATCGGCCGACGCCGGGCTCGCGGACAGTATCGCGACCAACAGCGCGACAAGTGCGAGCCACCAGATTTCGCGATCCGAGCGGATCGATCGGCGCGCGCGCGCGGCAGGGGATGCCAGATTCTGCATCAGAACGGACTCACCACCTGGAAGAAGCGGCTCAGCCAGCCCTGGCGGCTGGCGCGGGCGACATCGCCCTTGCCGGTGTAGGCGATCTGCGCGTCGGCGACGCGTGTCGAGGGCACGCGATTGTCGAGATCGACGTCGGCGGCGCGGACGATGCCCTTGATCTGGACGAATTCATCGCCGCGATTGAGCGTGACGCGCTTCTGCCCCTGCACCAGCATCGTGCCGTTGGGGAACACCTGCGCCACCGTCACGGACATCTCGCCGGAGAGCGAGTTGGCCTGATCGGTCGTCCCCGCGCCGTTGAAGTTGCGGGTCCCGCTGGCCGAGGCATCGGTAGACTTGAACAGCGAGAGCGGGCCGGTGGTCGGCGGCGTGATGCCGAAACCGCCGCCAGAATCTAGCTTCGAGGAGGCGGATTTGGACGCCGCGGTGCGCTCCACGAGCACGATCGTGAGCGGATCGCCCACGCGCCGCGCACGCCATCCTTCGTGCAGCGCGGCATAGCCGCCTGCCACCTGAAAGATCGCGCCATTCGGCTGTGCCGCAGGCTCCGCCGGCGCCATTGGCGCCAGGCGTACTGCGGAAAAGTCCTCGACCGGCGCCTTCTTGCCGAGCAGCTTCGCATCCGCGGCCGGGGCGGCCAGCAGCGCGGCCGCGGCGATGGTGATGGAAAAAGATACGCGCGTCATGTCCGGTCCCGGCATCAGAGGTTCTGGTTGACGTATTTGAGCATGTCGTCGGTGGCCGAGATCATCTTTGAATTGACCTCATAGGCACGCTGCGTCTCGATCATGTCGACGAGCTCCTCGACGACATTGACGTTCGACGCCTCCAGCATCCCCTGCCGCACCGAGCCGCGTCCGTCCTCGCCTGGCACGCCCATATTGGCGGCGCCGGAGGAGGCGGTTTCCTTGACGTAATTGTCCCCGGCGCTTTGCAAGCCCGCCGAATTGGGGAAGTTCGCGATCTGGATCTGCCCCAGCGTCTGCGGATTGCTCGAGCCGGGGACGGTGGCGGAGACGGTGCCGTCGGTGCCGATCGTGATCGATGTCGCGCCCTGCGGCACGGTGATCCCCGGCATCACCTGATAGCCGTCGCTGGTAACCAGCTGCCCTTCCGGCGAGCGCGAGAAATTGCCCGCGCGGGTATAGCCGAGCTGGCCGCCGGGCATCTGCACCTGGAAATAGCCGTCGCCGTCGATCGCGAGATCGAGGCTGTTGCCGGTGGTGTTGAGCGAGCCGGTCGTATCGATCCGCGCCGTACCCTGCACGCGCACGCCGGTGCCCAGGTTCAGCCCGGTGGCATATTGCGTCGATTGCGTCGACTGCGCCCCCGGCGCGGTGACCACCTGATAGCCGAGCGTCGCGAAAGCCGCGCGATCGCGCTTGAACGCGGTGGTATTCACGTTCGCGAGATTGTTCGAAATGACGCGCATGCGCATGTCCTGGGCGTCGAGCCCGGTGCGCGCGATATGCATGGCGGCGGTGGTCATCGTTCAGTTTCCTCAGGCTGGAAGGCGCATGACGGATGCCGCGCCCTCGTCCATATCCTTGGCGTTCTTGAGCATGCTGGCCTGCACCTCATAGCTGCGCTGATTCTCGATCATGTCGACCAGCGCCTGCGTCATGTTGACGTTCGACCCCTCGAGCGTGCCGGACGCGACCTGCGCGTCGAGATTCTCCGGCAGCGATCCGCCGCCGCGCACGTGAAGCAGGTTATCCAGCCCCTTCACGGTATCGGCGCCATTGTCCGAAACGAGCTTTATCTTGTCGATCACCTGCGGCTTGCCCGATGCCTCGCCCTGCGGGACGATCGAGATCGAGCCATCCGAGCCGATCGTCAGCGAATTGTATGGCGGGATGGTGATCGGGCCGGACTGACCCATCACCAGAAAGCCGTCCCCCGTCTGCAATGTGCCAGATGCGGTGACCGACAGATCGCCGCGCCGCGTATAGGCTTCCCCCCCGTCGGGTGCCTGCACCGCGATCCAGTCCTTGCGGTCGGTGACCGCTACATCGAGACTGCGCCCGGTGGAGATCAGCGTGCCCTGCTGGCGATCAGCGTCGGTCACTTCCGACGAGGTCGGCGCGCGCGCCATCAGCGATGCGCCCCCACCCGTCAGCTGGATCTGATCGAACACCACGCGATCGGCGCGAAAGCCGGTGGTGGAGGCGTTGGCCATATTATTGGCGATCGCGGCCTGGGCCTGCATATGCGCCCGCAGCCCCGTCGCCGCCGTATAGACCAGCTTATCCATCTACGCCTCCCGCGCGCTCTTCGCGATCACGACCGGATGTTGAAGATCGTCTGGGAAATCTGATTGTCGGTATCGAGCGCCTTGGCATTCGCCTGGAAGTTGCGCTGCGCCGCGATCAGATTGACCAGCTCTTCGGTGATATCGACGTTCGAGCGCTCGATCGTACCCGTCATCAGAGAGCCAAGGCCGTTCTGGTTCGCCGATCCGGCGACCGGATCGCCCGAAATGCCGGTGGCCTGCCAATAGCTGGACCCGATCTGCCGCAGGCCCGAAGGGTTGGCGAAATTGATGATCGCCACCTTGCCGAGATTGCGGACATCGCCGTTCGAATAGCTCGCCTTGACGAGGCCTGTCTCATCGATGGTCACGCCGGAAATCTGCCCGACGGAGGAGCCGTCCTGCGTCCGCGCCGAAACGTTGAAGGGCGACGCGATCTGCGTGGTGGACGCACCGAAATCGACCGTGACCGTCTGCGCCGCGGTAGCGCCCGATGGCGTGACCGGATCGAACGTGGTGGTGTTGCCGCCGGTGAGCTGGCCCGCGCTGTTGAAGGTCATCGTCGTGCTCGGCGCGCCGCCGGCGGTAAGCTGCTGGTCGCCGATGTAGCTGAACGCGCTCCACGTGCTGTTGCCGGATGCGTCCGGCGTGGTGTCGCGCCGGAAATAGGTGGTCATGGTGAGCGCATTGCCGTTCGCATCGAAAACGGTGCTCGACGTGGAATTGTTGTAGCTGGTCGGATCGAAGCGATCGAACGTCGCGTTGCTGGGCAGGCCGGCGCTGGACGACAGGTTGAGCGTGTATTTCACGTTCGATGTGGCGACCGCGACGCCGCTGGTGGACGGAAGCTGCAGCGACACGGTGGAATCGAGGCCGGATGCGACGACCGCGCCGGAGCCGTCGACCGGATAGACCTGCAGATGGCCGCCGTTCGAATCGACCACATAGTGGTTCGCATCGACGCTGAAGCCGCCGTTGCGCGTGAAGTTCACCTTCGCCGCCTCGGGATCCGGCTTCACCGCGAAGAAGCCGTCGCCGGAGATCGCGAGATCGAGCGCGTTGCCCGACTGCGTGAAGCTGCCCTGCGTGAACTGCTGGATGTTGCCCTTCACGATCGTGCCGGAGCCTACCATCGAGGTGGGCGAGGTGGAGATGTTGCTCGCGATCACGTCGGCAAATTCCGAGCGCGACTTTTTGAAACCGTTCGTTGCGACGTTGGCCAGATTATGGCTGATGACCGACATATCGGTCTGCGCCGCCTGAAGGCCGGTGAGCGAAGTGTAGAAGGCCATGGGGGATTACTCCTGTGAAATTCAGCCGATCTGGCGGACGGCGGAGGCATTGGTATCGCCAAGGCCGGGAAGCGAGAGGACGGTGCTGCCGCTGGTGGTCGACACCGACGTGACCGGCGCCCAGACGAGCCCGGTTGCGGCAACCGTGGCGCCGCTGTTCTGCGCGGAAACCGCGATCGTGAACGGGCCGGTGCCGGCGGCGGCGCCCTGATCGGTCGTGCCGTCCCAGTCATAGGCGACGGTGCCCTTGGACTGCGGCCCGAGCTTCATCGTCTTCAGCACCTCGCCATTGGCGTCGCTGATGGTGACGTTGACGTTGGTGGCATCGCCGCCCAGTTCGATCGATCCGGTGAGGCCGCCGGAGGTGCGGCCATAAGCGACATTGCCAGGCACCAGCACGGTCTTGCCGATATAGCTCACCGCGTCCGATGTGGTGGCGGCGCCGAGCTTGTCGGCGATCGCCTTCAGCGTCGTCGACATGTCCGAAATGCCGGCGAGCGACGAGAATTGCGCCATCTGCGCGACCATCTGCGTATTGTCGACGGGCGAGAACGGATCCTGATTCTGCATCTGCGCCGTCATCAGCTTCAGAAAATCCGCCTGGCCGAGCGTCGTCTGGCCGGTGTTGGCGGTGGAGGAACTGGTGGTCGATCGGGCGATGCCGAGCGATGCCAGCGTAGAATCGAACGTGCTGTCGGTGGTGGTCATCTATCAGCGCCCCAATTTGATGGTGTCGAGGATCAAAGACTTTGCGGTGTTCATCACCTCGACGTTGTTCTGGTAGCTGCGCGCCGTCTCCATCATGTCGACGAGCTCGCGGGTTTCATCGACGGCGGCTTCGTAGATATTGCCGTCCTTGTCGGCGATCGGATTACTGGGATCGTACCGCTTCGTCGGCGTGCTGCCGGCGGTGACGACCTGCACCGCATCGACCGTCGACAGGCCGGAGGCGGCGTCGAAGGTGGTGCGGAACACCGGCTTGATCGTGCGATAGGCATCCGCTTCCGAACCGGCGATGCCGCCTGCGTTGGCAAGGTTCGACGCGGTCGTGTTCATGCGCACGAGCTGCGCGGACATCGCGCGCCCCGCCACCTGGAAGATCGACATCGGCGTGGCCATGCTCACTCTCCCTTCAGCGCGCGGGTGATCTGGCTGATCCGCCCGTTCAGGAAGGAAAGCGTCGTCTGATACTGGACGGCGTTTTCGGCGAAGGCGGTCTGCTCCTGGCTCAGATCGACGGTGTTGCCGTCCATCGAGGGTTGCAGCGGCACGCGATATTTCAGGCTCGCGTCAAAGCCGGTGTCGCCACCTTGCTCGACCGCGCCAAGCGCCTGCTGGAAGTTCACGTCACGCGCCTTGAAGCCCGGCGTGGAAGCGTTGGCGATGTTCGACGCGAGCAGCCCCATGCGCTGCGAGCGCACCGTGAGCGCGGCGCCGTGAACTCCGAACAACGTGTCGCTGGCCATCGGCCGGGTCTCCTGCACGGGAATGTGCGGTGAAGGATCAGCAAGCAGCGTGCCAATTGCCGGCACAGCGCGGGTCAAGCGTCGTCCGCCGCGCCGGGCGGCAAGATCTTGCCGGTTGGCCGGCAACGATTGCCGCCGAGGCGCGCGGTACTGGCAACCCATCGCTCGCCGATCGCAGCGGAAGCGACATAGGCGGAAAACTGGCCCGAGCCTTGCAGAACACGCAGGCATGACCCCAGGCACGTTCCTCGACCCCTATGCCGCGATCATCGTTGGTGGCGGCACGTTCGTCGCGGCGATGCTGCGCACGCCGTCGGCGGATCTTGGCCGCGCGCTGAAGGCGCTCGTCACATTGCCGAGGCGTGATTTTTCCGCAGAACCGCTGATCGAGCAGGTCAACGCCTTGTCCCGCATCGCCAGGCGGCATGGCACGATCGCGCTCGACCGCTCGGTCATCGCCGATGCCGATCTTGCCGCCGGCATCGCGCTGATCGTCGATGGCGAAGGTGCGGACGCGGTGATCCGCGAGATGCGCCATCGCCGGCGCGCGCGGATCGAGCGCCATGCCGCCGCCGCCGAGATGTGGAGCGGGATGGCGGAGGTAGCCCCTGCGATGGGCATGGTCGGCACGCTTGTCGGCCTGGTCGCGATGTTCACCCAGATGCGTGATCCGCGCGCGATCGGAGTCGCGATGGCCGTGGCGCTGCTCGCGACGCTCTATGGCGCGATCATCGCCAACCTCGTCGCCATGCCGATCGCCATGCGCCTGCGCGCCGCCGCGCGGATCGAAGCGTTCGAGCGTGCCCGGCTGGAGGCGCCGCTCGCCGCGCTCGCCATGCGCGAGGCGCCGCGCACCGCCGGCCCGGTCACCTTCTCGCCGATGCGGGAGGAGACGAAGTGACCGGTGAGACTGCCTTCGACGAATTTCCCGCGCGTGCGCCCGCGCGGCCGCTGTGGCTGATGACGCTCGCCGATCTCGCGCTGCTGCTCGTCGGCTTTTTCGTGCTGCTCCAGGCGAACCAGACGCTTGATCCGCACAAGCTGGCCGATGGTCTGCGCGAAGGGTTCGGCGGGAAGGCCGCCGCCGCGCCCGCCGCCCGCCCCAGCCCGCCCGCGATCCCGCTGGCCGCCAATATCGTGGCGGGTTTTGCGCCTGGCTCCGCCGGGCTTCCCGCCGCCCCCGACGCGCTGATCGCTTGGGCGACAGACGTGGCGCGCGATCCACGCGTTGCTCTCACCGTTACGGGCGGCACCGATGGCACGGCTGCCGACGTCGATCCGGATACCGGCAGCGCCGCCGTGCTCGCCACCGATCGTGCCCGCGCGGTCGCCGCCGCGCTGGGAAAGATCGCGCCCGGCCGCATACTGGTGGCCACCACCAATCGCGCTGGCCACCGCCAGGTCACCGTTACGCTTGCGTTCGCAGGCGAAGGAAATCCACAATGATCGCTCTCGCGCTGCTTGCCGCCGCCTCGTTCCAGGATATTGCCGCGCTTGATCGCGGCGTCTCCGCCTTTACCGGACGGCCGATCGGTGAGGAGGGCGGCGCGCGCGCGGCGGTCGATCCGCGCCTGCGGCTCGCGCAATGCCCGATGGTGTCGATGGCGTGGCGGACCGACGCGCATGACGCGGTGGTCGTCACCTGCACCGGGCCGGAATGGCGCATCTTCGTGCCGGTGGTGATGCCCGCGCGCACCACCGTCATCTCGTCGCCCGCCAGTGCGCAGGCCCCGGCACGCAACGCCGAGAAGATCATCAAGCGCGGCGATCCGCTGATGATCGAGGCCGGATCGAACGGCTTTTCCATCATGCGGGAGGGCGTTGCGATGGGCGACGCAGCCGTCGGCGAACGGCTGATGGTGAAGGTCGATACTGCGCGGATGCCCGTCCAGGCGGTCGCCGTGGAGCCCGGCCGCGCGACGCTTCCCGGCTGGGGCGAACAATGATGCTAAAAGTTTCCCGCGCCCGGTCGTTTAAGCCCATGTCAGCGAAACCGGGAAGGTGCGGACATGGTGGATTCTATCGGCTCAAGGCCTGTCACGACGAACGACCTGCCGGTCGCGCCGGTCGTGCGCGTCCAGGCGCCCAGCGCTGTTCCGGCGGTATCGAACCAGTCGGACACGGCGGTATCGCAGAGCCAGCAGTCACCCACGCTCGCCTCCCAGCTAGCGGCGAAGCCGCCCGTCGACGCCGAACGCGTGCGCCGTATCAAGGAGGCGCTGGCGAACGGCACCTTTCCGCTCTCTCCCGCAACGCTGGCCGATCAATTGATCGCGCTTCGCTACGATTGGCTTGCCAATGACAAGGCGTGACGCGCTGATCCGCGTGATCGATTCGCTTCACGCAGAGATCGCGGCGCTGAAAGACAATGACATCGGCGCCCTCGAGCGCGCGACAGCGGAAAAGCTGGCCACGATCGAAACGCTGCGCGCGCTGGGCGACGGCCCCGCCAGCCCCGAATTGCAGGAGCTGGCGAGCGAGGCAAACCGGCTGAACGAAACCTGCCGCATCTATGTCAACCTGATGGCGGCAAATGTTCGCCGCCGGCTGCAGCTGCTTACCGGCGAGGGCGGCAATGCCTATCGCCGCGGGCCCGTCACCGCCTACGCCTGACGGGCGGCCTTCCAGCTTAACCGCTACTGGCACGGTTTTTGCTGAGGTATTCCCGAACAGGGAAACCAACGTAGCTGATGACCGTCAACGCCATCACCGCCAATGCCGGCCGCATCCAGTCCGCGATCCAGCGGGCGGCAGCGCGCACCGGCATCGATTTCGACTATCTGCTCGGCCAGGCGAAAGTCGAAAGCGGGCTGAACGCGACTGCCAGCGCAACCACCTCCTCTGCGCGCGGGCTGTATCAGTTCGTCGAGCAGAGCTGGCTGTCGGTGATGAAGCAGCACGGCAGCGAATACGGCCTCGGCTGGGCCGCGGGCGCGATCGGACGCACTGCATCGGGCAAGCTTTCGGTGAGCGATCCGGCGACGAAGCAGGCGATTCTCGCGCTGCGCAACGATCCCGAGATCGCCGCCGCGATGGCCGCCGAACACGCATCCGACAACAAGGATGCACTGGAAAGCGCGACCGGCCGCACCGCCACCGGCACCGATCTCTATATGGCGCATTTCCTCGGCCTGGGGGGCGCGCGCCGCTTCCTCACCAACATGCAGAACAATCCGGATGCCAGCGCGGCCAGCCTGTTTCCCGCCGCCGCGCGCGCCAATCGCAGCGTGTTCTATAACGGCGACGGCAGCGCGCGATCGCTTTCCGACGTCTACCAGCGTTTCGCGAGCAAGCTTGGCGATGGCGCCGGCAATGCCGGCAACGGCGGCAATAGTTTGCCGCCCATGCAGTTTGCAGCGCAGGCGCTGGACCTGGATGGCGCGACCGTCGTCACCGGCGCGAACCAGACGGCGAGCGACGCGCTCTCATGGGCGAGCAATGCGCTCGGCGCGCGATCGGGCCAGACGCAGGCGGCCAGCCTGCTGCGCCCCACGCCGGATACGGCGCGGCTCGCCTACATGATGCTCGCGCGGATGGGGGGCTAGCACCTGATGAAATTGCTCGCCAACGCCCGCAGCGCCGCGCTCCCGCTCGCGATCCTGCTGCTCGTCGTCGTGATGGTGGTGCCGATCCCGGCGGCGCTGCTCGACGTGTTTTTCGTGGCAAATATCGCGATCAGCCTTGCGGTACTGATGGTGGCGCTGAACGCGCAGAAGCCGCTCGATTTCTCCGCCTTCCCCACGGTGCTGCTGTTCGCGACGCTGTTCCGCCTCGGCCTGAACGTCGCCTCCACCCGCGTTGTGCTGGTGCACGGGCATGAGGGCGAGGCGGCCGCCGGCCATGTGATCGAATCGTTCGGCACCTTCCTGATCGGCGGCGATTATGTCGTCGGCATCTTCGTCTTTGCGATCCTGATGATCATCAACCTGATCGTGGTGACCAAGGGCGCAGGCCGGGTATCCGAAGTGTCGGCGCGCTTCACGCTCGATGCGCTGCCCGGCAAGCAGATGGCGATCGACGCCGATCTCAACGCCGGCCTCATCACGCCGGACGAAGCCAAGAAGCGCCGCGTCGAGGTATCGACCGAGGCGGATTTCTACGGCTCGATGGATGGTTCGTCCAAGTTCGTGAAGGGCGATGCGATCGCGGCGATCCTGATTCTGGCGGCGAACATCATCGGCGGCCTGATCCTCGGGCCGATCAGCCACGGCATGTCGCTGGGCGCGGCGGCCAAGGGCTACACCCTCCTCGCGATCGGCGACGCGCTCGTGGCGCAGCTTCCCAGCCTGATGCTGTCGATCGCCGCCGCCGCGATCGTCACCCGCGTCTCCTCCGAGAAGGATCTCGCCGGGCAGATCGGCAGCCAGTTCGGCGCGGCGCGCACCTGGACGCCGGTGGCCGGCATCCTCGCGCTGCTCGGCGTATTGCCCGGGATGCCGCACATGGTGATCCTGCCCGCCGCCGCCATCGCCGGATTCGCGGCGTGGAAACTGCGCCAGATCGCCAACCGCCCCGCGCCCGTGGTGGAGGTCAAGGCCGAGCCGGTCGATCAATCCCGGATCGGCTGGGACGAGGTGACGGACGGCATGATGGTCAACCTCGACATCGGCTACGGGCTGGTGCCACTGGTCGATGAGCGCAAGGGCAGCCCGCTCATGTCGCGCATCACCGGTGTTCGCCGCCAGCTTTCCAAGGATCTCGGCTTTGTCGTGCCGCAGGTGAAGGTGCGCGACGACATCAATCTTGCGCCTTATACCTATCGGCTGCTCGTCGGCGGCGTGGTTGTTGGCGAGGATCAGGTATCGCCCGACGAGATGCTGGCACTGGATACGGGCACCGGCTTCGGCGAGCTGCACGGCAAGAAGGCGAAAGACCCGACCTTCGGGCTGGACGCGACATGGATCGTGCCGGGGGATGCCGATGCGGCGACCGGCGCGGGTTATCTGGTGGTCGATTCCGGCACCGTCATCGCGACCCATCTCAACCATGTGCTCGGCGCGAACGCTGCCGATCTGCTGAGCGCCGACGAAGTGCAGGCGCTGCTCGAGGGGCTGAAGGAGCGCAATCCGCAGCTCGTTGCTTCGCTGTCTCCGCAACCGCTGTCCGTCACGACGCTGACGACGGTGCTCAAGAGCCTGCTGGCCGAAGGCATTTCGCTCAAGGAATTCCGCCGCATCGCCGGCGCCATCGCGGTTATCGCGCAGAAAACGCAGGACGCCGAAGAAATCGTCGAGCTGATTCGCCCCGAACTCGGGCCGCTCATCATCCAGAAACTGTGCGGCGTGCGCGAGCCGCTGCGCGTGATGACGCTCGAGGGCCAGCTTGAAGGGCTGCTTGGCCAGGCGGTGCGCAGCGATCCGGCGCGACGGCACGTGATCGAGCCTGATCTCGGCCGCCGCATCGTCGACGCGCTGCAACGCGCCGCGCAACCGCTGGTCAACGAAGCGAAACCGTTTGCGCTGGTCGTCCAGCCCGCGATCCGCGTCGCGATCCGCAAACTCGTCAAAACCGTGCTGCCGGATACCCCTGTCATGAGCTTCTTCGAAGTACCGGAAGACAAGGCCGTCGAAGTTGTCGCCGTGATCGGCGCGCAAGAGGCGCTGCCGGCATGAGCGCGGAGCCGCATCGCGATGCCTTCGCGAACGCCGCGCCACTGACGTATACGCCCCGCGCACGCGCGCGGGACGAGACGGCGCTGGTCAAGGAGCATCTGCCGCTCGTCCGGCGGCTGGCGTGGCATGTCCACGGCAGTGTCTCGACCGCGGTGGAGGTCGAGGATCTCGTGCAGGTCGGCCTCGTCGCGCTGGTCGAGGCGGTCGCGACGTTCGAGGACCGCGGACAGGTGACGTTCAAACAGTATCTCGCCACCCGGCTGCGCGGGGCGATGATCGACGAGCTGCGCCGCCATGCGGCCATGACACGGGGCGCGATCCGCCGCCGCCGCGAGTATCGCCGCGTGACCGCGCAACTCGCGACCGAGCTTGGCCGCGCGCCGACCGATGGCGAGGCGGCCGAGCGGCTCGGCGTGACGCTGGAGAAGCTGCGCACCGATTACGTGGCGGCCGAGGCGGTGCGCTTCGACCCGCTCGACGAAGTATATGCCGATGACCAGCCATGGTTCGCCAGCGACGAGCCAGATGCTTTCGACCAGCTCGCGGATGGCGAGCTGCGCGATATGCTGATCGCGGCGATCGAGGCGCTGCCGGAGCGCGAGCGGATCGTGATACACCTCTATCACGTCGAGGAACTGAACCTCGAGGAGATCGGCCAGACACTGGGCGTAGGCGCTGCGCGCGTGTGCCAGATCAAATCGGCCGCCCATGCGAAGCTCAAAAAGGCCCTGCTGCCGCGCTGAGCGAGGCCGCGCGCCGCCCCACGACCGCGAACACCAAAGCGCCGGCCATCGCGCCGGCGCCATCTTTTTGGGAACACGGACAAACGAAACCCCGGTGGCCTGTCGGTCACCGGGGTCCGTAACAGGCTCCGACACCCTGTGGGGGGGCGGCGCCGAAGCCGGGCGGCTGATTACTGAAGCAGCTTCAGCACGCTCTGCTGCGACTGGTTCGCCTGCGCCAGCATCGCGGTCGACGCCTGCGACAGGATCTGCGCCTTGGCGAGGTTCGTCGATTCGGTCGAGAAATCTGCGTCCTCGATCCGGCTCTGCGCGTCGGACAGGTTGGTGACGTTCGAAGTCAGGTTGTTGACCGCCGACTCGAGCTGGTTCTGCGACGCGCCGAGCCCGGCGCGGGTGTTCGCGATCTCGGTGATCGCATCATCGAACTGCGACAGATCGGTGATCGGCGTCGTCGCGCTCGCAGCGGCCGTAACGGTCGTCGTCTTGCCGGCGGCGGCGGTGAGGTCGGTGGACAGGTCGAGCGTCACCGTGTCGGCGCTGTTGGCGCCGGCCTGGATCACGACCTTGCCGTCGCCTGCCGAGCCGGCCGAGCCGTCAAACAGGTTCTGACCGTTGAACTGCGTGTTCTTCAGCACCGAATCGATCTGCGTCGCGAGCGCCTTCTGCTCGGCGGCGATATTCTTCTTGTCGGCCGTCGAATACGTGTCGTTGCCGGCCTGGACCCCCAGTTCACGCATACGCTGCAGCATGTTCGTCACTTCGTCGAGCGAGCCTTCTGCCGTCTGCGCCATCGAGATGCCGTCGTTGGCGTTGCGGATGCCCTGGCTCATGCCGCGGATCTGCGAGGTCATGGATGCGGCAATGGCGAGGCCGGCGGCGTCGTCCTTGGCCGAGTTGATACGCTTGCCGGTCGACAGGCGCTCCATCGCGGTCGACAGCGCGCTGTTGGCGCTGACCGATGCGGCAGTCGCGCGCATCGCGTTGGTGTTGGTTGCGATAACCGTCATGTTCATTCTCCGTCGTGGCTGACGGGTCCGCCGCCCCCCGAAGTGCGGATGGCCGAGCCGTCAACCATCGAAACGACCGGCCGCCGCCGCGTTTTAGTGATCACCGGAAAAATTTCGCGTTCGCCGGGGCCAATGCGTGCGCAGTCGCGCCCGATCGCGCTCGCATGCGCTACGCGCGCGTGCGCCCGGAAAAAATCTGCCGGCCGGCAAATTCCTATACTTGCCGTTAACCTTTTTCTCTCATTCTGGGCTGACCGAAACACCGGGGGGAAAATGCGGTCCATCGTTCCGTCAGCGGCAATCGCCGAACGCCATGTCGCGCTGCTATCGTCGCTGCGCGCGCAGGGCTTCGCGGTTGAGAAGCCCGGCGCCCGCGCCACCGCCGACATGATGTGGCTGGCCGCGCCCGGCGAAATGAGCCCTGCCCCGGCGCGCACCGTGCTGATCGGCGAGGGCGTTCGCGCGGTCGTTCCGGCGAACGATGGTGCACCGGCGAGAATCACCTTTGATCGCGCGGATGCCGTGGTCGGCAACGCTTTCGCCCGCGCGCTGATCGCCGGCCCGGATGCCCCCACCGCTGCCGATCCCGAGAGCCTCGCGCTGTTCGCGCTTGCCGAGCGCGTCGCCGAGGCCGACATCACCGTGCTCATCAATGGCCCGACCGGCACTGGCAAGGAAGTGCTGGCGCGGACCATCCACCAGAATTCCGCACGCCGCGACGGCCCGTTCATCGCGCTCAATTGCGCCGCACTGCCCGAAACCATGCTGGAAGCGATGCTGTTCGGCCATCAGAAGGGCGCTTTCACCGGCGCCTCTTCCGGCGGCGAAGGCTTTTTCCGCGCAGCACATGGCGGCACGATCCTGCTCGACGAAATCGCGGAAATGCCGCTCGCGCTGCAATCCAAATTGCTGCGCGTGCTGCAGGAGCGCGAGGTGGTGCCGATCGGTGCGACCCAGCCGATCGCGGTGGATGTGCGTGTCATCGCCTGCGCCAATCGCGATCTCCAGACCGAGGTAGCGGAAGGCCGATTCCGCGCCGATCTTTATTACCGGCTGTCGGTTTTCCCACTCGCCACCAAAGCACTGGCGGACCGCCCGCAGGATATTCCCGCGCTCGCCGCGACGATGATCCTGCGCCATGCCCGCAACCGCGCGATCGTGCCATGGCCGTCGGCCGAGGCGATCGCGGCGCTTTGCGCGCATGACTGGCCCGGCAACGTCCGCGAGCTGGAGAATGTCATCCAGCGCGCGCTGCTCTTCGCCGGCGGCGACACGATCGAGGCGGGGCATATCGTTTTCGATCGCCCGGCCGCCGCGCCGCGCATCCCTGCTGACGAGGCATCCACGCTGGGCAAGGTGGTGCAGCTTTCCGAGTTCGCCGCGATCCGCGAAACGCTGCGCGCGTGCAACGGCAGCCGGATCGAGACCGCGCGTCGGCTCGGCATCTCCGAGCGCACGCTGCGCTACCGGCTCGCCCGGGCACGCGAGCAGGGCGAGGATATCGCCGCCCCGCATAGCAAGGTGGCGTCGGCATGAGCGGCATCGACAGCGTGGGCGGTATCGACCGCGTGATGGCGCTGCGCGCGCAGATTCTGGAACGCAACCAGGCATTGTCGCGCGCCGGCCAGTCTGTCGCGGCGCCGCAATCCGGCGGCATATCGGGCGCGACGCAGGCGCCAAGCTTCTCGCAATCGATGGAGACCGCGCTCTCCAGGGTCAATGACACGCTGCAGAAGGCGTCCGCCCTTTCCGAAGCCTATGAGCGCGGCGAGACGGTCGACATCGCCAAGGTCATGCTCGCGCGCCAGGAGGCCTCCGTCGGCTTCGAGGCGACGCTGCAGGTCCGCAACAAAATCCTGTCCGCCTACAAGGACATCATGAGCATGCCGGTGTAAGATATGGCCAACGCACTCGCTCCTTCAAACCCGGTGATCCCTGAGCGGTTCGCCAATCCCCTGCGACAGATCCAGGGCGTGTTCGCGCAGCCCGCGGTGCGCCGCGCCGGCCCGATGGCCTTGCTGATCGGGCTGATCGGCGCGGCAGCGCTCGCCTGGTCGATGCTCGCGACGCCGCCGCAGAAAACGCTGTTCTCCGGCCTTGCCGACAGCGACAAGGCGGCGGTCACCTCCGCGCTCACCGCCGCAAACATCAAGAGCCATGTCGATACCGGCACCGATTCGCTCACGGTGGCGGAAGATGATTTCGCCAGGGCACGGATGCTGCTGGCGGGTCAGGGCCTGCCGAAATCCACGCCCGCGGGTTACGCGATCCTGGATCAGCTGCCGATGGGCGTGTCCCGGGCGGTGGAAGGGGAGCGGCTGCGGCAGGCACGCGAAACCGAGATCGCGCGATCGATTCAGGAGATCGATACGGTGGCGGAGGCACGGGTCCACCTTGCCGTGCCGGAAGCCAGCGTGTTCGTGCGCGACAATGCCGCGCCATCCGCTTCGGTGGTGCTGAAGCTCCAGCCGGGACGGTCGCTCAGCGACGCGCAGGTCGGCTCGATCGTCAATCTCGTCGCGTCGTCGGTGCCGGGAATGAAGCCGGACAACGTGACCGTCGTCGATCAGATGGGTGGGCTGCTCTCAAAATCCGGCGGGCAAACGGATAACGGCAGCGAACAGCGCATTCGCGTGCAGCGGCAGGTGGAGGACAAATACCGCCAGCAGCTCATCCAGCTCCTGACCCCGCTGGTCGGCGCGGGAAATTTCACCGCCGAGGTGCAGGCCGACGTCAATCTCGACGAAACGCAGGCGACCCGCGAAAGCTATGACAAGCAGGGCACGCTGCGGGCCGAGGCCGGCAACTGGACCGGCAATCAGGCCGCGAACGGCGCGCAGACACCCGGTGGCATCCCCGGCACGCTGAGCAATACCCCGCCGCCCGCGAGCACCTTGCAGAAGCCGCAGCCGGCGACCGGCGCGAGTGGCCAGCCGCAGCCGGCCGCCTCGCCTTCTCCCGCTGCCGGCGCTCCCGCCCCGGATGCGAACAAGCAGTCGGACCAGTTTCAGCGCGCCTATGATCTGGGCAAGGAAGTGTCGGTCACGCGCGCCGCGCCGGGCGGAATCAAGCGGCTGTCGGTCGCCATCCTGTTGCGTGAGCCGGACAAGGGCCGCCGGACCGCGATGGAGGTGGGCCAGATCACCGATCTCGTGAAATCGGCGGTCGGCTTCGACGCCGCGCGCAACGACAATGTGACGGTCATCAGCAAGAAGTTCGCCGATGCATCGGCAATGGCGAGCGGGCCGAAATGGTATGACAACAGCTGGCTTCCGGTGCTCGCCCGCAACATCACCGCCATCGTGATCGCGCTGCTGGTGCTGTTGCTCGGCGTCCGCCCGCTGGCCAAGGCGCTGATGAAGAAGCGCGATGATGCTTCGACCGCTCCAGCGCTCGCCGGGCCAGGCGGCGCTCAGATGGGCAGCGCCGGTGCGATCACGGGCGAAGGCGGCGGCATCCAGATCGCCGGCCCGGTGGGGATCGACGATCTCGAACGGGCGCAGAGCTATGAGGAGCGGATCGGCGCCGTGCGCGGCTTCACTCGCGACAACCCGGCGCGCGCCGCGCTCGCGGTTCGCGACATGATAAAGGCATAATCCGGTGAACGCCCCAACCACCGCGATCGTCCGCAGCTTCAGCGGAATCGAGCGCGCGGCTGTGCTGATGATGCTCGTCGGTGAGGAAGAGGCTGCCGCGATCCTCCAGAAGCTGGAGCCGGATGAGGTGCGCCAGCTTGGCAAGGCGATGTTTTCCGTCGCGGACGTGAGCGAGGGCGAAGTGGCGGGGGTGCTCGACGATTTCGTCGGCCGTGCCCGCGAGCGCACCGGCATCGCCTTCGACCCGCGCCCGAAAATCGAGGCGGTGATGCATCGCGCACTCGGCCAGGAAAAGGCCGACAGCGTGCTCGCGCGCATCACGCCGACGGACGCGGCGTGCGGGATCGACCTGCTCGACTGGATGGACGCGGCCGAGATCGCCGGCATGATCGAGAAGGAGCATCCACAGATCGCCGCGGTGCTGATCGCCAATCTCGATCCCTCGGTCGGCAGCCAGGTGCTCGAACTGCTCCCCGCAGCCGTTCAGCCTGAAGTGCTGCATCGCATTGCCACGCTCGGCCCGATCACGCCGGAAGCGGTGGAGACGCTGCGCACCATGCTCGCGAACCGCGGCAGCAGCGCGCAACAGGGCGCGCAGATGCAGCTCGGCGGCACGCGCGAGGCGGCGAAGATTCTGCAAAGCGCGCGCAAGGCGACCGAGCAGCGGGTGATGCCCAAGCTGTTCAAGCTCGACAAGGAAACCGCCAAGGCGATCGAGGAGGCGATGTTCGTCTTCGACAATCTTCTCGACATGGACGACAAGAATCTGGGCACGCTGATCCGCAACATCGACGGCGATATTCTCACCCGCGCGCTGAAGGGCGTGGACGAGGCAGCGCGCAACCGTTTCCTCGGCTGCATGTCCGCCCGCGCCGCCGACGGCATACGCGACGACATGGAAGCACGCGGACCGATGAAGCTTTCCGAGGTCCTGGAGGCGCAGAAGGCGATCATCCAGATCGCCCGCAATCTGGCCAAGGACGGCACGATCATGATGGGCGGCGGCGAGGACGATTATGTCTGAGGCCTCGCAGGATTTCGTCGTCGGCCTTTCCGCGCGCGGCAGCGACGCAGCGCTGCGCCTGCAACGCAGTTTCGCCGAACAGACACCGGGCTTCGCCCCCGCCGATCTGATCGCGCGGATCAAGGAAGCGTTCACGGGCGAAGGTGAAAGCCGTCCGCGCGGCTACGCGCCGGCCGATGCCGGCACCAGTCCAACCGAGGGCTGGAACCCGCTCGACGCATGCGCCGAGCCGTCCCCCTTCATCGATCCGGTGCAGGTGGCGCAGCAGGCCGGGTTCGACGCTGGCTATGCCGCCGCGCAGGCCGAGCATAACGAGGCGGCGGAGCGCGATCGCGCGCTGCTGGCCCGGCTGGTCGAGGCAATGCGATCGGATGCGCGAATCGATCGCGAGCGACTGGCCGCGCATCTGCGGCAAACGGTGCTGCATCTCGTAACGCGGCTGGTCGGCGAGACAGGCGTGTCTGGAGAGCTGCTCGCCGCGCGTGTCAAAACGGCGACCGAACTATTGGCCGACGCGTCGGAGAGCGCGATGCTGCGCGTCCACCCGGCCGATATCGCGCTGCTTGAAGGGCATCTGCCGGCGACGGTTTTTGCGATCGGCGATGCGCAGGTAACTCGCGGCAGCTTCGTGATGGAGGCCGCCTCCACGATCGTCGAGGACGGGCCGGAAATCTGGCTCGACCAGCTGGCACGCGCGCTCGACAAGATTGCCGTGCCGAAATTTTCCTCCGACGCGGATTGACGCGGGCGCGATGCTGAACCGTTTCACCGAAGATTATCTGGACGCTCTGGATGCGGGCGACTTCCGCCCCGTACCAAAGGTCTCCGGCCGGCTCGCCTCGTTCGACGGGCTGCTGATGGAAGCGATCGGGCTCAATCTGCCGGTGGGCACGGTCTGCCAGGTCGGGGATCGCGCGAACGGGGTGGAGGCCGAGGTGATCGGCTTCCGCAACGGCCGCACGTTGCTGATGAACCTCGGCGGCCCGGCCGCGCTGCTTCCGCAGGCGCCGGTGCGGCCGATCGGCGAGCCGGGCGCGGCGGAGGTGGGCAAGGCGCTGCTCGGCCGCGTGGTCGATGGCGCTGGCCGCCCGATCGACGGGCTTGGCGCGATACGTGGCGCGGGCGCGTGGCCGCTCGCGGGGAGGCACCAGTCTCCGCTTGATCGCGGGCGCGTGCTGCAACCGCTTGATGTCGGTGTTCGCGCGATCAATGGCCTGCTGACGATCGGCAAGGGCCAGCGCATCGGTATCATGGCGGGCTCGGGCGTCGGCAAATCCGTGCTCCTCGGAATGATGGTGCGCGCGGCGAAAGCCGATGTGATCGTCATCGGGCTGATCGGCGAGCGGAGCCGCGAAGTGGCCGACTTCCTCGAAACCAAGGTCGCGGGGCAGGCGCGCGCAAAAAGCGTCGTCGTCGCCGTCCCCGCCAATCATTCGCCGGTGCTGCGCATTCGCGGCGCGCTGCGCGCCACCGCCATCGCCGAAGCCTTCCGCGCGGAGGGCAAGGACGTGCTGCTCATCATGGATTCGCTCACTCGCGTCGCGCATGCGGGGCGGGAGATCGGCCTTGCTCTGGGTGAGCCGGCGTCGGCGCGTGGCTATCCGCCGTCGGCGATCGCGATGCTGCCCAATCTGATCGAGCGGGCGGGCACCGACGTTACATCGGGCGGCTCGATCACCGCGATCTACACCGTGCTGGCCGATGGCGACGACGGCAACGATCCGGTCGTTGATTCCGCGCGCTCGATCCTGGACGGGCACATCGTGCTTAGCCGCACGCTTGCCGAGCGCGCCGTCTATCCCGCGATCGACATATCGAAATCGGTGAGCCGCGTGATGACCGACATCGCCGCGCCCGCGCATATCCAGGCCGCGCGCGTGCTTCGTCGCCATCTTGCGACCTATGAGGAAAATCGCGATCTGGTGCTGATGGGCGCCTATCGCAGCGGCAGCGATGCGGAGATCGATGCCGCGATCGCCTATCACCCGGCAGTGATGGAATTCATCCGACAGGACGCAGACGCGATCGTGCCGTTAGAGGATTCGGTTGCGGAGCTGACCGGCGTGTTCGGCGATGGCTGATCCAAAGAAGCTCGCTCGCGTACTGCGCGTGCGGACGCTGCAGCTCGGACTGGCGCATGCGGATGAGGCGCGGGCACGCGCGGCGCATCAACAGGAAGCCGCGCTTTCGTCCCGGATCGCGCTGCTGGCGGATGAGGTCGCGCCCGCACCGGTGGGCGCGGCCGGTTTCTCGCTTGCCGCGGCGGCACATTATCGTGAGCGGCTGCACCGGTCGGCCGAAACCGCCGCGAACCGGGTTCGCAGCGCCGAAGCCGACGCCGAGCGCGCCGCTGCGGCCACCCGCGCAGCGAAGCGCGATCAAGGCGCAGTCGAAAAACTGATCGAGCGCGGAATGGCCGATGCCGCGCTGCGCGAAATCCGCGCCCTCCGCGAGACGCCCCCGGTTCGAAAGATCCGGCACGATCCTTGCTGAGTACTGGTCGGGAACAACACCGCCGACGAGCAGGGACTCATGAACGCAGTTTCGAACCTCGCGCCATCCTCGCCTAAAACCGCAAATCCCGCCTTAGCGGCAGGCGGGGCGCCCGCGCGTGCGGCATTCTCCTCGCTGCTCGATCCGGCTGTCAGCACAGGCGACGATGCGGTTGCCGCGCGGCAGGACGATGCCGCAACCGGCAAGGATTTGCCGGACACGGGCGACAGCGCGAACCCGATTGCGTGGCTCGCGCCAGATCTCGTGACGCTTCCACCAAGCATGCCGACGCCCGCGCCGGTCAGCGCGCCAACTTCGGACAGCCGGCCCGCGTCGAGCGCGGCGAATACGCCCGCAGATGCGATCACGCCCGCTGCGATGTCGGTGCTGGCGTCGGATCGCGGGAACAGGATGATGGCGCTCCCTTCAGTCGCCGACCGCGCGCCGATCATCTCGGCCCCGGCCGCAACGACCACTCCACCCGGGCCGCCGCCGCCCGCGGCCGGCGCGGCGCATGTTCCCCTTGAACCGGTCATTATCACGCCGCCCGCCACTGCGCCGGATCAGGCGCCAGCACAGCCCGAAGCCTCCCCGCCCCGGTTGATCGTGCTGCCACCCGTCGGCCCGGCGGAGCCGGAGCCGGCGATCGGCAAGACGCCCGCCGCCGCGGCGCCATCGCCGCCGTCAGCCGGTTCGGTGGCATCGCCAGCGGTCGTGCTGACGCCCGCACCCGCGCAAGCCGAGCCTGAGGTTGCACGGATCGCCCCCGCCGCCCAGGTTTTCGCAGCAGCGATCCAGCGTGCAGCTAGCGAGGATCGTCCCGCCACCGACCAGGCGCAAGCCTCGCTAGCCGTCTTCCCGGCAGGCACCGACAATTCCCTGCATGCAGTGACCGCGTCGGCCGACCCGCGACAGACAGCGCTCGATATGAGGCAGGACAACTGGCCCCACCAGATGATCCAGCGAATCGACGCGCTGCGCGACGCCGCCAATGCCAACGACGCCAGCATCCGCCTGATCCCGGACGCGCTCGGCAAGATCGACGTGTCGCTAAAGCGCGAGGGAGACGGTGTTTCGGTCCACCTGGACGCGCATCAGCCCGAAACGCGACAGATCCTTGCGGAAGCCCAGCCGCGTCTGACGGAACTCGCCGAAGCGCGCGGGCTGAAGCTTTCCGCCACCACCGGCGGCACGAGCGATGCCGGCGGCCAGCCGCTGGCGCAGCAACAGCAGCAGCGCGCCAGCCAGAACGCCGCGAAGAACTCAGCGCCTCCGGGCGCCGCAACCGAGGCGGATCACGCCGCCGACACCGATGAACGCATCGCCTGATGCCCAAGGAAAGAGACATGAGCGACACCGACGCCCAGGCCGCAGCGCCCGCCAGGAAGAAGAAAAAACTGCCCAAGATCATCCTGCTGGTGGTCGGCGCCTTGGTGCTGATCGGCGGCGGGGTGGGCGCCGGTCTGTACGCGGCCGGATCCGGGATCATCGGCGGCAAGAGCACCGCTCATGAGAAGCCCGGCCCGAAGCTCGTACCGAAAAGCGAGCAGAAGCACGCTGGCGAAGGCAAGGAAGAGGGCGGCCACGGCGGCGGCGAAAGCGCCGAGGCCAAGCCGGCGGAGAACCACGGCATGCCCACGCCCGCCGGCGAGGGCGGCGATCGCTACGCCTCCAACTACTACGCGATGGAGAAGGATTTCACCGCGAACCTTCAGGATTCGGTGCATTTCCTGCAGGTCGGTATCGCGATCTCGACGCCTTATGACGATACGGTCATCCGCAACATCAAGACGAATGACATCGCCGTACGCTCCGCCATCCTGATGGCGCTGGGCGATACCGGCGAGGATCAGGTGTTCACCTCCGACGGCAAACAGGCGCTGGCGAAGCGGCTGGCGGTGGCGATCAACAAGGTTCTTAAGGAAAAGGAAGGTTTCGGCGGCGTTGGTAACGTCTACTTTACCAATTTCGTTGTTCAGTGAGCAGGCATGGTTAACGCCGCTTCACCTTCTGACGCCGATCGGCGCGAGCGCACCCGGAGCGAGACCGTCCAGCCGGGCGGGCTCGGCCAGACGAAGCTCAATCCGTTCGGCGATCTGCACACGTTGCAGCATCTTTCCGCGCGGCTCGCACGGAGCCTGCGCGGCGTGTTCGAGCCGGTGCTGCGGCAGGAGGCGAGGACATGGGCGGAGCCGCTGATGGTGCAGCGCTTCGCCGATTATCGGGCCGAGCGCCCGGACCAGCTGACCGCGTGGCTGCCGCTCGGCATGGACGATCGCACCGCGTTGTGCGTGTTCGACGGGCGGTTCGTGCTCGAACTGCTCGATCTGTTCTTCGGCGGCACCGGCCATGTGCCGGCCGAGCTGCCCACCGAATTCTCTCCCGCCGCCGACGCGATGGTGTCGCGCCTTGGCGAGATGATCGCCACGCCGCTGGCCGCCGCATGGGAGCCGCTCACCCACGTCAACTTCACCGTCGGTCGCTGCGAGGCTAATCCGGCGATGCTCAACAACATCGAGGCGGACGATGCGATGATCGTCACGCGGTTTGGCATCGCCGCCGGCCAGGCGCGCCCGGTCTTCGTCGATCTCGTCTATCCGGTCACGGCGCTGAAGCCGCATGGCACCGCGCTGACCGGCAAGGTCGTCGCCAAGCCCGCCGAGCAGGATGCGCAATGGACTGCCGCGCTCACCCGCGCCGCGATGCAGGTGCGTTTCCCCGTCCGCTCGGTGCTGGCCGAGCCGGTCATCAGCCTCGCCCGGCTCATGGAATTGCAGCCCGGGGACGTGATCCCGATCCATTTCACCAACGACGTGCCGGTGATGGTTGGCAACGACCGCCTCGGCACCGGCACTGTCGGCACCGCCAACGGCCATGCCGCCATCCGCCTCACCAAACTCAAGAGCCTTGAAGGACAGTTCGCATGAACGACATGACCGGCACATTCGCGGTGGACCCGGACGCCTCGGGCGCGGTGGCGGCCAACTTCCGGCTGTTGCAGGATGTCGACGTCAAGCTGACGGTCGAGATCGGCTCGACCCAGCTCACGCTGCGCGAACTGCTGGCGCTGGGCGAATCGAGCGTTATCGAGCTGGACCGGCAGGCCAACGAGCTGCTCGAGGTATTCGTCAACGGGACGCTGATCGGGCGCGGCGAAGTCGTGACGGTCGGCGAGCGTTTCGGCGTTCGGATGACCGAGCTGGTCAATCCTGACAAGCGCGGCTGACCCCGCGATGATGTGGACCTATGTTCTGAAGCTGGTCGTCCTGCTGCCGCTCGTCTGCGGGCTGATGATCGGCTCGCTTTATCTGTGGCGGCGGCTGGAAAGCCGGATGCCGGGCAAATCGGCGACGCGGATGATCGCGGTGCGCGAAACGATGATGATCTCCACCGGTGTGAAGCTGGCGGTGGTCGATTTTGAAGGATCGCGGCTGCTCGTCTCGGTCGGGCGGGGCGGCGTAACCCTGGTCGACAAGACGGTGGCGCGGGGCGAGATCGCATGAGCCTGACGCGTATCGGCGAAGGCCCCGCGCTGTTCCGCCAGCGCACCGCCCGACGGACGGATGGCGTTGCATGGGGCAAGGTCGCGCTCGCGCTGATCGCGATCGTACTGGCGCTGGCGATCGCCCTCCCCGCCTTCGCCCAGGTGGCACCACCGGCAGCACCGGCTGCACCGGGCGTGGGCGATGCCGTCGACCGTGCGCTCGGCCAGCTTTCCAGCGGCGCGGCATCGGGGCAGACCGGCAACGGATCGCTCTCGCTGTCGTTGCAGGTCCTCATCATCATGGGGCTGCTGACGATCCTGCCGGGCATCATCCTGATGATGACCAGCTTCACGCGGATCATCATCGTGCTGTCGATCCTGCGCCAGGCGATGGGCCTGCAACAGACCCCGCCCAATCAGGTGCTCATCGGGCTGTCGCTGTTCCTGTCTTTCTTCGTGATGGCGCCCGCGATCAACCAGATCAACACGCAGGCGATCCAGCCATATGCCGCCGGGAAACTTGCCGGCACCGACATGATAAGGACGGCCGGGGAGCCGCTCCACGCCTTCATGGCGAAACAGACGCGGGTGAAGGATCTGACGATGTTCGCCGAAATGGCGAAATCGGGCCCCTATGCCAATCCGAAGGACGTGCCGTTCTCGGTGTTGCTGCCCGCGTTCGTGACGAGCGAGCTGAAGACCGCCTTTCAGATCGGCTTCCTGATCTTCCTGCCGTTTATCGTGATCGATCTCGTGGTCGCGACCGTCCTGATGTCGCTCGGCATGATGATGCTGTCGCCATCGATCATCTCGCTGCCGTTCAAGCTGCTGTTGTTCGTCCTGGTGGACGGCTGGGCGCTGACGATGGGCAGCCTCGCCAACTCCTTCGCGACGTGAGCTCATCATGGCTGATGCTGATTATTTCCTGACCGTTGCGAACCAGACGATGTGGGTGCTGGCGCTCGCCGCCGCGCCGATTCTGATCCCGGCGCTCGTATCCGGCCTGATCTTCGGCATGATCCAGGCGGCGACCTCGATCAACGAACAGACGCTGACGTTCGTGCCGAAGCTGATCATCGTTGCGATCTCGATCATGGTGTTCGGCGGGCTGATCCTCGGCCTGCTGAGCGATTTCACGGTCAGCATCTTCGATCGGATCCCGGATCTGGTGCGTTAGACGATGCTGGGCTTCGGCCTTTCGATCGAGCCGCAGCTCTGGGCGCTCATCTTCGTGATGGTGCGCGTCGGCTCGGCGTTCATCGCCGCGCCGGTGTTCGGTAACGTATCGGTGCCGCTGCAGGTGCGCGTGGCGCTGTCCGGCGCGATCGGCGTGCTGGTGCTGGGCAGCCATCCGATTCAGCCGCCCGCGCAGATATTCGCGGTGACGACCTTCCTCGCGGTCGCCGCCGAGGCGCTCGTCGGCCTCGCGCTCGGCTTCATCCTGCAGATCGCCTTCGCCGCGCCGCTGGTGGCGGGTGAGATCATCGGCGGCTCGATGGGCATCGGCTTCGCCAACATGATCGATCCGGGCTCGGGGCGCTCGTCTCCGGCGATCGGCCTGTTTCTTTCGGTGATGTTGACGCTGCTGTTCCTGTCGCTCGACGGGCATCTGATCCTCGTCGACATGATCCTCAAAAGCTATACCGCGCTGCCGCCCGGCGCCGCGTGGCTGGCGACCGGGCAGATGCGCGATATCGCGATGTTCGGTGGCTACGCGTTTCTTGCGGGGCTGTTGCTGGCGCTGCCTGTCGGCTTCCTGCTTTTGTGCCTCAATCTTGTCGTCGGAATGCTGTCGCGCTCCGCCCCGGCGCTGAACCTGTTCGCGATCGGCCTGCCAGCCAGCCTCGGCGTCGGTGTGGTGAGCCTCGCCATCGCCTTCCCCGCGATGGGCGATTACATGCAGGTGATCGTACGCGAGGCGCTGGCCGCCACCTCATCGCTGGTGCTCGGCTGATGGCGGAGCAGTTCGGCGAACGGACGGAAGCACCAACCCAGAAGCGGCGGAAGGATGCCCGCGAACGCGGCGAACTGCTCAAGAGCCGCGACCTTGCCACCGCGCTGGTGATGCTGGCGGGGGTCGCGTGGATCGCCTTCTTCGGTTCGTCGCTGCTCAACGCGTGCAAGGCGGTGATGGCAGCCGCGTTCCGCTTCGATCGCGGCGATGTGGAGGATTTTCAGCCGTGGCGGCCGCTGGTGGAGGCGGGGTGGAAGCTCGCCCCCGCGATCGGAGCGTTGTTCGCGATCATGATCGCGGCGGCGATCCTGAGCCAGGCGACGCTTGGCTCGCTCGGCTTCAACGCGACGTTGCTCGCACCCAAGGCGTCGCGGGTCAATCCGGCGTCCGGACTGAAGCGCATCTTCGGCCCGACCGGCTGGATCGAGCTGGGCAAATCGCTGCTCAAGGTGGTGCTGCTCGGATCTATCGGCGCGTGGCTGCTCATTTCCTCATCGCGGATGATGTTCGGCCTCGCCTCGTCGGATATCGAGACGGCGGTCAGCGCGCTCGGCGGCACGCTGACGCATATTCTGATCGTGATGGCGCTGGGGCTGGTGGCGATCGCGCTGGTCGATGTGCCGGTGCAGATCATGCAATTGCTCGGCAAGCTGCGCATGACCAAGCAGGAAGTGAAGGACGAGCACAAGGAAAGCGACGGCAATCCCGAACTGAAGGGCCAGATCCGTGCCCGGCAGCGCGCGATCCTGTCGCGTTCTACCAAGAAGGCGCTTGCCTCCGCGCATGTCGTGCTCACCAACCCGACGCATTTCGCGGTCGCGCTGCGTTATGATCGCGGGCAGGATCAGGTGCCGGTAGTGGTCGCCAAGGGCCGCGGCGCGACCGCGCTCGCGATCCGCGAGATGGCGGGCGAGATGGCAGTGCCGGTGCTCGAATATCCGCAGCTCGCCCGCGCCGTCTATTACACCAGCCGCGAGGGGCAGGAGGTGCGCGACGACCTCTATCTCGCGATCGCGACGGTGCTGGCGTTCGTGTTCAACCTCAACCTTGCGATGGGCGGCAAGGCGCCCCCGGCGATCGAGGTGCCGCCGACCGCGCGGTTCGACGAAAATGGCGTGAATCAGGGGTAAAGATCGGCCGCATCCGGTCGTTTGGAGAGTCGTTATGACCACCACGAGCAGCACCAGCGGATCGACCTCAACGACGACCGCTACGTCGACGACGGCGGCGGCCTCCACCGCAAGCGTCAACGCATCCGCCGCCCAGCAGCTTCTGAGCTCGCTGAACAGCGGCTCTGGCGTCGATACGAGTTCGCTCGTCACCTCGCTGGTCAACGCGCAGTTCGCCACCAAGGTCGCGGCGCTACAGGCAAAGTCGGACGCGCTGACCACCAAGATTTCCGACGTCGCGACGCTCAAGGGGCAGATTTCCGATTTCGCCAGCGCGCTCGAAGGGCTGGTGAAAGGTGGAACGCTGGTTGCGCAACCGGCAAGCTCGAACACCGCGGTTCTTGGCGTTACGCCGCTGGTCGGCGCGCAACTCGACGGGTTGAGCGGCAGCATCACGGTGAGTCAGCTTGCCAGCGCGCAGACGGCGGTTTCAACGACCCCCGTGGCGAGCCGCAGCGCCGCGATCGGCACCGGCCAGTTCACGCTGACGCTCGGCACCGCGGGTTACAATCCCGATGGCTCGATGGCCTCGTTCGTGGCTGGTGGCGGTACGCCGGCGACGATCACGATCGACAGCAGCAACAATTCGCTCGCGGGGCTTGCCGACGCGATCAACAAGGCGGGGGCCGGCGTCAGCGCCTCGATCGTAACCGATGCCGATGGAAGCGCGTATCTGTCGCTCAAGGGCGCGAGCGGCGCGGCACAGGCGTTCACGCTGACCGCGACGACCGATGACAATGGCACGCTATCGGCGTTCAACGTCGGCCCCGGCGCCGGAATGAAGATTTCGAGCCCCGCTCAGAACGCCAGGCTGACGCTGGACGGCGTGCAGGTGGAGCGCACCAGCAATACGATCAGCGATCTCGTGCAGGGGCTGCAGATCAATCTGACCAGTACCTCGGCCACGCCGGTGACACTCTCCTCGACGACGCCGACGACCGCGCTGACCAATGCGGTCAATGATCTGGTGGACACCTATAATCAGGTCTTCGCCGCACTTAAGGCGCAGATCGACCCGATCAACGGCGATCTGCGCGCGGACAGCGCCGCGCAGAGCCTCTATCGCTCGATGCGCGGGCTGACGACGAAGACGCTGCTCAGCAACGCGGCGCCCGGAGCGCCCGCCACGCTTGCCGACCTCGGCGTCACCACCAACCGCGACGGCTCGCTCTCGGTCGATGCGACCAAATTGACGAACGCGATCAGCGCAAATCCCGCCGCGGTGGAGGCGATGTTCTCCTATGCGACGATCGGCACCGACGGCATCAACGCCGCGATGCAATCGATCAAGCTCAACGCGACGAGCACGCTATACGGTCTGGGCGCGTCGACCACGACCTACACCAAGGCGCAGAGCGATCTGACGACGCAGCAGCAGGATCTCACCACCAAGCAGCAGCAGATGACGGACCGGCTGACGCAGCAATTCGCCGCGATGAACGCAAAGGTGGCGGCATATAAGTCCACCCAGGCCTATATGACGCAGCAGATCGCCATGTGGTCCAAATCGGGCAATTGACGGTGGCTTATGCAAGCGCGCTGCTGCGCAATCCGGCACAAACCTATCGCGACATCGATCTGGCCGGACGCACCACCAATGCGGACGGCCCGGCGCTGGTGTCGCTGCTCTACGAGGAGCTGATCCAGGCGCTGCGTGTCGCTGCCTGGGCCGCCGAGCGGCGCGAGCAGGCGACCAAGAGCGAGCGCGTGATGCGCGCCACCGCGATCCTCTTCGCCCTGGAAGCGAACCTCGATTTCGACAAGGGCGGCGACGTTTCGGCCACGCTGGCGCGGCTGTATGCCGGCGCGCGCGCGCAGGTCGTTCGTGCGAGTATCGGGCATGACGGCGCGCCATTCCGCGCCGTGGCGGACAATCTTGCCGAAATCGCCGCCGCCTGGTCGCAGGCGCGCGCGGCCTGACCGCGGACTCACGGAGATTTCGCGCCGCCCGTCGCGCAAGATGTGAAAGCGGACGGGATCGACACTTGACCGCGCGATTCCGCCTCTGTCATCATGCCGTCACAGCAATCGCCGAAAGGCGATCGCGACACGGTATCGAAGGGGCAGAGGCTTGTTCCATCCCGATCTGATCCGCCATCCGGACAGCTGCCCGACGCTCGTCCTGAATGCCGATTACACGCCGCTTTCCTATTATCCGCTGTCGATCTGGCCCTGGCAAACGGCAGTGAAAGCAGTGTTTCTCGATCGCGTCGATATCGTCGCGCATTACGAGCGGGAGGTGCACAGCCCGAATTTCGCGATGAAGCTGCCGTCGGTGATCGCGCTGAAGCAATATGTGAAGCCATCGCAATTCCCGGCGTTCACCCGCTTCAATCTGTTTCTGCGCGACAGGTTCGCGTGCCAATATTGCGGCACCACGCATCGCGATCTGACCTTCGATCATGTCGTGCCACGCGCCTACGGCGGGCGCACGACGTGGGAAAATGTCGTCACCGCCTGCGCCCCGTGCAACCTGCGCAAGGGTGGGCGCACGCCGAACGAGGCGAAGATGCCACTGCATATCGAGCCGATCCGCCCGACGAGCTGGCATCTGCAGGAGCATGGCCGCGCGTTTCCGCCCCATTACCTGCACGACACCTGGCACGACTGGCTTTACTGGGACATCGAACTGGAGGCGTGAAGCGCCGATCCGATCCGGCCTGCTCGACGCTGCGCGACTAGCGTTCGCCGCGCCGGTAACGATCGATCCCGAGGCCGGCGGGATCGATCGCAGGTGGCGTGCCCCCGATCAGGCTGGCGATCAGGTGGCCCGATCCGCACGCCATCGTCCAGCCGAGCGTGCCGTGGCCGGTGTTGAGGAACAGTCCGTCCACCGGTGTGCGCCCGATCACCGGCGGGCCATCCGGCGTCATGGGGCGCAGCCCGCTCCAGAAATTCGTCTCGCCGTCGATCCTCGCGCCGCCGGGGAACAGATCGGTCAGCGAATGGAGCAGCGTCGCCCGCCGCCGGTCGGAAAGGCTCCGATCGAACCCCGATATCTCCGCCATGCCGCCGACACGGACGCGATCGCCAAGCCGGGTGATCGCGATCTTGTACGTCTCGTCAAGCAGCGTAGAGACCGGGGCGCGGGCCGGATCGGCGACCGGCACGGTGATCGAATAGCCCTTTACCGGATAGACCGGCAGCGTCATCCCGAGCGGCTTGAGCAAGGCTGGCGAATAGCTCGCCATCGCGACGAGACAGGCATCCCCGCGCACCACGCCCGCGTTGGTCCGCACGCCAGTCACGCGACCGCCCTGCTGCTCCAGCGCCTCGACCGTGGTGGCATAGCGGAAATCGACGCCATTCGCGGCCAGCCACTCGGCCAGCGCGCGGGTGAACATCTGGCAATCGCCCGTCTCGTCGCCGGGCAGGCGAAGGCCCCCGACGAACTTGTCGCTGGTCGCCGCGAGGCCCGGCTCGGCCGCGACGCAACCCGCGCGGTCGAGCAACTCATAGCCTACCCCGAAATCATCGAGCACCGCCATGTCCTTCGCGGCGCCAGCGAGCTGCTTTTCCGTACGGAACAGCTGAAGCGTGCCCTGCGCACGCTCGTCATAAGCGATGCCGAGCGTCTCGCGCAGGCGCTTGAGTTCATCGCGGCTGAATTCGGCCAGCCCGACCATCCGGCTCTTGTTGAGCGCGTAGCGCGCCTCGGTGCAGTTGCGCAGCATCATCGCCAGCCAGCGCAGCATCGCCGCATCCGGCTTCGGCCGCAGGATCAGGGGGGCGTGGCGCATCAACAGCCAGCGTACCGCTTTCTGCGGAATGCCGGGCGCGGCCCAGGGGGAGGCATAGCCGGGCGAAACCTCCCCGGCGTTGGCTAAACTGGTTTCGAGCGCCGGGCCGGACTGGCGGTCGATCACCGTCACCTCATGGCCGGCCTGTGCCAGATAATAAGCCGATGTAACACCGATCACGCCAGCGCCAAGGACGATCACTCTCATTGCTGCGCTCCATCGACGTAACGGCGGCTATGCCGCCGCCCGAGCTGTGTGAGGATTTCATACGATATCGTGCCGGCGTCGGCCGCGACGTCGTCGAGCGATTGCGAGGGGCCGAGCAGTTCGACGAAATCGCCTTCCGCCAGCGCATGATCGGGGAGCGACGAGATATCGATCGTCATGCTGTCCATGGATACGCGGCCGACGATCGGCAGCCGCCGCCGCTGATGCCACGCAGCGCCGTGGCCGCTCAAATGGCGCGGCCAGCCATCCGCATAACCGATGCCGATCGTGGCGATCCGGCGCCGCTCCTCCGCAATATAGTCCAGCCCGTAGCCGACGCCCGTGCCGGTGGCGATGTCACGGATCTGGATGATGCGCGCCGACAGCGTCGCAACCATGCGCAGCCCGATGGCCAGGGCGCTCGGCGGCGCCCCGTAGAGCGCGATACCGGGGCGCGCCACATCGCCATGAAACGTCGCCGGCAGAAACGCCCCGCCGCTGTTGGCGATCGACGCCGGGACGCCGGGAAACAGCGCGCGTGCCTGCTCGAACCGGGCACGCTGCGCGTCGTTGGCGGGGTTGCCCGGCTCGTCGGCGCAAGCGAGGTGCGTCATGACGAGGCGCAGTGACACCTCGCGCGCGAAAGTCGCATCGCCGGAAAGCGCGGTCGCCGCATCCATGTCCAGCCCGAGCCGCGACATGCCGCTGTCCACCTGCAGCGCCGCCGGCAGCGCCACGCCGCGCTCGCGCGCATGACGACGCCATCGTTCGACTTGGCTCGCCGAATTGAGCACTGGAACGAAGCCGAGCTCGGCACACGGCGTTTCGCACCCCGGGTCCAGGCCGTTGAGGATCAGAATGTCGCTGTCCAGGCCAAGCGCCTCGCGCAGCGTGATCGCCTCGACCAGCTGCGCGACGAAAAAGATGCGGCAACCGGCCTCGCGCAGCGCCGGGGCGACCTGCGCCGCGCCCAGCCCATAAGCGTCCGCCTTGACGACCGCCGCGCAGGCCGCTGGCGCCACTCGTGCCGCTATCAGCCGGTAATTGGCGCGTATCGCGTCAAGATCGATCGTAAGCCGGCTCGAACCGGGCTGGCAGACCTCACTCACCATCGGCATCCTCCACGACAAAATCATACCGGCGATCTGTTCAAATCTTTGGCCGAATCGCGATGCATTGCTGCTCGAACTATGCGAATGACGCAGAATATTCGACTAAATGGCAGATATAGCATGTCGGGGCTTGACGAGTTCGATCGCCGTATCCTGACGCAGCTTCGCCTCGATGCGCGCATTACGAACAGCGCGCTTGCCGCGTCGGTGGGGCTTTCCGCGTCCGCCTGCCTGCGCCGGGTGAAGCTGCTGGAGCAATCGGGGGTGATCCGGGGATATACGGCAATTGTCGCCGGGACGGGACCGGACGAGGGAACGGTGGCGATCGTCCAGGTCGAACTTGAGCGCCAGACCGAGGAATATCTCCTCCGCTTCGAACACGCGCTGCGCCGGTATCCAGAGGTCCGCGAATGGTATCTGATGACCGGCGCGGGCGATTATCTGCTGCGCGTGCAGATCGCCGGCATGGAGGAATATGCAGCCTTTCACCGCGACGTCCTGACGCGGCTTCCCGGCGTCAACCGAATCACCTCCAGCTTCGCGATGCGCAGTAACCGGCGCGGCTGAACTCCGGCAGCACGTCTCCGGCCGCTGACGCTTGCGCCAGCGGCCGGATGACCCGCTTACCAGTAGAAGTTACGGATCACGTCGAGCACGATGCCGCGCCGGTAATCGATCAGCAGCACGTCGTTATAGTGCCGTACCCAGCGCGTGTTCGGGCGAGCGGGCGGCAGGTGATAGCGCCAGGGATCCGCGATCCAGTAGCGCTGGCCGTAGAAAGCCGGGGCGATGCGGACGCCGGCCCGGAAATTCTGGTAGCGGAACGGGGCATTCCAGTTGCCGCGCGCATAGAGATTGCGGTTGTTGTCCCGCCAGCCGCGCCAGTCGTCACGCGCCCACGTCCGGTTGCGATCTTCAGCTAGATTCTGGCGGGCATCACGCAGATCGCGGCGCTCGCGACGAACGTCGCGATTGTCGCCGTAGCGGCGGGCCTGATCCAGCTCATACTGCTGCTGGCGGACATCCTGACGATCGCGGCGCAGATCGTCATTGGACTGGGCCGTCGCAACCGCCGGAAAGGCGGTGGCCGCCATGAGCGCCCCAATGATAAGCTTACGCATCTGTTTCTCCTTTTCCCGCAGTGACGGGGCGATAATGCCGCGCCACCAACGATCGACATATCGATCGGTGCCGCTGAACCGATCGCGAACGCGCCGGTAAGGAACGAGAAAGGTTGAAGCCGGCGTTACGGGGTATCGCGGCCGCCGCCGGTTCCGCCGCCGCCCATGCCCGCGGTGCCCACTGCGCCGATGTTGCCGAACAGATCGGAGAAGAAGCTGCGCTTGCGACCCAGGGTCGGCGTCGACTTCTTCATCGGCGTGATCGACGCGACCTGATCCGCGCCCGAGCGGCGAATCGCCGTCACCGTGCCCTTGGCGTCGAAGCTGATCTGCATCGTGAGCTGATCCTTCACCTTCGGCAGGTTGAAGGAGAGATTGCGGCTGTCGCGCGACAAATAATACCAGTCGCCCTGGTTGAACTGCGCCGCGAAAGTGGGGTGCCCCAGCGTTGCGAGCACCGATTCGCGGTTGTCGATGCCAGGCTGGATCGCGTTCACCAGATCGGCATCGACGATATAGCCCTGATGCGACCGGAGCGGGGTGCAGCCCGCAAGGACGATCCCGGCGAGCGCGGCGATCAGGATGGGTTGGCGCATGGATACTCCGCGAACAGGGGCTTGCTTGCGCGGTACATTGCGTCCGCGGCCGAACGCCTCAATATGCCGGGCGACACAACGATACAAGGTAAGGACGAGCGTGGGTTTTCTGGACAGGTTCCGCAAGGCGCCGGACGCCGAGGCGGCGCTGCCGCTGTACCAGGCGGTGGTGGCGCGCGCGCGGCAGCCGCATTGGTATCTCGCCGGCGCGGTGCCCGATACGCTCGACGGGCGGTTCGACATGGTCGCGGCGATCACCGCGTTCGTGCTGATGCGGCTGGAGGACGATCCGGCGGCGGCGGCGCTCGTGGCGCATCTCACCGAGCGCTTCATCGACGATATGGACGCGCAGGTGCGCCAGATCGGCTTTGGCGACATGGTGGTGGGAAAGCATGTCGGCCGGATGATGGGGATGCTCGGTGGCCGGCTCGGCGCCTATCGCGAGGGCGTGGCGGAAGGCTCGCTGGACGCGGCGCTGGCGCGCAACCTGTATCGCGGCGATCCGCCCGCGCCGGAAGCCGTGGCGCATGTGCGCGAAGGGCTGCTCGCCTTTCACGCCGCGCTGAAAACGGCGCCGCTCGAGGCGCTGGAGCGGGGGGAATTGCCTTGACGCCGGAATTCTCCCGCCCCGAACGGCTCGACACGATCGGCGGCGAGGCGCGCACCGTCTCGATCACCGCCGACGCGGAGGAGCGGCGTCGTCTCGCCGGCCGCTTCGGCCTGCTCTCGATCGAGCGGCTGGATGCGACCTTCGCCGTTCGCCGCGATGCGGCCGCGATCCATGCCGAGGGGCGGGTCACCGCCGATGTCACCCAGGCCTGTTCGGTCACCGGCGATCCCCTGCCCGCCAGCGTCGACGAGGCAGTCGCGCTGCGTTTCGTCCAGCCGAGCGAATCGGGCGAGGAGGTGGAACTCGGCGAGGACGCGCTCGACACGATCGAGATAGAAGGCGGGGCGATCGATCTGGGCGAGGCGGCGGCGGAAACGCTGGTGCTGGCGCTCGATCCCTTCCCGCGCGGCCCGCGCGCGGCAGAATTTCTCCGCGAGGCGGGTGTGGTGAGCGAGGATCAGGCCGGGCCGTTCAGTGCGCTCGCGGCGCTCAAGGGCAAGCTCGGCAAGCGATGAGGCTCAGTCGCGCTCCGGCCCGAGCGCGGCATCCACATCGCGCGGTCGCACGAATCGGGTGAGGGTCGCGCCCGCCGGCGCGGCGTCGGCCCAATCGTCGATATCGAACGTCAGCTCGGCGAGAGTGGCGGTGGGATATTTCTCCTCCACTTCGTCGCGCAGCGCACCGCCATCGTCGGGCACCAGCAGCAGGACGAGATCCTCCAGCCCCGGATTATGCCCCACCAGCAGCAGCAGCCCCGCATCGGCGGGCGTTTCGCGCACCACATCGAGCAGCATCCCCGCGGAGGCGAGATAGACGCGCCGGTCCCACGCCGGCGCGATCGTCTCGCCATAGCCACCAGAGAGTTCGTCCAGCGTCTCGACGACTCGAGTCGCCGGCGACGCGACGACATGATCGAAGGCAAGGCCGAGCGTCCGCATATGCCGCCCCATCGCCTTTGCGGCGCGGCGGCCCTTGGCGTTGAGCGGACGATCGAAATCGCGCGCGACCGGATCGTCCCACCCGGATTTGGCGTGGCGCAACAGCGTCAGCGTCTTCACGAGCGGGCATTCTCCGTAAGGCCGTTCGGGCGGGGAGCCGCCTCATGCCCCAGACGCGCGTCGGAGGAAAGACGTTGCCGCACCCGCGCGATGGCCGTGTCGAGCGGAACGCGCGCGATTTCCACCCCCGGGGGGAAAGCGGTGAGCAGCCGCGAGGGCATCGCCGACGACAGGAGCACAAACGCCCCCCGGTCGCTCGCGGATCGGATAAGCCTCCCGAAGGCCTGCGCCAGCCGCGCACGGACGATACGATCGTCATAGGCACTGCCCCCGCCCGCCAGCCGCCGCGCGGCATGAAGCACGCTTGGCTTGGGCCAGGGCACGCCCTCCATCACGACCAACCGCAGTGATTCGCCCGGCACGTCGACGCCGTCCCGCAGCGCATCGGTGCCGAGCAGCGAGGCGTGCGGATCGTCGCGAAAGATATCCACCAGCGTGCCGGTGTCGATCGGATCGACGTGTTGCGCATGGAGCGGCAACCCGGCGCGCGCCAGTCGGTCGGCAATCGCGGCATGAACGCCGCGCAGCCGGCGGATCGCGGTGAACAGGCCAAGCGTTCCGCCGCCCGCCGCCTCGATCAGCCGCGCATAGGCGTTGGCGAGCGCGGCCTGATCGCCGCGCTTCACGTCGGTGACGATCAGCACCTCGGCCTGGGCGGCGTAATCGAACGGGCTGGCCGCCTCGAACCTTTCGGGCGGCATCGCGAGATGCGGCGCGCCCACCCGCGCCTCCGCGGTATTCCAGTCGCCCCCGGCGGTGAGCGTCGCCGAGGTGACGAGCGCGCCATGCGCCGGTTTGAGCACCACCTCCGCGAACGGGCGCGTCGGATCGAGCCAGTGGCGGTGGAGGCCGATATCGAATTCGCGCCCCTCGATCCGGTCCACCGCCAGCCAATCGACAAAATCCGCGTCCGCCGGCCCCCCTACGCGCGCCAGCAGCGATAGCCACGCCGCCACCGTCTCGGCACGCCAGCCCAGCGAGGCGATCGCCCCTTCGATCCGCGCGCGCGCCTGCCCGTCCATCCAGTCGGGCGCCCCCGCCAGCACGGCCTCCAGCCGCTTGCCGAGCGTGACAAGCGGGCGGAGCAGCGCATCCAGCGCCTGCGCGGCGGGGCCGGCGGCCTCGATCAGTGCCGGGGGCGGCTCCGCGATCTCGGTTTCCAGGCCATAACCCGCGTCACCCGCCTGCTCGGCGCGCGCATAGACCACGCCCCGCACCGCCCCCAGCAGCGCCTCGAGCGGCCCGAAGGGCGAACTCTCTGCCAGGCGGGAAAGCCAGCCATCGCTCACCAGCGCCTGCGCCGCCGCCACCGCATCGCCGATCGCGCGACCGCCAGCCTCGTCATAGCTCGCGACATCGGAAAGCCGCGCCGCCAGCCCGCGCCGTCGCCCGCGTCCGCCGCTTTCCGGCCCGACGATCCAGCGTCGCAGCTCGATCGCCTCCTGTCCGGTAAGCGCGGTGGCGAACATCCCGTCTGCCGCGTCGAACAGGTGATGGCCCTCGTCGAACACGTAGCGCGTCGGGCGGGTCGCCGTTTCGCGCCCGCGCGCGGCGTTGACCATCACCAGCGCGTGATTCGCGATGACGATGTCGGCTTCGACCGAATTGCGCGCGGCGCGCTCGATGAAGCATTTCCGGTAGTGCGGGCAGCCTGCATAGACGCATTCGCCGCGCCGGTCGGTCAGCGCCGCCGGTCCGTTGCGACGGAACAGCGTGACAAGCCAGCCCGGCAAGTCGCCGCCCACCATGTCGCCATCCGCCGTATAGGCAGCCCAGCGCGCGACCAGTTGCGCCAGGATCGCCGCACGGCCGGCGAAGCCGCCCTGGAGCGCATCCTCGAGATTGAGCAGGCACAGGTAATTCTCGCGCCCCTTGCGGGTAACGACACGCGCCTTGCGCACCGCCGGATCGGGGTGCAGCCGCATGGTTTCATAGGTGAGCTGGCGTTGCAGCGCCTTGGTGTAGGTGCTGATCCACACCGCGCCCTGCGCCTGTTCCGCCCATAACGAGGCCGGGGCGAGATAGCCCAGGGTCTTGCCGATCCCCGTCCCCGCCTCGGCCAGCACGAGATTGGGCGATTCGCGTGCGACGCGCGGCGCGAATGCATCCGCCGCCGCTCCGGCATAGGCGCGCTGCCCGGGTCGCGACTCGCGCCCATCGCCGGTAAGCCGCGCCAGTCGCTCCTGCACGTCGTTCCCGGCGAGCGCTATCGTGCGCGGCATCGGGCGTGGGGCGATCTCCTCCCATTCCGGCAGGCGCGAGAACAGCCAGCGCTCGGCCGCCAGCGGGCGCGTGACGCGATCGGCGAGCAGCGGCGCCCACGGCCAGCGCAGCCGGAACAGCGTCTGCGCGGCGGTCCATGCGCCCTCCCGCTCGGGCCAGTCGCCATCGGGAATCGCCAGCAGCCGCTTCGCCGCCGCGAGCAGGAAAGGTGCCACTGCACTTTCGTCAGCCGGCATCTTCAGCCCGGTGACGGCGGCGAGGCCTTTAGGCGTTGGCACCATGAACTGCGCCGGTTTCAGGAATGCGAACAGCTCGAGCAGATCCAGCCCCGACAGCTCGGCATAGCCCAGCCGCTGCCCGATCAGCGGCGCGTTGAGCAGCACGACCGGCGTGTCGGCGGCGATGCGGATCGCCTCGCCGCGCCCGATCGCGCGGGTTTCGCCGTCATGGGCGATCCACGTGCCCGAATGGCTCGCATGAAGGGCGGGATAAGGGAACGCCGTCACGCCCATCGCCATGCGCCGGGCAGAACAGATTGGCAACCGATCGCAACCGGCGGAGCCCTTCTTCTTGCCCCTGGGGCAATCGCGGGGTGGATTCCCCTGCCCCCCTGTGCTTTAGGCGCGCGTGATTTCCCTTATGGTGAGGCCGCGCATCCCATGAACATCCACGAATATCAGGCCAAGGAACTGCTCGCGAAGTTCGGCGTACCCGTCCCCGCCGGCCATGCGGCGATGACCGTCGAAGAAGCGGTGGAAGCGTCGAAGAAGCTGCCTGGGCCGCTTTACGTCGTGAAGGCGCAGATTCACGCGGGTGGGCGCGGCAAGGGCAAGTTCAAGGAATTGCCGCCGGAAGCCAAGGGCGGCGTTCGCCTCGCCAGGACGGCAGAGGAAGTGCGCGCGGCGGCAACCGACATGCTCGGCAACACGCTGGTGACGATTCAGACCGGCGAGCACGGCAAGCAGGTGAATCGCCTGTACGTGACCGACGGCGTGGACATCGCGAAGGAATTCTACCTCGCGCTGCTGGTCGACCGCGCCACCGGCCGCGTCGCCTTCGTCGTCTCCACCGAGGGCGGCATGGATATCGAAACGGTCGCGCATGACACGCCCGAGAAGATCCACACGTTCGATGTCGATCCCGCGACCGGCTTCATGCCGCATCACGGCCGCGCCGTCGCCAACGCGCTGGGGCTGACCGGCGATCTCGCCAAGCAGGCGCAGAGCCTCGCCGGCAAGGTCTATGACGCCTTCCTCGGCACCGATGCCTCGCAGATCGAGATCAACCCGCTCGCCGTCACCGACGACGGCAAGCTGATGGTGCTCGACGCCAAGGTCGGCTTCGACGGCAATGCGATGTTCCGCCACAAGGATCTCGCCGAGCTGCGCGACGAGACCGAGGAGGATCCGGCCGAGCTCGAGGCATCGAAGTACGACCTGGCCTATATCAAGCTGGATGGCGATATCGGCTGCATGGTCAACGGCGCCGGGCTCGCCATGGCGACGATGGACATCATCAAGCTGAACGGCATGTTCCCGGCCAATTTCCTCGACGTCGGCGGCGGCGCCACGAAGGAGAAGGTGACGGCGGCCTTCAAGATCATCCTTTCCGATCCGGCGGTGAAGGGCATCCTCGTCAACATCTTCGGCGGGATCATGCGCTGCGACATCATCGCGGAGGGCATTGTGGCCGCGGCGAAGGAAGTGAACCTGTCGGTGCCGCTCGTCGTGCGCCTCGAAGGGACGAACGTGGAGCAGGGCAAGGCGATCCTCGCCAATTCCGGCCTCGCGATCGTGCCGGCGAACGATCTGGGCGATGCCGCAAAGAAGATCGTCGCCGAGGTCAAGCAGGTAGCCTGACCGGCGACATCGCGCCGCCCCGAATCCCGCGGCGCGGGGCTCGAGGCAGCGTACCGGAAGAAGGATTCGGCGGCGGATGCGCTTTCCGCCGCCGTTTTTGTGCCCGCCCGTATCGCGACGCGCCGCCAGCAATCGATCGTGCGGCAAGTCGCGCTTTCCGTAGCGATATTGTCGATGCGACAACCAGCGGGATAGCTGAACCACGGGTCGGCTAAAGGCGTTTGGGCTGGACTTGCGCGGATTCTCCGGCATTAGCGAACCCACTGTTCGAAGATAGCGCCAATGGAGATGTTGCCGATGAAGGTGCTGGTTCCGGTCAAGCGGGTGCTTGACTACAACGTGAAGCCTCGCGTGAAGGCGGACGGGTCGGGCGTCGACCTCGCCAACGTGAAGATGTCGATGAACCCGTTCGACGAAATCGCCGTCGAGGAAGCGATCCGCCTGAAGGAAAAGGGCGTCGTGACCGAGATCGTCGCGGTCTCGATCGGCGAGGCCAAGGCGCAGGAAACGCTGCGTACGGCGCTGGCGATGGGCGCGGATCGCGCGATCCTCGTCACCGCCGAGGACAAGGTGGAGCCGCTCGGCGTCGCCAAGATCCTCGCGAAGATCGCCGCCGAGGAGCAGCCCGGCCTCATCATCCTGGGCAAGCAGGCGATCGACGACGACAACAACCAGACCGGCCAGATGCTCGCGGGCCTGCTCGGCTGGGGCCAGGGCACGTTTGCATCGAAGGTGGAGGTGTCCGGCGAGACGGTGAAGGTCACGCGCGAGGTGGACGGCGGGCTCGAGACGGACAGCTTCAAGCTGCCCGCGATCGTCACCACCGATCTGCGGCTCAACGAGCCGCGCTATGCGTCCCTGCCGAACATCATGAAAGCGAAGTCGAAGCCGCTCGCGACGAAGACGCCCGCCGATTACGGCGTCGACGTCACCCCGCGGCTCAAGACCCTCAAGGTCGTCGAGCCGGCGAAGCGCACCGCTGGCGTCAAGGTCGCCGATGTCGACGAACTGGTCGCGAAACTCAAGGCGATGGGAGTTGCCAAGTGAAGACGCTCGTCTGGGTCGAACATGACGGTCAGGCCGTCAAGGACGCCACGCTTTCCGCGGTGACCGCCGCGTCGAAGCTTGGCGAAGTGCATCTGCTCGTCGCCGGTCAGGGCGTCGGCGGCGTGGCCGAGCAGGCCGCGAAGATCGCCGGCGTCGGCAAGGTGCATGTCGCGGACGACGCGGCCTATGCCCATGCGCTGGCCGAGAATGTCGCGCCGCTCGTCGCGGAGCTGATGGGACATCACGACGCCTTCGTCGTGCCCGCCACCAGCAATGGCAAGAATGTTGCCCCGCGCGTCGCCGCGCTGCTTGATGTGATGCAGATCAGCGACATCCTGTCCGTCGAGGGCGAGGACACGTTCACGCGCCCGATCTACGCCGGCAATGCGATCGCCACGGTGCAGACGTCGGATGCGAAGAAGGTGCTCACGGTGCGCGGCACCGCGTTCGAGAAGGCCGCGGCCGAGGGCGGTTCGGGCGCCATCGAGGCGGTCGGCGCGACCGGCGACAAGGGCCTCTCCACCTTCGAGGGGCAGGAGATCGCCAAGTCCGAACGGCCGGAGCTGACCTCGGCCAAGATCATCGTGTCGGGCGGCCGCGCGCTGCAGAACAGCGAGAACTTCCACACGATCATCGAGCCGCTTGCCGACAAGCTCGGCGCCGGCGTCGGGGCGAGCCGCGCGGCGGTGGATGCCGGCTATGTGCCTAACGATTATCAGGTCGGCCAGACCGGCAAGATCGTCGCCCCGGAAGTCTATATCGCGGTCGGCATTTCCGGCGCGATCCAGCACCTTGCGGGCATGAAGGACAGCAAGACCATCATCGCCATCAACAAGGACGAGGATGCCCCGATCTTCCAGGTGGCGGACATCGGCCTGGTCGGCGATCTGTTCAAGATCGTGCCGGAGCTTACCGAAAAGCTGTGATTCTCCGGGGCGCACTCCGTTCGCTGCCTGGCGTAGCGTGCGGGGTGCCCCGGTTCGGGTTGACTGTAAGGGCGGCTCCTCGCCTCGGGGGGCCGCCTTTCCTGTGCTGGCGTGGCCGATGAATCGCTGCGCTATCGCGACGGGCGGGCGATCGGCCGCGCACCGTCCGCAGCGCGCCGCTAGCGCTGCAAGCCGCGCGCCAGCATGGTCGCGATCTGGTCCGCGATCTCCGCGGTCGGCGCATCGTCCGCCCACACGCCGAAGCGCAGGCCGAGGAACACGTTCATCCCCATGATCGCCCAGGCATGTACCTCGCCCACCTCGTCGATCAACTCTCCCCGCGCCGCTGCCGCCTGAAGCCGTTCGCGGATGCGCTCCGCCGTGGTCGAATAATGCAGGCGGAAGCTTTCCGGGTCGACGAACTCAGCCTCGTCGATGATGCGATAGATCTCCTTGTGCCCGCGCACGAACGTCAGGAAATGCTCCAGCCCCGCGCGCTCCGCCGCGATCTGCGTGGGCGCGGCGCGGATCGCCGGGCCTACCTGATCGCGCACTTGATCGGACATATCGCGCACCAGCGCACGGAACACCGCGTCCTTGGAATCGAACCAGGTGTAGAAGCTTCCCAGCGCCACGCCCGCGCGCCGGGTGATCCCGCTGATCGAAGCAGCGTGGAAGCCGTGCTCGCCGAATTCCAGCGCCGCCGCGTCGAGAATCGCACGCTGCGTGCGCTCCCCCCGCGCCGTCCGCGGGCGCTTTGCGGCATTCTCCGACGTGGCGGTCGGCTCCTTCACCCCCGGCTGATCCATCCGACCCCCATATCCAAGTTGAATCCTGGTTCAAGTTTCATTATTGCGGTTCCGTTCGGCGCACAAGTTCGCAGGCAAGCGACGCGCCGCAAAGGGGAGGATTCGACTTGTTCACGTTCATCCGTTCGCATGCCGCGCTGCGCAGCGGCGCCGCCGCCATCGCGCTCGTGGCCGGAGCGCCTGCGCTCGCGCAGGAAGCGCCACAGGCGGCTTCCGATGCGCCCGCGGCATCCAGTGACGATATCGTCGTCACCGCGCGTCGCCGCGAGGAAACGCTGCAATCCGTGCCGGTCGCCGTCACCGCGTTTACCGCCGACAAGCTGGCGAAGAGCGGTGCGATCGACCTGACCGACATCCAGAACACCACGCCGAACACCACGCTGAAGGTATCGCGCGGCACCAATTCCACGCTCTCCGCCTTTATCCGTGGTGTCGGCCAGCAGGATCCGGTGCCGGGCTTCGAGGCGGGCGTGGGCGTATATCTCGACGACGTGTACCTGAACCGGCCGCAGGCTGCGGTGCTCGACGTGTACGATGTGGAGCGGATCGAGGTGCTGCGCGGTCCGCAGGGCACCCTCTATGGCCGCAACACGATCGGTGGCGCGGTGAAATACGTCACCAGGAAGCTGGCCGACGTGCCGAGCGCCACGTTCAAGGCCACCTACGGCAGCTATAACCAGGCCGATGGCGTCATCAGTCTCTCCACCCCGATCGGCGACATGTTCAAGGTCGGCGTTTCCGGCGCGCGGCTGACGCGCGACGGGTTCGGCCGCAACCTCAATCTCGGCATCGACAATTACAACAAGAAACTGTGGGCGGGCCGTGGAACGGTGGAGTTCGAATCTCCCGACAAGCGCCTCTTCATCCGCATCACCGGCGATTACACGCACGACACGTCCAACCCGCGCAACGGCCACCGCCTGATTCCCGGCCTGCAATCCGGCGCGCCGGTGCTACCGGATGTGTTCGATACGCGCGCGGGCCTGAACAGTCCGAAGCAGGATATCCAGGGCGGCGGGCTCTCGATGACGGTCAACGCCGAGCTGTCGGATCACTTCACGCTGCGCAGCATCAGCGCGTGGCGCAAGGATCGCTCCTTCACGCCGATCGATTTCGATTCGCTCCCGGCGGTGGATGTCGACGTGCCGGCAGTCTATCGGAACGAGCAGACCAGCCAGGAATTCCAGCTTCTCTACAAGAGCGAGCGGCTGAACGGCCTGATCGGCTATTATTATCTCGGCGCGAAAGCCTCCACCGGCTTCGATGTCCTGCTGTACACCACGGGTGGCACGGTGTTGCCGCGGCTGGACGGATATACCGCGGGTGATGTGCGGACCGAAACCAGTTCGATCTACGGCGATTTCACCTTCGATTTCACCGATCAACTCAGCCTGTCGGTAGGTGGCCGCTACACCTGGGACGAGCGCAGATCATACATCTTCAAGGCCAATTACCTGAACGGTCCAACGGCCGAATTCGGCGGCAACCCGATCCTGCTCGGCGCCCCCGCGACCAATTTCCGCGGCACGGCGAATTTCAAGAAATTCACTCCGCGCGCCTCGCTGAGCTACAAGATCACGCCGGATCACATGATCTATGCCTCCTATTCGGAAGGCTTCAAGGGCGGCGGCTTCGATCCGCGTGGCGCCGGCTCCAGCGCACCGATCACTCCGCCGGCAACCACCCCGACCTACAACCAGATCTACAACTACCTGCTGTTCAAGCCCGAAACGGTGACGAGTTACGAAGTCGGCTACAAGGGATCGCTGTTCGATCGCCGCTGGACCTACGCGCTGGACGCTTTCTATTCGAACTACACCGACGTGCAGGTGCCCGGATCGTCGGCGTGCACCGTCAATGGCGTCTCGAGCTTCTGCGGCATCACCACCAACGCTGCCAAGGCGACGATCAAGGGCGTCGAGGCCGAGACCAATATTCAGCTTGCACGGGATTTCGCGGGGGTGGGCTCGTCGTTCAATCTCGCCGGCACGCTTGGCTATATCGATGCGAAGTACAACCGCTTCCTGGCGAGCATCGCCGCCGGTCAGGCGCCGGTGGATATCTCGGGCGTCCGCGTGTTTCAGAACACTCCGCACTGGACGGCCTCCGGCACCGCAACGCTCAACCTGCCGGCAGGCGAAAGCCTGTTCACCGCGAACACCACGCTGTCATACCGCAGCCTGACGCACCAGTTCGAAACGGCGAGCCCGTTTCTCGATCAGCCCGGTTACGCGCTGCTCGACGCGGGCGTGACCTATGCGTTCGGCTCGAACCGGCGGTTCTCGCTCGGTGTCTACGGCCGCAATCTGACCGACAAGCGGTACAAGACCGCCGGCTATCAGTACATCAAGACCGATATCGCCGGTAACCCGCTGAACGCCGCCGGCCAGATCATCACCAACGGGCAGGGCTATGTCGCGACGCTGGGCAAGGAGGGTGTCGCCACCGCCTTTTATGGAAATCCCCGCCAGGTATTCGCTACCTTCACCGCGAAGTTCTGATCCGTTAGGTTGATGCAAACCGGGGCCGGCGTCCGCACTGGCGGGCGACCGGCCCCGCACATTTTCGGGAGGGCGAGGAATGATCGATCGCGAACGGCCGGGCTATCGGCGTCTGGTGCTGGCGATGCTGCTGCTGGTCTATACGTTCAATTTCCTGGATCGGCAGATCCTCGGCATCCTCGCAAAGCCGATCCAGCAGGATCTGGGGCTGGACGACGCCCAGTTCGGCGCAATCGGCGGCATCGCCTTTGCCCTGCTGTATTCGTGCCTTGGCGTGCCGCTGGCACTGCTGGCGGATCGCGTCGGCAAGACGAAGGTGATCGGCGCATCGCTGGTGGTGTGGAGCGCCTTTACCGCGCTGTGCGGCGTCGCGGGCAATTTCTGGCATCTGTTCCTCTACCGGCTCGGGGTCGGCGTGGGCGAAGCCGGCGGCGTTGCGCCCTCCTATGCGCTGATCGCGGATTATTATCCGATCGAGCGCCGCGCGCGTGCGCTTGCGGTCTATTCCATGGGCATCCCGATCGGGGTGGCCTTCGGCGTGCTGCTCGGGGCCTATATCGCCGCGCTGATCAACTGGCGCGTCGCCTTCATGATCGTTGGCATTGCGGGCATCGTGATCGCGCCCTTCTTCCTGTGGCTTGTGCAGGACAGACCACATCCCGCACCCGTCGCGGCGGTGGAGCGCACGCCGCTGTTCGCGGTATTTCCAATTCTGGCGGCCAAGCCCGCCTTCTGGCTGATGGCGCTCGGCGCCGGATGCAGCTCGCTCGCGGGATATGGCCTGGCGCTATGGGTGCCGAAGATCCTGATGCTGCGCTTCGACTGGGGCCTCATCACGGTCGGCCAGTTCATGGGATCATTGTTGCTGATCGGCGGCGCGAGCGGGGTGTTTCTCGGCGGGGTGCTGGCCGACCGGCTCGGCCGGGGCGATCGCGGCTGGTACGTGAAGCTCCCGGCCTATGCGTGGCTCGTTACCGCGCCCACCTTCGCGCTCGGGCTGCTCAGCCCCTCGCCGATGCTTGCCTGGGCGTGCCTGCTGATCCCCAATGCGCTCAACATAATGTGGCTCGGCCCGATCAACACCGCCGTTCAGAATCTCGCCCCGCCACAGATGCGCGCCAGTGCCTCCGGCGCGTTTCTGTTCATCAACAATTTGATCGGGCTGGGCATCGGGCCGTGGCTGCTCGGCGCGATCTCGGTCGGGCTGAAGGCGCAATATGGGGACGATTCGCTGCGCTATGCCGCGATCATCGGCGTCGGTTTCTATGTGGTCGCGGCAGTGCTCGGGCTGCTGGCGGTCCGCTCGCTGCGCCGGGGGTGGATCGAGCAGCCCGCCTGAGGCCTACCGCTCCCGCGTGGCCGCGAACGTCACCTTCGGATAGCGATCGGCGATATAATTCACCTCCCACGCGCTCTTGGCCAGGAATACGGGGTTGCCGTCCCGGTCCTTCGCCAGCGCGGCGCGGTTGATATCGGCGAAGTCCTTCAGCGCCGCCGCATCGTCGCTCGATACCCAGCGGGCGGTGTCGAACGGCGCGGCCTCCAGCCCCGCCGCGACCTTGTATTCCGCCTCCAGCCGCGAAATCAGCACGTCGAGCTGGAGCTGCCCCACCACGCCGATGATCCAGTTCGATCCGATTTCCGGATAGAACACCTGCGTCACGCCCTCCTCGGCCATGTCGTCCAGCGCCTTGCGGAGCTGCTTGGTCTTGGTCGGATCCTTCAGCACCACGCGGCGCAGGATCTCGGGTGCGAAATTGGGCAGGCCCGTGAAGCGCACGTCCGCCTTTTCCGATAGCGTGTCTCCCACGCGCAGCGTGCCATGGTTGGGGATGCCGATGATGTCTCCGGGAAACGCCTCGTCGGCGATCTCGCGGTCCTGCGCGAAGAACAGGATCGGCGAATGCACCGCGATCGGCTTGCCATGGCCGGTCGGGGTCAGCTTCATGCCGCGCTTGAACGTGCCGGAGCACAGCCGCATGAACGCGATCCGGTCGCGGTGCTGCGGGTCCATATTGGCCTGTACCTTGAAGACGAAGCCGGTGACCTCCTTCTCCTCCGGCCTCACCGGAGCCGGCTCGGCCGGCTGCGGGCGCGGGCTCGGCGCGTATTCGGCAAGCGCGGCGATCAGCTCGGCCGGCCCGAAATCCTTGAGCGCCGAACCGAAATAGACCGGCGTGAGATCGCCGTTGCGATAGGCTTCCGCGTCGAATTCGGCGTAGCCTGCCTGCGCCAGTTCGATCTCCTCGCGCACCGCGTCCGGCAGCACCGGCTCGGCATCCACCTTGCCCTGGAAATTGCGGCTGTCGCCCTCCGGCCGGCTGATCGACCAGCGGCGCAGATCGAGGATGCCTTCGAACGTGCCGCCCATGCCGACGGGCCAGCTCATCGGCGCGACATCCAGCGCGAGCATGTCCGCCACCTCGTCGAGCAGCTCGAATGGCGCGCGCCCCTCGCGATCGACCTTGTTGATGAAGGTGATGATCGGCACCGAGCGCAGCCGGCACACCTCGAACAATTTGCGCGTCTGGCTTTCGATGCCGCGCGCCGCATCGATCACCATCACCGCCGAATCCACTGCCGTCAGCGTGCGATAGGTATCTTCGCTGAAATCCTCGTGCCCCGGCGTGTCGAGCAGGTTGAACGTCACCCCGTCCTTCTCGAACGTCATCACCGACGAGGTGACCGAGATGCCGCGCTGCTGCTCGATCTTCATCCAGTCCGATCGCGCGCGCCGGTTCGCCCCGCGCGCCTTCACCTCGCCGGCAAGGTGGATCGCGCCGCCGACATAGAGCAGCTTTTCGGTAAGCGTGGTCTTGCCCGCGTCAGGATGGGAGATGATCGCGAAGGTGCGGCGGGGAGAGGTCATGACGGGGCTTTCAAAAAAACTGGAACAATCGCGGGAGTGCACGGCGCCCCGGTTACGATTCGGCCAGCAACGTCACCCGCATCGAGATCCGCTTCGCCGCGCCGGGCGCGACCTCGAAAACGCCGGGCTTGTCGCGAAACTCGCCCGCAAAACCGGCGGGATCGGCGATGCCATGCCACGGCTCGATACAGACGAAATGCGCGCCCGGCTTGGTCCAGATGCCCAGCATCGGCGTATCGGGAAAGGCGATCTCCAGCCGGGGGCCGCCATCGCCGTGATAGATCACGCTTTCGGAATGAAGCCGGTCCCAGATCAGCGCGTCCTTGGCGAACAGCGCATCGCGCAGCGCGAGCATGCGGCCGTCGAGCGGCGACGGGCGCAGATCGGGCGCGATCTGGCCGTCGCCGTCGATCTGGCGCAGCGGCGCCGGCTCGGCTGCGGCGAAGACGATGCGATGCGCCTCCTTCGCCCCGCCGCCGGGCAGCGGCCAGGCGAAGGCAGGGTGAAAGCCGAAGCTCGCCGGCAGCGGCACGTCGCCGGGATTGTCGATCGAAACCTCGACATGAAGCGCCGCGCGCTCGATCCGAAACGTCACCTCCAGCCGGAAAGCGAACGGGTAGCAGGCGCGCGTCTCGGCCGTATCGGTCAGCACGAAGGTCACGCGGTCCGCCGCCCGCGCCGCCACCGCGAACGACATCCGCCGCGCGAAGCCGTGCTGCTTCATCGCATAGGCGCGGCCATCGACGCGAATCGTCTCGCCCGCCGGTTTGCCGACCACCGGGAACAGCAACGGCGCGCGACCGGTCCAGAACGCCGGATCCGCATCGGTCATCAATTCGCGACCGTCAGCGTCCTTCAGGGACGACAGTTCCGCGCCGAGCGGATTGATCGCCGCCGTCAGCCCGTCGCCTGCGATCACAACCCATTCAGCCACGCAGGCTCGCCCCCTGTTTCGCCACGGCGGCGATCACCTTCTCGGCGATCGCCTTCAGTTCGGGATCGGTAAAGCTTTTCTCACCCGGCTGGAGCACGACCTCCAGCGCAACCGACTTTTTGCCATCCTCCACGCCGGCGCCGGTGAAGACGTCGAACACGCGCGCGGAGGCTATCGCCGCCTTGTCCGCGCCCTTCGCCGCGCGGGCGAGTGCATCGGCGCTCACCTCATCGGGCACGAGAAACGCGAAATCGCGCCGCACCGGCTGCAGCGCGGGCGGCGCATACGCCGGCCGCATGAAGCCCTGGGCGCCGCGCTTGGCCGGCAATGCGTCGAGATACAGTTCCACCGCCGCGACCGCGCCGTCGAGGTCGAACGCCCGTGTCGTGCGTGGGTGTAGCATTCCGAAGGCGGCCAGCACCGTCTTCGGCCCCAGCCGCAACGTGCCCGACTGGCCCGGATGCCACGCCTCGCCCGCCTCGCCGAATACCTGGAGGTTGTCGACCGGCGCACCCGCCGCAGCCAGCAGCGCCAGCGCTTCCGCCTTGGCGTCAAAGGCATCGAACGCGGCGGCCTTCCCCTCGCGCCAGCCGCGCTGGCGGCGTTCCCCAGCCAGCACCATGCCCAGCGTCGGCCGTTCCGCATCGGCAAGGTAACGCCGCCCGATCTCGAACAGCCGCACGCTGCCCGCCCCGCGCTTCACATTGCGCGCCGCCGCCGAAAGCAGGCCCGGCAGCAGCGACGGCCGCATGACCTTCAGATCCTCGCTGATCGGGTTGGCAAGCGTCCATGCGCCGCCGCCGAACGCCGCCGCTTCCTTCTCGGCAAGGAAGCTCCACGTCACCGCCTCGTCCAGCCCGCGCGCGGCAGCGGCGCGGCGCACGCGCCGCTCCAGCTTCTGCTCGGGGGTGGCGGTCGGTCGCGCAACGCCGGGGGCGCGGGCCAGCGGCACCGGGGGCACGTTGTCGATGCCCTCGATACGGATCACTTCCTCGACCAGATCGGCCGAGCCGACCACGTCGCGCCGCCATGTCGGCGGGGTCACCTGCCAATCGTCGGTCACGGTGAAACCGAGCGATTCGAGGATCGCACGCTGCCGCGCGGGCGCAACCGCCAGGCCGCCCAAGGTCTGCGCCCGTGCCGGATCATATGTGTAGCTGCGCGTGCCGAGCGGCGCTGCGCCCGCACGCGTGATCGCGCTCGCCGTGCCGCCGCAATGCTCCAGCACCAGCCGCGTGGCGATGGCCAGGCCATCCTCCAGGAACGCCGGGTCCACCCCGCGCTCGAACCGCTGGCGCGCGTCGCTGGTCAGCGCCAGCTTCTGCCCGGTGCGCGCGATATGATCGGGATCGAAATAGGCGCATTCGATCAGCACGTCGGTCGTGGCGTCGGAAACGCCCGAATCCTCGCCGCCCATGATGCCGCCGATGTCATGGACCTGGCGCTCGTCCGCGATCACGGTCATCGTCGCGTCGAGCGTATAGGTCTTGCCGTTCAGCGCGAGCACCGTCTCGCCCTCACGCGCCTTGCGGGCGACGAGCGCGCCGCGGAGCTTCGCGCGGTCATAGACGTGCAACGGACGGCCAAGGTCGATCGAGACGAAGTTGGTGATATCGACCAGCACCGAAATCGGCTTCTGCCCGATCGCCGTGAGCTTGCTTCGCATCCACGGCGGCGCGGCGCCGTTGGTGACGCCGGAAACGCATTGCGCGTAAAAGGCGGGGCACCCAGCCGCGTCCTCGATCCGCACGTCCGGCGCGGGGCCGTCGCCCGCCACCGGAGCGATTCGATCGACTCGATACACCTCGGCGAGCGAGCGCATCGTGCCAAGCCCCGCGGCCGCCAGATCGCGCGCAATGCCGCGCACGCCCATGCAATCCTGCCGGTTGGGCGTGATCGCCACATCGATCACCGGATCGTCCAGCCCGGCATAGGCGGGATAGGGCGTGCCGACCGGAGCGTCGGCGGGCAGCTCGATGATCCCGTCATGCTCGTCGCCCAGTTCCAGTTCGCGGCTGGAGCACATCATGCCGTTCGATTCGACCCCGCGAATCGCCGCGACTTTCAGCACCATGCCGTTCGCCGGCACCGTCGCGCCCGGCATCCCGAACACGCCGACGAGCCCCGCGCGCGCGTTGGGCGCGCCGCACACCACCTGCAGCGGCCCGTCCCCCGCATCGACCGACAGCACCTGAAGCTTGTCCGCCTGCGGGTGGCGTTCGGCGGTCAGCACCTTCGCCACGCGGAATGCGGCGAGCTTCTCGCCCGGATTGTCGACGGCCTCCACCTCCAGGCCAATGCGCGTCAGCGCCGCGACGATGTCGTCGAGCGATGCCTGCGTTTCGAGATGCTCCTTGAGCCAGCCCAGCGTGAACTTCATGCGCCGACTCCCCCGCTCAGCGTCGGCACGTCGAGCGCCGAGAATCCGTAATGTTTCAGCCAGCGGATGTCGCCGTCGAAGAAGGCGCGCAGGTCGTCCATGCCGTATTTCAGCATCGCCAGCCGATCGATCCCGCAGCCGAAGGCAAAGCCCTGCCACTCGTCCGGGTCCAGCCCGCACGCTGCTATTACCTCAGGGTGGACCATCCCCGACCCCAACACCTCCATCCAGCCCCCTCCCGAGCCGCCGATCACGCGCTTGCCCTTCTCGAGCGTGTAGCCCACATCGACTTCGGCCGAAGGTTCGGTGAACGGAAAATAGCTTGGGCGCAGCCGCAGCACGATATCGTTTCGCTCGAAGAAGGCCTTGAGGAAGGTCTCCAGCGTCCACTTGAGATGGCCCAGCGTAATCCCTTTGTCGATCACCAGCCCCTCGACCTGATGAAACATCGGCGTATGGGTCGCATCGCTGTCGCTACGGTACGTGCGGCCCGGCGCGATGATGCGGATCGGGGGCTTTTGGCTGAGCATCGTGCGAATCTGCACCGGCGAAGTATGCGTGCGCAGCAACATCTTGCGCTCCGCCCCAGCTTGCTCGGGGAAATAAAAGGTATCGTGCATGGCGCGCGCCGGATGCGATTCCGGGATATTAAGCGCGGTGAAATTATGCCAGTCGTCCTCGATCTCAGGCCCCGTCGCCACCGCGAAACCGAGATCGGCGAAGATTTCCGCGAGTTCGTCCATCACCTGGCTGACAGGGTGGATCGTGCCACCCGGCGTGGCGTCGACCGGGAGCGTCATGTCCAGCCGCTCGCTTGCCAGTCGCGCGTCCAGCGCCGCCGCGTCCAACACCGCCTTGCGGGTAGCGATCAAGCTGGCAACCGCCTCGCGCAGCCCGTTAACCCGCGGCCCGTGCGCCTGCCGCTCCTCCGGAGACATGCCACCGAGAGTCTTGAGCATCGTCGTGACGCTGCCTTGCTTGCCCAGCGCCTCGACGCGGATCGCCTCAAGCGCATCAGATGTGGTCGCCGCCTCGACTCGGGCGAGCAGGTCGGTCTTCAATTGGTCGAGATCAGCCATGATCATCCTGATATGCGGCGCGAACGGCGCCCGAGTGATTGAAGCGGCGATAACGAAAAGGGCGTCGGTGGCCTAGACCACCGACGCCCCGTTTTCCGTCTGCGCAAATCCGCTTCAGGCGGCTTGGGGCAGAGCCGCCTTTGCCTGTGCGATAATAGCGCTGAACGCCTCGCCCTCGTGCATCGCGATATCGGCCAGCACCTTCCGGTCCAGCTCGATGCCGGCCAGCTTGAGACCGTGCATGAACTGCGAATAGCTGAGCCCTTCCGCACGGACGCCGGCGTTGATGCGCTGGATCCACAGGCCACGGAAAGTCCGCTTCTTAACCTTGCGGTCACGATAGGCATATTGGCCGGCCTTCTCGACCGCCTGCCGCGCGACGCGGATCGTGTTCTTGCGGCGGCCGCGGTAGCCCTTGGCCTGTTCCAGAATATTCTTGTGCTTGGCGCGGGTGGTTACACCCCGTTTGACGCGTGCCATCTCTTAAGCTCCCTCAGTTCAGGCCGTACGGCGCCCAGGCTTTCACCGTGGCGGTGTCGGCCTTCGACAGGACGGTCGTCCCGCGGTTCTGGCGAATGTACTTGCCGTTGTGGCTGATGAGGCGGTGGCGCTTGCCGGCGACGCCGTGCTTCAGCTTGCCGGTGGCGGTGAGCTTGAAGCGCTTCTTGACGCCGCTCTTGGTCTTGAGCTTGGGCATTTTCATCCTTTCAGTTCGGGCGAGGTCAAAACGGCCGCGGCAGCCCTTGTGGCCGGGCCGTTCGTCATGATCCTCACGCGGGAAGCGGCGCCCCTAGCCGTGCCTGCCAAAAAAAGCAACCGGCTGCGTCGAGCCAGCCTTCGTCGCTCAGCCTGGATCGCACATCCAGATACGCCGCCGCGATCAATTCACCCAGACGTTCCTCGCCGATAGCGCCGCCGCAACGCAGCTTCACAGGCCGCATGCGCTTGCCGCCGCCTTCGAGCAAGCGCGCCGGATCGCGCCTGCTGGCCCCGCTTAACCGGAAGAGCGGATCGCCGACGGCCATGCTCAGCCCGGCTCCACCTTTGCCGAATCGGGAAGATCGAACGTCCGGCGATCCTCGTCGAAAATGCCGTTCCCGATCCATGTGCCATGGGCGTGCGCAGTCGCGAGCACCGTCCATTCATCATGCCCCGGCCAGCTCCGCACGCGAACGACCTGATGCGCGAAAGCGCGATTCGGCTCCATCATTACCCAGCCGAGCGGGCGCGCCGCCGTCGCCCGTGCGCCCGCCGCCGCCATCGCGGCGCGGATGCGATTCGCCACCTCCTCCGGCAGATACTGCCACACCACAGAGTGCATCAGCACGCGGGTCACGCCCGCCGCCTGCGGCTCCGCCAGCCGGGCCTCCAGCCAGTCGGCGGCATCGGCATGCGCCAGATCGACGCCGCGCGCGCGCTGCATCGCAATCGCATGGCCGAGCCGCTCCGCCCGCGCCGGCGTCTCGGGCCAGACATAAGCGAGCAGCCGCGCCGCCACCGCCGGATCGGTCGCATCCAGCGGCTGCACGTCGCAGCCGCGCACCGAGACGAACTCCACCCGCACCGGCGCGGGCGCCTCGCCGCGCCATTCCGGGCGGATCGTAACAGGCGAATCGGCCGGCCCCATCGCCACCCCGCCGAGATCGAAGGCGTAGCGATCGATCAGCAGGTTCAGCCCCGCGCTCGATCCGATCTCGAGCAGCTCGATCGCGGGCGCGTGCCGCCGGGCGATCTCCATGAGGCCCAGCATCAGCGCGCCGGACCGCCCCGGCTCGTTGGTCTGCGGCGGCCCGTCGAGCCACGGCAGCAGCGCATCGTCGTGCGCGACCAGCGCAGCATTGAGCGCCGCCGCGATCGACACCGGCTCGGCAATCTCGCCGGAGAAGATCGCCGCCAGCCGCGCGTCCTTCCGCTCCCGCACCAATGCATGCAGCCCGCCGCACAGGCGCAGCGGCAGCGCGTCCCGCGTCGGCTCCCCCGGCCAATCCAGCACGCGCGCGCCGGTGCGGCTTTCCCGCGTCAGCCCCTGAGCGATCGCCGCGCACAATCGCGCATACATCGGCGCATCCATCTGCCGGCAATAGAACTCCTGAATGCGAAACGCCTCGCGCACTTCCATCTCGGTCGCCATCGGGCCGCCCTCCTGCGCTTGTATTGCGCCGCCAGCGCCCCCCGCGTAAAGGCCGCGCCCGTGAGCGAACCGATCGTCATCGCCGTCCCCAAGGGCCGCATCCTGAGCGAGGCGCTGCCGCTGCTCGCGCGCGCCGGTATCGTGCCCGAATCCGCGTTCGCCGACGAGGACAGCCGGGCGCTGCGCTTCCGCACCGAAACCCCGACGATCGAGCTGATCCGCGTCCGCGCATTCGACGTCGCCACCTTCGTTGCGCACGGCGCGGCCCAGCTTGGCATCGTCGGATCGGACGTGCTGGCGGAATTCGCCTATTCCGAGCTTTATGCCCCGGTCGATCTCGCCATCGGCCATTGCAGGCTGTCGGTCGCCGAGCCGGCCGAACTGGCGAAGCGCGACGACCCGCGCGGCTGGAGCCATGTGCGCGTCGCGACCAAATACCCGCATGTGACGGCCGAGCATTTCGCGCGGCGCGGCGTGCAGGCCGAGTGCATCAAGCTCAACGGCGCGATGGAGCTGGCGCCGACGCTGGGCCTTGCGCCGCGCATCGTCGATCTCGTCTCATCGGGCCGCACGCTCAAGGAAAACGGGCTCGTCGAGGTCGAGGAGATCATGCAGGTTTCCTCACGCCTGATCGTCAACCGCGCCGCGATGAAGACGCGCGCCGGCGTGGTCCCGCTGGTCGAGGCCTTCCGCCGCGCGGTGGAAGCGTGATCCGGCTCGACGCTTCGGCGCCGTCATTCGCGGCGGATTTCGCGGCGCTCGTCGATGCACGGCGCGAGGCGGACGCCGATGTGGCGCGCGACGTTGCCGCGATCCTTAAGGCGGTGCGTGACGGGGGCGATGCGGCGCTGCGCGACTTCACCCGGAAGTTCGACCGGCACGATCTCGACGCGACCGGATGGAGCATATCCGCGAGCGAATGCGCGGCGGCGTTCGCGGCGCTCACGCCGGAGCTGCGCGACGCGCTCGAGCTCGCGGCGTCGCGGATCCGGGCCTATCATGAAAAGCAGCGGCCCGGCGATCTCGCCTTCACCGACGAAGCAGGCGTGCGGCTCGGCGCGCGGTGGCGGGCGGTGGATGCGGCGGGGGTCTATGTCCCCGGCGGGCGGGCGGCCTACCCTTCCACGCTGCTGATGAACGCGATCCCCGCGAAGGTGGCAGGGGTCGAGCGGCTGGTGGTGGTGACGCCGACACCCGATGGCGTGGTCAATCCGCTCGTGCTCGCCGCCGCGCATCTGGCGGGCGCGGACGAAGTGTGGCGAATCGGCGGCGCGCAGGCGATCGCCGCGCTCGCCTGGGGCACGGAACGGATCGCGCGCGTCGATGTCGTCACCGGCCCCGGCAACGCCTGGGTCGCGGAGGCCAAGCGGCAGGTCTTCGGCGTCGTCGGCATCGATATGGTGGCGGGGCCGAGCGAGATCGTCGTGATCGGCGATGGCGCGAACGATCCCGAATGGATCGCCGCCGATCTGCTCAGCCAGGCCGAGCATGACGTGACCACGCAGTCCATCCTGTTCACCGACGATGCCGCGTTCGCCGATCGCGTCGCGGACGCGGTGGAGCGGCAGCTCGCGACGCTGGCGACCGGGCAGACCGCGCGCATCGCCTGGGAGGCGAACGGCGCGATCATCCTGGTGCCTGCGCTTGCCGATGCCTGCGCGCTCACCGATGCGCTCGCGCCCGAGCATGTCGAGATCGCCACCGACGATCCGCGCGCGCTGTTCGACCGGCTGCGCCACGCCGGCTCCGCCTTCCTCGGGCGCCATACGCCGGAAGCGATCGGCGATTACGTCGCCGGGCCGAATCACGTCCTCCCCACCGGGCGCCGCGCGCGCTTCGCCAGCGGGCTCGGCGTCACCGATTTCATGAAGCGGACGAGCTTTCTGGAGCTGGACGCCGCCGCGCTGGAGCAGCTCGGCCCGGCGACGGTGGCGCTTGCTCATGCGGAGGGGCTGCCCGCACACGCCGCCTCGGTGGCCCTGCGACTCGCCAAGGGGTGACGCGGGCGCGTCTCACGCCTAAAGGCTCTGCCCCATGTCCCGTACCGCAGCACGATCAAAGGCCCGCGCCGCCGCGCGCCTCGCCGCCGTCCAGGCGCTTTACCAGCACGAGATGGAAAAGACGCCCGTCCCCACGCTGCTTCACGAATTCCACCAGCACCGGCTGGGCGCGACGATCGAAGGCGTCGAATATGCCGAGGCGGACGAGCAGTTCTTCGACGATATCGTGCAGGGCGCCACCGCGCGCGCCGGAGAGATCGACCTGCTGATCGAGCCGAAGCTGCAGGGTTGGACGCTCGCGCGGCTCGACAAGCCGATGAAGGCGATCCTGCGGTGCGGCACATACGAGCTGCTGGCGCGCAAGGATGTCGCGGTCGGCACGGCGATCAGCGAGTATGTCGATGTCGCGCACGCCTTCTACGACCGGCGCGAGGCCGGCTTCGTCAACGGTCTGCTGGATGCGATCGCGAAGGACGTGCGGGCCTGATGGGCGAAGTCGTCAACCTCCGGCTGGCGCGCAAGGCGAGACGGCGCGCGGCCGGAGAGGCGATCGCCGCCGCGAATCGCAATGCGTTCGGCCGGACGAAAGCGGAGAAAGCGGCGAGCCGAATCGAGCGCGAACGCGTCGACCGCGCACTCGACGGGGCCAGGCGCGAGGATTAGCCCGCGCTGATCAGGCGTTGGCCGCGCGTGTCAGGTTGAGGAACACATCCTCCAGATCGGCTTCCTTGGTCGAAACGTCGACGATCCCCAGCCCGGCGCCCTGCACCGCCGCGAGCACCTGCCCGGCATTCACCTTGTCCTTCTGATAGGTGATTTCGAGCGTCCGGGCGCCCTTGAGCACGATCTTGCCGAAGCTGGAGGATTGCGGCGCTTCGGTGAGATCGCGGTCGACAGTGACCGCGACGATCTTCTCCTGCGCCTTGCCGACCAGTTCGCGCGTCGGCTCGTTGGCGATGAGCCTGCCGTGGTTGATGATCGCGATCCGGTCGCAGAGCTCCTCCGCTTCCTCGAGATAATGCGTGGTCAGTACCACGGTGACGCCCTGATCGTTAAGATGGCGGACGTAACTCCACAATTGCTGGCGCAGTTCGATGTCGACGCCGGCGGTCGGCTCATCGAGCACCAACACCGGCGGCGAATGCACCATCGCCTTCGCCACCATCAACCGCCGCTTCATGCCCCCTGAAAGCGTGCGGGCATAGGCGTTGGCCTTGTCTTCCAGATGCACCGCGCGCAGCAGATCCATCGAATGCCGCTGCGCCTTGGGGAGGCCGTACAGCCCGGCCTGTATTTCCAGCGTCTCCAGCGGGGTGAAGAAGGGATCGAACAGGATCTCCTGATTGACGATCCCGATCGACGCCTTGGCATTGCGCGGATGCTGATCGATATCGAAGCCCCAGATTGCGGCGGTGCCGCTCGTCTTGCGCACCAGCCCGGCGAGGATATTGATGAGCGTGGATTTGCCCGCGCCGTTCGGGCCGAGCAGGCCGAAGATTTCGCCGGCGGGAACATCGAACGTCACATCGTCGAGCGCGCGCTTGCCGCCCTCATAGGTCTTGCAGAAATTCCGGATGGCGATGGCGGCTTCTGTCATGATGCGTCTGCGTTTACGGCTGACCGCAAATGATTGCTAGGGCGCGCGCGCCTTGCTAATCGCGCGAACCATGTTGCCGCCACCCGAAGTCACCCGCGTCTCCCACCGCCGCGTCGCCTGTGATGGCGCGCATGACGGCATTCCAGCCGCGCTCGGCCATCCGCGCGTGTGGCTGGAGATCGACGATACGGGCTATACCGACTGCGGCTATTGCGACCGCCGCTTCGTGCTGATCGGCGGCCCGGCGGACGGCGCGGACCAGTCCACCCTCCCCGATCACGGCGACGCGGCGGGGCGGTGAACCGCGGCGGCTTTGCCGTGGCGCGTTTCGCGCCTATCTATCGGTAATGACCGCAACCGATCCACGCTCGTTCATCTACCGCGACACACTCGACCCCGAGGCCGCGAAGCGACTCACCGCCAATGCGCTGGCCGCCGCCGACGATGGCGAGCTGTATCTGCAATATCGCAAATCGGAGGCCTTCGGCTTCGATGACGGGCGGCTGAAGACGGCGAGTTACGACACGCATTCCGGTTTCGGCCTGCGCGCCGTTTCAGGCGAGATGACGGCGTTCGCCCACGCCAACGAACTGTCCGACTCGGCGATCAGGCGCGCCGCCGAAACGATGGCGTTGATCGATCCCGCGAAAGGCGCGAAGGCCCCGCCCCCGCAGGGCACCAACCGCCACCTCTATACCGACGCCGATCCGCTCGATCTCGTCCGGTTCGCCGACAAGGTGAATCTGTGTCAGGCGATCGACGCCGCCGCGCGCGCGCGCGATCCGCGCGTCGCGCAGGTGTCGGTCGGGCTGTCCGGCACGTGGAGCGTCGTGGAGATCGTGCGGCCGGATGGCTTCGTCGCCACCGATGTCCGCCCGCTGGTGCGTCTCAACGTCCAGATCGTCGTCGAACACAACGGCCGGCGCGAGACCGGAACGTTCGGAATCGGTGGGCGGTATCTCTACGATTCGCTCTTCGACGAGAAAACGTGGAACCGCGCGATCGACGAGGCGCTGGCACAGGCATTGGTGAACCTCGAGTCGGTAGATGCGCCGGCGGGTGAATTCACCGTCCTGCTGGGGCCAGGCTGGCCCGGCGTGTTGCTGCACGAGGCGATCGGCCATGGGCTGGAGGGCGATTTCAATCGCAAGGGCACGTCCGCCTTCTCCGGCCGGATCGGCGAGCAGGTCGCCGCGCGCGGCGTGACCGTGGTGGACGATGGCTCGATCCAGGATCGGCGCGGTAGCCTGTCGATCGACGACGAGGGGACGCCGACCGGCGAAACGGTGTTGATCGAGGACGGCATCCTCAAGGGCTATATGCAGGATCGCCTCAACGCGCGGCTGATGGGCGTGGCCCCCACCGGGAACGGGCGGCGCGAAAGCTTCGCCCATGCACCCATGCCGCGCATGACCAACACCTTCATGAAGGGTGGCAGCGACGATCCCGCCGAGCTGCTCGGCCGAGTGAAGAACGGCATCTTCGCCAAATCCTTCGGCGGCGGGCAGGTGGATATCGTTTCGGGCAAGTTCGTCTTTTCGTGCACCGAGGCCTACAAGATCGAGGACGGCAGGCTCGGCGCGCCGATCAAGGGCGCGACGCTGATAGGGGACGGCCCGACCGTGCTGACCAAGGTGCTCGGCGTCGGCAATGATTTTGCGCTCGACGAGGGCATCGGCATGTGCGGCAAGGGCGGGCAGAGCGTGCCCGCCGGCGTCGGTCAGCCGACGTTGCTGGTTTCGGGGCTGACGGTCGGCGGGACGGCGGCCTGAGGGCGGCACGCGAGGCCAGCCGAGCGGCAACCGGCGCCCCGGTGCCATAGCGCGTTGCGCGCGCTTGCGCGCTCATGAGGAGAGGCTGGATGTCCGATTTCTTTCCCGCGCTCGATGACGAGCATCGCGCATTCATCGGCAGACAGCCGGTCTTCTTCGTCGCGACGGCGGCGGACGGCGCGCGGATCAACCTGAGCCCCAAGGGGATGGATACGTTCCGCGTGCTCGATCCGGGCACGGTGGCCTATCTCGATCTGGGCGGATCGGGAAACGAAACCCAGGCGCATCTGGCCGCCGACGGACGCATCACCATCATGTTCTGCGCCTTCGACAATCCGGCGTTGATCCTGCGCATCTACGGGCGCGGCCGGTTCGTCGTCGCCGGGGATGAAGGCTATGCCGCGCTTGCCGCCCATTTTCCGCCGCTGCCGGGACAGCGGCAGGTGTTCGTCATCGCGGTGGACAGCGTGCAGACATCGTGCGGCTGGGGTGTGCCGCGCATGACGCTCGCGGCGGAGCGGCAGACCCTGGTCAAATATCATGCGCAACAGGAGCAGGGCCCGCGGCTCGCCAAGATCGCCGGGCGCACGCGCAGTATCGACGGGCTGCCCGTGCGCGTGCAATCCGAGATCCCGCGGGTGAAGGCGTGAGCCTCGTCGAACTTGGCCGTTACGACCGGAACCTCGCCAATATCCTCGTCGGCCGCCTGGAGAGCGAGGGCATTCCGGCCATGGCCTTCGATCAGGGCGCGAGCATCGCGGACGGAAGCTGGTTGCTGATCCCGGTGCGCGTGATGGTCGATGCCGAGGATCTCGATATCGCGCGCCGCGTGGTGGGTGCTGCCTGATTCTTGGGCAGCGTTTCGCGACTGCACAAAAACTTGTCGCGCGGTCTGGGCGTGACAAACCCTAACAAAGCCTGAAGCATCATCGTTTCGCCATCTGGCACGACAGTTGCGAAGCGCTCCTGCGGGTAATCCGAAGGGGGCGCGTGATGAAGCTGGTTATTGCCATCATCAAGCCGTTCAAGCTCGAAGACGTGAGGGAAGCCCTCACGACATTGGGCGTTGCCGGCATGACGGTCACCGAGGTCAAAGGGTTCGGCCGCCAGAAGGGCCAGACCGAAATCTACCGGGGGGCCGAATACAGCACCAACATGGTGCCGAAAATCCGCATCGAGGTGGTCTGTCCCTCGTCGATCGCGGACCGCGTCGTGGAAACGATCCAGACGACCGCCAACACCGGCGCCATCGGCGACGGCAAGATCTTCGTCCTCGATGTCGGCCATGCCGTGCGTATCCGCACCGGCGAAACCGACGATACCGCGCTGTGAAGGGGGATATGATGAAGCAAAGCACGAAATTCCTCGGGCTAGGCCTGGTCGCGGCGGTCGCCGTTGCCGCCGCGCCCGCCTGGGCCCAGCCGGTCGCGGCCGCGGCCTCCCCGATCCCGCCGGCGACGGTGAACAAGGGCGATACCGCCTGGCTGCTCGTCTCCTCGCTGCTCGTCCTGATGATGTCGGTGCCGGGGCTCGCGCTGTTCTACGGCGGCCTGGTGCGCACCAAGAACATGCTGAGCGTCCTCACCCAGGTGTTGATGATCGTCTGCATGGTGGCGGTGATCTGGGTGACCTACGGCTATTCGATCGCGTTCACCGGCGGGAACGCGTTCTTCGGCGGCCTCTCAAAAGCGCTTCTGATGGGCGTCGACGCCAACAGCCAGGCGGCGACCTTCTCGAACGGGGTCTATGTTCCCGAGCTTGCCTATATCTGTTTCCAGATGACCTTCGCCTGCATCACGCCGGCGCTGTTCATTGGCTCAGTGGCCGAGCGGGTCAGATTTTCGCCGCTGATGCTCTTCACCGCGCTGTGGGTGACGCTCGTCTATTTCCCGATCGCGCACATGGTGTGGTATTGGGGCGGCCCGGACGCGATCGCCGCCGCCGCGCTCAAGGGCGCGAACGCGCTCACGGCGCAGAATCTCGACGCTGGCTACCTGTTCCAGAAGGGCGCGCTCGATTTCGCGGGCGGCACGGTGGTGCACATCAACGCCGGCATCACCGGCCTCGTCCTCTGCATCCTGCTCGGCAAGCGGATCGGCTTCCCGAAGGAGGCGATGCCGCCGCACTCCCTGACCATGACCATGATCGGCGCCTCGCTGCTGTGGGTGGGCTGGTTCGGGTTCAATGCCGGGTCGAACCTGGAAGCGAACGGCGTCACCGCGGTCGCATTCATCAATACCTTCGTCGCTACCGCCGCCGCCGGCCTCTCCTGGCTGCTGGTGGAACAGATCGTGCGTGGCAAGCCCTCGCTGCTCGGCGCGGCGTCGGGCGTGGTCGCCGGCCTTGTCGCGGTAACACCCGCATCCGGCTTCGCCGGGCCGATGGGTTCGGTGGTACTGGGCCTCATCGTCTCGCCGATCTGTTTCTTCTTCGTCTCCACGGTGAAGTCGAAGTTCGGTTACGATGACAGCCTCGACGTTTTCGGCGTCCACTGCATCGGCGGGATCACCGGCGCGCTGGCGACGGGCATCCTCGTCGCGCCGAGCCTCGGCGGGCAGGGCATTGCCGACTATTCGACCAAGCCGGGCACGATGGTGGCGGGCAGCTACGACATGCTCGGCCAGCTCTGGATCCAGCTTCAGGGGGTTCTCATCACCCTCGTCTGGTCCGGCGTCGGCGCGGCGGTCCTCTTCTTCGTGATCGACAAGCTCTGGGGCATGCGCCCGACCGCCGATGTCGAACGCGAGGGCCTCGACATCGCCGAACATGGCGAGCGGGCCTACCATTATTGAACGGATCGGGGCGGGCGGCGCCCGCCCCCCACGTTGTTCCTCCTGCGGACGATCCTATGCCCGGTGTGCAGACACCGGGCACTTTTTCATTCCGGCGCCCGTTTCGGCCAAAGCCAGCGTCGCGATCGCTTCGGCATGCAATGTCGTGGTGTCGAACAACGGCACCGCGCTGCCCTCGGAGCAGATCAGCAACATTATCCCGGTGCAGCCGACAATCGCCGCTTGCGCGCAGGCCGAAACCCAGCGCGCAATCGCCTCGCGGTAGATCACGCGCGATTCAGGCCACACATCCCGGCGACCGGTTCGTCATGGATGATGCGATGGATGGCCATCCGATCGGCTGCGCCCGGCATCAGCCTCTCGATCTTGTAGCGCTCGTGCGACCGCCCTTTGTAGAACGGCGGCTCCATCGCGAAATGAGGCGGTGATAGTGTGCAGAGCTTTCGCGGCTCATCCCGCCGTCAGACCGATCATCTTCATGCGACGACTGGATAGGGGGGCCGCAAGGGAGGCCGGCGCATCGCGCTCAGCCGGCGGGCAGCTTGATTTCGAACAATGTCGGCCAGCGCTTGCCGGTGATGAACAGACGGCGCCTCGCCGCATCCCATGCGATGCCGTTCGCGACCGCCTCGATATCGTCCGCGATGCCGATCTCACCGACGATCGCGCGCAGATCGATGATCGCGTTTACCCGCCCGCTCGCCGGATCGATGCGGACGATGAATGGCGAGCGCCAGACGTTCGCGAGGATCGCGCCGTCCACCGCTTCCAGCTCATTGAGCTGATCGAGCGGCTTGCCGTTCAGCGTCACCGCGATCCGGCGCCGGACCGCGAAGGTGGCAGGATCGTGCACCGTGAGTGTCGACGAGCCATCGGAGCGGACAAGCGAATCGCCGAGCGTCGTCAGCCCCCAGCCCTCGCCGCGATAGCGCATGCTGCCGACCCGTTTCAGCCTTGCGCCGCTCCAGCGATACGCGATGCCGCCGTGCCAGGTGAGGCTTACCAGCCCATCCTTCCAGCCCGTCAGCCCCTCACCGAACATGTCGGCGGGAATCGTCGATCGCGCCTGCACGCGTCCCGTCGCGATATCGACGCAGCGGACGTCGGATCGCCCTTCCAGACCGACGCTTTCGTACATTTTGCCATGGTGCCAGACGAGCCCCTCGGTGAACGCGGCGCGATCGTGCGGAAAGCGCGCTACGACCACCGGAATCAGCACGGCAGGGGTGGCCGGCGGCGGATCGGCCGCCACGGCCGCAGGGATCGCCAGCAGGAACAGCGGGAACCAGCGCACGGTCATGCCGACCACTCCATACACACAATCGTTCCCTGCCAACGCATCGACCGCTCAGCCGCCGTTGAGCTGGGCTTCACCGAAAACGAGAGCGGCCCGCCCGACATGAGTCGGACGGGCCGCCATGGACCGGAGACGGGCCGATCAGCTCGACTGCTGAAGGTTCACTGCGGCATATTTGCCGCGACGATCCACCTCGATCTCGAACGACAGGCGATCGCCCTCGTTCAGACTGCCGAGGCCGGCGCGCTCGACTGCCGAGATATGGACGAAGGCATCAGGCTGGCCATCATCGCGCTGGATGAAGCCGAAGCCCTTCATCGCGTTGAAGAACTTGACCGTGCCGGTCGCCTTCTCGCCGGTAAGCTGGCGCTGCGCGCCGCCGGCGGCACCGCCGCGCGGACCGCCGAAGCCGCCGTCGCGCGGGCTGTCGAAACCGCCCTCGCGTGGCGCACGTTCCTGGACCGGCATCGGCTCGCCATCGATCTTCAGCTCGGTAGCCGAAATACGGCCGCCACGATCGACGAGCGTGAAGCCGAGCGGCTGGCCCTCGGCAAGGCCGGTGAGCCCGGCCTGTTCGACTGCGGAGATGTGCACGAACACGTCCTCGCCGCCGTCATCACGCACGACGAAGCCGAAACCCTTCTGCGCGTTGAAGAATTTTACGACGCCCGTGCCTTCGCCGACAACCTGGGGCGGCATACCGCCACCACCGCCGCCACGGAAACCACCGCCGCCGCCGCCGCCGAAGCCGCCACCGCCGCCGCGGAAACCACCGCCGCCGCCGCCGCCGAAGCCGCCACCGCCGCCACGGAAACCGCCGCCGCCGCCGAAGCCGCCACGATCACCGAAACCACCACCGAAGTCGCCGCCGCCGCCGAAATCATCGCCGCCGAAACTATCGCGCTTGTCGCGGCCGCGTCCGCCACGTTGCCCGCGGTTACCTTTGTCGAAACCCATAAACCCCGTTCGTCTTCCCGTCCGCCCGACTTAGCCGTCAAGGGGTGCGCGCTGGACGGCGAGCAGCAACCACACCTCTTCGGGCGCCAAACCTTTCGCGCCTCAATCGTGGTCATAGCCCAGCTTTGTCTCAACCGCGAACGGAATCGTGTGCGACAGGGCGCTCAACATCGCGTTACTTACGATACTGTCGCATCATAAGCACAGGTGGGCGCACATGAGGAGAGGCTAACCAACAAATATAGCTTCCGTTTTTCGTCGGCCCGCTGGCTGAAACCCAAACCTCTCCCGCCGATTCGCGGTATTTCACCGCATCACTTTCGCCCGCACGACTTCGGGGGCCATTGAGCGACGCCCTCCGCATCGCTAGGGCAGCATGATGACCGTTCATTTCCACGAGGAAGATCTGCCGGGCGACGTGTTCGCGCCGGGCGCGGCGATCGCCGTCGATACCGAGACGATGGGGCTTATCACGTCGCGTGATCGCCTGTGCCTCGTCCAGCTCTCGGATGGGGCCGGTGACGAGCACCTCGTGCGATTCGCGCCGGCCTCCGATTATGCCGCGCCGAACCTGCGCGCGGTGCTGGGCGATCCGGAGCGGCTGAAGCTTTATCATTTCGCCCGTTTCGATGTCGCCGCGATCAGGCACTATCTCGGCGTCGTCGCGGCGCCCGTATATTGCACGAAGATCGCCTCGCGGCTGGTCCGCACCTATACCGATCGGCACGGATTGAAGGAACTGGTGCGCGAACTGCTGGGACAGGACATCTCAAAGCAGCAGCAATCATCGGACTGGGGCAGCCCGGAATTGTCGGAAGCGCAGAAAGACTATGCCGCATCCGACGTGCGCTTTCTCCACCGGCTGAAGGAAGAATTTGACCGGCGGCTGGCGCGCGAGGGACGCGCCGCGCTGGCACAGGCCTGCTTCGATTTCCTGCCGCATCGCGCCGAACTTGATCTGGCGGGCTGGCCGGAAATCGATATTTTCGCCCATGCCTGATTCAGCAGCCCAGGCGCTCGACGCGCGCCAGCGGTGGGCGCGGCCTGGCGGCCCGCACGATCGCGTCGTCGCCGCCGCCAATTGGGCGCTGCCGGTGCTGATCGGCGTTCTCAGCGCCTTTCTGGTAATGGCGCCGCTGACGACGGGCGGCGATGTCTCCTTCGTGCTCGACAAGAACAAGGTGGAGGTTGCGCGGGAACGAATGAAGATCCAGGCGGCGCGGTATCGCGGGGCTGACGGCAAGGGCCAGCCCTTCGAGCTGACCGCCGGTTCGGCGATCCAGAAAAGCTCGGCCGAGCCCATCGTCCAGCTTCAGCAGCTGGCCGCCAACATCCGGCTGAACGACGGCCCCGCCTCCCTGGTCGCGGATCGCGGGCGCTACAACATGGATAACGAACAGGTGCAGGTCGACGGGCCGATTTCGTTCCGCGCGCCCGACGGCTATACGCTCGACACGCAAGACGCGCTGGTCGATCTCAAGACGCGCCGAATGCAATCGGGCAAGGCCGTGACGGGCACCGTACGCCAGGGCACGTTCAGCGCCGACAAGCTCGATGCCGATCTGGATTCCCATACCGTGACGCTCATCGGCAACGCGCGCTTGCACATCTCGCCGAGACGAACGAAATAGCGCCGTGATGAACCGCCCAGCCCTGCTCCTGCTGCTCGTCGCCGGAACGGCGCATGCGCAGACGCGTCATGATTCCACCGCACCGATCGATTTCGGGGCCAATCAGATCCAGTTGCAGGACAAGGCGAATCGCGCGGTGCTGACGGGCAACGTGGCGGTGAAGCAGGCGGAGATGACGCTGAACGCCCAGCGCATGACCGTCGCCTATACCGGTCAGGTCGTCGACGGAAATCCCCAGGTCTCTCGGCTCGATGCCGCGGGCGGCGTCGTCGTCAGGCGGCCGAACCAGGTGGCGAAGAGCCAATATGCGGTCTACGATCTCAACCGCAGGATCATCACGATGATCGGCGGCGTCTCGCTTGAACAGGGCGGGTCGAATACCGTGAATGGCGGAAGATTGACGCTCAACCTCGATACCGGGCGAGCGGTGATCGACGGCTCCGCCGCGCGCGCGGCCAATGGCCCCGTCAGCGGCGGCACCGTAACCTCGGCTCCGTCGGGTCGGGTATCGGGGACGTTTTCCGTGCCGAAGCGCGCGAACGGCGCGTCGACCGACAGCAAGAACTGACGGCGCGGGGGCTTTCATAATTGCGCCGGCTCGGGCAAAAGAGCCATGCATGAATCCTGCCAACTGCGCGCGCATCGGGCGGGCGGCATCCACGAAGCTGCGAGATCGGCGCGAATATGAATGACGTGACGAGCATGGACACGATCGAGCCGATCGCCGAACCGTTCGTAGCCAGCGGGCTGCAAGTGGTGTCGATCGCCAAAAGCTACGACAAGCGCGTCGTGCTGAGCGACGTCTCCGTCTCGGTCGGGCGCGGCGAAGTGATCGGGCTGCTCGGTCCCAACGGCGCCGGCAAGACGACCTGCTTCTATTCGGTGATGGGGCTGGTGAAGCCGGATGCCGGGCGTATCATGCTCGACGGGCAGGATATCACCGGGCTGCCGATGTATCGCCGCGCGATTCTCGGCCTCGGGTATCTCCCGCAGGAAACCTCGATCTTTCGCGGTCTGACGATCGAGAAGAATATTCTCGCGGTGCTCGAGCTCAACGTTCGCGATCCGGCGCTGCGTCAGCAACGGCTCGATCAGCTTCTGGACGAGTTCGGCCTCACCCGTTTGCGCGCCGCGCCAGCGATGGCCCTGTCCGGCGGTGAGCGGCGGCGCGCGGAAATCGCGCGGGCGCTGGCCGCCGACCCCAAGATCATGTTGCTCGACGAGCCGTTCGCCGGCATCGACCCCATCTCGATCGCGGACATCCGCGATCTGGTGAAGGATCTGAAGCGCCGCGATATCGGCGTGCTCATCACCGACCACAATGTGCGCGAGACGCTCGATATCGTCGACCGCGCCTATATCATCTATGATGGCCGGGTGCTGTTCACCGGCTCCCCGGAAGAACTGGTGGCCGACGCGAATGTCCGCCGCCTCTATCTGGGTGAGGGATTCTCCTTGTGACGCGCCGGGCCGATATCGCGGAATAGCTGATGTCGCTCGCCCCGCGCCTCGATCTGCGACAATCCCAGTCGCTGGTGATGACGCCGCAACTTCAGCAGGCGATCAAGCTGCTGGCGCTGTCCAACCTCGAGATCGAGGGTGTCATCGCCGAGGAACTGGAGAAGAACCCGCTCCTTGAGGCAACCAGCCCCTCCTCGGACGACGCCCCGATCGCTGAGCGCGAGCCGGTCGACGCGCCGCGCGACGAACCGGCCGGCGCGGACGAACTGGTGATCGCCGGGGAAGCGGCTGGCGAAACCCTGGACGTGGATATCGCCGCCGAGCGCTTCGACGATGGCGCGAGCGATTCGATCGGGCTTGGCGGGGCAGGCCCGGGCAGCATCGCGAGCGAGGACGGCCCCGACCTCGACGCCTTCGCCCAAAATCCCCCCAGCCTTGCTGATCATCTCGGCAATCAGGCCGGAAACGTCCTGTCCGGGGCGCAACTCACGATCGCGCAACATCTGATCGACCTGATCGACGAGGCGGGATATCTCACCGCCAACCTGCTCGATATCGCGACGCGGCTTGGCGTGCCGCTCGCGATGATCGAGGATGTGCTGGCGGTGATCCAGACGTTCGATCCCACCGGCGTGGGCGCGCGCGATCTCGCCGAATGTATCGCGCTGCAGGCCAGGGAGGCGGATCGATACGACCCCTGCATGGCGCGACTGATCGATCACCTCGATCTGCTCGCGCGGGGCGAGATCGCGCGGCTGAAGCGCATCTGCCAGGTGGATGACGAGGACATGGCGGACATGATCCGCGAACTGCGCGGCTATGATCCGAAGCCCGGCTGCCGATACGGCGGGGACCCGGCGCCTGCGGTGGTGCCCGATCTCTTTGTCGCCCGCACGCACGCCGGCTGGGTGATAGAATTGAACAACGCGACGCTGCCGCGCGTGCTGATAAACCGTCGATACTATAGCGAGCTGGCCGCCGGCCCACAGAACAAGGCATCGAAGGCGTGGCTGAGCGATTGCCTCGCCAGCGCCAACTGGCTGGTGAAGGCGCTCGATCAGCGCCAGCGCACGATCATCCGCGTCGCGACCGAAATCGTGAAGCAGCAGGAAGCGTTTTTCCTGAAAGGCGTCGCGCATCTGCGCCCACTCACGCTGCGACAGATCGCCGATGCGATCGAGATGCATGAATCGACTGTCAGCCGCGTGACCAGCAACAAATATCTGAGCTGCGCGCGCGGGCAGTTCGAGCTGAAATATTTCTTCACGTCCGGCATCGCTGCGGCGGACGGCGGCGATGCCGTGTCCGCGGAAGCGGTGAAGGCGGCGATCCGCGGCTTGATCCAAGGCGAGGGCGCGAAGATCCTGTCCGACGATACGCTGGTCGAACTGCTCAACGCCAAGGGCTTCGACATCGCGCGCCGCACCGTTGCGAAATATCGGGAAGCGCTGGGCATCGGCAGCTCGGTGCAGCGCCGCCGGCAGAAAGCCCTGGAGGGCGCCGGCTGACCGTCACCCGCGCTCCACCGTTTCGCGCAGCCATGCCACCACCGCCTGAATACGCGGTGTCGCCAGCCCGTCGGCATGGGTGACGAGCCAGAACGCGCGTATAAGCTCCAGCGGCGGAAGCTCCGGAACGAGCCGCGGATCACGCGCGGCGATGAAATCCGGCAGAATGCCGATCGCCGCTCCTGACGCCACTGTCGCGTGCTGCACATTGATGCTGGTGCTGCGCAGCCGCGCGACAAGGCCGTCGTGCAGCTCCGAAAGATAATCCAGCTCGGGCGCGTGAAGATGTTCCGGCACATAGCTCGCCAGCACGTGGCGTTCGAGCGCGGCGGCGGTATCCGGCATCCCGGCTGTCGCCAGATAGCCGGGCGTCGCATAGAGCCGGAGGCGATATTCGACCAGCCGGACCGCGGTAAGCTGCCGGTTGCGCGGCCGCGCGAGCATCACCGCGATATCCGCCTCGCGCTTTGACGGGTCGAGCAGGCCCGATGCGGTGATGAGATCGAGCCGGATGCGCGGATTGGCCGACGCGAAGCGCGGCATCGCCGGGGCGAGCACATGGGTCGCCAGGCCCTCCGCCACGCTCAGCCGCACATGGCCTGCCACGCCCTTTGCCACCTTTCCCTCGGTCGCCGCGGATATTGCCGCATCGATCGTCTCGGCATGCGGGAGCAAAGTCTGCCCGCTTTCCGACAGTCGTCGTTCGCCCGCGACTGTCTCGAAAAGCGGCGCACCGACGGCTTCTTCCAGCCGCGCCAGCCGCCGCGCGACGGTGGTGGCGTCAACGCCGAGCGCCCGCGCGGCAGGCGCGATGCGCCCGGCGTGCGCCACCGCAAGGAACATGCGCAGATCATCCCAATTCCGCATCAGCTCGCCCTTTCCGTGCAAAAACGCAGCTCACCCCGGCAAATTAAACGGGTTGAGCGCATAATTGCCGTGCGTCTACAAGCCGGCGCAACAACGAATCCCCTGGAGAGGCTTCCCATGCGCGTCATCGATCATCTCATCGCCGGCCATTCCGGCGGCGGCGCTGGCCGCACCGCCGACGTGTTCGATCCGAACACCGGCAAGGTGCAGGCCCGGGTCACGCTGGGTACCCAGGCCGATCTCGATCGTGCGGTGGCGGCGGCGCAGGCGGCGCAGCCCGCATGGGCGGCCACGAATCCGCAGCGCCGCGCACGCGTCATGTTCCGCTTCAAGGAACTGGTCGAGGCGAACATGCAGAGCCTCGCCGAACTTCTCGCGTCCGAGCATGGCAAGGTCGTCGCCGACGCGAAGGGCGATATCCAGCGGGGGCTGGAAGTGGTGGAGTTCGCCTGCGGCATCCCGCATGTCCTGAAGGGGGAATATACCCAGGGTGCGGGGCCGGGGATCGACGTCTATTCGATGCGCCAGCCGCTTGGCATCGGAGTCGGCATCACGCCGTTCAACTTCCCGGCGATGATCCCGCTGTGGATGGGCGCGGTGGCGACCGCGTGCGGCAACGCCTTCATCCTGAAGCCGTCCGAACGCGACCCGTCTGTGCCGGTGCGCCTGGCCGAGCTGTTCCGCGAGGCGGGGATACCGGAGGGTATCTTCCAGGTCGTCCATGGCGACAAGGAAATGGTCGACGCGATCCTCGATCATCCGGCGATCGCGGCCGTGAGCTTCGTCGGCTCCTCGGATATCGCCCACTACGTCTATCGGCGCGGCGTGGATGCGGGGAAGCGCGTGCAGGCGATGGGCGGCGCGAAGAATCACGGCATCGTGATGCCGGATGCTGACCTGGATCAGGTGGTCGCGGATCTTTCCGGCGCTGCCTTCGGCTCGGCGGGCGAACGCTGCATGGCGCTTCCGGTGGTGGTGCCCGTAGGCGACAAGACGGCCGACGCGCTGCGCGAAAAGCTGATCCCCGCGATCGACGCGCTGCGCGTCGGCGTCTCTACCGATGCCGAGGCGCATTACGGCCCGGTCGTGACGGCACAGCACCGCGAGCGGATCGAGAACTGGATCCAGACCGGCGTCGATGAGGGCGCCGAGCTGGTGGTCGATGGGCGCGGCTTCAAGTTGCAGGGGCATGAGGAGGGCTTCTTCATCGGCCCGACGCTGTTCGATCATGTCACGCCGCAAATGTCCGCCTACAGGGAGGAGATCTTCGGCCCGGTGCTCCAGATCGTCCGCGCGCCCGATTTCGAGACGGCGGTGCGCCTGCCGAGCGAGCATCAATACGGCAATGGCGTCGCGATCTTCACGCGCAATGGTCATGCCGCGCGCGAATTTGCGGCACGCGTGAATGTCGGGATGGTCGGCATCAACGTGCCGATCCCGGTGCCCGTCGCCTACCATAGCTTCGGCGGCTGGAAGCGCTCGGCGTTCGGCGACACCAACCAGCACGGCATGGAAGGCGTCAAGTTCTGGACCAAGGTGAAGACGGTGACGCAGCGGTGGCCCGACGGATCGACAGACGAGGGCAACGCGTTCGTCATTCCGACGATGGGGTGACAAGCCAACCCTGCCGACGCCGGGAGAACGACCGATGAAACGCGCCATTGCCCTTATGATTCTTGTTGCGCTCGGCGCGTGCAAGGCGCCCGTTGCGGAGCAACGCAGCGCCGCGCCCGATCCGGGCATCGCGAACGACGCCGCGACCGCTTCCGGGGCGTTGCCAACGCAGGCGCCAAGCCCCATCCCGGACAAGCGGATACCCGTGTCCTTCCAGGGGCGCTGGGGCCTCGTGCCCGCGGATTGCACCACCACCAACGGCGACGAAAAGGGGCTGATGACGGTGACTGCCGACCGTCTCAGCTTCTACGAATCGCGCGCGACCATCACGAAGCTGGTGGCCGTTTCTCCGACCGTGCTGGACGCCACGCTCGCTTTCTCGGGCGAGGGACAGACGTGGGAGGAGAAAACGCCGCTGACGCTGTCGGAGAACGGCACGGTGCTGAGCCGTGTCGCTGACGGACAGACCTTGCGCTACACCCGTTGTGCGGCTTGAGAGGAAAGATGACCAACCAGTTCGACCTCACCGACGACCAGCGCGAAATCCAGGAGCTCGCGCGCCGCTTCACCGCCGACCGGATCACCCCGTTCGCGGCGGAGTGGGACGAGAAGCATCATTATCCCGTCGATGTTTGGAAGGCGGCCGGCGAACTCGGCTTTGGCGCGATCTACGTCGCGGAGGAATCGGGCGGTATCGGGCTGGGCCGGCTGGAAGCGGCCCTCATCATGGAGGCGATGGCCTATGGCTGTCCCGCGACGAGCGCCTTCATCTCGATCCACAATATGGCGACGTGGATGATCGATCGCTTCGGGGATCAGGCGCTCCGGGATCGCTTCCTGCCCGATCTTGTCGGCATGAACAGGATCGCCAGCTATTGCCTGACCGAGCCGGGCTCCGGCTCGGACGCCGCCGCGCTCAAGACAAGCGCGCGGCGCGACGGCGATCATTACGTGCTCAACGGCACGAAGCAGTTCATTTCCGGCGCGGGCTATAACGACATCTATGTCTGCATGGTACGCACCGGCGACGAGAAGTCGAAAGGCATTTCCTGCCTCGTGATCGAGAAGGATACGCCGGGCCTGTCGTTTGGCGCGCCGGAGAAGAAACTCGGGTGGAACGCCTCGCCGACAGCGCAGGTGATCTTCGAGGATTGCCGCGTGCCGGTGGAGAACCGCGTCGGCGCGGAAGGCGACGGTTTTCGTTTTGCGATGGCCGGGCTTGACGGCGGCCGGCTCAACATCGGCGCGTGCTCGCTGGGCGGGGCGCAGCGCTGCCTCGACGAATCGGTGAACTACGCCAAGGAACGCCAGCAGTTCGGCCAGCCGATCGCCGATTTCCAGAATACGCAATTCACGCTCGCGGACATGGCGACCGATCTGGAGGCCGCTCGCGCGCTGCTGTATCTTGCCGCGGCGAAAGTGAACGCCAACGCTCCCGACAAGTCGCGCTTCTCGGCAATGGCCAAGCGGCTGGCGACGGACAGCGGATCGAGCATCGTCGATCGCGCGCTCCAGCTCCACGGCGGCTATGGCTATCTGCGCGATTATCCGATCGAGCGCTTCTGGCGCGATCTTCGCGTGCATTCGATCCTTGAGGGCACCAATCAGGTCATGCGGATGATCGTCGGGCGGGAGTTGACGCGGCAATGACCGGCGATCTCATTGTCGAAACCGACGGCGGCGCAGGGCGTATCCGCCTGAACCGCCCCAAAGCGATCCATGCGCTCAACACCGCGATGTGCCAGGGCGTGCTGGACGCGCTTGAAACCTGGCGTGCCGACGATGCGATCCGCGTCGTCACGATCGATCATGCCGAAGGCAGAGGTTTCTGCGCAGGCGGCGATATTCGGATGCTTGCCGAGAGCGGCGCGAAAGACGGGGCGGAGGCGCGCCACTTCTTCCACACCGAATATCGCATGAACCACCGGCTGTTCACTTACGCGAAGGACACGGTCGCGTTCATGGACGGGATCACGATGGGCGGCGGTGTCGGCATCTCGCAGCCGTGCCGCTATCGCGTCGCGACCGAGAACACGCGGCTCGCCATGCCGGAGACGGGCATCGGGCTGTTCCCCGATGTCGGCGGCGGCTGGTATCTCTCGCGACTGCCGGGACGGATCGGGCAGTATCTGGCGCTGACGGGGCACCGCCTGGATGGCGCGGAATGTTTCGCACTTGGCCTCGCCACCCATTATCTGCCGGCCGATAAGCTGCCGGAGGCAAAGGTGCGGATCGGCGAAGGGACGAAAGCGGCGCTCGATTCGCTCGCCGTGCCAGCGCCTGATGCCGCGATAGTCGCGCGCCGGGGCAAGATCGACCATCTGTTCGCCGCCGACCGGCTGGAGGATATCTTCGCCGCGCTCGCCGCCGACGACAGCGATTTCGCGCGCGAGACGCTGGCGACGCTCAAGACCAAATCGCCGCAGACGATGAAGGTCAGCCTCAAGCTGTTGCTCGACGGCAAGGCGATGCCGACGTTCGAGGACGAGATGCGGCAGGAATATGCGGTCGGCAGCCGCGTCGTGCAGCGCCACGATTTCCTCGAAGGCGTCCGCGCGGTGATCGTCGACAAGGATAATGCGCCGAAATGGAATCCACCCACGCCGGAGGAGGTGAGCGATCATCTGATCGATCAGATTTTCGCGCCACTGCCGGATGGAGAGGCGTGGACGCCGGCCTGAACCGACCCGATCAGTGGAGAGAATGATGCCTGATTACGCCAATATCCTGGTCGAGCAGCGCGACGCCGTCACGCTTGTGACGCTCAATCGGCCGCAATCGCTGAACGCGCTCAATTCAGATGTGCTGGCCGATCTCGCCGCCGCTTTCGGCGCCTATGACAGGGATGACAGCCAGCGTTGCCTGGTCCTCACCGGTGCGGGGGAGAAGGCCTTCGCCGCCGGCGCGGACATCAAGCAGATGGCGGATATGGCGGCGGCCGATTTCTTTCTCCAGGATTTTTTCGCCGGCTGGCAGACAGGCGTGGTCGCCACCCGCAAGCCGTGGATCGCGGCGGTCAACGGTTTTGCGCTGGGCGGCGGATGCGAGCTGGCGATGATGGCCGATTTCATCATCGCCGCCGACACCGCGAAGTTCGGCCAGCCCGAGATCAAGCTTGGCGTCGCGCCCGGCATGGGTGGATCGCAGCGGCTGACGCGCGCGATCGGCAAGGCGAAGTCGATGGAAATGTGCCTCACCGGGCGAATGATGGATGCGGCCGAGGCGGAGCGCTCGGGCCTGGTCGCCCGCGTCGTGCCGCTTGCCGATCTGGTCGCGGACGCGCTGAAGACGGCCGCGACGATCGCGTCCATGCCGCCGATGGCCGCGATGGTGAACAAGGAAATGATCAACATGGCGTTCGAGACCAATCTTGCGCAGGGCATTCTGACGGAGCGCCGCCTGTTCCAGATCCTCACCGCGACAGAGGACAAGGCCGAGGGGATGGCCGCCTTCATCGAGAAACGCGCGGGCGTGTGGAAGGGCCGGTAACCTCCCGCCGATCCGGGCTACGACGACACAAGAGAGGATGTGAAGATGGCGCGCGTTGGTTTCATCGGGCTGGGCAACATGGGCGGCGGGATGGCCGCGAACCTAGCGCAGAAGGGGCACGACGTCCGCGCCTTCGACCTTTCCACCGAGGCGCTGGACAAGGCAAAGGCGGCGGGCTGCCTGCCGGTCGGGTCCGCGCGTGAGGCAGCCGAGGGCGCGGAAGCGGTTATCACGATGCTGCCCGCCGGCCGGCATGTCGAGCAGGTGTACGCCGATAGCGTCCTCGATGTCGCGTCGCCCGTCGCGATCCTGATCGATTGCTCGACGATCGACGTCGCCACCGCCAAGCGCGTCGCCGAAATGGCGGCGGCCAAGGGAGTGACCGCGGTCGATGCGCCGGTATCGGGCGGGATCGCCGCCGCGAACGCCGGTACGCTCACCTTCATGGTCGGCGGATCGAGGGAGGCATTCGATCGCGCCCAGCCCTTCCTCGCCGATATGGGCAAGGCGGTGATTCACGCCGGCGTGGGCGGCGCCGGGCAGGCGGCGAAGATCTGCAACAACATGATCCTCGGCGCGGAAATGATCGCGACATGCGAGGCGTTCGTGCTGGCACGCAAGCTTGGGCTGGCACCACAGGCGTTCTTCGATATCGCCAGTGTCTCGTCGGGGCAGAGCTGGTCGATGACCAGCTATTGCCCGGTTCCCGGCGTGGGCCCCGAAACCCCGGCCGATCGCGATTATCAGGGCGGTTTCGCCGCCGCGCTGATGCTCAAGGATTTGCGGCTGGCGATGGAGGCGGCCGCAAGCGTCGATGCGCAGGTGCCGATGGGAACGCGCGCGCGCGAACTTTACGAAGCCTATGCCGGCGCCGGCAACGGGGAGCGCGATTTCTCCGGCATCATCAGGATGCTGGACGCGGCGCCATGAGCGTCGCGTTCCGCCGCGAGAGCGACGAGGAGCACAAGGAACCGCGCTTCGAGCTGCCGCTCCCGTCCGGTGCCAATATCGTCACGCCGCGCGGACGGGCGCTGATCGACGAGCGGATCGCACGACTGGAGGCCGAGCAGTGCACCGCCGACGAGGCGCGCCGTACGGAGATCGCGCGCGAACTGCGCTACTGGCAAACGCGGCGTGTCACCGCGATCCTGGCGCCATCGCCGCCGGCTGACGAAATTGCGTTCGGCAGCCGCGTGCGCTTCACGCTCAACGGACATACGCGGACGATCGAGATCGTCGGAGACGACGAGGCCGATCCGGCGGCGGGCAAGCTCGCCTTTTCAGCGCCGCTCGCACGCGCGCTTATCGGTGCCGGGGAAGGCGATGTTTTGCCCTTCGCCGGCCAGGCGGAGGCGATCACCATCCTCTCGCTGGAGCCAGCGTTCACACGCTGACGCTGGAGACTTGCCGCGCGCTTCGACCGCGTTACAGCTAGCTGCCGGGCCGCCGGCCCGAATGGGGGAGCAGGGCCAGGATGGCGAATATCGCGGATCAGGAGAGTGCCTGGCACGATCACGACGCGGATCCTTCGGCGGCGGACATCCGGCTCGTCATCTCGGCATCGGCGCTAGGCACCGTGTTCGAATGGTATGATTTCTTCATCTACGGCACGCTCGCGGCATCCGGGATCATCGGCCGCACCTTCTTTCCCGCCGGAAACGAGACGTTGCAGACGCTGCTCGCCTGGGCCGGCTTCGCGGTAGGCTTCGGTTTCCGCCCGATCGGCGCGGTGTTGTTCGGCTATCTCGGTGACCGGCTGGGGCGCAAATATACCTTTCTGGTGACCATCACCCTGATGGGCGTCGCCACCGCCGGCGTCGGCCTCGTCCCATCCTACCAGGATATCGGGATGGCGGCGCCGATCCTCGTGCTGCTGCTCCGTATCGCGCAGGGGCTGGCGCTGGGCGGCGAATATGGCGGTGCGGCCGTGTATGTCGCGGAACATTCCCCACCCGGCAAATCCGGCTTCTACACCAGCTTCATCCAGGCCGGCGTGATCGGCGGCTTCATTCTCAGCATCGCGGCGATCCTGTTCTTCAAGGCGACGCTGGCCGGCGCGTGGGAGAGCTGGGGCTGGCGCGCGCCATTCCTGTTCTCCGTGGTGCTGCTCGCGATTTCCTTGTGGATGCGGCTGAAACTTTCAGAGAGCCCGGTTTTCAAGGCGATGCGCGCTGCGGGAGAGCGGGCGAAGAATCCGCTGGTGGAAAGCTTCACCTATCCCGGCAACCTCAAGCGGATGCTGGTCGCGCTGTTCGGCATCGCTGCCGGGCTGACGGTGATCTGGTACACGGCGATGTTCTCGGTCCTCTCCTTCCTTCAGACGACGATGCGGCTGGACGAGACGATGGCGCAGCTCATCACCGGCGCGGGCGCGCTGATGGGCGTCGGCTGGTTCGTGCTGTTCGGCTGGCTGTCCGATCTCGTCGGGCGCAAGAAGCCGATCGTGATCGGCTACATCATGACGCTGATCCTGCTGTTTCCGATCTTTCAGGTGATGGGCGCTGCGGCCAATCCCGGGCTGGCGCGCGCGGCGGAGCGGGCGCCCGTGGTAGTGTCCGGTCCGCATTGCGCTTATTCCCCCTTCGCCTCGAAGCAGGCGGACGATTGCGCACGGCTTCTGGAATATTTCTCGAAGAAGGGCGTCGCCTATACCCAGCAGAAGACGCCTGTGACCAGCGTTTCCATCGGGGGCGAGCCAGTCGCGGATCATACGCCAGCCGGGCTGGACAAGGCGCTGGCGGATGCCGGATATGACCTGAAGCGGGTGACGCCCGGCGCACGCAACATCGCGCTGATCCTGATCGCGATCCTCGCCATCACCGCGCTTTCCGGGATCACCTACGGCCCGGTCGCGGCACTGCTGTCAGAGATGTTTCCACCCGCGATCCGCTACAGCTCGCTATCGATCCCATATCATCTCGGCACGGGTTATTTCGGCGGATTCCTGCCGTTCATCAGCCAATATATCGTCGCGCGCACCGGCAACCCGTTTGCCGGGCTTTGGTATACCTGGATCATCACATTGATCGCGCTGATCGTCACGGTTCTGTGGCTCAAGGAAGATCGCCACGGCCATATCGTGACCTAGCCGATGATCCACGCCATGGCGCGCGCCCGCTGGCCGGTGGCATTGAACCAATCACCCTGCCGCCCGTCGCTTGATGCCGTTGCGCTCGTCCACAACTGCCGTCTGCTCGATCGGATGAGCGGCGCGGCGTCGTGCGGCGGCTGGCGGACCCGGGGTGCCGTGATTCTTGATCGCGAACCGGGCGGAGGCGCGCGCGCTGGTGGATACCGGCGTGACCGTTTCGGTGTTTCACGGCGTCCGCGCCGGGGATATGGCGCTGGCCGACCGGCCCAACGCCCGGCCTGCGCGCAACACGCCTACGCAGGTGAAGCGCTGGAAACAGGCCGGCGCTGGCCTTTGAGACGTCATGGTGAATACCGGGACGAACGGGCCAGGCGCATCGGCCCCGCCGATGCGGAGACGGTCGATCATCGCTCCACGCACATTGCGATGCCCATGCCCCCGCCGATGCAAAGCGTAGCCAGCCCCCGCTTCGCATCGCGGCGCTGCATTTCGTAGATCAGGGTTGTCAGCACGCGTGCCCCGCTTGCGCCGATCGGATGGCCGATCGCGATCGCGCCGCCATTCACGTTCACCTTTGCGGCATCCCAGCCCAATTCCTTGCCCACCGACAGCGCCTGCGCCGCGAATGCCTCATTCGCCTCGATCAGGTCGAGGTCCGCGAGCGTCCAGCCGGCCTTCTCCAGCGCCCGCTTTGTCGCCGGTACGGGGCCGATTCCCATGATCGATGGATCTACTCCCGCCGACGCCCAGGAGCGGATCGTGGCAAGGATCGGCGCACCGCGTCTCTCCGCTTCGGCGCGGCTCATCACCACCAGCGCCGCCGCACCGTCGTTCAGCCCGCTCGCGTTCGCGGCGGTGACGGTGCCGTCCTTTTTGAACGCCGGCCGCAAGCCTGATACGCTATCGATCGTCACACCGTCACGGATATATTCGTCCGCCTCGACGATCGTGTCGCCTTTGCGGCCCTTGATTGTGACCGGCGCTATTTCCGCAACGAAACGCCCAGCAGCCCTGGCGGCGGCTGCCTTGTTCTGGCTGCCGACCGCAAACTCGTCCTGTGCCTGACGCGTCACCTGATACTCAACCGCGAGGTTTTCTGCCGTCATTCCCATATGATAGCCGTTAAAGACGTCGGTCAGGCCATCCTTTATCATCGTGTCGATCAATTCGATCGCGCCCATCTTCTGTCCAGCGCGCAGCGCCTGCGCGTGGTTCGAGAGCGACATGCTCTCCTGCCCCCCAGCCACTACGATCGTCGCATCGCCCGTCTGGACCGCCTGCGCCGCAAGCGCGACCGCGCGCAAGCCGGAGCCGCACACCTGATTGACTCCCCAGGCCGGCACCTCCTTCGGCACGCCGGCCGCCATCGAAGCCTGACGGGCGGGATTTTGCCCCTGCGCGGCGGTAAGCACCTGGCCCAGGATCACCTCGCTCACCTCGTCGCTTGCCACTCCGGCCTGCGCGAGCGCTGCCTCGATCACCACGCGCCCCAGTTCATGCGCCGGAACCGTGGCAAAGGCCCCGAGGAAGCTGCCGACAGGGGTACGTTTGGCGGCGGTGATGACGACTTCGGTCATGACGGATGCTCCTGAATGATGGTTGCCCGCTACCTACCGACCGCTACGGCGCGAAGCCAGTCCCGCAGCGGGTCCCACAATTGCGCGCGCGCGCCGCTGCCGACGATCATGCCGACATGACCGGCACCGAGATCACGTCGCGACGCCAATCCCGCCGCCGTCGCCGCCGGTACGATCCGGTCGGAAAGCGAAACGAACTCCATTGCCGGGCAATCGAGTCGCCCCGGTCCGACGATGCTGCCACCGACCGACCACCGGTCCTGGCCGGGCAGATCCTGCGCGATCATCCCATCGAACAGTTCGGCCCCGGCTGCGTAGGTCAGCGGCTCCCCCCCGTTGGCCCAATCCTCGAGCGCGACGAACCTGGCTGCACTCGCCTCATCCATCGCCGCAAGCGCTTCGAACTTCGCGATGGTCCGTTGAGGGTCGATCCGCCAGAAGCCGGATTGCAGAACCTCCATCGGCACGAGACCGAGCTGGCGGCAGCCTGGCCCCGCCGTCGCCCATAACTCAGCAATGTCGGCGGCAGCTGAACCGTAGCCTGAGAAGTGCCAAGGCGCGGCGATGGTCGCCAGCCCTGCTATTTTCATCCGGCACGCCACCGCCATCGTCATTGTGCCTCCGAGGCAATAGCCGACTAATAGCGGCGGCGCGGGCAAGCGCGCGAGCAGCGGCTCCAGAATACGCTCGACGTGCGCCGCAATATCAAGCTCGCGGTCGGCGGGATCGGTCACCCCCCAATCGACCAGCCATGCGTGGAACCCCTGCGTCGATATCCACCGCACGATCGAGGTCTCCGCCGTAAGATCGAGCACGACCGGCGAATTGATGAGGGACGGCACGAATACCACTGGCGGCCCTTCACCACCATAATCGCGAAGCCGCGCACGCCGCCTGCGAAAGCGCGCGGGCGCCAGGCGGCGCGGCCTTCCCCGATCCGCGTCCTGGTAGCGGCGCAAACCGGCCAGCGCTGCGGCGGCGCGTTCGGGCGATGCTGCGGTTTCGCTGCGCAACATCTCCAGGAACAACGGCAACGGGCGCGGGCCGTGTTGCAGCGCGGCAGAATGTGCTGTACCGCGATAAATTCTCATTGCGGGAGCTTTCGATGAAGAAGCAGCATTCCGGTGACGGCGCGGTGATTATCAAGAAATACGCGAACCGTCGGCTCTATAATACCGAAAGCTCCTCATACATCACACTCGATCATCTTGCGCAGATGACGCGCGAAGGCCGTGAATTCCGCGTGGTCGATGCCAAGACCGACGAAGACATCACACACAATGTGCTGACGCAGATCATCATGGAGGAAGAAAGCCGGGGGCAGACGATGCTGCCGGTGAATTTCCTTCGCCAGCTGATCTCGATGTATGGCGATTCTATGCAGGCGATGGTGCCCGCCTATCTCGATGCTTCGATGGAGAGTTTCCGCCGCAACCAGGCGCAGTTCAAGTCCGCGGTTGAGGGCGCGTTCGCCAACTCGCCGTTTGCGGAAATGGCCAAGCGCAACATGGCGATGTTCGAGGTCGCGGCCAGCGCTTTCAAGCCGGGCAGCGGCGGCGCCTCCGATTCACCTGCGCCCGTCGCCGGGAGCAAGGACGACGAGATCGCCGCGCTGAAAGCAGAACTCTCGCGTCTGCAGGACAAGGTCGAGAAGCTCGGGCATTGAGCCCGCGGCGAAAGTCGGCGGCCGCTCAGTAGAAATCGGACAGCGTCAGCTTCCGCGCCGAACCATCGCACATGCCAAGCGAAACGATCCGCCCCGCGCGGCCGGCGGACCACGTGGCGAGCGGGCTTTCGGCATAGTCGCGTGCGATCGGCTGGCCATCGATCATGCAGATCAGGTCGCCCTCGCGCCAGCCCGCCGCAGCCGCAGGCCCGCCGCGCATCACATGCAGCACGCGCAGCCGCTCCGGCTCGATCCCGAGAAGCAGACCGCTGGTGGAGCGTAGCGGCGGCTCGTCCGCCCCGGCCTCAGGCGACAGCACCATCCGCCCGGCGGCGGGATCGAGCAGCACGCGGTAATTCTGCAGAAAGCCGGATCCAATCCGCCCCGCCGCGCCGATCGCTTCTGAAAAACCGCCGACGGGCTCGGCGCGCACCTCGACATTGCGCGCGACCAGCTGGCCGACCGCAAGCTGCGGCACGATGCCGATCGTGCTCACTACCGAACCGGCAAGCCCGAAGGAGATGGCGGTCGTAGTGCGGACGCCCGGCAAGCGCGCTTCGCGCCAGCCGCCGGACGTGACCGTGATCGACGAGCCGTCGCCGGTATCCACCACCATCGGTCGCAGCCGCGCCCCGCCCAGCGTCACTTCACCGATATAGACGCGCTTGTCGCGGGAGATGGCCAGCGGCGCCACCGCGCCGCGAAACGGCAACCGGCCCGAGCGCAACAGGCGAAAGCGCCGCGCGCCGTAATCGATGTCGATCGCATAGTCCCCGGTCAGGTCACGGCCGACAAGCAGATCGACCGGCCTTGCGCTGCCCGTCGCTATGGCGGGCAGATCGGCGACGCTAAGGCCGCCGCCGGTTCGCGTCAGGCCGCCAAGCACCAGATCGCGCGTCACGACCCAGCCGATATCAACCGCGCCGCCGATCGCGGTCGCGCTGCCGCCAGCGGAGATCGGCAGCTTCGCCGATTCCGCATAACGACGCGCCAGCACCGAATAGCTCACGCCAGTATCGAGGATCGCGGTCAGCGGCTTGCCGTCGACCGTCATGTCGAAGCGGATCTGGTTGCCCGGCGTCAGATCGAACGACACCCATCGCCCCTCGGCATCCGGCGACAATCGCGAAACGCCGGCGGCGCGCGCGCCGGGAGGCATGGCGGGCAGCGGCGCGAGCGCGGCAGGCGTGCCGGCAGCAAGGATCAGAGAAAGGATCGACGCGATCGCCATCCCACGCCAATGCACGTCCCGCCGATGAAATGCCACCGTCCGTCGCACGGCTGATCGCATTTGCCGCGAGGACCTCGCGCGGCGCCAAATCCCGAAAAGCTTACAGGCAGGCCTCAAGGAAGGGCTGATCGAAACCGAACTGCTTGGCCTTCTCCAGTGTATAGGGCCGCAGCCCCATCGCGCGATATTCGCCCAGGATCTTCCCGTCGGCGGTTTCATCGAGATACTCGAACTTGAACAGTTCCTGCGTCACGATCACCGGGCCTTCCATCCCGATCACCTCGGTGACATTCGTGACGCGACGCGATCCGTCGCGCAGGCGCTTCACCTGAATGATCATGTCCACCGAGTCCGCGATCTGGCGACTGATCGCCTCCTTCGGCACCTTGATGTCGGACATCATCACCATGTTCTCCATACGCGCCAGCGCCTCGCGCGGGCTGTTCGAGTGGAGCGTACACATGGAGCCGTCGTGGCCGGTGTTCATCGCGGCGAGCATGTCGAAACACTCGGAGCCGCGAATTTCGCCCAGGATGATGCGATCCGGGCGCATACGCAGCGCATTCTTCACAAGATCGCGGATCGAAATCTCGCCCTGGCCTTCAAGGTTCGCCGGGCGCGTTTCCAGCGGCAGCCAGTGCGGCTGCTGGAGGCGAAGCTCGGCCGCGTCCTCGATCGTCAGCACGCGCTCGCCAGGATCGATCATCTTGGAAAGCGCGTTGAGCATCGTCGTCTTGCCCGAGCCGGTGCCGCCCGAGATGACGATGTTGAATCGGCACGCACCAGCGATCTTCAGCGCGGTCGCCATCTTCGGGCTCATCGATCCAAAGCCGGCCATCATGTCCAGCGTGATCGGCTTCGCCGAGAATTTACGGATCGAAATAGCGGTGCCACGCAGCGACAGCGGCGGCACGATCACGTTGACACGGCTGCCGTCCTTCAGACGGGCGTCGGCCAGCGGCGTGGTCTGGTCGACGCGGCGGCCGACCGAGTTGCAGATGCGCTGCGCGATCTGGAACAGATGCTCCTCGTCGCGGAACTGGATCTGCGCGAGCTGAAGCTTGCCCTTCTTTTCGACGAACGTCTGATCCGGCCCGTTGACCATGATGTCCGACACGTCGGGATCGGCCAGCAATTCCTCCAGCGGTCCCAGGCCGAGCAGTTCGTCGACCAGCACCTTCTCCAGCGCGAATTGCTCGCGGCGGTTGAGCGTCAGCTTGAGTTCGGCGAGCACTTCGCCAATGATCGGGCGGAATTCCTCGGCAAGCTCGTCCTTGCCCAGCGTCGCGGCAGCCTCGGGATCGACGCGTTCCAGCAGGCGTGGCAGCACCTGCTCCTTGATTTTGTGAATCGACGCCTCGAAGCCGTCGACCTTGCTCGACCCGGCCTCGCCACTGGCATTCTGCCGGTCGGCCAGGCGTTGCATCGCGTCGAGCTGGGAGGCCGGCACGCCCGGCTCGGCGCTGGCCGGCAGCGGCAGGGTCTCGATCGGCGGAAACTGATCGCCACCATCGGAACGCGGCGGCGCGCCCCCGCCCTGCATGGGCCGCGCGACCCCGAAGCCCGGCCGCGTGCCCCCGCTGCCGGCACCATTGCGACGCCCAAACGCGCTCATACCCTGTCCGTCCCAAAAGTCATGGGTCGACGAGGTAAGCAGGAAGAATTTACATTTGCCTAACCACGCCGCGCCCGCTCGCGACCGTCATGTTCGCGCGCCCGAAGAACGCGCTTACGCTCAAGGCCATAAGCATAGCCTCCCTCCCCGCCATCCGCACGTTGCGCCCGATGGCATGGGATGACGACCGCGACCGGATTCGCGCCACAGGCCGTTCCGGCCGCGCGCACCGCGCCCGGGCTGCCCGCGATCGCCGCGAGTTCGGCATAAGAGCGCGTCTCCCCCGCCGGCACGTCGCGCAGCGCCTGCCAGATCGCCTCCTGAAAGGCGGTGCCCCTTACGTCCAGCGGCAGATCGTGGTCGCGATCGGGCGATTCGACCGCCGCCACGACGCGCGCCGCCAACTCGGCCAGCGCCACACCGCCAGGCTCGATCCTCGCGTGTGGAAAGCGGGCCGCCAGCGCCGACGCATCTTCCGCGAAGGACACGCGGCAGAGCCCTTTTTCGGTCGCCGCGATCAGCAACGGGCCAAGGCTCGTGCCCGCGATCGTCCAGCGGATCGTTTCTCCCGCGCCGCCGCGAACCCACGCGCCGGGCGCCATGCCGAGCCGCTTGGCCCCATGCGCATAGAACCGGCTCGGAGCGGAATAGCCTGCTTCGTAGATCGCGGGCGTTACCGAGCTCTCACCGCTCAACGCTTCCGCCACCCGGCGCGCTTTCAACCCCCGAGCATAGGCCGCCGGCGTGATGCCGGTCGCCCGCTTGAAAAGCCGGTGGAAATGATGCGGTGCATAGCCGACGCGCGCCGCAAGATCGTCTAGCGCGATCGCCGCCGCATCGTTTTCCTCGATCGCCGCCACAGCCTCGGCAACGGCGACACGATCGCGCGCCACCGCATCCGGCTTGCAGCGCAGGCAGGCCCGATAGCCCGCCGCCGCCGCCGCCGCGCCATCGCGATAGAAAGACACATTCTGCCGCTTCGGATGCCGCGCCGGGCAACTTGGCCGACAATAGATGCCGGTGGTTGCGACAGCGACGACGAACCGCCCGTCGGCGTTGCGATCGCGCGCGGCAAAGGCTTCCCAGGCGGCGGCCGTGTCGATGGTATCGGTCATGCGCTTGATGTAGGCGCTGCGCGAGGCCACGACATCCCGGTGCTTGCGATCAAAAGCTGGAGAGGGACATGAGCGAACTGGTTCTGGTCGAAATCGCCGATGGCGTCGCGACGATCACATTGAACCGCCCGGAGGCGATGAACGCCCTGTCGATCGCGCTGCGCCGCGCGCTTCATGACGCGGTGCGCCGGGTGGACGACGACGAAGCAGTGCGCGCCGTGGTGCTGACCGGCGCCGGAACGCGCGCCTTTACAGCCGGGCTCGATCTCAAGGAGCTGGGCTCACAGGTGGGGGCGCTGGGCGCGGCGAATGCCACCGACGCCTCGGACAATCCCGTGAAGGCGATCGAAGCCTGTCGCAAACCGGTGATCGGCGCGATCAACGGCGTTGCCATCACTGGCGGGTTCGAGGTGGCGCTGGCCTGCGACATTCTCATCGCCAGCGATAACGCGCGCTTTGCGGACACCCATGCCCGCGTCGGCGTGATGCCCGGCTGGGGGCTCAGCCAGAAACTGTCGCGACTGATCGGGATCGCCCGCGCAAAGGAACTGTCGCTGAGCGGCAACTTCCTCGACGCGGCTACCGCCGAACGCTGGGGACTGGTGAACCGCGTCGTACCCGCTGCCGATCTGCTGGCCGTCGCGCGGCGCCTCGCCGCAGACATCGCCTCTGCCGACGGCGAGTTCATCATCGCTTACAAGCAACTGATCGATGCGGGCCATGCGCTGCCGTTAGGCGAAGCGATCGCACTGGAGCATCGTGTGTCGTCCGCCGCCAATGCACAGGTCACGCCCGAATCGGTGGAGGCTCGCCGCGCGGCGGTGCAGGCACGGGGCCGCGCGCAATAGCCCCGATCACACCGCCGGCACTCATCCGCCGTTTGCGTGGAACAATGCCAGCGTACGCTCCTTCGCCAGATCGGCCGACGGCTCATGATAGTCTTTGCGCCGGTCGGAATTGAAGCCATGCCCTGCCTCGTAGACATACACCTCGGCGCGTGGCCACGCCTTGGCAGCGAGCTTTTCCACGCCCTCCATCGGGATACCGGAATCATGCCGGCCGAAATGCAGGACCACCGGCACCCTGGGCTCCTCTTCCGCCGCGGCTGGAATCAGGCTGCCATAATAAGCGGAAGCCGCCGCCACGCCATGCATCCGCGTCGCCGCGAACCAGGCGATCGAGCCACCGTAGCAATAGCCGACCACAAACACCGGCCCTTGCGCCTTCAGGGCATCGACGCAGCTTTGCACATCGGCGAGTGACTGTTCGAACGGATGCGCCTCGCGCGCCAGCCTGACGCCCTCGGCCAGCCCTTGTGCGTCATAGCCGCCTTCGAATCCCGGATGCTCGCGATCGAAGAGCGCCGGCGCGAGCACTTCATATCCATCGCTGGCATATTCATCCGCAAGATCGCGGATATGGTCGGTAACGCCGAATATCTCCTGCACCAGCACCACCCCGCCGCGCCGCTCTCCGACGGCGGGAACGCGATACACCGCGATATCGGCACCATCGCTCATCGACATCGCCATGAATTCACCCATCGTGATCCGCTCCTGCTTTTTGCTTTGTGCAACGAGTTATGACGCAAGGATTGCATAGCCGCGACCCCTTTGCTACGCGCCCCACAACCCAAGCGAGGTGCCGTTCGTGCGCCATTCGTTCGCTCGGGGCCAACCCGTGTCGACGAGGAAAGCGAATCGCGTGGATAGTTCCAGCGGTAATCTAGGTGGCAGCATCCAGGCGAGTCTGGGCGGACGTTACGCGACCGCGCTGTTCGAACTGGCGAAGGACGCCAAGGCGATCGACGCTGTCGAGGCGAGCGTCGCCAAGGTGCGCGCGGCTCTTGAGCAGTCGGATGATTTCAAGGCGCTGACGACCTCCCCGGTCGTCGCGCGTGAAGCGGCGACCAAGGCGGTGCTCGCCACTGCCGCGGAACTGGGCGTCGATCCCACCACCGCCAACTTCCTTGGCGTGCTGGCGCACAATCGCCGGCTGGCCGAGCTGCCGTCGATCCTCCGCGCCTTTCGCGCGCTCGTCGCGAGCCATCGCGGCGAGACGACGGCGGAAGTGACCAGCGCCCATCCGCTTTCCGACGATCAGGTGGCGGCGCTCAGGCAGCAGCTGCGCCAGCGCATCGGCCGCGAAGTATCGGTCGATCTCGCGGTCGAGCCCGCATTGCTTGGCGGGCTTGTCGTCCGCATCGGTTCACAGATGATCGATTCGTCGATCCGCACCCGTTTGAATGCGCTCGCCAGCGCGATGAAAGGCTGACGTAATGGATATCCGCGCCGCAGAAATCTCGAAGGTCATCAAGGACCAGATCGCCAATTTCGGCACCGAGGCACAGGTCAGCGAGACCGGCCAGGTGCTGAGCGTCGGTGATGGCATCGCGCGCATCTATGGCCTGGATAATGTCCAGGCGGGCGAGATGGTCGAATTCGCCAATGGCGTGCAGGGCATGGCGCTCAACCTTGAGGCCGACAATGTCGGCGTCGTGATCTTCGGCACCGATTCGGAGATCAAGGAAGGCGATATCGTCAAGCGCACCGGCACGATCGTTGACGTGCCCGTCGGCAAGGGTCTGCTCGGCCGCGTGGTCGATGGTCTTGGCAATCCGATCGACGGCAAGGGCCCGATCGAATCGACGGAGCGCCGCCGTGTCGAGGTCAAGGCGCCCGGCATCATCCCGCGCAAGTCGGTCAATGAGCCGGTGCAGACCGGTCTGAAGGCGATCGACGCGCTCGTGCCCGTCGGGCGTGGCCAGCGCGAGCTCATCATCGGCGATCGCCAGACCGGCAAGACCGCCGTCGCGATCGACACCTTCATCAACCAGAAGGGCCCGAACAAGAGCGACGACGAAGCGAAGAAGCTCTACTGCATCTATGTCGCGATCGGGCAGAAGCGCTCGACCGTCGCGCAGATCGTCCGCCAGCTCGAAGAAAATGGCGCGATGGAATATTCGATCGTGGTCGCCGCGACCGCGTCGGAGCCGGCGCCGCTGCAGTTCCTCGCGCCCTATACCGGCTGCGCGATGGGCGAGTATTTCCGCGACAACGGCATGCATGCCGTGATCGTGTATGACGATCTTTCGAAGCAGGCGGTGGCCTATCGCCAGATGTCGCTGCTGCTGCGTCGTCCGCCGGGTCGCGAAGCCTATCCGGGCGACGTCTTCTATCTCCACTCGCGCCTGCTGGAGCGCGCGGCGAAGATGAACGACGCGAACGGCAACGGCTCGCTTACCGCGCTGCCCATCATCGAAACGCAGGCTGGCGACGTGTCGGCGTACATCCCGACCAACGTGATCTCGATCACCGACGGCCAGATCTTCCTCGAAACCGATCTGTTCTTCGCGGGCATTCGCCCGGCGATCAACGTCGGCCTGTCGGTCAGTCGCGTCGGCTCGGCCGCGCAGACCAAGGCGATGAAGAAGGTATCGGGCTCGATCAAGCTGGAGCTGGCGCAGTATCGCGAGATGGCCGCATTCGCGCAGTTCGGCTCGGATCTCGATGCCTCGACGCAGCGCCTGCTGAACCGCGGCGCGCGCCTGACCGAACTGCTCAAGCAGCCACAGTTCAGCCCGCTGCCGTTCGAAGAGCAGACCGTGTCGATCTTCGCTGGCACCAACGGCTATCTTGACAACGTCGCGGTGCAGGATGTCGTTCGGTACGAGGCGGCGATGCTCGCGCACATGCGTGACGCGCATGCCGGCGTGCTGGCTGAAATTCGCGACAGTCGCGATCTCGGTGACGGCCCGAAGGCGAAAGTCAAGGAAGCGCTCGACGCATTCGCCAAGACGTTCGCTTGAAACTGATTGCCTTGGCTCCCGCTGCGGCGGGGGCGGATGAAGGAAGAAGATGGCTAGTCTGAAGGCCCTCAAGATCCGCATCGGCTCGGTGAAGTCGACGCAGAAGATCACCAAGGCGATGAAGATGGTCGCCGCCGCGAAGCTGCGCCGTGCGCAGGAAGCCGCCGTACAGGGCCGCCCGTATGCCGAGCGGCTGGGCGCGGTGATGGCGTCGCTCGCCAGCAAGGTGACGGTAAGCGAATCGTCACCGAAGCTCCTCGCCGGCACGGGCAGGGATCAGGTTCACCTGCTGGTGGTCGCGACATCCGAGCGCGGCCTGGCCGGTGCATTCAACACCAATATCGTCCGCGCCGCGCGCCGCAAGGCAGTCGAGCTGGAGGCCGCCGGCAAGACGGTGCGCTTCTATATCGCCGGCAAGAAAGGCCGCGTGCTTCGGCGCTTCTACCCGAACGGCATCGCCGCGGATCATGAGATGGGCGCGATCAAGACCGTCGCTTTCGACGACGCGCGGGTGATCGCCGATGATCTGATCCGCCGTTTCGAGGCGGGTGAATTCGACGTCGCGCACCTGTTCTTTGCCAAGTTTCAGTCTGCGCTGGTGCAGGAACCGACCGGCATCCCGATCATTCCCGTCCCGGTGCCCGCCAGCATCGAAAGCGCCAATGATGGCGGTGCGGCCGTAACCTATGAGCCGGACGAGGAATCGATCCTCGCCGATCTGCTGCCGCGCAACGTGGCGGTGCAGATCTTCCGCGCGCTGCTGGAAAATGCCGCATCGGAACAGGGCAGCCGCATGACCGCGATGGACAATGCGACCCGCAATGCCGGCGATATGATCAAACGGCTCAGCATCCAGTATAACCGCGCCCGCCAGGCCGCGATCACGACCGAACTGGTGGAAATCATCTCCGGCGCGGAAGCGCTCTAAGCATCGACAAGCAGGAAGCAGAACATGGCTACCGTCCTCGAAAACCGCCCTGCAACGGGCACCAATAGCGTCGGCCGCATCAGCCAGGTGATTGGCGCCGTCGTCGACGTGCATTTCGACAATAACCTGCCCGCGATCCTGTCGGCGCTGGAAACCAGCAACAACGGGCAGCGGCTGGTGCTCGAAGTTGCGCAGCATTTGGGCGAGAATACCGTCCGCACGATCGCGATGGACTCCACCGAGGGTCTGACGCGCGGCCAGACCGTGACCGATACCGGTGCACAGATCACCGTGCCGGTCGGCCCGGCGACGCTCGGTCGCATCCTCAACGTGATCGGCGAGCCGATCGACGAGCGCGGCCCGGTCAATTCCGCGCATCACGCGCCGATCCACGCGGAAGCACCGCTGTTCGTCGATCAGTCGACCGAAAGCTCGATCCTCGTCACCGGCATCAAGGTGATCGATCTGCTCGCGCCTTACGCAAAGGGCGGCAAGATCGGTCTGTTCGGCGGCGCGGGCGTCGGCAAGACGGTGCTCATCCAGGAACTCATCAACAACATCGCCAAGGGCCATGGCGGCACCTCGGTGTTCGCGGGCGTCGGCGAGCGCACCCGCGAGGGCAACGATCTGTATCATGAGTTCCTCGATGCAGGCGTCATCGCCAAGGATGCCGACGGCAATCCGACGAGCGAGGGCTCGAAGGTCGCGCTGGTGTTCGGCCAGATGAACGAGCCGCCGGGCGCGCGTGCGCGTGTCGCACTTTCGGGCCTCACGATCGCGGAATACTTCCGCGATGTCGAAGGACAGGACGTGCTGTTCTTCGTCGATAATATCTTCCGCTTCACCCAGGCGGGTGCTGAAGTGTCGGCGCTGCTCGGCCGTATCCCGTCGGCTGTGGGCTATCAGCCGACGCTGTCGACCGACATGGGGGCGCTGCAGGAGCGCATCACCTCCACCAACAAGGGCTCGATCACCTCGGTGCAGGCGGTGTACGTGCCGGCCGATGACATGACCGACCCGGCGCCGGCCACGTCGTTCGCCCATCTTGACGCGACGACCGTGCTCAACCGCGCGATCTCCGAGCTTGGCATCTATCCGGCGGTCGATCCGCTCGATTCGTCCTCGCGCGTGCTGGAACCGCGCGTTGTCGGCCAGGAGCATTACGAAACCGCCCGCGCAGTGCAGGCGACGCTGCAGAAGTACAAGTCGCTGCAGGACATCATCGCCATCCTCGGCATGGACGAGCTTTCCGAAGAGGATAAGCTCACGGTCAGCCGGGCGCGCAAGATCCAGAAGTTCCTCAGCCAGCCGTTCCACGTCGCCGAGGTATTCACCAACATCCCGGGCAAGTTCGTGCAGCTTGAGGATACCGTCCGCTCGTTCAAGGCGGTGGTGAGCGGCGAGTATGACCACCTGCCGGAGAACGCCTTCTACATGGTTGGCGGGATCGACGAGGTCGTCGCCAAGGCCGAGAAGCTGGCGCAGGAGGCGTAAGCCACCCGGGCCTGCCCACCCCCTCCCCGCGCGGGGAGGGGTTAAGGAAGACAAGATGCTGCACTTCGAACTGGTTACCCCCGAGCGGCTGGTCCGCTCCGAGGATGTCTATATGGTCACCGTGCCCGGCTCCGAAGGTGACTTCGCGGTGCTTGAGGGGCATGCGCCGCTGATGTCCACGATCCGCGACGGCGAGCTGTTGCTGCAGCGGTCCGCCGGCAGCGCTCCCGAGGCAATCGCTATCCGTGGCGGCTTCGCGGAGGTTAACGCCAAAGGCCTGACGGTGCTGGCGGAGCATGCTGACTGAGTTTGACGACAGTCGCACGGCATATGCTGTTCTGGCGATGGATCCGCATCTGACAGGACAAATTCTCTAGCGCAGATACAGATAGTCGACCGACGTGCGGCTCTCGAGTTTAGCTCGCACGCATCAAACGATCTTGTCGGGCGAAATCAATTTCCCCGTCGTTCATGAAAAGTCTAGCAAACTGCCCCCGCGTGCCTTTGCCTGTGTCGGACAGAACCCAGCCAAGATCGATCGAGCCAGTGCCTATCAGGCGCGATCTTGGCAATGCAGCGGGCGGGGGCAGCGATAGTAATGCTGGGAAATCGGTCAAGCCCAGATGTGCTTTCACATTCGGCGAAAAAAATTCGCGGAAATCGACTGTAAATCGATGCCCGGCTGATCCGCGCTACTGGGCAACAGGGTTGCTTGGACAAGATATGCTACATCCAGCAATACCAATGCGCGTCGCAACCCGCGGGCAGTCCTAATTTCTTTCCACCTGCTGGATATCGGATTCATCACCGTTATCTTGCTGACGTAAAGTTCGTTGGCAATGCTGGGAAATGCGACATCTATGAGGCGAGCAGCGACGACCGGTGGCATCACGTCATATGTCACAAGATCGTCAGAGAATTCCGGCCGGCGAAAACAGGCGACATTCCCTTCGACCAGGAAATTGATCGTTTTCTCTTCGTTCACCCGGTGTTCTGCTCACGGTAACGATCCGGGCGTCTTTTAGCGTGAAAACGCCCTCATCGGGCGCCAAGCGGATGACGAAACGCGTGTTTAAAGAAAGCTGTACGGATCCACGTCCACCACGACTCTGACCTTCGCTGGCCATTCCAGCCCACCAAGCCATTCCCGTATCACGTCCTGCACGTCCAGCGTTCGCTTCGCGTGTACGAGCAGGCGATAGCGATGCCGCCCGCGTAGCATCGCCAGCGGTGCTGGCGCGGGGCCATAGACATGAATCCCCTCCACCGCGGGCGCGGCGCGTTCGATGAGGCGGGCGATCTCGTGCGCGGCTTGTTGATCCTCGCTCGACACAACGATCGCGGCATACCGCCCGAACGGAGGCGCCCCGGCCTCTCGCCGCGCTTCAGTTTCGGCGGCGTAGAAAGCGTCAGCATCCCCCGTCACCAGCGCCTGCATCACCTGTGCCTTCGGGCTATGCGTCTGGATATAGACGTGACCGGGCTTCTCCCCCCGCCCGGCACGCCCGGAAACTTGCCGAATCTGCTGAAAGGTGCGCTCCGCCGCGCGCAGATCGCCGCCTTCAAGCCCGAGATCGGCGTCCACCACGCCCACCAATGTCAGATTAGGAAAGTGATAACCCTTCGTCACAAGCTGGGTGCCGACGACGATATCGATATCCCCCGCCTCCATGCGGTTGACGAACTCGGCCGCCTTGGCGGGAGACCACATCGTGTCGGACGTGACGACCGCCACTCGCGCGCCGGGAAACAGCCCTGTCACCTCATCGGCGATCCGCTCCACACCGGGCCCGCAGGCGACGAGCGTATCCTCCTCCTTGCACTCCGGGCAAACCCGCGGCACCGGCTCGACATGCCCGCAATGATGGCAGGCGAGCCGCCGCGTCAGCCGGTGCTCGACCATCCAGGCCGTGCAATTTGGGCATTGGAAGCGATGCCCGCAGGTGCGGCACAACGTGAGCGGGGCATAGCCGCGCCGGTTCAGGAACAGCAGAGACTGCTCGCCGCGCCCAAGCGCTTCCTCGAGCGCTTTCACCAACGGCGGGGCGAGCCAGCGTCCGCGATCAGGCTTGTGTTCGATTAGGTCGAGAGCCTCGATCGTCGGCAGTTCGGCTGCGCCATAGCGTCCGGGAAGCTTCAGCTCCGCATAGTTGCCTAGCGCGACCTGTTGTCGCGTCTCGATCGCAGGCGTGGCAGAAGCAAGGATTACCGGGCACCGCTCGAACTTGCCGCGCATCACCGCCACATCGCGAGCGTGATAATGAACGCCGTCCTCCTGCTTGAAGCTCGTCTCATGCGCCTCGTCCACCACGATCAGCCCGAGATTGGCATAGGGCAGGAACAGCGCGGAACGCGCGCCCACCGTCACGGATGCGTGGCCGGACACGATCGCGCGCCACGCGCGCCGCCGTTGCGAGGAGCGCAAACCGGAATGCCACGCCACCGGCTCGCAACCGAAGCGATCGTGGAAGCGTTTCAGGAATGGTTCGGTCAGCGCGATTTCGGGCAGCAACACAAGGCATTGCCGCCCGGCCCGTATCGCCTCCGCCACCGCCTCGAAATAGACCTCGGTCTTGCCCGAACCGGTCACGCCATCGAGCAGCGTGGGGCGGAAATCGTGCGCACGAACGTCCGCGATCAGCGCATCCGCCGCGACCTGTTGCTCGGCGGCCAAGGCGGGGGGCGCGTGATCCGGATCAGGTGAAGCGTAAGGGCTGTCGATATCGACCTCCACCCCCTCGATCGCACCGGTCTTCACCAGCCCCCGGATCACGCCATCGGATACATCCGCGATCGTCGCCAGCTCGCGGATCAAGCCCTGCCGGTCGCCGATCCGTTCCAATGCCTGTGCCCGCTGCGGTGTAAGGCGATCCGGCACATCCCCGGTCGCGCGATATTCGACCACGAGCTTTTGCCCCTCCAGCGCAGCGGTGGAAGCAAGCGCCATGCGGGCTACGGCGGCGGGGGGGAGAGGTAATAGCCCGCGGTCCATTCGATCAGCCGGCGCAGCGGCGCGCGCAGCGGCGGAGCATCGGCCACCGCGATCAGATTGCGCAGCCGGTTGTCCCCCACCTCCGCATCGGACGGCATCCGCTCAGGCTCCCACACCACGCCAAGGAGCTGGCGCGGCCCCAGTGGCGCGACGACGATCGAGCCCGGCTCGACCGCCATCCCCTGCGGAACGCGATAATCGAGCGGGCCGAGCGCGGCATTGAGCACCAGGACGCGGGCACGGGATGACATGGCCGCCATATGGCGTGGCGACGCCGCAGGTGCAAAGGCCGCCGCTGGACCAGAACGCCGATCGGCCCTAACCCACGCGCGATGACCGCGCTCGTTCCCGATTATGGCGCACACCTGCGGCGCGACCGCCGCCGCTCGGCCCACACGGTGCGCGCCTATGAGGCGACCGCCAACCGGCTGCTCGCGTTTCTCGCGCAACATTGGGGCGGCCCGGTCGATCGCACCGCGCTCGCACGGGTGAGCGCGGCGGACCTGCGCGCGTATCTCGCACAGCGCCGCGCCGACGGGCTGTCGAACACCTCGACCGCACGGGAGCTTTCCGCGGTGCGCGGTTTCCTTGACTGGGCGAATGGCGAGGGTGCGGCCCCGCGCCTCAAGGGACCGCGCGTCAAGCGCGGGGTGCCGCGCCCCATCTCGCCCGACGAGGCGGTGTCGCTGGCCGAGGAAGTGGCGGAGGACGCGCGGCACGAATGGGTCGGCGCGCGCGACTGGGCGGTGCTGCTGCTGCTCTACGGCGCCGGGCTACGCATCGGCGAGGCGGTGGGGCTGACCGGCGCGGCGATCCCGCTGGGGGAGACCATCGCCGTCACCGGCAAGCGCGAGAAGACGCGGATCGTGCCGCTGCTGCCGCAGGTGCGCGCGGCGATCGACGCCTATGTCGCGCAATGCCCGTGGCCACTCGCGCGCGATCTGCCGCTGTTCCGGGGTGTGCGGGGCGGCGCGCTTTCCCCCGGGGTCGTGCGGGTCGGCGTGCGCGTCGCGCGGCGGCGGCTGGGCCTATCCGAGCGGACCACCCCGCACGCGCTGCGCCACAGCTTCGCGACGCATCTGCTGGGCCGCGGCGCGGACCTGCGCGCGCTACAAGAACTGCTGGGGCATGCGAGCCTGAGTTCGACGCAGATTTATACGGCGGTGGACGCGGCGCATCTGCTCGAAGTCTACCGCAACGCGCATCCGCGCGGGTAGCCGCTTCGCCTAAAGCGCGCTTGCGTGCGCGAGCCTGCGCTCCACCGCGTCCCAGATCAGGCCGGCGACATCGGTGCCGTCGAACCGCTCGATCGCCACGATCCCGGTGGGCGAGGTGACGTTGATCTCGGTCAGCCACTCGCCGCCGATCACGTCGATGCCGACGAAGATCAGCCCGCGCTTCTTGAGTTCCGGGCCAAGCGCGGCGCAGATTTCGCGCTCCCTGGCGGTCAGCTCGGTTTTCTGCGCCGATCCGCCGACGGCGAGATTGCTGCGGAACTCCCCCTCGCCCGGCAGCCGGTTGATCGCGCCCGCGACCTCGCCATCGACCAGCACGATGCGCTTGTCGCCCTTCGCCACGTCGGGGAGGAACGCCTGGATCATGTGGGGTTCGCGCCACGCCGTGTTGAAAACTTCCATCAGCGCCGACAGATTCTCCCCTTCCGGCCCGACGCGGAAGATCGCCTTGCCGCCGTTGCCGTGCAGCGGCTTCACCACGATCGCGCCATGCCGCTTCAGGAAGGCACGCGCCTCATCCAGCGAGCGCGTGACGAGCGTCGGCGGCATGAACCGGGCATAATCGAGCACGAACACTTTCTCGGGCGCGTTGCGCACGCTCACCGGATCATTGACCACCAGCGTGCGGTCCGCGATCCGCTCCAGCAGGTGGGTGGCGGTGATATAGCCCAGATCGAACGGAGGATCCTGCCGCATCAGCACGACATCGGCGTCATCGCCCAGATCGAGCCGCACGGGATCGCCGAACCGGTAATGATCGCCCACGACGCGCTGCACCGTCACCGGGCGCGCCTTGGTCCACAGATGCCCGTCGGACCAGTTGAGATCGCTCGCGGCGTAATGAAACAGGCGATGCCCGCGCGCCTGCGCCGACAGCATCAGCGCGAAGCTCGAATCGCCGGCGATGTTGATCGATTCCAGCGGGTCCATCTGGACGGCGACGGTGAGGGTCATGCGGTCATCCCAATGTGGTGCGAGCGGATTTAGGGGGCGGCGCCGAAGAAGTCACCCGATCCAGGCGTTTTCGATATGCCGGGGCCGCTCGCCGGGCGCGAGCAGGATCACGTCGACACGGATATCCTCGCCCCCGGTGGCATAGACGGGCATCAGCAGCTCGGCTGCCGCCGCGACGCGGGCGAGCCTGCGCTGATCGATCGCGAAATCGAGATCGGCGGCGGTGCGGCGCGTCTTCACCTCGACGAAGGCGACGAGGCCCGCGCGCTTCGCCACCAGATCCACCTCGCCCGCCGGCGTGCGCACCCGCTGCGCCACCACCCGCCAGCCCTTGAGCCGAAGCCACCATGCCGCCAGCCGCTCCCCGCGCCGCCCGGCGGCCTCGGCCATGCGGCGGTCACTCAACCCTTCATCTCCAGCGCCCGCGCGTACAGCGCCTTGCGATCCAGCCCGAGCCGCCTCGCGACTTCGCCCGCCGCTTTCGAGGCGGGCAAGCGGGTGAGCGCTTCGGCCAGGGCGGCGTCGCCATCTTCCGCACTGGCGGGAGGCGCCTCGCCGGGCGGGCCGACGACGATGACGATCTCGCCCTTGGGCGGCGCATCGGCATAGCGCGCGGCGAGCGTCGTCAGCGTGCCCGTCACCGCTTCCTCGAATTTCTTGGTGATCTCACGTGTCACCGCCGCGTCGCGGTCGCCCAGCCCTTCCGCCAGCGCCGTGAGCGCGCCGGACAGCCGCGGGCCGCTTTCATAGAATACCAGCGTCGCGCGGATCGCCGCCACTTCCGCGATCGCGGCCGCACGCGCCCCCGCCTTGGCGGGCAGGAAACCCATGAACAGGAAGCGGTCGGTCGGCAAGCCAGCCAGCGTGAGCGCGGCGATCGCGGCGCACGGACCGGGGATCGTCACCACCTGATGCCCCGCCGCGCGCGCATCGCGCACCAGCTTGTAGCCGGGATCGGAGATCAGCGGCGTCCCCGCATCGGAAACCAGCGCGATCGCCTCCCGCGCCATCCGTGCGACCAGGCCGGGGCGCACCGCATCGGCATTGTGATCGTGATAGGCCTGCATCGGCCGCTTCGCACCGATATGTCGCAGCAAGGTCGCGGTGACGCGGGTATCCTCCACCGCGATCAGGTCGGCGTGCGCCAGCACCTGCGCAGCGCGCGGCGACAGGTCAGCAAGATTGCCGATCGGGGTCGCGACGATGTACAGGCCGGGTTCTAGGGAATTCACGAGGGGTCTCATGGCAGAAGCGATGACCGTCCGGCAACGGGCACGCGGCATATTCCGGTTGACGGCACTCGCCGGCGCACTGCTGCTCGGCGCGTGCCAGACGATCGTGCCGCGCGGCCCGGCCCCTGCGCCGGAGGCGGTGAAGCCCCCGACCGTATCGGAAGCCGAGGTGCAGACCGGTCTGCCGCGCGACACCGCGCGCAATCGCGTCGCGCTGCTCGTGCCGCTGTCGGGCGCGAATGCCGGGGTGGGCAAGAGCCTCGCCAACGCGACGCAGCTCGCGCTGCTCGATTCACGCAACGACAAGGTGCGGATCACCAATTACGACACGGCGATCGGCGCCGCCGCCGCCGCGCGCCGGGCGATTGCGGAGGGTGCGCAGCTCATCCTCGGCCCGTTGCTCGCGGAGGACGTGCGCGCCATCGCGCCGATCGCGCGGGCGGCGAAGATCCCGGTGCTGTCGTTCTCGAACGATGCGTCGGTGGCTGGTGACGGCGTCTATCTGATGGGGTACGCGCCCGCGCAGTCGATCGAGCGGGTCGTCGCATTTGCGCGCAGCCGCGGCGTCACCAATTTCGGCGGGCTGATCCCCAATTCGCTTTACGGCACGCGCGCCTCGACCACCTTCCTGCGTGCGGTGGAGAATGGTGGCGGCAAGGTCGTGTCGCTGCAGACCTATGACCGGTCGGGCGCGGCGATGGCCGCGGCGGTCGGCCGCATGGCGAAGGACGCACCGTTCGACGGCGTGCTGATCGCCGACAGCAGCGGGGCCGCGGCGGCGGGCGCACCGCTGGTGCGCAGATCGAGCCCCTCGGCGCGCATCTTGGGCAGCGAATTGTGGAATTCGGACAATGGCGGCGGCCGCGAGGCGCTCAACGGCGCGTGGTTCGCAAGCGTCTCGAACGGTTTCTATCGACAATATGTGACCAAATATCGCGCGCGCTTCGGCGCGGCACCCTATCGCCTGTCCAGCCTGGGCTATGATGCGGTGCTGCTGACCGCGCGGATCGCGCGGGACTGGCGCGTCGGCGCGCCCTTCCCCGAATCGCGGCTTCGCTCGGGCGAGGGCTATGCCGGGATCGATGGCGCCTTCCGATTCGGCCGCGACGGCGTCGCGGAGCGAGCGCTGGAGGTGCAGGAGATCAGGGACGGCTCGACCATCGTGGTATCGCCGGCCCCGACCAGCTTCGACCGGTAGCGCTATGCCCCACCTGCCCGCACGATCGCGGGCAGGATCGCATCGAGCAGCAGCATGCCGGCGGGGCGCACGGCCAGCCGCTCCCCATCCAGTCGCACCATGTCGCCCAGCCGCGCGACCGCCGCGAGATCGATCAGCTCGGCGATCGGCCGGTTGCCGAGCCGTGCGATGCGCGCGACATCGACGCCCTCGCCCAGCCGCAGGCCCATCAGCAACGCCTCCTGCGCCTGGATCGCGGGCGGCAAGGCTTCCTCCACCTCGATACCGTGGCCGTTGCGCCCGATCGCGGCGAGCCAGTTCTCCGGCTTGCGCCGCCGCTGCGTCGCCTGGCCGAGCCGGCGACCATGCGCGCCCGGCCCGATCCCCGCATAATCGCGATACCGCCAGTAAGCGAGGTTATGACGGCTTTCAGCCCCGACGCGCGCGTGATTGGATATCTCATAGGGAGGCAGCCCCGCCCCGGTCGTCAGGGCGCGGGTCAGCTCGTAGAGATCGGCGGCCGCATCGCCGTCGGGAATCGCCAGTCGTCCCGCCGCCGCCTCAGTCGCGAAGCGCGTGCCCGGCTCGATCGTGAGCTGATACAGCGACAGATGCTCGGTGCCGAATGCAAGCGCCCGCGAAAGCTCGCGCTCCCACTCGCCCGACGCCTGCCCCGGCCGCGCATAGATCAGATCGAAACTGACCCGTGAGAACGCTCGCTGCGCGGTATCCAGCGCGCGCATCCCCTCCTCGGCATCATGCGCGCGCCCGAGAAAGCGCAGCGCTTCATCGTCCAGCGCCTGCAGCCCCAGTGACACTCGATTGACGCCTGCCGCCGCGATATCGCCGAAGCGCGCCGCCTCCACCGAGGAAGGATTGGCCTCAAGCGTGATCTCCACGCCATCGGCAAAGCCCCACGCCGCCTCCGCCGCACCGATCACCGCCGCCACCGTCTCGGGCGGCATCAGCGAGGGGGTGCCGCCGCCAAAGAAGATCGAAGACACGCGCCGCCCCGGCAGGGCGCGCGCTTCATGCGCGAGATCCGCAAGCAGCGCCGCGCGCCAATGCGCCTGATCCACCTGGGCGCGGACATGGCTGTTGAAATCGCAATACGGGCATTTCGAAACGCAGAACGGCCAGTGGACGTAGAGCGCGAGGGAGTTGTCGTCGGCCATTTGGGCGCCGATATGGCGACGATGCCAGCCAAAGGCCACCGTTTCGCGATTTGCCTGCTGCTCGCGCTTGTGCTCGCCGCCTGCGATCACGGGCCGCGGCGCGTCGTCGAGCCACGCCTGTCCGATGCACCCGCCCCACGCGGCGCGGCGCTGCTGCGCGATACGATGCTCGACGGACAGAATGCCGAGCGCGCGGCGCTTGGGTTGCCGCGGCTGACATGGGACGACGATCTCGTCGCTTCGGCGCGCGCCTACGCCCGCGAGATGGCGCAGACACGCCGCTTCGCCCACGCCGAACAACCGCAGGGGCCGGCGCGGCAGGGAGAGAATCTGTGGACGGGCACCCGCGCCGCCTATCGCTATGACGAGATGCTCGGCCACTGGCTTGCCGAACGTCAGGTATATGTGAATGCGCCGACGCCGGGCTTCAGCCGCACCGGCCGCTGGCAGGATGCCTCGCACTACAGTCAGATCGTGTGGCGGACGACCCGGCGGATGGGATGCGCCATGGCGTCAAACCGGACGGACGATTTCGTGGTGTGCCGCTATCTGCCGCCCGGCAATGTTATAGGCGAGACGGCCTATTAGCAGTTTGCGCAAGATAGTTTGCGGCAGCGCCAAAATAACAATAGATTGATTCGCATGGGGCTGAACCCGCGAACAGGGACATCGCACGACGGGAATCCCCTGTCGCTGAGCCGCACGCCGCCTGGCGATCTATCGCGATTCGTGGCCCGATTCTTCCTCGTCATCATCGAGCGTCCGGATGATTCGGTGCTGGAAAGCTTCCTGCTCCACGAGAACGCCTATATCCGCGTTCCCGTGATCGGCCATTGGGAGACGCAGGTCGGCGGGCGCTGGGTCGGCTATGAAGGGCCGATGATCTTCGGGGCGCAGCGGCGACGCTTCCCGGTGCGATGCGCCGGGCCCATGGTCGCAGCCGGATTTTTATTGCGTCCTGCGGGGTGGTTCGCGTTTTCGGACGCGCCCGCGCATCACATCGCAGACCGGCTGGAGGAGATCGACGGCGCCTGGGGCGAGGCGCTCCGGTGGGCCTGTGAGGATATCTACCAAACGGAACAGACGTTCGACCGGCTCGAGCAGGTCACCCGCGAGCGGATAATGGAGCGGCGCATCACGATCGATCCCGCGCTGGAACGGTTCGAGGCGATCAGCAGACTGGATCCGTCGCGCACGGTTGCCGATATCGCCAGCGAGCTGGGAATGATTCCGCGCCGCCTCGACCGGCATGTCCGCGCACACTTCGGCCATCCTCCGAAGACCGTTCTGCGCCGCAGCCGTTTTCTTGACATGGCGGCGTCGCTGCGCGGCCTTTCCGCCCCAAGCGAGGACGATGAGGCGGCATTACGCTTTTACGATGCCTCGCATCTCAACCGCGAGTTCCGCCTGTTCGTCGATATGCCGCCGAACAAGTTCCGCAACACCCCGACCCTGTTGTTCACGCCGGGGCTGGAGGTTCGCGAGCAGCGCAAGATGGCGGAACGGGCGGCCGGCGGAGCGGCGTTGCCGTGGATTGCCCCAGCTATCGCGCGCGGCGAAGTGGACGAGCTGGTGTAACCCCGCAGGGACACCCCATATTGGCCGGCAGTGGCCGACGACCCGCAACTTCCCGCCGTGCTCGCCGCCTGGTTCGCAGAACGCGGCTGGCAGCCGCGCCGCCATCAGCGCGCGATGCTGGCCGAAGCGCGCGCCGGCCGCCACGCGCTGCTCGTCGCGGCGACCGGGGCGGGAAAGACCCTGGCAGGTTTCCTGCCGACGCTGACCGAGCTGATCGAACGGCCGACCGATGGACTGCACACGCTCTATGTCTCGCCGTTGAAGGCGCTGGCGGTGGATATAGCGCGCAACCTCGTCACCCCGATCGACGAGATGGGGCTTGATATCCGCGTCGAGACCCGCACCGGCGACACGCCTTCCGATCGCAAGGCGCGCCAGCGCATCCGGCCGCCGCAGATATTGCTGACGACGCCCGAATCGCTCTCGCTGCTGCTCTCCTATCCCGACAGCTTCCTGATGTTCGCCAGCCTGAAGACGATCGTGGTCGACGAGGTGCACGCCTTCGCCAGCGGCAAGCGCGGCGATCTGCTCGCACTGGCGATGGCGAGGCTCCAGCGGATCGCGCCCGCATGCCGCCGCGTCGCGCTTTCCGCCACCGTCGCCGATCCCGACGATTACCGCGCCTGGCTCGCCCCCGATGGCGATATTGAGGCGGTGAGCCTCGTGAAGGGCGATCCCGGCGTCGATCCCGATATCGCGATCCTGCTGCCGGAGGACAAAGTGCCATGGGCCGGCCATTCGGGCCGCTACGCCGCACGGCAGGTGATGGCCGAGATCGAGACGCACAGGACGACGATCGTCTTTTGCAACACGCGCAGCCTGGCCGAGCTGATTTTTCAGGATCTGTGGAAGGAGAACGCGCTCCAGCTTCCGATCGGCATCCACCACGGCAGCCTTGACAAGGAGGCTCGACAGAAAGTGGAGGGCGCGATGGCGGCCGGGCGGCTGCGCGCGCTGGTCGCCACCGCCAGCCTCGATCTGGGAGTCGACTGGGGTGATGTCGATTGCGTGATCCAGATGGGCGCCCCCAAGGGATCGTCGCGATTGTTGCAGCGGATCGGGCGCAGCAATCATCGGCTCGACGAGCCGTCCGAAGCCATCCTCGTGCCCGGCAACCGATTCGAATATCTGGAGGCGCGCGCGGCGCTCGACGCCGTGGAAGCCGGCGAGCTGGACGGTGAGCCGTTTCGTGCCGGCGCGCTCGATGTGCTGGCGCAGCATGTGATGGCCTGCGCCTGCGCCGCGCCGTTCGACGAGGCGGCGCTGCTGGACGAGGTGCGATCGGCGCTGCCCTATTCGGCGCTCGATGCGCAAACGTTCGCGCGCGTGATCGGCTTCATCAGCGACGGCGGCTATTCGCTGCGCGCTTATGACCGCTTCCGCCGCCTGGTGAAGGAACCGGACGGGCCGTGGCGCGTGAGCCACCCGAAGTTCATCGCGCAACATCGCCTGAATGCCGGGATCATCGTGGAGGCGATGATGCTCCGCGTGCGCTTCAGGAACGGCCGCGCGCTGGGCAAGGTGGAAGAGGGCTTCGCCGCGACGCTGTCTCCGGGCGATACCTTCTTCTTCGCGGGGATGAGCCTGGAGGTGGAGAAGATCGACGGCGAGGATCTGATCGTCCGCGCTACCGCGCGCCCTGCGCGCATCCCCACCTATGGCGGCAGCCGCATGCCGCTCTCCACCAACCTTGCCGATCGCGTCCGCACCTTCCTCGCGTCGCCCGACGAGTGGAAGCGCTTTCCCGATGACGTGCGTATATGGCTGGAAATGCAGGAGCGTCGTTCCGCGCTGCCGCGGCCTGACCAGCTGCTGGTCGAGACATTCCCGCGCGAGGGGCGACATTACATGGTCGTCTATAGTTTCGAGGGGTGGAATGCGCATCAGTCGCTCGGCATGCTCATCACACGCCGGATGGAAACGCAGGGGCTGAAGCCGCTCGGCTTCGTCGCATCGGATTATGCGCTGGCCTGCTATTCGCTCGATCCAGTCACCGATCCCGCCGCGCTGTTCTCGCCCGATATCCTCGAACAGGAATTCGTCGAGTGGGTGCAGCAGTCGCATCTGCTGAAGCGCGCCTTTCGCGAAGTTGCGGTTATCGGGGGGCTGGTGGAGCGGCAACACCCGGGCAAGCGCAAGACGGGCAAGCAGGTCACCTTCTCCACCGATCTGATCTATGATGTGCTGCGCCGTTACGAGCCGGGGCATGTGCTGCTCGAGGCGGCATGGGCGGACGCACGCGCGCGGATGACCGACGTGGGACGCCTGGCGGACCTGCTGGATCGCGCGGCCGGCACGATGCTGCATGTCGACCTCCCGCGCGTGTCGCCGTTGGCGGTGCCGGTGCTGGTGCTGATCGGGCGCGAACGCGTGGCGACGGGGCTCGCCGACGACGCGCTTTTGCTGGAGGCGGAGGCACTGGCGCAGGACGCGATGCGGGCGGAGTGATTTCGCTTGCGAAAGGCCCGATTCGGGCGCACCCTCCGCACCATGAAACGCGTGCTCGCCATGCCGTTGCTGCTGCTTCTTGCTGCGCAATCCCCGGTGCAGCAACCAGCCCCGGCTGTTCCGCCCGCCACGGACCCCAACCCGCCGCTGGGAGACCTGCTGGCGTTCGGCGCCAATGGGGAGCGGATGACGGTGCCCGTCCACATCTCCGGGGCGGGGCCATATCGCTTCATCATCGATACGGGCGCGCAGCGCACTGTCGTCAGCCGCGAACTGGCGGGCTCGCTGCGGCTGTCGGCCGGGCCGATCGTGCGCGTGACGGCGATGACCGGCGTGAGCGAGGTTGCGACCGTCGTCATTCCCTCCATCACGGTCGGCGCGCTTGGCAGCGAGCGGATCGAGGCGCCAGCGTTCGAGGGGCGCTTTCTCGGCGCGCCCGGGATGCTTGGGATCGATTCGCTTCAGGGCCATGCGCTGGCGATCGATTTCGAGAAAGGGTCGATGCTCGTATCGCCGTCGCGGCGACGGGCATCCTCCGATCGGCATGAGCCGGACGAGATCGTCGTCAAGGCGCGCAACCTGTTCGGCCAACTGGTCGTGACCGAGGCCTATGTCGGGCGCGAGAAAGTACGCGTGATCCTGGATACCGGATCCGCAGTGACGATGGGCAATCGCGCGCTCGAACGCGCAGTCATGCGGCGCGGCAAGAAGGGCGTGCCGATCACGCTGACGGGCGTGACGGGCGAGGCGGTGACCGTGAACTACACCGCGCTCAATACGATCAAGCTCGGGTCGATGACGATCAACGACATGCCAATCGCCTATGCGGAAAACGAAGCGCCGCCCTTCAAGGCCTTTGGCCTGGAAAACCGGCCGGCGCTGATGCTGGGAATGGACGCGCTCAAGCTGTTTCGCCGGATCAACATCGATTTCGCCAATCGCGAAGTGCGGTTCATCATGCCCAGGAATGCGCTGTCGAGCTGAAGCAGTTGCGCCACGCGACTTTCGCTGCAACGATCCGCGCGTGATCGTCGCAGGGAGAAATTGAATGCGGGCTGTGCTGTTGGCCGGAATTGCCGTGCTGGGGCTCGCCCCTGCCATCGCCGAAGCGCAGGTGCGCCCGGACCAGAAGGCGTTCTTCTCGCTCTACAAGGAACTGGTCGAAACCAATACGGTGGTCGGTGTAGGCAGTTGCACCAAGGCCGCCGCGCAGATCGCCACACGGCTTAAGGCGGCGGGCTATACCGATGCCGACATCACCCAATTCTCCGTGCCCGAACATCCCGACGACGGCGGCGTGGTCGCCATCCTCAAAGGATCGGATGCCAGGGCCAAGCCGATGCTGCTGCTCGGCCATATCGACGTGGTGGCCGCCAAGCGCGAGGACTGGAAACGCGATCCGTTCAAGCTCGTCGAAGAAAACGGCTTTTATTATGCGCGCGGCACCGTGGACGACAAGGCGATGGCGGCGGTGTGGGCGGATGCGATGATCCGCTTCAAGCAACAGAATTATCGCCCCAAGCGCACGATCAAGCTGGCGCTGACCTGTGGCGAGGAAACCACCTACGCCTTCAACGGCGCCGACTGGCTGACCGCCAACCGACCGGAGCTGGTGAGCGGCGAATTCGCGCTGAACGAGGGCGGCGGCGGCCGCTTCGACGCCAATGGCAAGCCACAGGTGCTGGCGGTACAGGTAGGCGAGAAGGCGGCGCAGAATTTCACATTCGTCGCCACGAATCCTGGCGGCCACAGCTCCGCGCCGACCCCGGAAAATGCGATCTACGAACTGGATGACGCGCTCAAGGCCGTTCAGGGATATGATTTTCCGGTGAAGTTCACCGACACCACCCGCGCCTTCTTCGCGGCGACGACGAAGGCGGTGCCCGCGCCGGTAGCGGCGGCGATCAACCGGCTGCTCGCGAACCCGACGGACAAACAGGCCGATGCGATCGTCAGCCGCGACAAGGTGCTGCATTCGACATTGCGCACCACATGCGTAGCAACGCTCGTCAATGCGGGGCACGCCGAAAACGCGCTGCCGCAGCGCGCCACCGCCAACGTAAACTGCCGCATCTTTCCTGGCGAAACGGTCGACGGCACGCTCGCCAAGCTTCAGGAGCTTGCCGGCCCGAAGGTGACCGTCACCGCCAATCAGCCCGTCCGCCCGATCGCCGTTCCGCCGAAGCTCGATCCGAAGATCGTTGGCCCGATGAAGGCGCTGGGAGAAAAATATTTTGCCGGAATCCCGCTTGTACCGATGATGTCCACAGGCGCGACCGACGCCGTGTTCTTCGGCAAGATCGGCATGCCCGTCTATGGCGCGCCGGGCATTCTGGTGGAGCAGGATCTGAACGGCATTCACGGGCTGGACGAGCGGATTCGTGTCTCCGCACTCTATCAGGGCCGCGATTATCTGTTCGATCTCGTCAAGGCATATGGCGGCTAGTTGATCAGGCCGCGCGCTTCCGGCATGGCAGCGCAATGGTTCCCTTTTCGTTCGCCGGCCACAACCTGATCGCGCTGCAGGAAGGCGCGCTGTTCTGGCCGGCGCGCAAGGCGCTGCTGGTGGCGGACCTTCATCTGGAAAAGGCGAGCTCCTTCGCGCGCGCCGGGCAGATGCTGCCGCCTTATGATTCGATCGCCACACTCACCGATCTCACCGCGCTCGCCACCGCGACCGATGCGCGAGAGATCTGGTGCCTGGGCGACAGCTTTCATGACGTCACGGGCGGCGAACGGCTTACGGAAGGCGCGCGTGAGATGTTGGCGGGGCTGATGGCCCGCACGCGCTGGATCTGGATCACCGGCAATCACGATCCAGTCCACGCCGAGCGCCGTGGCGGCGAAATCCTCGCAGAAGCGATGGTCGACGGCCTGCTGCTACGCCACGAGGCCGATCCCGCCGACCAGCGCCCGGAACTTTCCGGGCATTTCCATCCCCGCTTGCGCATTCGCGTGCGCGGCCGGCTGGTATCGCGGCGCTGCTTCGTCGCGAGCCACCGCAAGATCGTGCTGCCCGCATTTGGGGCACTTACCGGCGGGCTGGACGCGACGCACAGTGCGATCGCGCGCGCACTGGGCGATCGGGGCGAAGCGCTGGTGCCGGTCGAGAACCGCCTGTTGCGCTTCCCGTTGGCGGCTTGACGCCAACGCCTAGATGTTCAGCCCCTGCAACAGCTTGGGCAGCGCCCCGCTCTCGCCGCGCGCCTCAGCCATGAAGCGCGCCTTCAGGGGCGGGATGCGGTCCACTGCGGAGATCCCGAACCGCCGGATGGCGCTCGCGGCGCGGCCCGGGATGCCGAACAGCCGGTTCAAAGCGTCGGTAGCCCCGGCTACCATCAGCGTATCGAGGCTGCGCCAGCGCTGATAGCGATCGAGCAATTGCGCATCGCCTGCCTCCAGCCCCAGCCGCCGTCCCTCGACCAGCACCTCGGCCAGCGCGGCGACATCGCGGAAGCCCAGATTGAGACCCTGCCCGGCGATCGGATGAATCCCGTGCGCGGCATCGCCGACCAGCGCAAGCCGCTCTCCGGTGATCCTCGCCGCGTGGTGAAAGCCGAGCGGATAGCTGGAGCGCGCGGCCGCGGCGGAAAGTTCGCCGAGGAATCCGCCCATCCGCTTCTGCGCCTCCGCCAGAAACGCCCGTTCGCCAAGCTTCAGCATCGCGGGCGCATCCGCCCGCTTCACCGTCCAGACGATCGCGGAACGGTGCCCGATCTCGTCATCGACCAGCGGCAGCAACGCGAACGGACCGGCCGGATAGAAAATCTCGTAGGCGGTATCCTCGTGCGATCGTTCGTGGCGGAAGGCTGAAATGATCGCGGTGTGATCGTAATGCCAGTGCGCGACATCGATCCCCGCCGCTGCACGGATAGGCGAATTGCGCCCTTCCGCCGCAACCAGCAGCGATGCCGTCACCGTCTCGCCAGACGACAGTGTCGCGGTGACGCCGCGTGGCCCACGCTCCACGCTGACGGCCCGCGTCTTCATCCGCAGATCGACCGACGACCGGCCAAGTGCCTCGCCCAGCGCCAGCCGCAACCGCCTGTTTTCGTACATCGTGCCGAGCGCGCCATCATCCGGATCGGGGATGAAATCGAGCTTCCCCGGCGCAAGCCCGTCGCTCACGCGGATATGCCTTATCTCGCAGCCGTGCCCGGCCAGCCCATCTGCCACGCCGATCGCCTCCAGCATCCGGTGGCTCGCGCTGGCGATCGCCGAGGCGCGTCCATCGAAACCGGCGGCAAGCGTGACGGCGGGATCCGCCGGATCGACGACGATCGTCGTCAGGCCGTGGCGATCCAGCGCGAGCGCAAGCGTGGCGCCTACCAGCCCGCCACCCAGGATAAGGACATCTGCGTGATCCATGCGACACGCTCTATCCGCGATCCGACGCGCTGCCAATCGCGGCGTCTTGACGCGAGACTCGGCGAGGCAGATGATTCCTGCGGGCTGATCTCAGGAAATCGTTGGGGGATTTTAGGCAATGGCGAGCCGGGCGGATGCGTCGCTGTGGCGCGAAACGGTGAAAGCGGGAGCAGTGCGCAGTGGCGCGCTGATCGTTGCGCTCGCGCTGCTGGTGGCAACCGTGCTGGCGGCACTGGCGCTGGCGACCTATTCGCCGGGCGATGCCGCGCTCAACACCGCGGCTGGCGACACGATCCACAATCTGATCGGAGCGCCGGGCGCATGGTTCGCGGATATCGCGCTCACGACCCTGGGCCCGGCGGTGTCGTTGCTTCTGCCGATCGGCCCGATCGTCGCGCTGCGGCTGTGGCGCGATCAGCCAGCGGGTGAATGGTGGCGGATGCTTCGCAATGCCGCGCTCGGCGTCTCGCTGATGGCGACCGCGCTCGGCTGCGTCGCGAACGGCGCGGTGCCGGCGCTGCCGTTCGGCTGGGGGGGCGCAATTGGCCTCGGCGTGGTTGCCGCGACGCGCTGGGCGGTGTCGTTCGCCGGGAATCCTGCCGTCACCTACTGGGCGGTGATCGTGATGGGGCTGCTCACCGGGATCGCCGGCGCCGCGTTGTGGGGGCGGAGCATCGATATCGCATTGCCGCGCGTATGGCGGGCCAGGCGTGATCGCCCCGCCGCGATCGACGACGAAGATATTCCGCTCGAGCTGATCCGCCGCCCAGTCACTCCACGCCCGGTCGCGCAGCCCGATCCCCGCCCCGGCCCGGTCATCAGCGACCGGACGCTGGCCCCCTCGATCGCACGGCCGAAATCGCAACAGCAGCAACGGCTTGACCTGCGCGACAATTACACGCTGCCGTCGCTCGACCTGCTGACGCCCGCACCGCCTTCGCAGAACGTGACGATCGACAAGGCCGCGCTTGAACGCAACGCGCGCCTGCTCGAAACCGTGCTGGACGATTTCAATGTGCGTGGCGAGATCAAGGAGGTCCGCCCCGGCCCCGTCGTCACGATGTACGAACTCGAGCCGGCGCCAGGCATCAAGGCCACCCGCGTCGTCAGCCTCGCCGACGATATCGCGCGCAACATGTCCGCGATCTCGGCCCGGGTCGCGACAATACCGGGGCGCACCGTGATCGGCATCGAGCTGCCCAACGCCAAGCGCGAGACAGTGTCACTGCACGAATTGGTCGGATCGCAGACCTTCGAGGATCAATCCGCGCAACTACCTGTAATCCTTGGTAAAAATATCGCGGGTGATCCGGTAATCGCCGATCTGGCGCCGATGCCGCATCTGCTGGTCGCCGGCACCACCGGCTCCGGCAAGTCGGTCGGCCTCAATTGCATGATCCTTTCACTGCTATACCGGCTCACACCGGATCAGTGCCGAATGATCATGATCGATCCCAAGATGCTCGAGCTGTCGATGTATGACGACATTCCGCATCTGCTCGCCCCCGTCGTCACCGACCCTGCCAAGGCGGTACGCGCGCTCAAATGGGCAGTCGAGCAAATGGAGGATCGCTACCGGCAGATGTCTTCGCTCGGGGTGCGCTCGCTCGGGAGCTTCAACGACAAGGTGCGCGCCGCGCGCATCAAGGGCACCCCGCTCGGCCGCCGGGTGCAGACCGGCTTCGGTGAAAACGGGCAGCCGGTCTATGAGGAAGAGCAGCTCGATTATCAGGTACTTCCGCAGATCGTCGTGATCGTCGACGAACTCGCCGACCTGATGATGACCGCCGGCAAGGAAGTGGAGTTCCTCATCCAGCGCCTGGCGCAAAAGGCGCGGGCAGCGGGCATCCACCTCATCATGGCGACACAGCGCCCGTCGGTCGATGTCATCACCGGCGTCATCAAGGCGAATCTGCCGACGCGTATTTCCTTCCACGTCACATCGAAGATCGATTCTCGCACCATTCTGGGCGAGCAGGGCGCGGAACAGCTTCTTGGCAAAGGCGACATGCTGTACATGCCGGGCGGCAAGGGCATCGTCCGCGTCCACGGCCCGTTCGTCTCGGACGACGAAGTGCGCGCGGTTACCGACCATTGGCGCGCACAGGGGCAGCCCGATTATATCACCTCCGTCACCGAAGAGCCGGAGCAGAGCTTCGATCTGGAAGGCGCGCCTACCGGCGAGGATTCGGCCGAGGATCAGCAATATCGCGCTGCTATCCAGCTCGTGTGCGAGAGCCAGAAGGCATCAACCTCCTGGCTCCAGCGGCAATTGCGGATCGGCTACAACAGCGCAGCGAGGCTTATAGAGCGCATGGAAAAGGACGGCATCGTCGGTCGCCCTGACCACGTCGGCCGCCGCGAAGTGCTCCGCGACGCCGACGGGCATCCAGTCTAGACATTTGTCCCGCCAAGATTTTCCTTGAAGAATGCGGCCGTCCGCGCGTCGGCGAGATCGGCTGCCTTCTCCGAGCGACGATCGCCCATTTCGGTCGCGAAGCCGTGGTCTTCACCCGGATAATCGTGGATCGTCACGCGCGGATGATCGTCCAGCCCTTCGTGCATCCGCTGCTGGGTCGCCTTGTCGACAAAACCATCTTCTCCGGCGACATGCAGCAGGACGGGGCGAGCGATCGCATGCTTCTCACCCAGCAATCCATCGATCCCGACACCGTAATAACCGACCGAAGCGTCGACATCGGTGCGACACGCGCTCATGAACGCGAGCCGGCCACCAAGGCAATAGCCGACGCATCCTACCTTACCGCCATCGCCAAGCAGAGCACGCGCGGCATGGACGGTTGCCTCGATATCGCGGATGCCGGCGTCCTGATCAAACCTGCCGAACAGCTCCAGCCCGCGCTGCAGCTCCGCCGGCACATCGGGATCGAGCTCGATTCCCGGCTCCAGCCGCCAGAACAGATCCGGCGCAATCGCAAGGTAACCCTGCTCTGCCATCCGGTCACATTTGCGCCGGATGCCTTCGTTCACGCCAAACACCTCCTGGATGACCACGATAGCCGCGCCAGGTTTATCCGCAGGCCGCGCTAGGTACGCGCCAAAGCCCCCGTCATGCTCCAGCGTATCGACCTTGATATTCTCACCCATCGCTCGGCTCCGATAATGTTCGTGGTTCAACACCCAATTCCTGGTAACCAAACCATCCTTCGCGGCATAATGTCCCGCGCGTCGGTGATCCGATGACAGGGCGCGACGCTCGGGCGCGAATTGCGGTGCATTGTCGTCGCCAGGCCGGTCAACGCGGCGGCGCCATCGATCAGTACATCGCCAACCGGCGTTGTGATAATGACGGGTTCGCGGGCATACATGCGGGCATAACGCTAACGCGCAGGGATGCCGCGCTCAAGGAGTGCTTGTAATGAAAGTGAATGTCGAGGTGGATTGCACGCCGGAAGAGGCGCGCCGCCTGATGGGTCTGCCCGACCTCACGCCGATCCACGATGCCTATATCGCCAAGATGCGCGAGGCCTTCGACGGCGGCATTCGACCGGAAATGTTCGAGAATATCGTCAAGAACTGGGCGCCGATGGGTGAGGCAGGCCTGTCGTTTTGGCAGCGGTTGTTCGAGGCGGGGACCAAGCCGGGCGGCTGATGGATACGATCTTCGCCGTTTCCAGTGGCCAGCCCCCGGCCGCAATCGCGGTCATGCGCGTGAGTGGCCCGGGCGCGCGGCTGGCCGTCGAAGCCCTTGCCGGCGCTCTTCCGGCGCCGCGCCGCGCGGTATTGCGCCGCTTGCGAGACCGGGACGGCGCGTTGCTCGATGATGCCTTGCTTCTGTGGTTCCCCGGGCCACGCACGGCGACCGGAGAGGATCTTGCCGAGTTTCACCTCCATGGCGGGATAGCAACCGTCAAAGCCGTCGAATGCTCGCTGGCGGCCATGGCTGGTCTTAGAAAGGCGCGCGGTGGCGAATTCACCCGCCGCGCGCTGGAAAACGGCCGGATCGATCTGGCGCAGGCGCAGGGGCTGGCGGACCTGCTGGAAGCCGAGACCGAGGCACAGCGCCGGGCCGCCATTGCCAGCGTCGACGGCGAAGTCAGCCGCGCGGTGTCACGCTGGCTGGCCGAGCTGGCGGGAATCGCCGCACGGATCGAGGCGGCGCTCGATTTCAGCGATGAGGATGACGTCGAAAGCGCCGACGCGGCGATGCTCGACGCGGCCATCCAGGATTGGCTGGACGATGTGAACGCACTTATCGCACGGCCAACTATCGAACGCTTGCGGGAGGGGTATCGAATCGTACTGGCAGGACCACCGAATGCCGGAAAATCCTCTCTCTTCAACGCGATGATCGAGCGTGATGCCGCCATCGTAACGCCGATAGCGGGCACGACGCGCGATCTCCTCGAGGCACGCGTCATACGCAATGGGCGATTATACACGCTTGTCGATACCGCGGGACTGGCAAAGGAGACCGCTGACCCTGTCGAGCGGATCGGCATCGAGCGGGCCCGGCGATCAGCCGAGACGGCCGACCTCGTCTTGTGGCTTGATGACGAGGCGCCCCCCGCGGGGTGGCCATGCGTAATGCTTCACGCCCGGTGCGATCTACCCGCACGAGCCAATCTGCCAATCGGTCGGTTAGCCGTGTCACGCGATAACTTTGCGAGCATCGATCGGGTCTGGGCCGCAATCGAGGAACGCACGCAATCGCTAATCACTCCCGATGGGCTGACGCTGCGAGAGCAACAGCGAGACGCGGTCATCGCTGCCCGTGATGCGGTCGCGGGCGAAGGGCTGGACGACGATCTGTTGGTACGCGCCGAGGGAGTGCGCTATGGCATGCGGCATCTGGCGGGCATCCTCGGCGCCGATGCGACGGAAGCAATGCTCGACGCACTTTTTGCCCGCTTTTGCATCGGAAAATAGTGTTTCACGTGGAACAAAACTTTGATGTCATCGTGATCGGCGGTGGCCATGCGGGTACAGAGGCTGCCGCCGCCGCGGCGCGGCGCGGCGCTCGTGCGGCATTGATTTCGCATCGGCGAGATCGCATCGGCGCGATGTCTTGCAACCCCTCGATCGGCGGCCTCGGGAAAGGCCACCTGGTCCGCGAGATTGACGCGCTTGACGGGTTGATGGGGCGCGCCGCCGACGATGCAGCAATTCATCATCGCATGCTCAATCGCAGCAAGGGCCTCGCCGTTCAGGGGCCACGTGTGCAAGCCGACCGGGGGCGCTACGCACGCTCGATCCAGTCGCAGCTCGCCAGACAGGAGCGTCTGTCGATTGTCGAGGGCGAGGTCGCCGCGCTGATCGTTGAGGGGCAAACAATATTCGGTGTGAGACTGCTCGACGGCACCGAAATCGGCGGGCGCGCGGTTGTTATCGCAACAGGCACTTTTTTGGGCGGCCGAATATTTCGCGGTGAAGAGCGGATTGACGGGGGGCGCGTCGGCGAGCCCGCCGCCATCGATCTCGCGCATCAGATACGCGCGCTCGACCTGCCCGTCCGCCGCCTTAAAACGGGCACGCCACCGCGTCTCGACGGGCGCACGATCGACTGGGCAGCGCTTGTCCCGCAACCCTCCGATTCCGATCAATGGACAATGTCGCCGATGTCGGCGCACCGGGCGCTGCCGCAATTGTCGTGCGCGATATCGCGGACGACAGAGCAGACACACGCGATCATACGCGACAACCTGCATCGTTCGCCGCTTCATACCGGCGCGATCGAGGCCGGCGGTCCGCGCTATTGCCCGTCGATCGAAGACAAGATTCGGCGATTTGGCGATCGCGACGGTCATCAGATATTTCTGGAGCCCGAGGGACTTGACGATCCGATAATCTACCCGAATGGCATCTCGACCTCGCTGCCGGCCGATGTTCAGGTGGCGATGGTGCGATCGATCCCGGGGCTTGCTGATGTAGAGATCGTCACGCCTGGCTATGCCGTGGAATATGATCATGTCGATCCGCGCGCGCTTGATCATCGCCTCGCCCTGGCAAAGTTGCCGGGGCTGTTTCTCGCTGGCCAGATCAACGGCACCACCGGCTATGAGGAAGCCGGTGCACAGGGGCTGGTCGCTGGCGCTAATGCGGCGGCTCACGCGCTGGATCTGGCCCCACTTCTGCTGGACCGGGCGACCAGTTATCTCGCGGTGATGATCGATGATCTCGTGCTGCAGGGTGTGACCGAGCCTTATCGGATGCTCACGGCTCGTGCCGAGTATCGGCTCGCGCTGCGTGCGGACAACGCTGAAACCCGTCTGTCCAACATAGCGGAGGCACATCAGCTTATGACAGGGGCACGGCGCGCCCACGTGGAGCGCCGGAAGCGAGAACGCGAAAGGCTTGCCTCCGGCGATCGCTCGGATGTCGATGCGGACTTGTTGCGGGAAGCCGAGGAGGATCTCCGTTACGCACCCTATCTGGAGCGGCAAGCAGCAGAAATCGCGCGAATGCGACGCGATTCCGGCATTGCGATTCCGACCGGTAATGCACTCAGCCGGGTGAACGGTCTTTCCCTGGAAATGCGCGAGCGGCTCTCGACCGCAAACCCGCAGACGCTCGGCGACGCATCCCGGATCCAGGGTGTGACCCCTGCCGCACTGACCGCGCTGTGGCTGCACGCGAAGGCCGGCGCATGACAGAAGACAAGGCCAGAGAATGGATGGCGGGACGCTTTGGCAATGAAGCATGCGCACGCGTCGCGCGATTTGCGGAACATGTGATCGAAGAGAGCGAGCGGCAGAACCTGATAGCGAGATCCACACTGGCGCATATCTGGGGTCGACATATCCTCGATTCGGCCCAACTGATCGATCACGCTGGCGCAATCGACGGCAAGACGCACTGGCTGGATGTGGGCTCCGGCGCCGGCTTTCCTGGCGCCATCATTGCGCTGCTTACACCGGCGAGAGTAACGCTCGTTGAGCCGCGGCGCCGGCGAGCGGAGTTTCTTTCTCAGGCGCTTGCAGACGTTTCGACCGTCCAGATCGTCACCGCCAAGGTCGAGACGATACAAGCAGCGGCGCAGGATATCGTAACAGCACGTGCAGTCGCGACCGTAGACGAATTGCTGCGGGCTACCCGGCATGTCACCAACATATCCACACGTTATATCCTGCCGCGAGGGCGTTCGGTGCAGGCGGAGCTTGAAACGGTGCACCGAGGCTGGCACGGATTGTTCCACGTGGAACCAAGTATTACCGACCCTGACTCGGGAATACTCATTGCGGAAAAGGTTCGCATCCGATGATTTGTATCGCGGTAGCCAACCAGAAAGGTGGCGTCGGAAAAACGACCAGCGCGATAAACCTCGCGACGGCGTTAGCCGCCACTGGCAAGCGCGTGTTGCTGATCGACCTCGATCCTCAAGGGAATGCGTCAACCGGGCTCGGCATCGCTCACGCGGCGCGAACCGTCTCCAGCTATCACGTTCTGGTCGATGGCGTTGCGATCGAAGACGGCGTGGTTCCCTCCGGCGTGCCGCGCCTGGAGATACTGCCAGCCACCGTGGACCTGTCAGGCGCCGAAATCGAGCTTGTCGAGCTGGAAGCCCGCACCCACCGCCTTCTTCGCGCGATCGAGGCCTGCGCCCCCCGCTGGGACATCGTGCTCATCGATTGCCCACCATCGCTCGGGTTACTGACAATGAACGCGATGGTCGCGGCGGACTCGCTGCTGGTGCCGCTTCAGTGCGAATTTTTCGCGCTCGAAGGGTTGAGCCAGCTGCTCAGCACGGTTGAGCGGATCCGCGCGCGTTTCAACCCTTCACTGTCGATCATGGGGGTGGCGCTGACGATGTATGATCGCCGCAATCGCCTGACCGAGCAGGTAGCCAGCGATGTACGCGCGGTACTGGGCCGAGTGGTGTTCGAAACGGTAATTCCCCGTAACGTCCGCCTCTCGGAGGCGCCGAGCCACGGACTTCCGGCCCTTATCTACGATCACCGGTGCAGCGGATCGGAAGCGTATATGGCACTTGCCCGGGAAATGATCGCGAGACTGCCGCGCATGAAAGAGGCCGCCGCATGACAGACCGTCGCCCACGCCCCGGCCTTGGCCGCGGGCTCAACGCGTTGCTTGGCGATTTTGCCCGGGATGAGGCTGAAACGGCCGTTGAGGGACATAGCGCTGCCGGCGTTCGGATGATCCCGATCAGTTCGATCGCCCCCCACCCAGGCCAGCCACGGCGCCATTTCGACGATACCGCATTGTCGGAACTTGCCGCGTCGATCGCGGAGCGCGGGGTGATACAGCCGATCATCGTTCGCCCGCACGGTCATGATTACCAGATCGTCGCGGGCGAGCGACGCTGGCGGGCCGCACAGCGCGCCCAACTTCACGAAGTACCCGTTGTCGTCCGCGATTATAGCGACAGCGATACGCTGCAGATCGCGCTGCTGGAAAATATCCAGCGTCAGGACCTAAATGCGATCGAAGAGGCCCAGGCCTATCGTCGCCTGGCGGAAGAATTCGGCCATACGCAGGACGCGCTGGCTCGGATCGTTCACAAGTCTCGCAGCCATATTGCCAACCTGTTGCGATTGCTCGATCTTCCGGCAGAGATCCAGTCCCTGGTGGTGGACGGCAAGCTTTCGATGGGCCATGCTCGCGCGATAATCGGCGCTCCCGATCCTATAGCACTGGCGAACGAGGTGATCGAGAAAGGCCTGTCGGTGCGCCAGACCGAGCGCCTTGCCAGCGCCGCCAAGCCCGGCACGCCACGCGCCGGAAACAGGGATCCGAACGGATACCGGGCGGATTCCGATGCTGATATCGTCGCGCTGCAACGGCAACTATCGGACCTGCTGGGGCTCAATGTGAGGATCGCGCATGGCGAGCGCGGCGGTTCGATAACGCTGGATTATTCGACGCTGGATCAATTGGATATGGTCTGCCAGCGCTTGAGCGGCGAGCGAATCTGATAGTCTAGCGGCCCATCCGGCGGGCGCGCTCGGCCAGGCCCAGCATCGCCTGATCGGCCAGTACATTTCCGGCGGTGCCACTCGCCACCATTGCGCGCTCGAGCTGGCGGACACGTCGCTGCGCGTCCACCAGCGCTTCGGGGGTCCAGCGGCGCAGGGCGATCGCTGTCGCCGCCTCCTCGCGAAAAAACACGCGATGGCGCTTGATGACCGAGCCGATATCGCCGCCCGCCGCAACGTCGGCACGCATCTCCGCAAGCGCACCCAGCCGCCGCGCAAGCTGCCGTAACCACGGGATCGGCGATCCGCCCGCCTCGCTCATCCTGCTCAGCGCCGAGCCAAGCTCGCCCGTCCGCCCCGCGATTACCGCCTCGACGATCTCCGACATCTCCGATTCGCCAAGATCCGCACCAACCGCATCAAGCGCGCCGTCATCCAGCTGCTGCGGGCGATCGAGACCGGCGTCCAGATAAAGCGCAAGCTTCTCAAGCTCTTGCACCATCACCGCGCGATCGCCACCTGTCGCCTGCACAAGCCGGCGCGCGGCGCCCCCCATCATGCGCAGCCCATGCTCGCGCGCCAGCTGCGCCGCCAGTGCCTCCGCGCCCTCACCCACCGGGACGTAACACGCGGTAGCGAGCGCCGAATCAGCCTCAAGAGCGCGCTTGACCAGCCGACTGGTCGCCTTGAGCGAGGGCGCAATCACGACCACCGGATTGCCGGCCCGCTCCGCCTCGAGCAGCGCTTCTACCGCACCAGTCGATTCATCCCCGGCCGCGGTTACGCGGATATAACGCGCGCCACCGAACAACGAGAGCGATGCCGCCTCGTCAGCGAGACGCGCGCTATCGGCCTTGAGCGTCGCACCATCGAGATCGACACGTTCGGCCTCCGGCCCCATCGCGCGGCCCAGCCTGCCCGCCAGTGCCAAAGCCCCCGATTCGTCTGGCCCGTACAGCAGATAGAGCCGGATATCCGCCGGCGGCCGATCGAGCGCCGCCTTCATCCGCGTCTCGCTGGCCTTCATTTCGGCGCGGTCTCGTTCCTCGCATACAGCGCGACGCGCGCGACGATCTGATCAGCGACGATATCGCTCAAACGCTCCAGCGCGCTCGCCTCGGCCGCGATCGTCGCATATTCCGACGTCACGACATCGATGCCGGCGTCTGACCCGGCGGTCGCATCCAATACCACCGTGCCGGTATCCAGCTCGACGAGTTGATAGCGCGCGCGCAACGTGCGCCGCTCGCGCGTGACGCTGTTGTCGCTCCGCACGGCGAGACCGACGATCTTGTCATCAAGCTTCACGTCGAGCCGGTAGCGCGCGGTCTGGCTGCCCCCGGCAGACAGCCGATCCCGCAACGCATTGGCGACGAGCCAGCCCGGTTTGCCATCGATCGGCGCGACATCCACCTGCCCCAGCACGTTCGCCACCGGCCCGGACCCGCCCGCCGTGTAAAGCGGCCGAAGCCCGCACCCGGCGAGCAGGAGCGGCAGCGCGAGCAGAACGGCGAGACGCTTCATGCGACGAGATTCACCAGGCGATCAGGCACCACGATCACTTTCTTCGGTGTCTTGCCTTCCAGGATACGGATCACCTTGTCACTGGCAAGCGCGGCTGCTTCGATCGCCTCCTTCGGCTGACCCTTGGGCAGCGTAAGCGTATCGCGCAGCTTGCCGTTGACCTGGATAGCGATCGTCACTTCGTCCTCCACGAGCAACGCCGGATCGACCACCGGCCATGCCGCGTCAGCGATCAGCCCCTCGCGTCCCGCCGCCGCCCAGGCTTCCTCCGCAAGGTGCGGCGCCATCGGGGCAACAAGCAGCATCAGCGTGTCGATCGCGGTATCGCGAGAGCCGGAGGGCGCCGCCTTCTCGATCGCGTTGGCCAGTTCATAGAGCTTGGCCACCGCCTTGTTGAAGGACAGCGCCTCGATATCAGCGGCAATCCCCGCGATCGTCTGGTGCAGCTTGCGATCCAGCGGCGCATCCACCCCGGCGCCCGTGCGCTCGCCATCGAACAACCTCCACAGCCGCTGGACGAAGCGCCACGCGCCCTCGATCCCGGATTCGCTCCATGGCAGATCGCGCTCGGGCGGCGAATCGGAGAGCATGAACCAGCGCACCGCGTCGGCGCCATATTGGTCAACGATGCCGGTCGGATCGACGGTGTTCTTCTTCGACTTGGACATTTTCTCGACGCGGCCGACGGTGATCGGCGCGCCAGAGGAAATCTCGATGCCATCGCGCACCTCGTCCGGCCCAAGCCAACGGCCATCGGCGGACTTATACGTCTCATGTGTCACCATGCCCTGCGTGAACAGGCCGGTGAACGGCTCGGTGATGTCGATCATCCCGACATGGTTGAGCGCGCGTGTCCAGAAGCGTGCATAGAGCAGGTGGAGAATCGCATGCTCCACTCCGCCGATATACTGGCCGACCGGCAGCCAGCTTTCGGCGATCGACCTGTCAAACGGCTTGTCCTTTGGCTGGCTTGCGAAGCGAATGAAATACCACGAGGAATCGGCAAAAGTATCGAGCGTGTCGGTCTCGCGCACCGCCGGCTCGCCGCACGTGGGGCACGCCACGTGTTTCCACGTCGGATGCCGATCGAGCGGGTTGCCCGGTATGTCGAAACTCACATCCTCGGGCAGCACGACCGGAAGCTGTGCGGCCGGGACCGGCACGACACCGCAGCCGTCGCAATGAATGATCGGGATCGGCGTGCCCCAGTAACGCTGACGGCTGACGCCCCAGTCGCGCAGGCGATAGACCGTGGAGCCCTTCCCCCATCCGCCATCCTCGGCACGACGGATCACCTCGCGCTTGGCATCCTCAACATCCATGCCGTCGAGGAAGTGCGAATTCACCAATGTGCCGGGGCCGCTATAGGCCTCGTCCTCGTGGAATTCCGGCGCGTCCTTCGATCCGTCGGATACGACGCGGCGGATCGCGAGGCCGTATTTCCGCGCGAACTCGAAATCGCGCTGATCGTGTGCGGGCACGCCGAAGACCGCGCCGACGCCATAGTCCATCAGCACGAAATTGGCGATGTGGACGGGCAATTGCCACGACGGATCAAAGGGATGCGTCGCTGTCAGGCCCGTGTCGAAGCCAAGCTTCTCCTGCGTTTCGAGCTCTGCGGCGGTGGTGCCGCCCTGCTTGCAGCGCTCGACAAAGGTGGCCGCCTCCGGATTTCCGGCGGCGATCGCCTGGGCGATCGGATGGTCGGCCGCAACCGCCACGAAGCTCGCGCCGAAAATCGTGTCAGGCCGGGTGGTGAATACCTCCACCCCGTCCAGCCCGCCCGCGCGCGCCGACAGGGCGAAGCGAAACGTGAGGCCCTGGCTCTTGCCGATCCAGTTTTCCTGCATCAGCCGCACCTTTTCCGGCCAGTGCTCCAGCGTATCGAGGCCAGCCAGCAGATCGTCCGCAAAGGCGGTGATCCTGAGGAACCACTGGCTCAGCTTGCGCTTCTCGACCAGCGCGCCGGAACGCCAGCCGCGCCCGTCAATCACCTGTTCGTTGGCGAGTACGGTCATGTCGACCGGATCCCAGTTGACCGCGCTTTCCTTGCGATAGACCAGGCCGTGTTCGAGAAACTTCAGGAACAGCGCCTGCTCGTGACCGTAATAGTCCGGCTCGCATGTCGCGATTTCGCGCGTCCAGTCCAGCGCGAAGCCGAGGCGCTTCAGTTGCGCCTTCATCGTCGCGATGTTGTCGCGTGTCCAGCCGCCGGGATGGACATGTTTCTCCATCGCGGCATTCTCGGCGGGCATTCCGAACGCGTCCCAGCCCATCGGGTGGAGCACTTCCATACCGCGCATCCGGCGAAAACGCGCCAGCACGTCACCCATCGTATAGTTGCGCACGTGCCCCATGTGGATGCGCCCCGACGGATAGGGGAACATCTCAAGGACATAGCTCTTCGGCTTCGGGCTGTCGTCGCGCGCTGCAAATGTGCGGGCGTCATCCCACAGCTTTTGCCAGTGGGCATCGGCCTTCAGCGCATTGAAACGGGTGTTGCTCATTATCTCTTGTCGCTGGGCCGCGCCGAGGGGTTCACCCGCAGCGTCAGCCGGTGATCGAAGCGCGGCGCAGATCGCGGGCGCGCGTAAGGATGATATCCTCAAGCTTCTGCGTGGTGGAGGCGGCGACCGGCGCGGAAATCCACTGCCCGTTCTGGTTGACCTCACGCAGCGCGGCAACGCGCAGCGCATCCGCGCGCAGATCCTGATCGAGGATCGAAACCGTCACCTTCATCCGCTCGCCCGGCACCTGCGGGTTGACGTACCAATCGGTCACGACGACGCCTCCGTTGGAATCCGTCTGCAGCAGCGGCATGAACGACAGGGTATCGAGCGTCGCGCGCCAGAGATAGGAATTGACGCCGATCGTGGTGATCTTCGAGGCAGCCAGATCGGCCTCCGGCCGGGCACGATGGTGGCCGCACGCGGCAAGAGCAAGGGCAGCGCCAACGGCTAGCGCGAGACGCAACGGGCGGAACATCGGCATCGTCCTGAAAGCTAGGGAAACAGCAGCGACAACCTCTACAGACGCACCCCGCCGCCCGCAAGCGCGGCGGCGGATGTGGGAGTCATGCAACAGTCGGCAACAAAGCGACTCTCGCGATGGTGCACGCGGATCGAATCGTGTTAGGCGCGTTATCGATCCTACTGGTTCGGAGAATATCGTGGTCGCGATGAGGGCGATTGCTGGCGGAATGATCGTGGCGCTTGTCGCTGCGGCGTCCGTCGTCGCGCCCGCGATCGGCGCCACCGAATTGGGCCAGCATGGCGCGAAGAGGGCGGCGCCCGTGGGCAGTTCCGCCAGATTTTCGAGCGGCTTCACCCCTTCGTCGGCTGATCCGCGGCTTGCCGCCGTATTCGCCCGCGGCGGGCTTGATGGCGGCGATGTCAGCGAGTTTCGTTTCACGCCCGCGGAAACGCGACAGGGCAACCGTGCGGTTACCGTTGCTGTCCGCGCTCGCTCGACTCGCGCAGGCGATGGATCGACTCGTTTTGCGTCGAATGCCCCCACCGTTGGAATCGCGCCGATCGCCTATAACCTGGGCGCTGCGATCGGCTGGCAGCGCTTTGCCGTTTCGGGCGATATCTCTCGAGTCGATGTCGGCCCACAGCCAGGCAGCCGCGAATCGGCCGATGTCGCGGTCAGCTATTCGCTCAATCGCTTCACTGGCCGGGTAAAGGCCAGTTCGGAGCATCCGCTGGCTAGCGCGCCCAAGACGGTCGATAACAATTCGAGCTATGCGATCGATGTCGGCGGCTCTTATTCGCTGACCCGAAATGTCGATCTCACCGCCGGGCTGCGATACAAGAGCGAGCGTGAACGGCTGACTCAGATCGCCGACGATCGTCGGGATAGCCAGGCCGTCTATGTGGGCACTGCGTTCCGTTTCTGACGCCTTATAGCCAGCCGTCGATCCCGGCCCAGCCGTCGAACCCGGCAAGCCGCGCGTAACTGCGCGCATCCATGCCGCCCAGCGCTATACGAGTAGCGGGCAATCCGCGCGCGATCGCTGAGGCACGGCGCGCGCCCAATGCGGGAGCGCCGGGATGCGAGCGGGTCGGGAAAACCGGCGATATGAATACCGCATCAGCGCCAACGCGCATCGCCCGCACCGCCTGCTCGCGCGAATGGGCGGGCCATGTGACGATTCCCCCGCCGCGCCGCTTATGGGTTCCCATCTCGCCAGCCAGCCGTGTGTCGCCGGCGCGCACCAGCACCAGCCCGCGCCGCCGAGAGATCCGCAACAGCGCCGCGAACAACCGCCGCCGCTCCCGTGCAGGGGTCGCATAGTGGCGAAAGACGATTCCCGAGCCGCGCGGCAACCGCCGAACAGCGCGCCACAGTCCAGCGCCCATCCGCTCATCGGTCATCAGCCAAAGGCGCGGGACGGGGTGGCGGTAGCGCATCTCGCTTCCTATAGCGCGCGCCATGCATTCCGCCGAGCCGTCTCCGCCCGCCCGACTCGCCGCGATCCACGAGCGGATCGCCCGCGCCGCCGCCACCGCGCGCCGCTCGGCCGGCGAAATCACGCTGATCGCGGTCTCCAAGACGCATCCCGTCGAAGCGATCACCCCGCTACTAGCGGCAGGACAGCGCGATTTCGGTGAGAACCGCGTACAGGAGGCGCAGGCGAAATGGCCCGTGCTGCGTGAACAATGCCCCGATGCCCGGCTGCACCTGATTGGGCAGCTCCAGTCTAACAAGGCGATGGAAGCGGTAGCTCTCGCGCATGCGATTCATGCCGTCGATCGCCCCTCATTGGTCAGCGCGCTCGCAAAGGCGATGGACGCACTCGGAAGGCGCCCCGGCTGTTTCATCCAGGTCAATATTGGCAACGAGGCTCAGAAAGGCGGCTGTGCCATCGCTGCGCTGCCCGATTTGCTCGCGGCGGCGCGCGCGGCGGATCTGCCCCTCGCCGGTTTGATGTGCATCCCTCCCGCTGACGTGGAAGCCGCGCCCTATTTCGCGCTGCTCGCCAAGCTGGCGCGCGATCATGGAATCACCGGGCTGAGCATGGGGATGTCGGGTGATTTCGAAACGGCGGTGACGCTCGGCGCCACGCATGTCCGCATCGGCAGCGCACTGTTCGGCGCGCGCGCATGAAGGTCGACGCGATCCTGTTCGATTTTGACGGTGTGCTCATCGAAAGCGAGGCGATCGGGAACCGCCAGATCGCCGACTATCTCACGTCGATTGGCCATCCGATCACGCCCGAGCAATCGATGGCCAATTTCATGGGCCTTGCCGGCGCGGATTTCCTTGCCCGGATCGAGCAGTGGATCGGCCGCCCGATTCCCGAAGATTTCCACGCGGCGCGCAAGGCCGAGGATGCGCGCGTCATGGCGGAGGGGATAGAGGCGGTGGCAGGCGCGGTCGCGTTTGTCGAATCGTTGCCGCCTGATCTGCCGCGCGCGATCGTCTCCTCCAGTTCGACGCGCTGGATCCGCCGTCACCTCGATCATATCGGGCTGACGGGCGCGTTCGGCGACCATATCTACTCGGGGCGCGAGCACGTGGCACGCGGAAAGCCCGCGCCGGACCTTTACCTCTACGGCGCGAACGCGCTCGGCGTGCCGATCGAACGCTGCGCGATCATCGAGGATTCGCCAGTCGGGGCGACCGGGGCGGTGGCGTCGGGCGGCCATGTGATCGGCCTGTGCGCCGGCAGCCATTGCGCAGCGGATCACGATCAGCGGCTTCGCGCAATTGGCGTACATGCGATCGCGCACGATTTCCTGAACGTCGCCCGCCTGCTCGCCTGATCTTCCCCAAAAGCGATGCTGCGGTTACACGCCGCCCCGTGAAGATCGTAAGCTGGAACATCAATTCGGTGCGGTTCCGCATCGCCATCGTCGAGCAGTTCCTGCGCGAGGCTTCGCCGGATATCCTGTGCCTGCAGGAAACCAAGGTGATCGATCAGGATTTCCCGGCCGAAATCTTCCGAAAGCTTGGCTACGATCATATCCTGATCCACGGCCAGCGAATGCACCACGGCGTCGCGGTCATCAGCCGGATCGCGCTGTCGGAAGATGACCGGCTGGATTGGCAGGCCAACCGCGAGGCGCGGCACATCGGCGTGCGGCTCGCCAATGGGGTGCGGCTTGAGAATGTCTATGTTCCCGCCGGCGGCGACGAACCGGACCGGACGGTGAACCCGAAATTCGGCCAGAAGCTCGATTTCGTCCAGCGGATGACCGAATGGTCGGAAAAGCTCGATCGGCCGACCATTCTCACCGGTGATTTCAACATCGCGCCCTTGCCCAGCGACGTGTGGAATCACAAGGCGCTGCTGAAGGTGGTGAGCCATACGCCGATCGAGGTGGAGGCCCTGGATCGACTCAAGGCATCGAACGACTGGATTGATCTCGGGCGGCATTTCCACCCCGCGCCCGAACGGCTTCATACCTGGTGGAGCTATCGCTCGCCCGACTGGACGAAGAATGATCGCGGCCGACGGCTCGATCATATGTGGGCAACGGGCGAGGTGGCGAAAGCCGCACGTGCGCACCATGTCTTCGAAGCGTGCCGCAGCTGGGAAAAGCCTTCGGACCATGTGCCGATCATGACCGAGTTCGATTTTTGACCGACGCGCGCCAGGCTGCCCGCGCGATTGACGCGCTGCGTCGCGGCTGGCCGATCCGTGTCGGAACACTGGCGCTGCTTCCGATCGAAACAGCCGATGCGGAGCGGCTTCATGCGTTCGATCCCGGTAATATCGCGTCAGTGCTGCTGTCGGCAGGCCGGGCGGCAACGCTGAAGCTCGCAAACCAGATCGAGGCAGCGGTGCCCGATGCGCCGGTGCTCGTTGATCGCGCGCCGTGGATCGATTTCGCCACGGCGACGGCGCTTGCCGATCCACAGCTCGATCTCGCCACTCCTCTCAAGGGCCCATTTCGGGCTATCCACAACAATGATTCGCAGGATGCAGCCGCTGCGCTTCGGCTGGCGCGGATCGCGGGATTGCTTCCCGCTTTCTTCGTCTTGTTCGACGGTGCGGGTGAAGTAGCGATAACTCCGGCGGATATCGATTTGCACGAGGACGCGATCCGCCTGACGATCGCCGCGCGCGCGCGGCTGCCGGTCGCGCATGCCGAGGATGCGGAGATAGTCGCCTTTCGCACGCCTGAATCGCCCGGCGAGCATATCGCGCTCCTGATCGGCGAACCGAACGGCTCCGAGCCGCTGGTCCGCCTGCACAGCGAATGCCTGACCGGCGATGCGCTTGGCAGCCTCAAATGCGATTGCGGGCCACAGCTCGATGCGGCGATTCGCGCAATCGAGGCGAGCGGCTGGGGCATCCTGCTCTATCTCCGACAGGAGGGCCGCGGGATCGGCCTGGTCAACAAGCTGCGGGCCTATGCCTTGCAGGATCAGGGCCATGACACGGTCGATGCCAACACGCGGCTCGGCTTTGCGATCGATGCACGAGATTTCGGTGTTGCCGCGCGTATGCTGAAGCTTCTCGGGCAAAGCGAGGTGCGCCTGCTGACCAATAACCCTGCCAAGGTTACAGGGCTCGAGAATGCAGGAATCCGTATCACCGAGCGTGTCGCGCACGCTCTGCCCGCCAATCGGCACAATGAGCGCTATCTCGCCACAAAGCGCGATCGCACCGGGCATCAGCTTTAAGGATTGGCGATTATAGCTTCAGGATGGCGCACGGGAAGCCGGCATGCCGTCCTTCCATGCCACCTGGTTCCACGATGACATCAAGGCGCTCCGCTGCGTCTGGGGCATCGTGTGGGCCAATCATGTGATTGCGATCGCTCGGCGACTGATCTCCATCGACGCTACACTGATCGACCAGGGCTCGTCGCGACGATCGCGTTGGCGCCACTCATCGCGCCGTCGTCATCCGGCGGATCATGAACGCAGGCATCTGCGAACCGGCTGGCTTCGCCCGTTGGCACAATCGCCAAAAGGTAAGGCCCCCGCTCCGGGGGCTTGGAGCGAGGGCCAACCTGACGTTCGTCACGCAGGGGAACACTGGCAGTCCCGGGCAACAGGGGGAAAATCCCGGGTGGCCTGTATTCACACCCGATCTTTACGCGCAGAAACCTGTCGCTCGGGTGAACGGTTGTAAGAAAAAGCCGCTAACTGTGAACGGAATTCCTCCGCGGGTCGTTCCAACGGAACGCTCCATCGTCCACCGGCCCGTTGAACCGCTGGTTGGACAAGCGGATTGTCGTGCGATTGCCCTGGCTGTCGAGCATCACCCAGCCCTGCAACATCAACCCGCCCGGGGCGGCCGCGTCACGTGCGAAAACGAGCGTTATTCGGCCATATTCGGGATGCCTGGCATCATAACCTTCCACCGACAGCACGCGCGGATCGGCCGAGGGAATGACCTTCGCGTAATTCCCGATATCCTTGTCAGGATTGATGAGTACGCCAAGCGGCGTGTTGCCGATCGGCCAGCGCTGCACCTGCCGCACGGAATAATCGATGAAGGTGAGCGCCTTGCCATCGCCAACGATCAGGAGCGGTACGCCCTTTTCATACTGAAAGCGGATCTTTCCCGGTTTCTTGAGCGTCAGCGTCCCGGTCAGCACTTTGCCGTTGCGGTCCGTCTGGCTGAAATCGGCTGTCATGCTGGAAACTGCCGAAAGGTGCCGCTGCACCTGCGCCAGATCCCCGGTCTGCGCCACCGCTGGGGCGGCCACAGCGACGATCGCGGACAAAACGGGCAGGACGGTCTTCACGCCAAATCTCCAGTCATCACCAGCCCCTATCCCCGACGCCGATTGAACACCCCGTGAACTCTCCGTTCATCCGAACAGCGAGATCAGTCCATGAGTGCTATCGGTGCCGATCCAGCCCTCATACACCATCTTGAACGCGACAAAGAGGATCACCGCCAACCCGAAATAGGCGATCCAGCGATAGCGGTCGATAATCCGGGCGATGAAATTGGCCGCCAGCCCCATCAACGCGACAGACAGCAGCAGCCCGACGACCAGAATTCCCGGATGTTCGCGCGCCGCGCCCGCCACTGCCAACACGTTATCGAGGCTCATCGATACGTCCGCCACGGCAACCGCCCAGGCAGCACCCGCAAAGCTCTTGGCGGGGGAGACGCCTGATTGCTGGCTGCCGTCGGACGCGTCCGCATGATGCCCGCCGCTCCTGATCTCACGCCAGAACTTCCAGCTCACCCACAGCAACAGCAGGCCGCCGGCGAAGATCAGTCCGACGATACCCATCAGCCATGTCACGATCAGCGCGAACAGAATGCGCAGCACCAGCGCCGCGCCGATGCCGATCAGTATCACCTTCTTGCGCTGTTCAGACGGCAGACCGGCGGCGAGCGCACCGACGACAATGGCGTTATCGCCCGCCAGCACCAGATCGATCATCAGCACCTGGCCGAATGCCGACAGCGCCGCCGGATCGGTAAGATTGGAGAAATCGGCGACAATATGCTGCCAGATATCGCCTAGCGAACCGGGGCCCTGCACGGCGGCCGCGGCGGCGATCAGAGTGAAGATCAACGCTGGTAACTCCCGGATTTGTTCCCCTGCCAACGGCTAACGCCGCTGCGGGTTGCAATCGGATGTTACAGCGCACCGGCGGTCGCGGCTACAGGTCTGTCACCTGGTCACCCTGTCGCCGAGCGCCGCAACCATCGAGGATACGCTGCCGGTTTCCGCCGCGCCGGCGCAAAAGGCCAACGGCGCCACAATATCGCGCCGTCGAATCGAGGTGCGCCCCATGCCAAACTGGCACAGGGCTCACACCGCTACTGGTTCATGCTGTCGAAGAAATCCTCGTTCGTCTTGGAATCCTTCATCTTGCCGAGCAGGAATTCCATCGCATCGACAGTGCCCATCTGCATCAGGATGCGGCGCAGCACCCACATCTTGGAGAGCTGCCCCTTTTCGACCAGCAGTTCTTCCTTGCGCGTGCCCGATTTGCCGACGTCGATCGCCGGGAAGATGCGCTTGTCCGCCACCTTGCGATCAAGCACGATTTCGGCGTTGCCGGTGCCCTTGAACTCCTCGAAGATCACTTCGTCCATGCGGCTGCCGGTATCGATCAGCGACGTGGAGATGATGGTGAGGCTGCCGCCTTCCTCGATATTGCGCGCCGCGCCGAAGAAGCGCTTGGGCCGCTGCAGCGCGTTGGCGTCCACACCACCGGTCAGCACCTTGCCCGACGAGGGGACGACGGTGTTGTACGCGCGGCCGAGGCGGGTGATGTTATCGAGAAGAATGACGACGTCCTTCTTGTGTTCGACGAGGCGCTTGGCCTTCTCGATCACCATCTCCGCGACCTGGACGTGGCGTGTCGCCGGTTCGTCGAAGGTGGAGGACACCACCTCGCCGTTTACCGTGCGCTGCATATCTGTAACTTCCTCGGGCCGTTCGTCGATCAGCAGCACGATCAGAAACACTTCGGGATGGTTGTGCGAGATCGCGCGGGCGATATTCTGCATCATGATCGTCTTGCCGACGCGCGGCGGCGCGACGATCAGGCAGCGCTGCCCCTTCCCGATCGGCGCGACCACGTCGAGCACGCGGCCCGACTTGTCCTTGATCGTGGGGTCTTCGATTTCCAGCTTTAGCCGCTCGTCGGGATAGAGCGGCGTGAGGTTGTCGAAATTGACGCGGTGGCGAACGCGATCGGGATCCTCGAAATTCACGCTGGTGAGCTTGGTCAGCGCGAAATAGCGCTCCCCATCCTTCGGCGCGCGGATTTCGCCTTCCACCGTATCGCCGGTGCGCAGACCGAACTTGCGGACCTGATTCGGCGAGACGTAGATATCGTCGGGCCCGGCGAGATAATTCGCCTGCGGCGAGCGGAGGAAGCCGAAGCCGTCGGCCAGCACCTCGATCGTGCCCTCACCCATGATCTGGTCGCCGTTCTCGGCCTGAACCTTAAGGATCGCGAACATCAGATCCTGCTTGCGCAGCGTGGAGGCGCCTTCGACGCCAAGCTCCTCCGCCAGCTGGACCAGTTCCGCCGGAGCCTTCTTTTTCAAATCTTTCAAATGCATATGTATCTCGTCCCGATGGGATCGGCAGGGGGAGGTAGCTCGGACGGCGGATAACGCTCGCGAACGATGCTGTAAGGAGGCGGCGGAACAGGAAAGAACCACCGTTGCGACGACCTAGGAAGAGGCCGCCGGCAAGTCAAGATACGAAGGGCAAGCAGATCAGAACGGGCGCACCATCACGAGAATCACGGTCAGTGTAGCGGCCAGCGCCGGCACCTCGTTCATCATCCGCAATGTCCGGTTGCTCAGCGTCGGCCTTCCCGCCGCCAGCTTCCTGGAATATCCGACCGCCCAGCCGTGGTAGCCCGAAAGCAGCACGACAATCGCGATCTTGGCATGGAGCCAGCCGAGACCGGGCGCACCCGCCAGCAATCCAAGATTGATCGCAAGCAGCACGCCGAACACCCAGACGAGCACCATCGCCGGCGTCAGGATAATGCTGCGCAAGCGGCGTTCCCGTTCCACCCAACGCGCGGCGTCGGCGGGATCGGCAAGGCCTTCCTGATGATAGACCAGGTAACGCGGCAACATGAACATGCCGGCCATCCAGAAGATCACGAAGATCACATGCCCGGCCTTCACCCAGTCATAGGCCGCGCCCAGAAATCCCGGCTGCATCAGTTTCTCCTCACCCGCGCCACGAGTTGCTCGACATGGGCGATCGGCGTGTGCTGGCCGATGCCGTGGCCGAGATTGAAGATGTGTGGCCGATCGCGAAATGCTTCAAGCACCCGATCGATTCCCCGCGACAGCGCATCGCCCCCCGTCTCCAGCGCCAGCGGATCGAGATTGCCCTGCACCGGCATTCCCGGCGGTAACACGGCATCGGCCCAGCGCGGATCGACCGTTTCGTCCAGCCCGATCGCGTCCACGTTCGTCCCGATGGCATAGGCAGGCAGCTTGCCCCCTGCACCTTTGGGAAAGCCGATGATCGGCGTCTCCGCGTGGCGCTCCTTCAGCGCGTGCACGATCGCCGCGTTGGGCGCGATGACCCAACGGTCGAACTGTTCAGGCGACAGGCTGCCCGCCCAGCTGTCGAACAGTTGCACCGCTTCCACGCCGGCCTCGATCTGCCGCGACAGATAGTCGACCGTCATCGAGACGATCGCCGCGATGATCGCGTCGAACGCAACCGGATCGCGATAGGCGAAGCTGCGTGTCTCGCCCTGGTCGCGGCTGCCCTGCCCGGCAACCATGTAGGTGGCGACGGTCCAGGGGCTGCCAGCAAAGCCGAGGAAGGTCGTCTCGGCCGGAAGCTGTCTCTTGACCCGCGCGACCGTCTGATAAACCGGATCGAGCCGCGCCTGAGCCCGCTCGAGCGCGCCCAACGGATGATCGATGAGCGCCGGGGAAAGACGCGGCCCCTCGCCGGCACCGAAGGTGAGATCCTGCCCCAGCGCCCAGGGCACCATCAATATGTCCGAGAACAGGATCGCGCCATCGAAACCGAAGCGGCGGATCGGCTGCAGCGTGACCTCGGCCGCTGCCGCGGGATCGGTCGCGAGTGCCAGGAATCCACCTTTTTCAGCCCGCAGTGCGCGATATTCGGGAAGGTATCGCCCCGCCTGTCGCATCAGCCACATCGGTGGAATGGCGGACTTCTCACCCTTCAGGACATTGAGCAGGGCCTTGGTCACCGGGAAGTGCATCCTTCTTCAATAATAAGGGATTCAAAGAGGTTGTTGATGCAGTAGGCGCGTGGGTTGCGGGGCTTATGCGTCAGTGCCGGAAATGCCAACAGCTTGACCGCGCGACAGTGGCTGAATCGCACGGATTCGGAAATCTCCATCCCCATAATCCACAGACTGTGGAGGAACAGCGGGGCCGTGGGCCGGTTTGTGGACGAATCACGCGTTATCCCCCGCGCCCGATCCGGGTTGGCGGACGGTTGAGCTTACGCTAGCGCTTATCCGCATGTTATCCACATGGTCGTACCGTCGATGGTGAGGCTTCACCTGCACTTGCTTTCGGATTCGACCGGCGAGACGCTGGAGAATATCGCGAAAGCGGCGCTCGCGCAGTTCGATGATGTCGAAACGGTGCGCCATTTCTGGCCAATGGTGCGCACGGAAACGCATCTCGATCGTATCCTGCAGGAGATCGCCCAGAATCCCGGTCTGGTAATCTATACGCTGGTGAACCCCGCGACCCGCGGCGCGCTGGAGCAGCGATGCCAGTCGCTTGGGCTGCCGATGGTGGCGCCGCTCGATCAGGTCACCGATTCGCTTACTGATCTGCTCGGGCAGCAGGCGAAGGGGCGACCGGGGCGGCAGCATGCGCTCGACGCGGCCTATTTCGAGCGGGTGGATGCGATCCAGTTCACGATCGCGCATGATGACGGGATCGGCGCCGAGGATTGGGAGCAGGCGGATATCGTGCTCGCGGGCGTCAGCCGTTCGTCCAAGACGCCGACGTCGATCTATCTCGCCAATCGCGGCTACAAGGTCGCCAATATCCCGATCGTCGTGGAAAGCCCGCCGCCGGCAATACTTTATTCGCTCAGGAACCCGTTGATCGTCGGGCTGACCACCAGTGCGGACCGGCTGATCCAGGTCCGTCGCAACCGGCTGCTGTCGCTCAACCAGACACCGCAGACGGCATATGTCGATCAGGAGGCGGTTACCAAGGAAATTGCCTTTGCCCGGCGGATGTTCACCGACAATGGCTGGCCGGTAATCGACGTCACACGCCGGTCGATCGAGGAGACGGCGGCGGCGATCATCTCGCTGTGCAACGAGCATCGCGGCAATCCTGGCGGGGGCGAGCAATGAAACTGGTCCTGGCCTCGCAATCGGCGTCGCGCTGCGCGATGCTGGAAGCGGCTGGCGTCCCGTTCACGGCGCAGCCGGCGCATGTTGATGAGGCGGCGGCGAAAGCGGCACTCGCCGATCGAAGTCCGCGCGATCTCGCCGATGCGCTGGCCGAGCTAAAGGCGCTGAAGGTGTCCCAGCGCGAGCCGCAGGCGCTGGTCCTGGGATCGGATTCGCTTGCCGTGCTGGAGGATGGCACGATTCTCGACAAGCCGGTAACGCGCGAGCAGGCGGCCGAGCACCTGTCGCTGATGTCTGGCAAGCGCCACGATCTGGTGAGTGCGGCGGTGGTCGCCGAGGGCGGCCGTGCGGTGTGGCGGCACGTCGATCGTGCGCGGATGTTCGTGCGGCCGCTGACCCCGGCATTCATCCATGCTTATCTCGATGTCGAGTGGCCGGCGATCGCGGGTTGCGTCGGCTGCTACCGCGTCGAAGGACCGGGCGTGCAGTTGTTCAGCCGGATCGAGGGCAGCCAGTTCACCGTGCTGGGCATGCCTTTGCTGCCGGTGTTGTCCTATCTGCGCGAACGCGGAGTGCTGCTGGTATGACGAGACCCTATGCCGAGGTGATCGGCGATCCGATCGCCCATTCCAAATCGCCGCTGATCCATGAATTCTGGCTGGAGAAGCTGGGAATCGACGCGGAGTACCGCGCGACACATGTCGTGGCGGACGATCTGCCGCGCTTCCTCGCCGACAGGCGGAATGATGCGGCGTGGCGAGGGTGCAACGTCACGATTCCGCACAAGATCGCGATGCTCGATCTGGTGGACGATCCGGGCGATGTGCGTGCGTCGATCGGCGCGATGAACACGATCGTTCGCGATGCCGAGGGGCGCGTGTTCGGCACCAATACCGATGCCGCAGGATTCTATGCGCCGATTGCGGAGATCGACCTTGCCGGTGCCCCGGTGGTGGTGATCGGGGCGGGCGGCGCGGCGCGCGCTGTGCTGTTCGCCCTCGCGCGTGCGGGCGCCGGGCATGTCACCGTCCTCAACCGCAGCCCGTTGAAGGGCGCGGCCCTGCTCGCGCGGTTCGGCCTGAAGGGTGATGCCCTGCCCCTTTCGGCGACGCTTCCGCCGGCAGCGCTGCTCGTCAACACCAGCGCGCTGGGCATGCAGGGGCAGCCGCCGCTCGAACTCGATCTGTCGCCGTTGCCGGATGGCGCGGTGGTTTACGATATCGTCTATGCGCCGCTCGAAACCGCTTTGCTGCGGCAAGCCGGGGCGCGCGGTCTGGAAACGATCGACGGGCTTGAGATGCTGATCGGCCAGGCGGCGATGGCGTTTGAACTGTTTTTCGGCCGGCCGGCCCCCCGCGCGCATGACGCGGCGCTGCGCACGTTGTTGATGCGATGATAAAGCTTGGCCTCACGGGGTCGATCGGAATGGGAAAATCCACCGTCGCGGCAATGTTCGCAGAGGAAGGCGTTCCTTTGTTCGATGCGGATGCGGCGGTCCATCGGCTGCAGGGAGCAGGCGGATCACTCGTCGCTGCGATCGAGTCCCGCTTTCCCGGCACCACCAGCCGGAACGGCGTTGACCGGCAGAAGCTTGGCGCCGCAGTGCTGGGCGATGATGTCGCGATGAAGGCGCTTGAGGCGATCGTTCACCCTGCCGTGGGGGCGGAGCGCGCGGGATTTCTCGCCGATCATGCCGATGCTGCGATGGTGCTGTTCGATATCCCGTTATTGTTCGAGACCGGCGGCGAGAAAGCGGTGGACAAGGTGGTGGTGGTTTCCGCCGCGCCGGACGTTCAGCGTGCGCGGACCCTCGAGCGCCCGGGGATGACGCCGGAGAAGTTCGATGCGATCCTCGCCCGCCAGATGCACGACGCCGATAAGCGCGCGCGCGCCGATTTCGTCATCCCCACCGATGTGCCGATCGAGGAGACCCGCGCCGCGGTGCGCGCGGTGATCGCTTGCCTGTCGCGCCAGACAGGCCGATAACGGGCGCATGCGGGAGATAGTGTTCGATACCGAAACGACCGGGCTGAGTTTTTCCGGCGGAGATCGGATGGTCGAAATCGGTTGTGTCGAAATTTTCAACCGGGTCGAGACGGGGCGCACCTTTCACGCTTATTACAATCCCGATCGGCCGATGCCGGCGGAGGCATTCGCGGTTCACGGCCTGTCCGACGCATTCCTTTCGGACAAGCCGCGCTTCCCCGATACGGTCGAAGCGCTGCTCGAATTTATCGGCGATGCGCCGCTCGTCGCGCATAACGCCGGGTTCGATTTCGGTTTTCTGAACGGCGAGCTGAGGCAATGCGGCCGTCCGCCGGTGTGCACCACGCGGATGGTCGATACGTTGAACATTGCGCGCTCGAAGCACCCTGGCGCCAAACATACGCTGGACGCGCTCTGTTCGCGGTTCGGGATCGATCGATCGCATCGCGTATTGCACGGTGCACTGCTTGACGCACAACTGCTCGCGCAGGTCTATGTCGAGCTGACGGGCGGGCGGCAGATCGGTCTCGGCCTTGTCAGCGAGATTGTCGTGGAAGCGACTGGTCAGGGACAGGCTCGGGTCAGCTCTGTCGTGCGTCCGGCCCGCGTTTTTTCGGTGAGCGAGGCGGAACTTGCCGCGCATGCTGCGTTCATGGGGAGGGTGAAGAACCCGATTTGGGGGAACGACGCGTCAGCATGACGCACATTCGGCACACGGGAAATATCCGGTGTCGCAACAAGTGGAGAAGAGAATATGGATATCCGCGTTTCTGGTCATCAGGTCGCCACGGGCGACGCGCTCAAGACCCATGTCGACGAGCGGCTCCAGGGCATCGCGGACAAGTATTTCTCGCGCGCGCTGTCGGCCGAAGTCACCTTCGGCAAAGGTCCGCGCGATGCGGGGTTCACCTGCGATATCGTCGCGCATGTAATGAAGGGCCTGGTGCTGAAGGGGCGCAACGATGCGCAGGACGCGCATCTCGCCTTTGACGGCGCGGCGGCGAAGATCGAGACGCAGCTCCGCCGCTACATGCGCCGCCTGAAGGATCGGCAGGCCGACAAGGCTGCCGAACTGGCGGAGGCCAATGGCTATGACAACGCGGGCTATACGCTGTTCGCCGAAACCCCTCAGGAAGATGAGGCCGGCGATGCGCCGCTGATCGTCGCCGAAACGCGTGTCGACGTGCCTGATGCCAGCGTTTCCGATGCGGTGATGATGCTCGATCTGCGAAACACCCAGGCATTGCTCTTCCGCAATTCCGGCACGGGCGCCTATAACATGGTCTATCGCCGTGGTGACGGGACGATCGGCTGGGTCGAACCGCAGCGAGCACGCTGAGGGAAGCAAAATATCGATGACCAGTGATCTCAGCGACCTGTTGTCGCACGACTTCATTCTTGTCGACGTAGCCGCCTCGGGCAAGAAGGCGCTGTTCCAGCATATCGCGGCCGTCACCGGGAAAGCGTTGGCGCTTGATCCGGTGACGATCAGTGCCGCGCTTGCCGAGCGCGAGAAGCTTGGCTCGACCGGTTTCGGCGGTGGCGTAGCAATTCCCCACGCCCGGATTCCCGGCATCCCGCGCATCGCGTTGCTGGTTGCGCGGCTTGCGAAGCCGATCGACTTCGCCGCGGTGGACGACGTGCCGGTTGATATCGTTGTCGCGATGCTGTCACCGCCGAATGCGGGGGCGGAGCATCTGAAGGCGCTGGCGCGCGTTTCGCGCAAATTCCGCAATCGCGCGTTCGTGGACAAGTTGCGCGGCGCGGGCTCGCGAGACGCTTTCTATGCATTGTTGACGGCGGATGAAGCGCGTGAAGCTTCCTGAAGGCGCGCCGGCGCATTTCCGCGCGCTGGAGTCGCTCTATGTTGCGGCGCCGATAAACCGATTCTTTGAATCGACGCTCGAAATTGTCGACGCCGGCGTCGCGCGCATCCGGTTCACCGTCGATCAGCGCCATTTTCATGCCGGCGGCGCGACCCACGGCACCGCGTATTTCAAGATGCTCGATGACGCGGCCTTTTACGCCTGCAACAGTCTGGTGACCGATCGATTCCTGCTCACCACGCAATTCAGCCTTTTGTTCACCCGTCCGCTGCCGGAGGGGCCGATCGTGGCGGAGGGCCGCTGGATCAGCGGCCATCGACGTGTGTTCGTTGGGGATGCGCGGCTGATCGACGCGGAGGGTGAGGAAGTGGCGCGCGGCACAGGAACGTTCATGCGCAGCAGGATCGCGCTCGCGGGTCTTCCCGGTTATCGCATGGCATGAACGCGCGGCTGCCGACACATATTCTGGTCAGTGCGCTATTACAGCGGGTGAACGACGCGGGCGGGATCGCGGTGGTTCGGGCGCGGGGGGACGCACAAGCGGGGGCGATCCTCGTCATTGACGAGCAGCAGTCGGCGGTGCTCGAGCGCGGGATCGGCCCTGATGGCGGGACGGCTTTGATCTCGACCGGCCCGGCGTCCGCGGCGGACGAATCGATCGACAATTACTGGGCACGCCGGCGGCAGCGAGACCCGGATCTCTGGGTGGTTGCTCTGGATATCCCGCAGGCGAAACGGTTCGCCGCTGAAACGATCTGCGCCGATTGACTCTGCTGCGCCGCAAAAACAGGAGCGCTACGTTCTTGTTCTAGCGTTGTGCCGATTGCGGGTGCGATCCGTTCGGTGACGCAGTCGGGGGGGAACCCGGCCGGTCGCACATTCTGACGATCGCGCATCCGCGTCCCAACCGCCCATGTCTGTTGTTGAATGCCGTTCCAATCCCGGATCGCGATCGCCGCGACCATGACTTTAGCCGCCATAGGGCTCGCTGCCGGAAGCAGCCCCAGCCTCGCGGCCGAGATAGCGCCTACGGCGCTCGCGACTATCCAGCCGGCCTATGTGCCGTCTGTTTCCACCACCATTGATTCCCCCTCCCCCGCTCCCGCGCCGACCGGATCGGTCGCCGACGATGCGCAGCCGGGGGACGTTGTGGCCTATCCCAATCTCGCAGCGGCCGTCGCTGCTCAGCCGATCAAGGGCGAAGTCGATGAGGATCTGCGCTGCCTTGCCGGCGCGATCTATTACGAATCGAAGGGCGAGCCGCTTGCCGGCCAGTTGGCCGTTGCGGAGGTCATCCTGAATCGCGCCGGCACAAGCCGTTTTGGTGACAGCGTTTGCGATGTCGTGAAGCAGCCGGGCCAGTTCTCGTTCGTGCGCAGCGGCCGGATTCCCAGCGTCGATCAATCGCGCCCTGCATGGCGCACCGCACTCGCCGTCGCCAAGGTTGCGATGAACGATGCGTGGGAAAGCGATGCGGGTGAAGCGCTGTATTTCCATGCGCGTCGCGTCGCGCCGGGCTGGAGCCGCGTGAAGGTTGCTTCGATCGGCAATCACATCTTTTATCGCTGATCTTTTTTTCGTTCCCTAGATGTTCTATACGGGCGAGGTGACAATCACCTCGCCCGTTTCATTGGTCGATGCTTCAATCGCCCCCATGGTGGCGGCGGATGTGGCGCGCGGCGTCACCAGGATGCTGTTGCGGCACGAGCTGGTGGCTATCCCCGAGGTGCCGCTGGAAGGCGGGCGCCGCGCCGATCTGATGGCGCTCGATGCGCGCGGCCGGATCACGATCGTGGAGATAAAGGTGTCGCGCGCCGATCTGCTCGGGGATGGCAAATGGCGCGAATATCTGGATCACTGCGACCGCTTCTTCTGGGCGGTGCCGGCCGGATTCGATCCGTCGCCGATCGAGACCGAGGCGTTCATGCCCGAACGTACCGGGCTGATCGTCGCCGATCGCTATGACGCGGCGGTATTGCGCGAGGCGCGGACCGATCCGCTTGCCAGCCATGTGCGCAAGCGCTGCACACTCGCCTTCGCGCGGCGCGCCGCGCGAAGGCTGATCGCCGTTCACGATCCGGAGGCGATACCGATCCTGTGAACGACGCGTTTTGCGTGCGCGATCACATCTTCGGGCCGGAGATCGCGCGCTTCGCTACCTTGGGTTTCTCATCGATCAACTTGGCGATCGCGGGCGCGCGCGAATCGGCATGGGCGTAATCGCGCGCCGACATGCCGGCCACATTGTCGGTAAGGTCGGGATCGGCGCCCGCGTTGAGCAAGGTCCGCACCAGCCCCAGGTCGCGGCGCTGCACGGCGCGAATCAGCGGCGTTTCGCCGGCGGAATTGGCAAGGTTGGGGTTCGCCTTCACCAGCAGCAATGTATCGACCAGACCGTTCTGTCCGAACTGGATCGCCATCAGCAGCGGCGTATCGCCCTTGCTGTTGCGAAGATTCGGGTCCGCGCCGCGCGACAGAAGATAGCGCAAATACGTGTCGTCGCCGCGCCGGATCACGATATGCAACGCCCCGTCGCCATTCGTCTGGTCACGGGTATTGATGATCCGCTGGCCGGGCTGGTCGAGGATCTTGGTCACCTCGTCCCCCTTGGCGTCCTTCACGGCCTGAAGAAACTTGTAGCTCTGCGATTGCTGCTGCGCGATCGCGGATAGCGGTGTGGTGCTCATCAGGATCGCGGCGGCGAGAAGGAAGCGCTTCATTGGCGGTCGGATTTCCACTCGATGTTGTGGTAACGGCTCTAACAGATCATTTCCGGCGGTGCCATGAACCTGCGTTTCTCCTTTCCGATCCTTGTCGCACTGGCGGCGTGTTCTCCCACGAAACAGGCGGAACGGCCGCCGCTGGAGGGCGCCAGTATCGGCGGCGCCTTCTCGCTCACCGATCAGAACGGGCGTGTCACGACCGATCGGGATTTCGCGGGCAAGTATCGCATCATGTATTTCGGCTACACCTTTTGTCCCGACATATGCCCGCTCGACGTCCAGAATATCAGCGCGGCGGTGAAGATCGTGGAGAAGGAGCAGCCCGGGCTCGGCGCGCGTATAGTGCCTGTTTTCGTGACGATCGACCCCGCGCGCGACAATCCGGCGGCGCTGAGGCAGTTCACCGCCGCCTTTCACCCCCGGCTCGTGGGGTTGACCGGATCGCCCGATCAGATCGCTCGCGTCGCCAGGGAATATGGCGTCTATTATGCGCGCGGACAGGGTTCGGCGGGCGGCTATCTGATGGATCACAGCCGCGCCGCCTATCTGATGGCGCCGGATGGCAAGCCGCTCGCCCTGCTGTCGCAGGAAGGGCCGCCGCGCAAGATCGCCGACGAAATCGAGCGCTGGGCGAAATGACGACGCGGTTCTGGGAAGATACCCCGCTCGACAAGCTCGATCGCGCGCAGTGGGAGGCGCTGTGTGACGGATGCGGCAAATGCTGCATCCACAAGCTGGAGGATGAGGATACCGGCGAACTGATCCCCACCAACGTGGCATGCCGGCTGCTCGATCGGCGCGCCGGGCGTTGCTCGAATTATCGCCACCGTCACGCCTATGTCAGCGAATGCGTGCGGTTGAACGCGCGCAACGTGCATGAGATCGATTGGCTGCCGTCGACCTGCGCCTATCGGCTGCGCGCCGCCGGGGAACAGCTGCCTGAGTGGCACTATCTGGTGTGCGGCGATACAGAGGCGGTGCATCGCGCCGGTCAGTCTGTACGCGGCTGGACGATCAGCGAGGATGACGCCGGCGATCTCGAACACCATATGGTCGATCGGGTGCTGTGACCGCCGAGATCGAGATCGTGCGGCATCCGCGCGCCAGGCGCGCGAAGCTGTCGCTCGATCCGGCGGATGGGCGTGTGCGGCTCGTGATCCCGCCGCGCGCCTCGGCGAAGACGGCGCTGGCCTGGGCGATGACCCAGCGTGACTGGCTGGAACGGCAGCGCGCGGCATTGCCGGAAGCGCGGCCGTTCGTAAATCGGGCGGTGGTGCCATTCGACGATGCGCAACTTGTCATCGCGTGGGAGGAAAGCGCGTGTCGCCGCGTGACCCGGCACGCCGATCAACTGGTGCTCGGCGGCCCACAGGAAACGATCCCGCGACGCATCGAGGCCTGGCTAAGGCGTGAGGCCTTGCGATTGCTGAGCGAGGATACGGCGGATTACGCTGCCCGCGCGGGGGTGAAAGTGGCGAAGGTCGCCATCGGGGATGCGCGCGGACGCTGGGGAAGCTGCGCTTCGTCCGGGACGATCCGGTATAATTGGCGGCTGGCGCTGGCGCCAGGCGCGGTGCGCCGGGCGACCGCCGCGCATGAGGTGGCGCATCGCTTACATATGAATCACGGGCCGGCATTTCATGCGCTGGTCGCCGAGCTTTATGGCCGCGATCCCGCGCCCGAACGCCGCTGGTTACGCGCCCATGGCGCGGCGCTTCACTGGTATGGGCGCGGCGGCTCACCCGAATAGGTCGTTGTGGTAGACCGATTGGCGGGCGGATTCTGCGCGGGTGCGGACGGCCGGCGTTGATCGCGGCGCGGGTCGCGCCCGGTAACGCGATCGATCCAGTCCTGATCGAGCCGCTCCTGCGGCGGCGGATTGCCGTCTTCATCGACTTGCGGGCGATCGCGCGCGGGGCGGTCATTGGCCGGCGGCGGGTTCGCGTAGTCGGGATAGCCCGGCACGCCGCCCGGCGCCGGATTGCCGTCCGGATCGACGAACATCCCGTTGTCCGGGCTGCCATAATAGCTTTCGGCATCAGGCTCGAGCTGCGCTTCGGGCAGGGTCACCTGCGTCTCGAACTGCTCGATCGGGCGCTTGGCGACGGCGCGGATCATGAAATCGTGAAATGCGCGCGCGGGCGCGGTGCCACCGTGCAGGCCTGCAATCGGCCTCGCATCATCGCGGCCCATCCACACGCCGGTGGTCAATCCGGAGGAGAAGCCCAGGAACCAGCCATCCTTCGACGAGCTGGTCGTGCCGGTCTTGCCCGCGACGGGTCGACCGATCTGTGCGGCCCGGCCGGTGCCGGTATTGACGGTCGTCTGCAGCAGATCGATCATCTGCGCGGCGACTTGCGGTGCGACGAGCACCCGGCTGCGATCCACCTCATGCTGATAGATGGTATCGCCATTGGTCGTCACCTTGACGATGCCATACGGCGTCACCGCGACGCCCTGATTGGCGACGCTGGCGAAAGCGCGGGTCATGTCGATCAGCCGCACGTCAGACGTGCCGAGCACCATCGACGGATGGGTATTGACGGTCGTGGTGATACCGAAACGTCGCGCCATATCCGCCACGGTGGCGAAACCCACCTGCTGGCCAAGCTTCGCGGCGATCGTGTTGAGCGAATAGGCGAAGGCCGTACGCAGCGTGACCTGCCCGGAATTTCGGCGCGAATCGTTGCGCGGGCTCCAGCCGTCGATCGTCACCGGCTCATCAACTTCGGTCGATTCGGGCGTCTTCCCCGCCTCCAGCGCGGCGAGATAGACGAACAGCTTGAAGGCGGATCCCGGCTGCCGCTCCGCCTGCGTCGCACGATTGTAGATGGAGGCGACATAATCCTTGCCGCCGACCATCGCGCGCACCGCGCCATCGCGATCCAGCGCGACGAGCGCGCCCTGCGCGCCGTTCGGTGCATTCTGCCGGATCGCGGCATCGGCATCGCGCTGCATGTTGAGATCGAGCGTCGTCCACACTTCGAGCGGCTTTTCGGTTTCGTCGATCAGCAATTCGAGCTGCGGCAATGCCCAGTCGGTGAAATAGCGAACGCTGTTCTGCTTCGGCTCCGGCGCGAGCGCGACCGTTTTTGGATCTGCGGCCTGTGCCTCCCCGGCCGAAATCATGCCGGCATCTTCCATCGACCTCAGCACGACGGAGGCGCGGCCCACGGCGGCGCTCGCGTCGGCTGTCGGGGAATAGTTCGACGGGGCCTTGACCAGCCCGGCGATGATCGCGGCCTCGGCGAGCGAGAGGTGATCGGCGCCATGGCCGAAGAACTTCCGCGACGCCGCATCGATGCCATAGGCACCGCCGCCGTAATAAACCTTGTTCAGATAAAGCTCGAGAATCTCGTCCTTGCTGAACTTGCGCTCCATCGCGAGCGCGAGGATCCATTCGCGGAACTTGCGGCCGAACTTCTTCTGATTGTTGAGGAATACGTTGCGTGCCAGCTGCTGCGTGATCGTCGATCCGCCCTGCACCCAGCGCCCGCGATCGAGCCGCACCTTCACCGAGCGCGCGACGCCGATCGGGTCGACGCCGAGATGGCTGTAGAAGCGGCGGTCCTCCACGGCCACGGTGGCCTCGCGCATCACCTTGGGGATGCGGTCGCCCGACAGCCATTCGCCATAGCTCGGGCCCATCGAGACGATCACCGTGCCGTCGGCGGCATGAACACGAATCATCTGCCCGTTGGGGGATGATTTCAGTTCGTCGTAGCTCGGCAGTTGTGCCCGCGTGACATAAACGGCGGTAACGAGCGCGCCGATCGCAAGAACCGCGAGCACCAGCAGCAGCTTGATTGCAAGCGAGAGGCGACGGCGCCAAGGCGAACGGGGTCTAGGGGCGCGGGCCATCGGATCGGCTAAAGCGAATAGAGGCTTAGCCGCCGCTTAACAAGCGCGGCGACCAGGCGGACGTTCACCGCGGATGAAAATCAAGACAGATCGAGTTGATGCAATAGCGAAGGCCCGTCGGCGGCGGTCCGTCGGGAAAAACATGGCCGAGATGGCTGTCGCAGCGTGCGCAGCGCGTTTCCGTGCGCGTCATCCCGTGGCTGGTATCGGTGTGATCGGTGACGACGCTTTCCGATACGGGCTGGGTAAAGCTCGGCCAGCCGGAGCCGGAATCATATTTGTCCGCTGAATCGAACAGCGCCAGGTCACAGGCGGCGCAATGATAGGTGCCATCAGCCTTGTTGTCGGTAAGGCGGCCGGCGAAGGCGCGTTCCGTGCCGGCCTCGCGCAGCACATGATATTGCTCCGCCGTCAGGCGACGACGCCATTCGGACTCGGAAAGATCCAATCGCTCCATGCGCATGAATTTCGGGTGTCGAGGGCGCCGCGTCAAGCGGAGGCTGATCAGAAAGGGCGCTCGCCGATATAATTGCCCGCGTCACTGTATCGGCAGACCAGCACATCCTCGGCCCGGCCCCGCGCGATCGCGCAGCCGACTTCGCCGGTGTCGCGCCACATCAACTGGGTATAATGGCCGATATCCTCGACGTTGCCGGTCGAGCTGTTGTTCGGGAACAGGCCGGGCGTGAAATAGCGCTTTTCGCGGACCCAGGCGTCGACCATCCGCTCGAGCGTGAACGCCCCCTTGGTGCCGGCCCAGAGATTCTCGCCTTGCGGATCGCTGGCGCGTTCGGGCGCATGCTCGAAGCGGCCAGTCTGGGCGAGATGGTTCGCCCAGAGCTGCGCGGAGCCGGCGAGGCGCTGATCCCATTGCAGCGCGGGGATGCCCATCATCGCGCGCTCGCGGTTGTGCCGCGCCAGAAGCCGGTCGGCGAAGTTAGACGAAGGATCGGTCGCGCCAACCAGCAGCGGCGTGGTCAGCAGAAGCGCGATACCCGCGAACAGCGATGTCAGTCGATGATGCGACATGATTGACCCATCCCAAGGAACGGGTCGTTTTTCTCACGCGCAGGTCAGCAGGCGATTGAAAGGGCTGGTTAGTTTTAGGCTAACTATGTTTCGGCAATGGCCCCGCGGAGGGCGGCATGATAGCCACGATATCCCCGCGCCGCACCGCGGCGAAAAGCAGCGCCGCGAAAGAGCGGGGCACGCCGATGCAGCCATGGGTCGCGGAGCCGCGCCGCACATTGCTGGCATGCACAGCCACCCCATCCCCGGTGAGGCGAAGCATATAGGGCATCTCGGCATCGTAGAGCGTGGAGCGGTGCTCCTGCTGCTTTTCCAGGATCGGAAAGACGCCGCTCGGCGTCGGCTTGCCATCGGTGCCGTAGAGGATCACGGCCGAACCGATTTCATGCCCATCGCGAAATACCGACAGCAATTGGCGAGCGAGATCCACGCGCACCCACGTCTGCCCGGTTGCCGGCACGTGCTGCTCGTTCCACACATAATCGCCGAACTGCATCGATTGGCGCACGTTCAGCAGGCTCTTCACCTGGCGGGTTTCGCCATCGGGAAGCGCGAGTGCCGGATATTGCCCGACGGGATACCAGATGCGCGGTCCGGTCTCGACGCGCTTCACCGGCTGCGCGATGCGGTCAGGCTCCGCGTCCTGGCAACTTGCCAGTGCGACGGTCAGGGTCAGCGCCAGCAGGATATGCCGCATGGGCGGGTGGACGCGCTAGCCCCCCGCGAGTGGCGCCGCAGCGCGAACGCGCCGCCGCATCGCGATGCCGATCCCGAAGAAGCCGGCCAGCAGCATCGCCCATGTGGCCGGTTCGGGCACCGGCGTCACGGGCGGGGTGGGGCTTCCGGTAGGAGTCGGCGTCGGCGTGACGATGATCCCGCCGCCACCGCCGCCGCCGCCACCGCCGTTGTTGACGGGGGGGATCGGCAGGATGTTCGTGCCGCCCGGCGTCTGCGTCGGGCCGAGCACCTGGGCGGTCGGGGACGGTGCCAGATCGGGAACCGCGGTATTGTTGAACGGAATCGGCTGCGCATCAGGTTCGCCGACCAGCGGGCGCTCGCGCAGCGAGGTCAGCACGCGTTCCGTCGGCGAGCCTGGCGGGGCCGCGCGGGTCCGACTGCTGGCGAGTTCGCGTTCGCGCGCCGGCTTGGTCTGCGTCAGAGCGCCAGCCGCCCGATCGCCGGGAGAGCGATCGCTGAGCACGGAGAGCGGATCGGCGATCGCGTTGACAACGGCCGCGCTGGCCTTTCCGAAACTGTCCAGCCCGGCTTTCCCGTTCACCACATAGCCCGTGCCGGTGCCGGTCGCGACCAGCACTCCAAGGATCACCAGCAATTTACGCATCTTGCCGATCTTCATACGCCTGCCTTCGAACCGCCCCCTCGCTCTATTTATCAGTCGAAAACACTAACGTTTGAGCCGGATATTCGCCGCATAGCCGCGAATGTCCCGGAATGCGACAAATTCCGGGTGCGCAGACTTACAAAAGCGTTGCCAGAATGCACCAGTTCGGGCGATTAAGGTTAATAGCTGTCAATGCGCCCGTTTTCGGTCGTGAGATCCATGCGCCGCCGGCAGCTGCCGATCTTTCGATTCGCCGGCGGCAATCAGGTCTGTTCCCGGCGTTTTCAGCATGAACTTCGGCGTGGCAGGGGGATGATCCCGCCGATCAGCCAAAGTGGTGCGGTCGAGAAGACTCGAACTTCCACGTCCTTTCGGACACAACGACCTCAACGTTGCGCGTCTACCAATTCCGCCACGACCGCACGTGATATTCACCGGGCTGGCCCGGCGATTGGCAGGACGGCGCCCCTAGCAAAGCCTTTCGGGGCTGGCAATGCCTGTATTGCCGATCGCGCCGCGAAGGCCGGCTCGCGCCGCTATTTGCCGTTTTCGCCGACGAAGCTCAGCTCCAGCCGCTTCGAATTGGCGGGCACGTCCAGCTTCGCCGAATTGAAATCGATCGATCCCTTCGGGCCGAGCGAGCGCTGCTGCGGCGTGATCGTCCAGCTGAAGACGATGCGGCCCTGCGCATCGCGCAGATCGGCGCGGATATCGGGCACGCGCTGGCGGTCTCCCGACGGGTTCAGCACCTTGCCGCTCACTGCGAACAATTCGCTGCCATTGGCCATCTCGCGCCGCTCGATCGGATTGTCGACCAGCCGCAGCGGTGATTCCGCCGGGCCGAATGACAGGCCGAGCTGTTGCGCCAGCCCCGGCGCGCTCATCCAGATGATCGCCGCGACCGCCACCAGCATCAACAGCCCCGCCGCGACGGCGGCGATCGTCCAGCGACGTGAATGGTTGCGCCGCGGGCGAAACGGCGGGCGATGCGCGAATGCGTCATAATCTACGTCTGCCGCGGGTTTCGGCGCGCTTTCGACCGGCGGCTCTGCGGGCGCGAGGACAACCGGCGCATCGGCTGGCGCCGGTGCGGCGGAAGAAGGGGCGGCGGGCGGCGGCGCGGGCTCGGCAGGCGTCTCGGTCGGCATCGCCTCGATCGCGCGCGCGTCTGCGTCCTGAAACCAGCTATGCCGGCAATTGGCGCATCGCACGACTCTGCCCGAAACCCCGATCGCACTGTCGGGGACGAGATAGCGTGTGCGGCATTCGGGGCATTCGAGGATCATGTCGCGACAATTGCTCGCACGGGGCTTGAATCCATGAATCTAAGCATGTCCGGGGACCAGCTGGCAAGCGATGAGTGCAGGATCGCGCACCGGCCTTGAAGCGGTGCCCCCGCTCGTGCGATGGCGATTGCCTTGGTGTGGGGTGAGGCGGAAGACGCCGCGATGGCGAATATCGTGCAGTTCGAGAATGTGGGGCTGCGCTATGGCACCGGCCAGGAAACGCTGTCGGACCTCACGTTCACGCTGGCGAGCGGCGCATTCTATTTTCTCACCGGGGCGAGCGGGGCGGGGAAGACGTCGCTGCTCAAGCTGCTTTATCTGGCGCAGCGGCCGAGCCGGGGCATCATCCGCCTGTTCGGCGAGGATGCGGTAACGATGCCGCGCAGCCGCCTGCCGGGCTTTCGCCGCCGCATCGGCGTGGTGTTTCAGGATTTCCGGCTGATCCCGCATCTGTCGATCGCCGACAATATCGCCTTGCCCCTGCGCGTCGCGGGTGTGCCCGAAGCGGACGTCGTCGGCCCCGTCAACGAAATGCTCGCATGGGTCGGGCTGGGCGATCGCGGCGCGGCACGCCCGGCGACCCTGTCCGGCGGGGAGCAGCAGCGCGTCGCGATCGCGCGCGCGGTGATCGGGCGACCTGAAATACTGGTCGCCGACGAGCCGACCGGCAACGTCGATCCGGACATGGCGGATCGCCTGTTGCTGCTGTTCGATTCGCTCAACCGGCTGGGCACGACCGTGCTGGTCGCGACGCACGACATCCACTTGCTCAATCGTGTGCCCGATGCCCAGATGATGCGGCTCGACAAGGGGCAGTTGCAGGATCCGACCGGCGCCCTGCGCCATCCCCCCGCAAGGCGGACATAGCGATGGCGAATGCAACCGCGCGATTGCTGGACGACGCGCGAGACGGGCGCGCCATGACGTGGGTGATCGCGATCATGCTGTTCCTGACGGTGCTGGCCGCGGCGATGGGGCTGGCGACGCGCAACGCGGCGACCACGCTGGAGCGCTCGCTTGGCGGCCGGCTGACCGTGCAGCTCACCAGCGGCGCGCCGGCGACGCGCGAGGCGCAGGCGATGCGGGTCGCCGCGCGGTTGCGCGCGACGCCCGGGGTGACGCGGGTGTCGCCCGTGAGCCGCGCCGCGCTGGCCGAGCTGCTGCGGCCGTGGCTGGGATCTGACGGCGCCGATCCCTCGCTGCCACTACCGGTGATGATCGACGTGGACCTGGCAGACGGGACGGCGGCCACGCTGGCGCGGGTGCGCGCCGCTATCGGTGGGGTGGCGCCGGCGGCGCGCATCGATGCGCATGCGAGCTGGATGGCCTCGGTCGGCGATATGCTGTCCTTCGCGACGTGGCTTGGCGCGGGGCTGGTCGCGCTGATGGCGACCGCGACTGCCACGGTGGTGGTGCTCGCCGCGCGCGCCGGGCTCGATGCACATCGCGCAACGATCGAGGTGATGCACATGCTGGGCGCCACCGATGTGCAGGTGGCGCGGCTGTTTCAGCGCCGGATCGCGCGCGATGCACTGATCGGCGGGCTGGTGGGCGGCGTGCTGGCGCTCGTGCTGGTCGCGCTGATCGGATCGCGCGTGGGGGGGCTTGGCTCGGAGCTGCTCGGCGGGGCGGGGCTGGGTATCGGCGGCTGGGCCGCGCTGGCGCTGTTGCCGCTCGGGTTCGTGCTGGTGGCGATGATGGCGGCGCGTTGGGCCGTCACGCGCGCGCTGAGGCGCATCCTGTGATCGGGCGGCTGATCGGGTTCGCCGCCGTCGTCTGGGGGCTGGGATTCGCGACCTTCACGCTGCTCCTCGCGCAGCCGTCCGCCGTCGCGCGCACCGACGCGATCGTCGTGCCGACCGGCGGGGCGGGGCGGATCGCGCGCGGGCTGACGCTGATCGAGGAAAAGCGCGCGCGGCGGATGCTCGTCACCGGGGTTGCCCCTGGCGTTGCCAAACGCGATCTGGCCGCCGCGTTCGGGCACGCGCCGGCGATCGACTGCTGTGTCGATCTCGGGCGGCAGGCGGTGGATACCCGCTCGAACGCGGAGGAAACCGCCACCTGGGTACGCGAGCATCGCTATCGATCGGTGCGGCTGGTGACGTCCGACTGGCATATGGCGCGCGCGCGGATGGAGCTGGATGCGGCGCTCGACGACAATGTGACGATCGTGCCGGATGGCGTGCCGACCGAGCCGCGGCTGGGGCAATTGGTGAACGAATTCAACAAGCTCATTCTGCGGCGCGTTGTGCTGTGGCTGGGGATCGGGCGATGAGCGACTGGCTGAGGACGATCGCGTTTCGCGTCATATTCTATGCGATATCGGTGCCGATCGTGCTCGGCGTGCCGCTCGCCGCGCTTGGCGGGCAGCGCGTGGTGATCGTCTATGCGGATTGCTGGGCGCGGGTTCACCGCTGGGCGATGCGGGCGATCCTCGGCATCCGCAGCCGGGTGGAGGGCGAGATACCGGGCGGGCAGGTGCTCTACGTCGCCAAGCATCAGGCGATGTACGAGACCGTGGAACTGCAACTGATCCTCGGCAGCCCGGCGATGGTGCTGAAGCGCGAACTGATGCGCATCCCGCTGTGGGGCTGGGCGACCACGCTCTACGGGTCGATCGTGGTCGACCGCGACGCTTCGACGAAGGCGCTGCGCCAGCTGATGCGCGACGGGGCGGCGGCGAAGGCATCCGGCCGCTCGGTGATCGTCTATCCCGAAGGAACGCGCGTGCCGCCGGGCGAGAAGCCGCCGCTGCGCTCCGGGTTCGCGGGCCTTTACAAGGCGCTCGATCTGCCGGTGGTCCCGATCGCCACCAACAGCGGCCTGTTGCTGCCGAAAAAAGGCGCGAAGCATCCCGGCATCGTCACTTTCCGCATCGGCGCGGTGATCCCGCCCGGCTTGCCGCGTGAAGAGGCCGAGCGGCGCGTGTGGGAAGCGATCAACGCGCTGGACGCGTGATGCGCCTCAGCCGTGCTTCCGGCCGAAATCGGCGGCGGCGTCATCCTGCCCCTGATCGACGATCGAGCGGCGGATCGCGCGGGTCTGGGCGAAATGGTTGAACAAGGTGTCGCCATCGCCCCAGCGGATCGCGCGCTGCAACTGTGACAGATCCTCGCTGAAGCGCTGGAGCATTTCCAGCACCGCTTCCTTGTTGCTGAGGAACACGTCGCGCCACATCGTCGGGTCGGAGGCGGCGATGCGGGTGAAATCGCGGAAGCCGCCGGCCGAGAATTTGATAACCTCGGATTCGGTGACCTCGGCGAGATCGTTGGCGGTGCCCACGATCGTGTAGGCGATCAGGTGTGGCAGGTGGCTCGTGATCGCCAGTACGCGGTCATGATGCTCGGGGGCCATCGTCTCGACATCGCTGCCGAGCCGTCGCCAGAATTCCGCCACGCGCTCCGCCGCGACCGGATCGCCGCCCGGCAGCGGGGTGACGATGCACCAGCGGCCATGAAACAGCGAAGCGAAGCCGGCTTCCGGCCCGCTCTTTTCCGTTCCCGCGACCGGATGGGCGGGAACGATGATCGCGTCGGGCAATGCCTCGGTCAGCGCCCGGGCGACGAACTCCTTGCTCGAGCCCACGTCGCTGACGATCGCATCGGCGGGAAGGTCTGCCGCGATCTCGGCGGCGACCGCCCCCATCACGCCGACCGGCACGCACAGGATGACGAGGTCGGCATCGGTCACGGCGGCGCCGGGCGTATCGGTCACGTCGTCGACCAGACCGAGCCGGCGCACCGCCTCGCGCACCGCCGCGCTCGCATCATGCCCGGTCAGCCGCACCGTCGGCATCGCCTGGCGCACCGCGCGCGCCACCGATGAGCCGATCAGCCCCAGCCCGATGATGGTGACGCGTGCGAAAGGCAGCATCAGCCCGCGCCCGTCAGCCGACGCAGCGCGGCGACCACGCCCTTCGTCTCGTCCTCGGTGCCGATCGTGATGCGCAAGCCGTGCGGCAGGCCCTGCCCGGGCAGCCAGCGCACGATATAGCCGGCGTCCATCAGCCCCTTGTACGCCGCCTCGGCGGTCAACGCGCCTTCGAACAGCACGAGGATGAAGTTCGCCTGGCTCGGCACCGCGCGTAGCCCGGCATTGCCGAGCTTGGCGATCTCGCTTGCGAACCACGCGCGCCATTTGGCGTTATGCGCCTTCGTATGGGCGACGAAATCGCTGTCGCCCACCGCCGCGACTGCCGCCGCGGTGCCCGCGATGGTGATCGAGAAGGGCAGGCGGATGCGGTGCATCGCCTCGATGATCGCCGGCGCGGCATAGCCCCAGCCGATCCGCTCGGCGGCGAGGCCATACATCTTCGAGAAGGTGCGCGTGACGAGCACGTTCGGCGCGCGCTCCGCCAGCGCCATCCCGCCGTCATCGTCGTCACCGTCGATATATTCGGCATATGCGTGATCGAGCACGAGCAGGATATCGGGGCGCAGCCCGGCGTGCAGCCGCTCGATGTCGGCGCGCGGGGCATAGGTGCCGGTGGGATTGTTCGGGTTGGCGACGAAAACGATCCGCGTGCGATCGGTCACCGCCGCGAGGATCGCGTCCACGTCGGTCGCATAATCCTTGTCCGGCGCCACTACCGGCGTCGCGCCGACGCGCCGGGTGGCGATCGGATAGACCGAGAAGCCGTAATTGACGTAGATCACCTCGTCGCCCGGCCCGGCAAAGGCGCCGGCGGCGAGATGCAGCACCTCGTCGGATCCGTTGCCGTAGATGATTCGGGCCGGATCGAGGCCATGCCTGGACGCCAGCGTATCGCGCAGCTCGGTGGCGCTCGCATCGGGATAACGCTCCAGGCTGGTCGTGGCGCTGGCAAAGGCGGCGCGCGCCTTGGGGCTGGTGCCCAGCGGGTTCTCGTTCGACGAGAGCTTGGCCACCTTGCGGCCGTCGTCGGTGGTGGAACGGCCCGGAATATAGGGCGCGATCTCCATGATCCACGGCTTGGGAACGGGTGCATTCGTCATGGTGGCGGCAATAGCGATCCCCACGGGCTTCGCAATGCCGCGCCGCTCGCGCATCCGTCACCCTTGTTTCGGCAACCGCTTCAGGGTGGCACCGCAAGGCTGCGATAGTTGCAGTCTCCGGCTGGTCCGCCGCGTGTCGCCAGCGGTGAACTCCCCCGGTCGAATTGTGGTCGGCGATGCCCGGATGACGGAGAAAGGTTGTCAATGGCCTGAGATGGACGCAGTGACGGCGTGCAATGTCCGTGATGAATTCCAGTCAGAATGGTGCTCATGATCCGCGTTTCGGCGCGGGGCGCCATGTCGCGCTGCCCGGGCCGCTGAGGCTCGATGGCGGCGGGATACTGACGCCCGTCGAGATATCATACGAAACCTATGGAACGCTGGCGCCCGATGGCGGCAATGCGGTGCTGGTCTGCCACGCGCTGACGATGGACCAATATGTCGCCTCGCCGCATCCGCGCACCGGCAAGCCGGGGTGGTGGACGGCGATGGTGGGGCCGGGGCGGCCGATCGATACCGACCGGATGTTCGTGGTGTGCGCCAACGTGCTCGGCTCGTGCATGGGCTCCTCGGGGCCGGCGACGATCGATCCGGCGACCGGCCGTGAATATGCGATGGCGTTTCCCGTCATCACGATCCGCGATATGGTGCGGGCGCAGGCGATGCTGCTCGATCATCTCGGCGTGCGGCGGCTGAACGCGGTGGTCGGCGGCTCGATGGGGGGCATGCAGGCGCTGTCATGGGCGGCAACCTTCCCCGATCGCGTGGAGGCGGTCGTCGCGATCGCGTCGGCGGCGCGCCATTCGGCGCAGAACATCGCCTTCCACGAAGTCGGGCGCCAGGCGGTGATGGCCGATCCGAACTGGAACGGCGGCGACTATTATCGCAGCACACAACCAGCCGCCGGCCTCGCAGTGGCGAGGATGGCGGCGCATATCACCTATCTTTCCGAAGCGGGACTGACGGAAAAGTTCGGCCGTAGGCTACAAGCCCGCGACGCGAAGTCTTTCGGTTTCGATGCCGATTTTCAGGTTGAGAGCTATCTGCGCCATCAGGGGCTGAGCTTCGTCGATCGGTTCGACGCCAACTCGTATCTCTACATCACCCGCGCGATGGATTATTTCGATCTGGCGGAGGAGCATGGAGGCCTGCTCGCCAGCGCTTTCCGCACGAGCAAATCGCGTTTCTGCCTCGTCAGCTTCGATACCGACTGGCTTTACCCTACCCGCGAATCGCGCGCTATCGTCCATGCTCTAAACGCCGCCGGTGCCCGGGTGAGCTTCATGGAACTGTCCAGTCCTTATGGCCACGATGCCTTTTTGCTGGACGCGCCAGAGCTCTATCGTGTCGTTGCCGGCTTCATGAGGGGTGCGGCATGATCCTGCTTCGTCCGGATCTGGCGGTGATTGCCGATCATGTCGCGCGGGACTCGCGGGTTCTGGATATTGGATGCGGCGATGGCCTGCTGATGGCAGCACTTCGCGATACGAAAGGCGTCGATGCGCGCGGGCTGGAGCTAAATGCCGGCAATGTCGCCAGCGCGGTGGGTCGCGGGCTTTCGGTAATTCAGGGCGACGCGGACACCGATCTCGCCGACTACCCTTCGCGCAGCTTTGATTACGCTATCCTCAGCCAGACGTTGCAGACCTGTCGCGCGCCGGACAAAGTGCTGGGTGAGTTGCTGCGGATCGGGCAGCGCGCCTTTGTCAGCTTCCCCAATTTCGCGCACTGGCGGGTGCGGCTATCGCTGTTATGGGGCGGCCGGATGCCGGTGACGCGGCTGCTGCCGGAGCGGTGGTACGACACGCCGAATATCCACCATCTGACGATCGACGATTTCCGCGCCTATCTTCGCGAGCACGGTATCGCAGTGGAAGGCGCGTGGTTCCTGTCACGTGGTCGAAAAACCACATCGGCGGCGGCAAATGCGCTCGCTGAGCATGCTGTCTTTTTGTTGCGGGGAACCGGCGGGCGCGACGCCTGTTAAGTTACATCGCTATGATCTGGATTAGGAAATGAGCAAGACCGCGCTGATCGTCGAGGACGAAATCTTCGTCGCGCTCGATCTTGAGCGTATATTGGTTGACGCGGGCTACGAAGTCGGCGCGATCGCTGCCGATGCTACGGAGGCGCTTGCTGCCGCGCCTACCTGCTGCGCCGCTTTTGTCGATATCAACCTGCGCGATGGCGCGACCGGCCCGACGATCGCGGAGCGCATCGCGCGTGATTATGGCGTGAAGGTGGTATTCGTCACCGCCAATCCGTCACAGATCGTAAACGAAAGCGCTGCGCTGGGCTATATCCGCAAACCTTTCAGTGAAGAGGCAATCCGCGCCGCCGCCGCAATGGCGATCGACGGGGTCAATCGAGCCAATCACGATTTCGTCTGCTTTACGCCGCGCGACTGAGCGCCGCGCTCGGCACGGCGATTTCCACTACCAGGCCCTCCGGGCGCCAATCACGGCGAACACTACCGCCAAGCTGGCGGACAGCGCTAAGTTCGATCAGTTGACTTCCAAAGCCGCCAGCATTCTCTGGCGCCTTGATAATCGGGCCGCCGCTTTCGCGCCAGACTAGGGTGGTTGTCCCGTTGTCGGAATCAATATCAAGGGCGATGCTGCCGTCATTGCGTGACAACGCGCCGTATTTGGCGGCGTTAGTGGCGAGTTCGTGAAATAGCAGCGCGATCGGTGTGGCTGCGCGATCGTCGATCGCCACCTCGCCCCCTGCGATCGCGATGCGGACATTGTCTCCGACCTGGTAGGGTTCGAACAACTGCCACAGCAACGCTTGCAGGCTGTCGATCTGAGGTGATGGCCGCGAATTGGCGCTATGAGGGCGGATAAAGTCGTGCGCGCGACCCAGCGCCGTTACGCGCTCCCGCAGATCGCGGGCGGCGGGAGCGAATTCGGGCCGCGTGCGCGCTGTTAGCTGGATCAGTCCGGAGACGACCGAAAAAATGTTCTTTATCCGATGGGACAGTTCCTGGCTGACGATTTCCCGCTCCTCGAGCGCGAGCTTTTGCTCATGGATGTCGGTGCAAGTGCCGAACCATCGAAAAATATTGCCGCTCCCGTCACGGATCGGCAGCGCGCGGCCCAAAACCCAGCGGTACGTTCCGTCCGAACGTCGCAAACGATATTCGATCTGATAGGGGTCGCCGGTTTTGAGGCTGTAACGCCACTTATCCCACGCACGCTCCTGATCGTCCGGGTGGAACATGCCGTTCCACTCCTCGCCATCGGTAGAGCCTTCGGGCATGCCGGTGAACTCGTACCAACGGGCGTTGTAATAATCGTGGTAGCCGTCGGGTAAAGTCGACCAGACCATCTGCGGCATCGTGTCCGCGAGGGTGCGGAAACGGATCTCGCTGTCCTCAAGCGCCGCGCGGGCGCCTTCTGCCTCGCGGGCGGTCCGGCGTTCGACCAGCCGGCCCAGCGCGGCGGATGCGGCTATCGTCATCCCTTCCCGCTGGAGCGCCGTAAGGCCCGCGCGCGGCTTGTTGTCGATCACGCACAGCGCGCCCAGCGCCAGGCCCTCGGCGGTAACGAGCGGAGCCCCTGCGTAGAAGCGGATATGGGGTGCGCCCGTAACCAGTGGATTATCAGCGAAGCGCTTGTCGTCCCGCGCGTCAGGCACCTCCATTACCTGGTGCCCGTACATCGCATATGCGCAGAAAGACTGACTGCGCGGCGTTTCGGTGAGATCCGTCCCCACGCGCGAAATAAAGCGCTGGAAATGCTCTTCCACCACACTGACAAGCGCGACCGGCGCATCGCACAACTGGCCGGCGAAGCGCACCAGATCATCCAGGAGCCCCTCGTCCCGCGCGCCGGCAACATCGTAGAGGGCCATGGCGCGAGCGCGGGCTACTTCGTCCAGCATGGAATCAGCGATGGCGGACACGGGCCTCCTTAGAACGGAACATCGTCGTCGAGGTCTTCTGCGAAGCCGCCACGGCTCTGTCCGAAACCGCCACCGCCGCCTTTGTTCCCTGCGGCGCCACTTGACGAGGCGCTGCCGAAATCGTTCGCGCCGCCCCAGTCGTCTCGGCCGCCGCCGCCACCGGCCGCCGCACCGCCGGCACCTGCCGCGCCATCGAGCATCGTCAGCACGCTGTTGAAGCCTTGCAGCACGATTTCGGTCGAATAGCGGTCCTGACCTTGCTGGTCCTGCCACTTACGCGTCTGAAGCTGCCCCTCGATATAGACCTTCGATCCCTTGCGCAGAAAGCGCTCGGCAACGTTGGCGAGACCTTCATTGAAAATCGCGACAGAATGCCACTCGGTGCGTTCCTTGCGCTCGCCACTGTTGCGATCCTTCCACGTCTCGGAGGTGGCAATGCGCAGGTTCACAACCTTCCCGCCATTCTGAAACGTGCGTGATTCGGGATCCCGCCCCAGGTTACCGACGAGAATTACCTTGTTGACGCTGCCTGCCATTTGAGCCCCTCAGAGACCCGCGGCAACCGCGAGCCAGTATGTGATTCCTGCCATGATGTAGGCGGCGGCGAAGAGATAGCCAATCATGAAGAGTGGCCATTTCCACCCATTCGTTTCCCGACGGGTGACGGCGATCGTGGAGATGCACTGCGGGGCGAATACAAACCACATCAGGAAAGCGAGCGCGGTCGGCAGCGACCAACGACGGCGCAGATTCTCCACGATCGTGCCCTTGCCCTTGTCCGATTCCGCATCGTCCACGGCATAGACGGTGCCGATCGCCGATACCGCGACTTCACGCGCCGCCATCGCCGGGATCAGCGCCAGCGCGATGTCGCGGTTGAAGCCGATCGGCTTCACGACCACCTCGACCCCGCTCGCGATGCGGCCGGCGATCGAATGATCGACCTGGCTTTGACCTTCGGGTGCGCGGGGGAAACTCAGCAAAGCCCATAGGATAACGGTTGTCAGCGCGATGATCGTGCCGGCACGCTTGAGAAAGATCGCGGCACGGCTCCACAGCCCGAGCAACACGTCACCGGCGCGTGGCCACTGATATTTCGGCATTTCCATCATGAAGCCGGATGACGAGCCCTTCGTAACTGTCCGGCGAAGCAGCAGCGCAGCGCAGAAAGCGCCGACGATACCCATCAAATACAGCCCCAGCAGCACCAGCCCCTGCAACCCCACGAATGGCAGTATCCGGGTGTTAGGAATGAACGCGCCGATGATGATCGTATATACCGGCAACCGTGCCGAGCAGGTCATCAGCGGTGCGATCAGGATCGTGGTCAGCCTGTCCTTTTCGTCATCGATCGTGCGCGTCGCCATGATACCGGGCACCGCGCAGGCGAAGCTGGAAAGCAGCGGGATGAAAGCGCGACCGGATAGCCCGACGCTGGCCATCAGCCGGTCCATCAGGAACGCGGCGCGAACCATGTAGCCGGTCGCCTCCAGCACCAGGATGAACAGGAACAGGATCAGGATTTGTGGAAGGAACACCACAACCGCGCCAACTCCAGCGATCACCCCGTCGGTAATCAGCGAGCGCAGGATGCCGTTTGGCATCAGCGAGGTGACCCAAGCTTCCAGCGCCTTGAACGCATCCTCGATCAGGCTGATCGGCGCTTCAGACCAGCTGAACACCGCCTGGAACATGATGAACAGCAATGTCAGCAGCAAGATCGGCCCCGCGACCGGATGCAATGCAACTGCATCGAGCAGGTGTGTCCAGCGGCGCACCGGCGTCTCGCTGAGCGTTGCTCCGGCCGAGATCGCCCTCGCACGGCGCTGGAGCGCGGCGATATCCTCCTCCACGCGGCCGTCGGAAGGACGCAACACGATGGCTGCACTTTCATCGATCGCCAGCGTCAATTCCCGGCGCAGCGCGTCGAGCCCACGTTTGCGCACCGCCACCGTAGGCACGACGGGAACGCCCAGTTCGCGTGCAAGCACCGCAGGATCGAGTGTGAGCCCGTCGCGCTCTGCAAGATCGATCATGTTAAGCGCCACCACGACCGGCAGGCCGAGTGCGACGAGCTGCAGCGTGAAGCGCAGGTGATTGTCGAGGTTGGCAGCGTCCACCACCACGATCAGTGCGTCAGGCAGCCGCTCGCCGGCTTGCGTTCCGGTCACCACGTCGCGAGTGACGCGCTCGTCCGGCGACGATGGCTCGAGACTGTACGCACCCGGCAGATCGACCAGCTCGATCGGGCGGCCGTCATCGAGCGCGAGCCGCCCGGAATGCCGCTCGACGGTCACGCCGGGGTAGTTGCCCACCTTTTGCCGCGCGCCGGTCAAGGCGTTAAAAAGGGCGCTCTTGCCGGCATTGGGATTGCCGACCAGCGCGACAAGCGGGAGCGTCGTCATTATCCGAGGCTAACGGTGATCGCGGCTGCGACAGAACGGCGCAGCGCCACCGTCATTCGCCCGATGCGGCAGGCGATCGGCCCACGCCCGAGAGTCGCGCGATGGAGCACCTCGACATTGACGCCCTCGTCAAAACCAAGCTCACGCAGCCGCCGCGCTTCTGGTGCCGCCAGCCGATCCCATGCGATCGCAGCGATCGTTCCGCGATGACGCAGCGGCAGCGATTCGAGGCTGGGAACGGACGCGAGCACGGCTACGATCTAACGATGCTGCGAACGATTATCAATTGCCTTTCAGGTCAAGCGACCGGATAGCGAAGTCTGCCGATAAAGCGTGATAGACTGGGCCGATGCCGGGTGCGCCGGATAAAGCCGGACTTCGCCTTTTCGAACCGCATGATCCCCTCGATCCGACGGGCGAGGAAGGCGCGTGTTTCGACCTGGCCTTCACTGTCGTCGTCCAGCAGTACCGTCATCGTTGCGGCATAGACGCCGAGCAGGATCGAGCGCTTGGTATAATGATTGTAATCGGTGGCGCTATCGCCCGCCGCGCGCCAGATCGTATCTGCGGCGCGCCAGCCGAGCCGCGTGCCCAGAACGATGTTTTGAGGCAACGCAAGAATGGCCAAGGCGCGTCGCAGCGATTCGCGATGTGGCGCAATGGCGTCGATCCTTGCGCCGACGAGCGCCGCGATCCGCTCGCGGATTTTCATCGCGCTGCATCGCTCGACCGGAACCTGCGCCAGCATCGTCGCGTCGATGGCGGCGAACCAGGCGTCGATCATCGCTGGCGCGTCGGGCAGTGCTAGCGCCGCGATGTCTCGGTCGACCTCATGCGAATCGGCAGCAAGATCTCGTGCTGCTGCCCCCCAGCCGTCGAACGCGGCATTGGCGGCAATCGGCAGCGCCAGCGCGATACGGATCTCGTCGAGGGTGGCGTCGGTCTGATCGGTCATGCAGCCTTCCTATCACTGCGCGGCGAACGGCGCACCAGTACCAGCGCGACGGCGATCAGCAACGCGCCGACAAGGTCAGGCAAGGCAAGCCGCTCATTATAGACGCTCCAACCGATCGCAGCGGCGACGATTGGCTGGACGAGCAGCGCAAGCCCGATGACCAGCGGGCTGAGCGCACCCAGCGCATAGATCATCAATCCCTGGCCAAGCACCTGGCTGGCGAGCGCCAGCGTGACGAGTGGGGTCCAGCTTCCGGGCATCACTTTCTCGCCCAGGGCGATCGATGCTATCAACAGGGGCGGGATAGCGGCGATCGAGGAAAGCGCCAGCGCCGGGAGCGGCAGCATTGTCACCCGTGCCCGCGCCATCAAAATGAAATAGCCAGCGTAAAGGACGCCCGCGACCACGCATAGCAGATCGCCGAGCAAATTCTGCGGCGACACCTGCGCCGAACGCCCCATCAATACCACCGCGCCGACCAGCGCTATCACCAGTGCGGCGCCCTGTCTGCGGGCTGGCCACGCACGGGCGACGACGAAGCCGTAGATCGGATAGATCAGCGAGGCGCAATTGCCCAACAGGGTGGCATTCGCGAGCTTGGTATGGTGGATACCGAGGTGCCAAGCGCCGAGATCGCCTGCGAATAGCAGCCCGGATCCTCCCAGCACCCACCAAAGCCCCTTCGCCTCCGCGAACGGGCGACTCCCGGTCATCCCTGCGAGCAACAGCAGCAGCGGCGCAGCCAATGCGATACGCCAGAATCCTGCCGCGACCGGACCAACGTCGGTCATCCGGACGAACCACGGCCCGAATGCGAGCGCCACGTTGCCGGCTATGAGGGCAAGGAACGCGAGTGTGGGGTTGCTTGCGCCAAGGATAGCTTTTCTTGGGGTAGTGGCTTGATGCATAGCGCGGTGTAACTGCCTATGTCCGTCCCGTCAGGTAGCAATGAGCAACCGAAAGGGGAAATATGCCCACTTTGTTCGATCCCATCGCACTCGGCGCGATCCACGCGCCCAACCGTATTATCATGGCGCCACTGACCCGTACGCGCGCCACTAGCGATCATGTGCCAACCGAATTGATGATAGAATATTATCGCCAGCGCGCCAGCGCCGGTCTTATCATCAGCGAGGCGACTGGAATTAGCCGGCAGGGTCTTGGCTGGCCGAACGCGCCGGGCCTCTGGACCGAGGAGCAGGTCGAAGCGTGGAAGCCTGTTACGGAAGCAGTACATAGCGCGGGCGGACGGATTATAGCACAGCTGTGGCACATGGGCCGCCTGGCACGGCCAGACGTGACCGGCTTGCAGTCTCTATCTTCCTCCACATTGCGCGCGCCGTACGCCGTGCCGGAGAAAAACCCGTACGACCAGCCGCGTGCGGCGACGCTGGATGACATCCGCCAGACGCTGGACGATTATGCCGCTGCCGCGCGCAATGCCATCTCGGCAGGGTTCGACGGGGTGCAGATCCATGCCGCGAATGGCTATTTCATCGATCAGTTCCTGCGCGACGGCACCAATCTGCGCGAGGACGAATATGGCGGCGCGCCTGAAAACCGCATTCGGCTGTTGCGGGAAGCGGCCGAGCGCGTGGTGGCGGAAATCGGCGCCGGCCGCACTTCTGTCCGCTTGTCGCCCAATGGCGAATCGCAAGGCGCTGACGACAGCGCTCCTGAAAAAGTATTTCTGCCAGCGGTGCGTGCGCTAGATGCGCTTGGAATCGCCTTTCTGGAATTGCGTGAGCAGGCGCCCGACGGCACCTTTGGCAGCACGAATGTACCCAAGCTTAGCCCGAAGATCCGAGAGGCCTTCCGGCAGCCGCTGGTGCTCAATCAGGATTACACCCCTGTTTCAGCGCAGGCCGATCTCGATTCCGGCGTCGCCGATGCGATAAGCTGGGGGCGGCTGTTCATTGCCAATCCTGATCTGGTCGAACGATTCCAGCTTGGCGCACCGCTCAACACCCCGAATCCGAAAACCTTCTATCAGCCGGGGCCGGAGGGTTATGTTGACTACCCGGCACTGGAAGCCTCGGTCGCCTGAACGCCTTCGCGCGTCGCTTCCGTTACGGAAGCGACGCGCGGGCAGCGCACGTACCGGCCCCGCCAGGCTTTGATGCGTCTGCGGGGCCAGGCGGGCACGCCGTTGCGGGCGAACAGCAACAGCGCCAGCACCGAGAGCGCAAGCTGCCAGATCACCGCAACTAACCAGATCATCTTGCCGCAAACGCGATCAGGCGCCCGCGGTCGAAGGTGGCGGCGCCCGCCGCATCGAGTTGAATTTTCCGTCGTGCCTTGGCGTCGTAACGGCGCATTGTTGTGAAAGATGGGCCTGCGGCGAGCCCGACGCCGAGGTCATGCCGAGCGATCGACGCCAGCACAGTTTGACCAGTCGGCGGCGAACGGGATGCCCGCGTATCGATCACTTCTAGCCACGGCCCGCGCTCCACATACGATAACGCGGCGCTGGAGGCTCGATCGCCATGTCAGCTGAATTGTTCGCGCAATTGAAGCATCGCGAGCGCCGCTTGGGCCGCGCCGCCACCCTTGTCGAGCTGGGCCGGATCGGCGCGGCGGATCGCCTGTTCCTCATTCTCGGTCGTCAGGATGCCGTTGCCGATCGGAAGGCCGTCCATCGTCAGCGCCATGATGCCACGCGCGCTCTCGTTCGAGACGATCTCGAAATGGTAGGTTTCGCCACGGATGACCACGCCGAGCGCGACATAGCCGTCATAACGCCCCGACTCGGCCGCCATAGCAATTGCACCGGGCACCTCGAGCGCGCCAGGCACTGTGACGACTTCCGCCTGATGCCCGGCGCTCTCGATCGCTGCGCGCGCGCCGGCAATCAGCATGTCGTTGAGGTGATCGTAGAAGCGGGCTTCGACGATGAGAATGCGCGCCATGTGTGATTTTCCTGTTGCCGTGAGATTCAGGCAGTGCCGGTGCCGGTGCCGGTGATCGAGCGTTCGGCGACGATCGACAGGCCATAGCCCTCCAGCCCGATCAATGCGTGGTGAGAGTTGGTAAGCAGCACCATCTCTTCCACACCAAGCTCCGCAAGGATCTGCGCGCCGACGCCGTAATCGCGCAGTTCGTCAATCTCGGGCTCACCGGCGACCTTGCCATCGGCGCGCGCCCTGATGAAGCGCGTGACCGCGCCCTTCATCGGGCGGTTGATGACAACGATCACCCCCGCGCCCTCTTCCGCGATCATTTCCATCGAGCGCGAAAGCATGTCGGCACGGTCGGATTGCTCGCCGAACATATCGACGAAGAAGCTGGCGGTGTGCATCCGCACCAGCGTGGGCTTGGTCGGGTCAATACGGCCTTTTACCAAGGCGATCGTCTCGTCGCCGGTCGCCTTGTTGAAAAAGGTGAGGCCGCGCCACGTGCCGCCCCAGCGCGATTCGAATGTCATTTCCGCTTGTTTTTCGACCAGATGATCGTAGCGACGGCGGTAGGCGATAAGGTCGCGGATCGTCCCGATCCTGAGGTTGTGGAGTTGCGCAAAAGAGACGAGATCGTCCATTCGAGACATCGTCCCGTCGTCGTTCATGATCTCACAGATCACGCCCGACGGGTTGAGGCCGGCCAGTCGCGAAACATCGACCGCCGCCTCCGTGTGGCCAGCGCGAACCAGCACGCCACCGTCGCGCGCCACTAACGGGAAGACGTGGCCCGGCGTCACGATCTCCTCACGGCTCTTGGACGCGTCGATCGCTACAGCGATCGTGCGCGCGCGATCGGCGGCGGAGATGCCGGTGGTAACACCGTCGCGCGCCTCGATGGAAACGGTGAAGGCGGTTTCGTGCCGCGTGCCGTTATGACGGCTCATCAGATCAAGGCCGAGCTGATCGACGCGAGATTTGGTGAGCGCGAGGCAGATCAGCCCGCGGCCATGCCTGGCCATGAAGTTCACCTTTTCCGGCGTCGCCATCTGCGCCGGAATGACGAGATCGCCCTCATTCTCGCGATCCTCGTCATCGACGAGAATGAACATGCGGCCGTTCTTCGCCTCCTCGATAATCTCCTCGGGGGAGGAGAGGAAGGCGTGGCGCAGGCGCGCGAGTTCAGCCGGCTTTGACACGATAATGCTCCATTCGTTGCATGTAACGGGCGAGGACATCGATCTCGATGTTGACCGCCTGCCCCGGAGTGAGACCGCCCAGCGTCGTCACAGTCTGGGTATGCGGGATGAGGTTGATCGAGAAATGGGTGCTGCCGTCGTCCTGATCCGAGACCGCGTTGACCGTCAGCGACACGCCATCGACCGTGACCGATCCCTTGCTGGCGAGAAACGGCGCAATATCCGAGGTGATGCGGAATCCGATGCGGCGCGAATCGCCTTCCGGGCAGATGCCGATCACCTCCGCAACGCCATCGACATGACCCGTCACGATATGTCCGCCGAGCTCGTCTCCAAGCTTCATTGCGCGCTCGAGATTGAGGCGGCGGCCCGCGCTCCATTGGCCCTGCGCAGTACGGCTGGCGGTCTCGCCCGAAACATCGACCGCGAACCAGCCCGGGCCCTTGTCTATCACCGTCAGGCACACGCCGGAGCAGGAGATGGATGCGCCGAGATCGATTCCGGTCGTGTCATAAGCGGTATCGACGATTACGCGCAGATCGCCGCGCGATTCCACCGCGCTGATGGTGCCGATGTCGGTTACGATCCCGGTGAACATGTGAATTCGTTGTCCTGTTATCGCTGGCGCTCATATGCCTCGAGCCGGTCGCTGCCAAGCATGCGTGCGTCGGTCAGGCGCCAGCGGCCATGCGCGCTGGCGAGATTCTGCAAGCCCAGGTCCCCGATCGCCGGGCGGCCCGCGCCGATCAGGATTGGCGCGCGGTACAAAAGCAAGCGATCGACAAGGTCCGCCCTCAGGAAGGCGGATGCCGCGCCCGCGCCGCCCTCGATCAACAGATGATCGCCGGGGAGCGTGGCGATGTCCGCGGGCTGAGCGATGACAATACAACCGGGCGCGTCGACTATTTGTTTGGAAAGAATCACGCGCCTTGGGGCGCGTTCCTCAAGCCCGGGCAGTCGCACGTTGAGACTGGGCCGATCGGTATCCCATGTTCCGCGCCCGATCAGGATGGCCTCGTGGCGGGCGCGTTCAAGATGCGCGTGGGCGCGCGATTCGGAACCGGTGATCCAGCGGCTTTCTCCATCTGCCAGCGCGATGCACCCGTCGAGCGACGTGGCGAGTTTTAGCGTCACCTGCGGACGCCGCGATGCACGGCGGATAAGAAAGCCGGCCATAGCGTGCCGCGCTTCGTCGGCGCAGATGCCGTTCGTAACGGCGACCCCCGCTGCCGCAAGCCGGGCGAACCCGGCACCATTGGTGCGCGGATCGGGATCACCCATTGCGGAAACCACGCGCGCGATCCCCGCCGCGATCAACAGGTTTGCGCAGGCCGGGCCACGTGATGATTGATGCGCGCAAGGCTCCAGCGTGACATAGGCGGTCGCGCCACGCGCTGCCTCGCCCGCCTCCGCCAGCGCCATTGCTTCGGCGTGCGGACGACCGCCCGGCTGGGTCCAGCCGCGCCCGGCAACTCGGCCGTTCGACACGATGACGCAGCCGACGTTGGGATTCGGCGAGGTGCGTCCATGGACCCGCGCCGACAGTGCGAGTGCGGATGCCATCCAGCGCTGGTCGATAGCGGAGGTCAGAGGCCCCAGCGTTTCATTTTGTCGTCAAGCCGCTGGAACTCGGCTCGCGTCTTGGCTTGCTCTTTCTCGAGCGCGGCCTGTTCCTGATCCTTCTTCGCCTGATCGATCTTTTGTTGAGCCAGAATCTCGGCCTCGCTGCGATCGAGCCGCCACTGCTGCACGTAGATGATGTCTGGCTTGTACACCTTTTCCACATGCGAATCCTTCGCGAACGCGAAGATGAAAAATCCGGTGATCAGTATCGCCAGCAGCAGAAAGCCGAGTTCGTGCGGTTGTCGCTGATGCAGAAACAACCGAAGGTCTCGCAGCGCGCGGAGCGGCGACATACGGGCGAGGAATTGCATCCCGGCAAGATAGGCGCGCGGGGCGGTCGTGGCCAGCCCCACGCGCAATCGACTCAGGAAGCCATCTCGAACCGCACCGTCATCGTGCGCCATGATTCGATCGCCACGCCATCCCGGGTCGCTGGGCGGAAGCGCCAGCGGCGCAGCGCTTGCCGCTCCGTCGCCAGCCAGAACGCCTCGCTCGCGGCGGAAATACGCTCGACCAGCTTCACACGGCCGTCGACACCGACCAGGACGCGCACTTCCACCTTTCCTTCATTGCCGAGCCGACGTTCGCCGGCGGGATACTCGGGCTGAAATTCGCGCGCGAAGCGCGGATCTGCGCTGGCATCGATCATCACCGGCGACTTTGCGGGCGGATCGATGATCTTTTCGATGCCGGTTTCGGTGCCGGCCCCGCTGTTCGCTAGCGGCGGAAAGGGCGGGTAGTAGGGCTCGAGCGTTGTCGTGCGCGCTACCGGATCGCTGCGGTCGATAGGCCGTGGTTGCGATTTCGGTTGATGCACCGTCTTGGTTTCGGGTTGCGGCAATGGTTCGGGTGGAGGCGGCTCGTCAATCGGGATGTTGATCGCGGTGAAGTGCTTTTCGACAGTTTTCTTGAACGCCGGCACTGATATTACCATCCCGGCCATGATCGCTGCATTGAGCCCGATGGCGAAGGCGAGGCTGCCCGGATTGATCCCGCGCGAGCGAACATAACGATCCGCGTACATAGGCCTGCTCCTTTCGACTACTCTCCAGCCCGGTTTGCCCGGTTCGGGGATGATACAACGTATCTAAGTCGATCGAAAGAGACTTTATAACAACACATGCCCCTTGCCCCTGAGATGGCGCGCGTTTCAGGCTACGTTCCAGAGAGACGATAAAGTGTGCGATCGCGACCGATCAGCGGGAGCAGGGCGGCCATGTCTGGGCCGTGGTCGCGGCCGGTCAGCGCGCGGCGGAGTGGCAGAAACAACTGTCTTCCCTTTCGCCCGGTGGTTTCCTTGAGCCGGTTGGTTAGTGAGTGCCAGGGATCTGCATCCCAATCGATCATTGCCGCGACAGCGGCAGCCTCGGCGAGATAGGCGGTGTCCTCGCCCTTCTCTATCGTGGGGATCGGCCCTTCGATTACCTGCCACCATTCGGCCGCCTCCGCGACAGCGGTGAGGTTCGGCCGCACGGCCTGCCATGCGGCTTCGGTCATGCCATCGGGCAATCGATCCGCGACGGTCGCGAACGGAAGCTCATGAATGATGCGCGCATTGAGTTGCGCGAGTTCGCATTCGTCAAAACGCGCCGGCGCACGGCCGAAATGCGAGAAATCGAATCCCGCGATCAGCGTCGCGATGTCCTGGATCGGCTCCACCGGATCGCTGGTTCCCAGTCGCGCCAGAAGCGCACGTATCGCCTGCGGTTCGATGCCCGCCGCGCGGAACTGATCGACGCCGACGCTGCCGAGCCGCTTGGAAAGCTTGCCCTCGCTGCCCGTAAGCAGGGCCTCATGCGCGAACGAGGGCGGGGGGGCGCCGAGCGCGTCGAACATCTGGATTTGCAGCGCGGTGTTGGAGACATGATCCTCGCCGCGTACCACATGGGTAATCCCCATATCGATATCGTCGATTACGGAGGGCAGCATATAGAGCCACGAGCCATTGGCACGGCGCACGACAGGATCGCTCATCGTCGCTGGATCGAAATGCTGCGGGCCACGGATCAGATCGTGCCACTCGATTGGGGCACTATGGTCGAGCCGGAAGCGCCAGTGCGGCTGCACGCCCTCCGCTTCCAGCGTCGCGCGATCTTCCGGCGTCAGGTTCAGCGCGGCCCTGTCATATACGGGGGGAAGGCCGCGGCCGCGCTGGATCTTGCGCTTCAGCTCAAGCTCCTGCGCGCTCTCATAGGCAGGATAGATACGTCCGGCGGCCACCAGCGTATCGAATTGGCGTTGGTAAAGCGCGTAGCGCGCTGACTGTCGCTCTTCCTTTACGGGGGTCAGGCCAAGCCATGCCAGATCGGCGCGGATCGAAGTGATGAAATGCGCTGCGCTGCGCTCTTCGTCCGTATCGTCTATACGGAGCATGAATGTGCCACGGTTCGCCTGGGCGAACAGCCAGTTATGCAGCGCGGTGCGGATGTTGCCGACATGCAACCGCCCGGTGGGCGACGGCGCGAAGCGGGTAATGACGGTCATGCGCGCCCGCTTAGGCGCTTGCTCTTTCCCTCGCCAGCCCCCGGCAGTAAGGCGGCGCGATTCGGCGAAGGGGCGCGACGCATGAAACTGATGACGGGTAATTCGAACTTGCCGCTGGCGCGTGACATCGCCGCCTATCTCGAACTACCGTTGACCGAGGCGCTGGTGCGTCGCTTCGCCGATGACGAGATATTCGTCGAAATCCGCGAGAACGTGCGCGGCGAGGACGTGTTCGTTATCCAGTCGACCAGTTTCCCCGCCAACGACAATCTCATGGAATTGCTGATCTGCATCGATGCGCTGAAACGCGCGTCGGCGAAGCGTATCACAGCCGTAATACCCTATTTCGGCTACGCGCGGCAGGATCGGAAGCCCGGCCCCCGTACGCCAATTTCCGCCAAGCTCGTCGCGAACCTCGTTACGACCGCGGGGGCGGATCGTGTGCTTTCCGCCGATCTGCACGCTGGACAAATTCAGGGCTTTTTCGACATCCCGACAGACAACCTGTTCGCTGCGCCGGTGATGTCGGCGGATATCCATGCACGGTTTGGTGACAAGAACCTGATGGTGGTCTCCCCCGATGTCGGCGGCGTCGTGCGTGCACGCGCGCTTGCGAAGCGGCTCGACAATGCGCCGCTGGCGATCGTCGACAAGCGGCGCGAGCGGGCCGGCGAATCCGAGGTGATGAACATCATCGGCGACGTGGAGGGGCGCTTCTGCATCCTGATCGACGATATCGTCGATTCCGCGGGCACCCTCTGCAATGCGGCTGCCGCGCTGAAGGAGTCCGGGGCAGAGGATGTAGTCGCCTACGTCACGCACGGCGTGCTTTCCGGCGGTGCAGTGGCGCGGGTGGAGGGTTCGGCGTTGCGCGAATTGGTGATTACCGATTCGATCGGCAACCAGGAGGCGATCGCCGGCGCCAACCGCATACGCCATCTGACCATCGCGCCGCTGCTCGCAGAGGCGATCCGCCGTATTGCCGATGAATCGAGCGTATCCAGCCTGTTCGACTGATTCGGGCGCAGAGCGGATCCGCGATGTCGTCTGGCTGACGATAGCGCGATTGCACGCTGGAATGGACGCTGTCCGTCCAAACGATCCGCACGATCGCGCGCCGGGGACAGGAGAGGCGTTACGAACGCGCCTTGTCGGTTTCCTCGCCCATCGGCAGGTTGCCGCGGGAACGCGCCAGCGCCTCTGCGATCAATTCGCGGCTGTTCGCGATGCCATAGAGCCTGATAAAACTCCCCATTCGCGGCCCCTGGCTGGATCCGAGAAGTGTCTCGTATAGCGCCTTGAACCAGTCGCGCAGTTCCGGGAACCCGCCGGTCTTGCCGATTTCGTAAACGTGGTTCTGGATATCCTCGGCGGTTGCATCCGCTGGCAATGCAGCGAGCGCAGCATCAAGCCTTTTGAGGCCGTCCACTTCCGCACCTTCCGGCGCGCGGCGCTTTAGCGTCGGCGCGATGAAATCGCGGTGATAGGCGAGCGCATAGCCGATCAGGCGATCGAGCTCCGGATATTGCGCGGGCGAGGCATCAGGAACATAATTTTCGAGATAGCCCCACACCTGCTCGGGCGATGCCTCCCCCATCACGCCGACAAGGTTGAGCAGCAGCCCGAACGTTACCGGCAACTTGCCTTCCGGCAGCTTGCCGTCGTGAATATGGTGAACAGGATTGCCGAGCCGCTCCTTGATCCCCTGCCCGGCATAATTGGTGCGGAACTGCCAGTATTCGTCCACCGCGCGCGGAATTACGCCCATGTGGAGCTGCTTCGCCTTTTTCGGCTCGCGATAAGCGTAAAAGGCGACGGATTCTTCCGGGCCGTAGGTCAGCCATTGCTCCAGGCTCAGCCCGTTGCCCTTGGACTTGGAAATTTTCTCGCCATTCTCATCGAGAAAAAGCTCATACACCAAGGTTTCCGGTTTCCGCCCACCCAGAATCTGGCAGATGCGTCCGCCGAGCGCGGCGGAATCGATAAGATCCTTGCCGTGCATCTCGTAATCGACGCCCAGCGCCGCCCAGCGCATCCCCCAGTCAGGCTTCCACTGCAGCTTCGCCCCTCCGCCCAGGATCGACTGCTCAATCACTTCGCCCTCATCGGCGAAACGGATCAGGCCGGCTTCCGCGTCGACCACCTCTACCGGCACCTGAAGCACGATGCCCGATTTCGGGCTGATCGGCAGCACCGGCGAATATGTCGCCTGGCGTTCGCCGCGCAGCGTCGGCAGCATCACGGCCATGATTGCGTCGTAATTGCGCAGCACATTACGAAGCTGCTCGTCGAAGCGACCAGCGGTGTAATAATCGGTGGAGGAGGCGAATTCGTAATCGAATCCGTAGCGATCGAGGAACGCGCGCAGCATCGCATTATTGTGATGTGCGAAGCTCTCATGCGTGCCGAATGGGTCGGGCACTTCGGTCAGCGGCTTGCCGAGATGTTCCGCCAACATCGCCTGATTGGGCACATTATCCGGCACCTTGCGCAGGCCATCCATATCGTCGGAGAAGGCGATCAGCCGCGTCCGCTGGTCAGATAGCGCGTGAAAGGCATTGCGCACCATCGTCGTGCGGAGCACCTCATTGAAGGTGCCGATATGCGGCAGACCCGATGGCCCGTATCCGGTTTCGAAGATGATCGCCTCGCCGCCCGGCTTTCCTTCCGGCCAGCGCTTGAGGAGCCGGCGTGCTTCCTCGAACGGCCATGCCTTGGATTCTAGGGCTGCGGTGCGGATATCGTCTGTCATGATGCGGTGCGACGTAGCGAGACGCGCCCGTCATGGCTATATCCCGCGCAATGCAATGGTGGTTCGGCCCGCTCCTGTTTCTGGTTACCGTCTCCGGGATGGAGGGCTTTGCCTATGTGATGCACCGCTGGGTGATGCATGGGCCGGGCTGGTTCCTTCACGAAAGCCACCATCGCGTGCGCACCGGACGGTTCGAACTGAACGACCTGTATGGCGTGATATTCGCCGTGCCTTCGATAATACTCCTTCTCGGCGGTACGCAGCTCGGCTGGTGGCAGGGCTGGGCATGGGTAGGCGCCGGCATTGCTGGTTATGGTGCGATCTATTTCGGATTTCATGATGTGATCGTCCATCGCCGCGTCTCCACCGGCTACCTGCCGAAATCCCGCTACATGAAGCGGATTGTTCAGGCGCATCGGTTGCATCACGCAGTCGGCACGAAGCACGGCGCGGTAAGTTTTGGCTTCATCCTCGCCTCACATCCTATCTCACTGAAACAGAAACTGAAACGACGCGAAACGGCTTTGCGCGCTGCGACGAAACGAAAAGATTCGTTTGCCGATTGGTAACCATTGGCCTCCCATAATAGGATGATGGATCGAGCCGTGTCGCTACCTGTACCCCAAGACGGCGAGGACAGCCGCCGCGCGTTGCGCAAGGCGGTGAAGATGCGCGCGCATCTGCGCGACCGCGGCACGACGCGTTTCGAGATCGATGTGGTCGATCTGTCCACCACCGGCTTCCGCGCGCAAACCAGCTTCACTCTGTGGCCGGGGCAGACCGTGTGGCTGACGCTGCCTGGCCTCGCAGGATTGGAAGCGGTCGTCGCATGGCGGGACAAATTCCGTTACGGCTGCGCCTTCGCGAAGCCGCTGCACCCGGCAGTGCTCGATCACATCGTTGCGCTGGGCAATAGCTAGAATCGCATTGGCTGGCCACGGCCGAACAGCGGGTCGTGGCGTCCGGCCCGATACGCAGCGGCTCCGTGTAATATAAGGGTCAGCCCGGAGGCGAGCGTTGCCAGAGCGATCAGGATCAGCGGGCGCCGTGCCGCGCGTGCGATTAAGGCTTTGAGCAGCGCGCGGGGCGAGGGAAAGGTGGATGCCCGACGTGGATTCGAACCACGATTGACGGAGTCAGAGTCCGTAGTCTTGCCGTTAGACGATCGGGCAACAGGGGGGCGCCTCTAGGCCGGAACGGGGGGTGTGGTCAAGCGTGGCTTGCCGGGCCGGTCACGAATCTGTAGCCTCAGGTCCAAGCACCGGGCGAAGCAGAAGTTTCGTGGCGGCAGAACAGAATAGAAAGTAACGGCAATGGGCGACTTTTCCGCCAGCTTGCCGCACCGGCAGGGGCAGGGTCCCGGTCGAACGGCTACCACTCCAGCGCGGCCCCGCACCGGTTTCGCGCGTCATTACGCGGCGCTCGATCTCGGCACCAACAATTGCCGGCTGCTGATCGCGCGGCCGCAGGGCGATGGGTTTGCGGTGGTGGACGCTTTCTCGCGCATCGTTCGGCTCGGCGAAGGACTGGCGAGCAGTGGGCGGCTTTCCGACGCGGCGATCGATCGCACCCTCGCCGCGCTGCGCGTTTGCGCCGACAAGCTGAGTCGCCGCAACGTCGCACTTGCACGTTCCGTGGCGACCGAGGCGTGCCGGCGTGCATCGAACGGGGCCGAATTCATCGCGCGCGTGCGCTCGGAAACGGGGATCCAACTCCATATCATCTCGGCGGAGGAGGAAGCGCGACTGGCGGTGCTCGGCTGCCACGTGCTGCTGGAGCCCGGAGACGGCCCCGCACTGGTGTTCGACATCGGCGGCGGATCGACCGAACTGGTGCTGATCGACACGACCGCCACCGTTCCCACCGTGCTGGACTGGCATTCCGCGCCGTGGGGCGTCGTTTCTCTGACTGAAAGCGTTGCAGTGGCCGAAGGCGCAGCAGGCCGGGTCGCCACCTATGAGCGGATGCGCGCGCTGGTGCGCGAAAGCTTTGCGCCGTTCGCGCAGCGGTTGCCGAGGGGGGCAGGGGAGCATCGGTTGCTGGGCACATCGGGCACGGTGACGACCCTCGCCTCTGTCCACCTGGGGCTCGATCGCTATGATCGCGCGGCGGTTGACGGGCTGATCGCGCCGGCGCACGCGATGCGCGACGTGTCCAACAGTCTTGCCCATATGTCCCCGGCGGAACGGGCGGCCCTGCCTTGCATCGGCCGCGAACGGGCCGATCTGGTCGTGGCGGGCTGTGCGATCCTCGAGACGATCCTCGATCTGTGGCCGGCCGAACGGATCGGGGTGGCGGATCGCGGTATCCGCGAGGGCATATTGCGCAGGCTGATGGCGGCTGGCCGATGACGCGCGGTGGCTCCGGGCTGCGTCAGCGCGTACGCACCGCCCGAAACCGCAGCGCGCAATCGACACGCTGGCTGGAACGGCAGCTCAACGATCCTTACGTCCATCGTGCGAAGGCGGAAGGCTATCGCAGCCGCGCCGCCTACAAGCTGACCGAGCTGGACGAGCGTTTCGGTATCCTGAAGGGCGCGAAGCGCGTCGTCGACCTGGGCATCGCACCGGGCGGCTGGAGCCAGGTGGTGCGGCGGATGGCCCCCAAAGCCGCCGTGGTGGGGATTGACCTGTTGCCGGTCGATCCGATCGATGGGGTGACGATCTTCCAGCATGATTTCATGGACGATGCCGCACCCGCGATGCTCATGGACGCGCTGGGCGGCGCGCCCGATATCGTGCTTTCCGATATGGCGGCGAATACCGTCGGGCATCCGCAGACCGACGCATTGCGCACGATGGCGCTGGTCGAAACCGCGTTCGCCTTCGCGATCGAGGTGCTGGCGCCGGGCGGCACCTTCGTTTCGAAGGTGTTCGCGGGCGGCGCGGATTCCGCGTTGGTGGCGGAGATGAAGCGCCACTTCACCTCCGTGAAACACGCGAAGCCGCCCGCCAGCCGCAAGGGCAGCGTCGAGTGGTTTGTTGTAGCGCAGGGCTTCAAAGGCCGGAGGGACGATTCCACGTCAGGCGCGTGAGCGGCCGGCCAGCGCCAGCGCCGCGAACCCGGTGACCGCCGAAAGCAACGATCCGGCCAGCACACCTATCTTGACCTCTTCCACCAGCGCGCCATCGCCGGGGAAAGCCAGGTCGCCGATGAACAGGCTCATGGTGAAGCCTATACCGGCCAGCAGCGCCATGCCGTAGATCTGCAGCCAGCTCACCCCGCCCGGCCGCTTCGCGATGCCGAGGCGCACCGCGCACCAGATACCGCCGAATACGCCGAATTGCTTGCCCAGAAACAGCCCGAGCGAAACACCCAGCACCACCGGCTGCGCCAACACGCTCCAGCCGACACCGCCCAACGAGACGCCGGCATTGGCAAAGGCAAACAGTGGGACGATCACCAGCGCCACCCATGGGCTGAGCGCATGTTCCAGGCGGTGGAGCGGTGATTCCGGCGCGTCGGGCGCACCGGGCGTTGGCACTACCGGGATGAACATGGCGGTCAACACCCCGGCGACTGTTGCGTGAACGCCAGATTGCAGCACAAAAAGCCACAGCGCCAAACCGGCGAACAGGTACGGCCAGAGCTTATGCACGCCGCGTCGGTTCATGACATACAGCACCACCAGCGCCAGCGCTGCGCCGATCAGCGCCAGCGCCCTAATCTCCTCGGTATAAGCGAGTGCGATGATCGCTACCGCCCCCATGTCGTCAACGATCGCGACAGTTGTGAGCAACAGCTTGAGTGCGGGCGGCACGCGCTTGCCCAGCATCGCCATCACGCCGATGGCGAAGGCGATATCGGTCGCCGCCGGAATCGCCCAGCCGCGCTGAAGGCCGCTGTTGTCACCCACCACCAGCAGATAGACTAGCGCAGGCACTGCCATGCCGGCGGCGGCGGCGATGAACGGCAGCCGCCGCTGATCGGCGCGCGCCAGCCGCCCGTCGACGAACTCGCGCTTGATCTCCAGTCCGACGAGCAGGAAAAACAGCGCCATCAGCGCATCGTTGATCCACAGATGCACCGTCATCGGGCCTAGCGCCGTCGACAGCGTTGGCCCGGTTTCGGCATGCAGCATGCGCGCATACGAGCCTGCGGTTGCCGGCATGTTCGCCGCGACCATGGCCAGTCCGGCGGCCGCGATCAGTACGAAGCCTCCTGCCGTTTCGCCGCTCAGGAACGCGCGCAATGCCGAAGCAGGCCGACGGCTCATGGCCACAGGCCGGCAACAGGGTGTTGGAGGTGCGCACCGGCATCAAGGCTCAACGATTGCATTGCCCCAGTCTAACTTGTGGTTGCCGCGGACACGAGTGCCTCGGCACTGTTCAAGCGACAAATCCACGTTCGAGGCGCCGCATGCCGGAACTGTGCAGCGGTTCTTATGTAATGGGCGCTCTTGGCGGATCACCCGCACCGGGATCGCCGATGGCCAGGAGGCACGCATATGCGGGCGCCGGATCGGCAACCTGCAATCCCTGGGCTGGATATCGGTGATCAACACGGCATCGAGCGTGGCCATCTCGAGATTCGCCTCCCGGCGGACGACGGTAAGGTCGGTCTAACCTAAGCATCAGGACATCGAGCGGCCATTGGTTCCTGCGCAGCCATCCTGCTTTTGCCCGCGTTGAATGCAGCTTCTGCGAAGCCGCGTTCTGCGCATACGCCTTGCCCGCCTGCGGATCGCACGGTAGGCGCTGTCGCCGCGCATCAGATCGATTTCCAGCGGATCGTGTTCGCCTCAGGAGTCTGGCGGGAAAAGCAATGACGACGCGACATCTGGTTGTCTCTGCCGTGAATTTCAGCGAAGGTGGCCCGCTGACCGTCCTGATCGATGCTCTCGATAGCGCGGCCGACACACTTGGCCCCGAGTGGACAATCACGGCGCTTGTTCATGACGAAGCGCTGGTCGCCAATCCGCGCATTCGCACGATCGCGTTCCCGCAATCGAAGCGCAGCTGGCTTTCGCGCCTGCGGCTGGAATGGCGAGAGTTTGGCAAACTGTCTCGACAGATGATGCCGGACCTGTGGCTATCGCTTCACGATATGACGCCGAATGTAGAGGCGCGGCGCCAAGCGGTATATTGTCACAACCCGTCGCCTTTCTACAAAGCGAGTCTGAAGGAAGCCAGGTTCGATATAAAGTTCTTTCTGTTCAACATCCTGTATCTGAGGCTGTACAAGGTTCTCATAAACAGAAATTACGCGGTCATCGTCCAGCAATCATGGCTACGCGACGCATTTCGCCGCGAAGTCGGGCATCCCCGCGTCGTGGTCGCGCGCCCCGCCAAGCAGGCCGTGACGAGTGAAGACGAACCCGCGGTCCCGCAGCGGTTGCGGATGGCGACGCGGGACGCGCCGCTTCGGCTGCTCTATCCTGCGCTTCCCCGTGTCTTCAAGAATATCGAAATCCTGTGCGAGGCGGTGCACAGACTTCCGGCAGAGCTGATACCGCTTGTCGATCTGCGACTTACCATGGATGGAACCGAGAACAGATGGGCCGCCCACCTTGCCCGGCAATATGGCGATGTTGCCGGCATCAGCCTGATCGGCCGGCAGGATCGCGTGCGCATGACCGCCGAATATGAACAGTGCGACGTCGTCCTCTTCCCGTCGCGCCTCGAGACTTGGGGCCTCCCGATCACCGAAGCCAAGGGTTTCGGCAAACCACTACTGGTGGCAGACTTGCCCTATGCTCACGAAACAGTCGGAAACTACGATGCCGTAAGCTTTGTGGCGGTCGACGATCCCTGCGCCTGGCGTGACGCGATCGCGCGAATTGCAGCTGGCGCGTGGGAACCTCAAGGCAATGTGACTCCCGAACCGGAACAGCCGTTCATGAAGGATTGGCCGTCGCTTTGGCGCTACCTCACCGATGGGCTGTAAAGACAAGGATTTACGTGTCGGGGGATGCTCATCTAGGGATGCTCGGCTCGACAGTGATCAGCGTGCCGGATCCGTTTCGGCACGACAGATGTAAGTGAAGGGTTGTCGATGAAGATCATGGTGACGGGCGGCTTAGGTTTCATCGGCCAGGCGCTTGGAAAGAAACTGCAGGAACTGGGCCATGAGGTGGTTCTGGTCGATAGTCTGACGCCCCAGATCCACGGCGCGCTGCCTGTTGTCATACCGCCCGCCGGTGCGGACGTCGTACGGCTCGACGTTCGCGACCTCGCGCGGCATTCCGAACTGGTCGATGGGTGCGACGCGATCTACCACCTAGCCGCGGAGACCGGCACCGCCCAGTCGATGTACCGGGTGCAGGACTATGTCGCCGTCAACGAACTCGGTACCGCGGCGTTGATCGAAGCCATTGCTTCGGCTGATCGCAAGCCCGGTAGGGTTATCCTGGCCTCGAGCCGCAGCGTGTACGGCGAGGGGGCCTATGTTGCGCCCGATCGCCCCGATATGCTCGTCCAGCCCATGCCGCGCTCGCCAGCCCAGCTGGCGGACAATCTGTGGGAGCCGCGCTCCGCAAACGGCACGCCTCTCACCGCCGTGCCGACACCGGAAGACCTGCCGTTTTCCCCCGGATCGATCTACGCGGCGACCAAGGCGTCCCAGGAACTACTACTACGTGCGGCTGGCCCCGCGCTGGGGTTCAAGCCCGTCATCTTCCGGTTCCAGAACGTCTATGGCGAAGGGCAATCGCTGCAGAATCCCTATACCGGCATTATCTCGATCTTCTTCAACCGCGCACGGCAGGGAATGACGATCCCGGTCTACGAGGACGGACTGGAATCCCGCGATTTCATCCATATTGAGGATATTGTCGATGGACTGGTCGCGGCGCTGGACGCCGACCTGCCGGACGGCGCCACGATGAACCTGGGCGCAGGCGCGCCGACAACCGTTCTCGATCTCGTCGACCAGCTGCTCAAATCGGGCGGTTTCCGCGTACCCGTGCAGGTAACGGGCCAGTACCGCGTCGGCGATATTCGCCATTGCTTCGCCGATCTGACTCGGGCGCGCAGCCTGTTGGGTTTCGAGCCAAGGGTGACGCTCGTGGAGGGGCTGACGCGCTTCTGCGCATGGGCAGGAGAGCAGCCGGTACACGAGGACAGGCTGGAACAGGCCGCGGCCGAACTGCGCGCGCGCAAGCTGATGGGTGCCTGACCGGCGTGGCAGACATGCAGAATTTCCTTGCGCGGGAGCGCGCCGGTTCGCTTGCGGGCAAGCGCATCCTTTTTTTTTCCGTGCGCTATTTCGGCTATGAGCAGCAGATCATGGCGGAACTTCGAGCGCGAGGGGCGGAGGTCGATTACCTTCCGGACCGCCCCTTCAACACGCCGCTGATGACCGCGATCACGCGCTATTCACGTGCCGCTGTCATGCGGTTCGCTGACCGCTTCTACCGGCGCAAGCTGGCCGAGTTCGGTAACCGGCAATATGATCTGGTGTTCGTGGTCAACGGGCAGACCCTGTCGAACGGACTCCTGAAGGAGATGCGCGCGCGCATGCCATCCGCGCGCTTCCTGTTCTACATCTGGGATTCGATGCGCAACAAGCCGAAGGCGCAGGAAATCCTGCCTTTCTTCGACGAATGCGTAACGTTCGATCCGGATGCCGCGCAGCGTTACGGGATGCGGCTGCTGCCGCTGTTCTTTGCTCCCGGCTTCGAGCCAAGTGATGGCGCGCCGAAATATGATCTGAGTTTTATCGGCACTGCGCATTCGGATCGGTTCCACATTATCTCGACGATCAACAAAGGGCTCGCGCCGGACGTGCCGCGGTTCTGGTATCTGTTTCTTCAGGCGCCATGGGTCTTCTATGCGCAGAAGGCGATCAACCCGGCGTTCAGGAACGCGAAGTACGACGATTTCAGATATGAGCCGTTGCCGTTTCCGACCGTGCAGCAAACCTTCGCAAGATCGCGCGCGATTGTCGACATGGAGCATCCGCATCAGACCGGGCTTACCATGCGGACGTTCGAGGCCATTGGCGCGAGCAAGAAGCTGATCACGACGAACAGTCATATCAGAGATTATGACTTTTATGATCCGCAGAACATTCACATCATCGACCGGGCGGATCCCGCGATCCCGGAGGATTTTCTCAAGACGCCCTATCGCGCGTTGCCAGGGGTGATCCAGTACAAGTACAGCCTCCCAGGGTGGATAGACAACGTCCTAGAAAACTCGTTGTGACGGCATCGGCGGAGTTACCATGACCGGCTTGGTCTATCTTCTCAAATCCGATTTGGAACGTCACTATTTCTATACCGGACGTGTGGGGAAAGAAGTTCGCGTTTATCATCTTTGGCGGAACTTTCTGGTTCCGCGCTGCTCGCCAGTCGGGATATACCGGCTTTCACGCTGGTTGCACGAAAAGCGAATGGTACCGTTGGCCAAGATACTGACGTGGGTGAATTTCTTCCTTTTCGGCATCGAGATCGCGTCTAATTGCGAGATTGGCCCGCATTTTTACATGCCACACGCGTCGGGCACGGTGATCGGCGCGATGTCGATCGGGCATCATGCCGTCATCTACCATCAGGTTACCATCGGCGCGAAGGATATCATGTTCAGCTATGATGCCCGCCCAGTGGTGGGGGACCATGTCTTGATTGCGTCGGGTGCCAAGATCATCGGCGATATCGTGATCGGAAACGGCTGCGTCATCGCGGCCAACGCCGTCGTCAACAAATCGACCCCTGAAAACTGCATGCTGGCCGGGGTGCCCGCAAAGCCTACCCCGGTGAGGCGCCGTCCCGATGAGAAGGTCTGACCGCGACGGCCGTTAAACAGGCTGATCCCGGAACAGTCCGTCGTTCAGCATCTCCGTCGCCGCCATTCGGCTAGGAAAACAGATGAGCTGGTAGCCGCCGATGCGTATGGATGCCGGGCCCGCGCTTCGGATAAGAAAACCAATCTGATCGAGCGGACGGTCGATGAAAGCGACACCGCCGATCGTTGTCCAGGCGTCCGCGTCAAGCGTTGTCTGAGTAGAGATTCCGGCACGGCCGGCGATCACGAACTCTACAGGCGCACCTGAAATCCGGCGATAGCTGAAGGTCCAGGCGAGATAAGCGGGCGCGGGGACGGCGATCGTGGCCACATACCCTGCGTCGCCGGCCACGAGATCGAGTTGCTGGCTGGCGGCAAGTCCCGGTAGGATCGCGTCGGGAACACTGCGACTGAGTACCCTGCGCTTGCCCTCGACATTCATTGGCGCGGCGCACGTCCCGACCGCATGAGCGCCGTCGATCCGGGGACGGACGATACCGATGCGATGCGGCAAGCGGAAGATGGCGCCGGTCGGGCCAAAATTCTTCTGATTGGCGTTCGTCAGGCTGCGGGTCAGACCCGGAACAACCCTGTCGCCGAAAATGCGGGCGTCGTAATGGGTTAGGGTGGCAGCCGGGCTCGCTTCCACGACGTCAAGCATATCGAGCGCGCATGACCGGGTGACGACGCTGGTGTCGCCAAGCAGCACCATCGCCCCCGGCGGCGTATCGCTGAATTCGATCAGGCCGACGCGATCGGCAAACAGGAAGGCGGGGGATCGATACTTGCCGGCGAGCTGGATGCCGTGGGAAGATCCGCCGGTCGCATTGTTCTCGTTCCAGCACGATCGCACGCTGATGCCGGGCACCCCGTCGCGGCTTTCGAACCGCGCGAACACGAAGACGAAGCCGGGGTTGCTCTCAAAGGTGCAGGTATCGAATGTGATCTGACCCGATCCAGGGACAGAACTGTCGACGTACAGCACTGCCTTGGCCGCTTCCTGGAAATGGCAATCCCGCGCACTCAGCACGCCATCGTGCATGATGAGCCCGTCGGCTCCCCGGAAGCTCTGCCCCCAAATATGATAATCGGCCGCGTCGAACTGGCAGCCTTCTAGGTACAGCCCGATATTGCCCGATGACCGCCGGACGCAGATCGAAAAGCCCGTGAACCTTACATTGCGTAGGATGGTTCGGCCGGTGAAACGATCCGCTGCCGTGTCGCCATAATCCAGCGCCGTGCCCTTGCCCGATCCCTTGATCGTGAGGTCCGAGATTGTCACCGCGTCCCAGCCTGCGGTGGCATAGCGCTGCTGGAATACCGGCAAGTCGGGATTGCGGGGAACAAGGATCGTCGCGTTTCGCCCCGCTCCGCACAGATGCACCACGCGCGAATGCATGACGAGCGTGACGTTATGAACGCCCGCTGGAAGCCGCAACGTACCCCCGCCCGCCGCCGCGATCGCGTCATAGCGGCGCTGCAGGTCGGCGTAATCGCTGCCTTGGGTAGAAGGGGCCGGCGCTTCGGCGAATACCAAACTGTCGCCGCGAGCGCCGGCCGCCAATCCGGACAGCCCTAACAAGGTATCACGCCGCGATACCTTCATGGGAGAAGGCGCCTGACCGCGGCGCGCCGGATTCGCAGATAACCATGCTCCAGCGCCATGAGCGAAGCGGGCACCATCAGAACCATCGTGCCGGTAAAATAACCTCCCCCGCGCACGAACAGTTCGATGGAAAGACCCGCAATGACAGAAAGAGCAAAACGCTCCTGCGCCGACCCCGGTAGCCCGCTTGACAAGGCTCGTAGCGCGAGCACCGCCTTCACGAGTGCATAGAGATAGACCGCAATCAGCCCGATGCCTACAAAGCCCAGTTCGGCTATAAGCTTCGCGGCGGTAAAGCCGCCGTCGCGCAGATTGGCGTCGTCACCGTTGATGCTGTAGATCAGATCGCTGGTCGGCACGTTGAGTGGCACGACGCCGAGCTGCTGGAAACCGATGCCTAACCCGGCGGTCTTGCGTAAGCCGGCTTCGACCAACTCAAGTCCCTGGATGTAGACTAGAGTGGACACGTTCGTGGTGTTCACCGAGAAATCCAAGCGATCGGTGAAATAGCTGATGTCGAGATAGCCGATTACGGCGCTGAGGCCGACCAGTGCGCCCGCCAGCAGCGAGAACGACAGGCAGCATGCCGCCGCCAACCCGACGGCGACGACTAGCGAGAGACTCTGAAGCAACAGGGCCAGCAACAGCGCAATTGCAAGCCACGCTAGCCGAACCGGCAACGACGACCGTACGCACTGATAGATCAGGAAGGGCGAGAAACTCAGCGCGAAGTGCGATGGCTCCGTGAATGGAAAGATTGGCTTGCTGTAATCCGATTTTAGCGGCTGGATGCCCAGGATCGAAAGGACGCCGACCGTCACGAAGGCAATGCAGATGCCTGTCAGCACCCGATCGAGGGATGCAGGCGCCGTCTGTTGCAGAATGAGGCGCATCAGATAGCCAGTAATGACGACAACAATGGCCGCGACAACAGAGCCCGCTACGCGTTGTACGTCCATTGCTACGAACAGTGATACGACCAGGCTTTGAAACAGGATCACGAAAACCGCGATCACAGTAGTCGTCAGTATTATCGCCCAGTACCGCCCCCCCGTCATCGCGTAGAATCCCAAGGCGCCGGCGCCCAGGATGATGGTGCAGGCACCCAATAAGCCCGGCATCGTCGATGATGCATCGAACGCGAACAGTGCCAGAAAAGGCATCGCGATGATGAGCAACAGCGCGCATAAAGCAATCGCTCCCCCGTAGCGGTCGGGACGGCTGTTTGCTCCCGCAGTCCTCCCAACCGGGTCGGGTGACGTTGGCGATATCACCGCGCTGCTGCCAGCGAACGGGGCTGTTCGTTGCGGATCGTTCCCGGTGCCGGTTCCCGCGCGCTCGCGCAGTCCGGCAGTTTCAGTACGATCCCCCGATCGGCGATATACTGCTCCAGACGATCATAGGCGGCTGAAATGTCAGGCAGGTCGTCAAAGCGAATAGCCGTACCGCCCGCCTTGGGCGCTGTCAGCCGTATAGCGTAGCGGCGGGTCTGGAAGACCAGTTCACGCGCAATTTCCCATGTTATTGCCAACCAAGGCGACGCGCTGCTGCTACGCGCTGCGAGGATTTTCGCACGCTGCCGACGATGGCGCAGTAGAGACACCGCATAAACGCGGGCAAGGTTGGGGCGCAGATCGGTCCGTTCGATCCGGTCCACCGCCTTTTTGAGCGAATAGGCCCAGACGTTGTGGGGCGCGTAGAAGGCGGGGAGCGCAGGATCCCATCGCAGATCCGCGAAGGCGGCCGTGTGCGGGTGCTCCGCGAGCGAAGTCAAGTCGGTGCCCGCCGCGCCGGTGCCAGCGGTGCTGCTGGGCGAGCCACCCGGCAGGCAAAAGGGATAGTCGACCTGCCAGACGTTCGCCGCTTGGTCGCTAATCAGGGCGGCACTGTAAATATCCGGGGTCACCCCACCGAACAGGGTTCCATAACGTGCCTTCACCTTATCGATCAGCGCGCGCGAAACCAGGCCGTGATAGACACGGGGCATGTTGCCGAGCCCCGATCCCAAATCGCGCAAGGTCCGGCGAAGGGCTGCGACGGCGTCTATCCGCCTCGCCGTGCCCGTGAATGGCCGCACGAACAGTCGGCTTGCATAACCGTTGCCATAGAAGCGCGATCGCACGCCGGGCCAGAAATAGTTGGCGAGGAAGGAATCGCCGTAGCTAACGACCGCGTCGACACCGCAACGGTCCGCCCATTGGGCAATCTTCTCAAGCCCGGGCCCTATGCAGTCATCATCCCCGATGAACATCACGTACCGACCGCGGGCGCCAGCCAGCGCAAACTCGAAATGCGATACGACGTCCATCGGCCGATCGGGCCGTACATATTCGACCGTCTCTGCCGGCAGCATCGCGCGCAACCTGTCGTCGGCGCTGGTATCGCTAACGATGATCTGCGCGCTGGGCAGCACCGCAATGATCTTGCGCACCGCCTCTGCGGCATAGACCTGACGGTTGTGGGTGGGGATGACAATAGTGATCAGCGTCACGGGATTTCCTTCTGTGCCGCCCAGCCCGGACGATTGCGCTCGCGCAGAAACACGGCTGCGCATGCCAGCATTCCCACAGCACTGGCAACAGCCATCGGTCCGAGCAGGGCCAGCGGGGCCGGAACCGCGAAGGCCGCCGCGACCGCATGAAGCGAGAGATAAGCGAGTGTGATAACCAGCATCGGCATAAGATACGCGATTGCCAGAAAGCGGGCCATCGCTCCCCAGCCAATTCTGCTGGCAAGGCGCAGCCAAAGCCCAACGAAGCCGGCCGCGTAGAAAGCGCAATAGCTCCACGCCACCCCGACAAGATCGTGATGCGCTGCGAAAAATGGCGTCGCGATCAAAACCCCGATCGCTGCCACAATAGACAAACGCGCGAGATATCCGTTGTCCTCGGCCGCGATCAGATAGGTGGTCGGGTAATAGCCCGTGGCGGACAAGGCGCCGCCGGCCAGCAGGATCGGCGCGATGATCATTATCCTGTTCACCTGAGCAGCATCATGCAGCCAGAGCATCAGCCAGTCCGACATCTGGAACGCCAGGCTAAGCGATGGCCCGACCACGATGCACATGAGCACAAGCTGGAACGTGAGTGCCAGGCGATATTCGCGGACGCTGTCCCCGGCGTGTCGCGCATGGGCTACGCGCGGGGCAAAATAGCTGTTGATCGGTCCCGAAAGGATGCCCACCGGCACGAGCGCATAGGTGGTCGCCAGGAAATAGGTGCCGGCAATCTTAAGCGAGATGAAGGCGCTGACGATCGACTTGTCGAGATTGACCGCTGCCGCGCCGCCCAGCGTGTAAAGTACGAGCGGCGTGCAGCGCCGCATTAACCGCATCATCTCCGGCAAATTCAGCAACCGCTCGCCATCAGTACTCGCCGCGCAGCCGCGCTCCAGCACCCAACGCGCTAGGACGAAGTGGACCGTGGCCATTGCAACCTGGACCTGGAGAAACGCCGAAAAGCTCGGCATCGACCGCAAAACGATGACGGTCGCCGCGCCGCGCGCAAGCGCGCCTGCCACTGAAATTCCCGCGCCGGCGCGGTAAAGACCGAGTGCGTTCAGGCTCAATTGGACGATGTTGGTGCCTACCAGCAGCACCATTAGGATCGCGATCAAACCCGCGTTAACGCCGGCCGTTAAAGACCACGGCACCGGCGCCCCGGCCAGCGGCAGCGAGATCGCCACCGCCAACACGCCCAGCGCTAGCACCGCCAGGATCACTTCCGCCCGCCGCCGCGTCCACGCCACCGCAGCCAGTGCCGCCGGATTGTCCCGCGCGACCGCGGTATCCCGGCTGATGAGCGTCGCTAAGCCCAGATCTGACATCAGGAAGAAGGCTTGGAGCGACAGGACCACCGCGATCGCGCCGAACGCATCGGCACCAAGCAGCCGGTTGTATTGCGGGATGAAGAACAGAGTGACGAGAATTCCGCCGACTCGCCCCGCGAAAAGCGATACGAAATCCGCGAGAATGGCAAATCCGTGACTACTGCGCGAACGGCTCATGGGGATCGGCAGCGCCGACGTCAGCGCCGCAGTGCGGCCTGAACATGTGGCAGTGTCAGCAGAAGCTGCTTGGTTTGCGCTACATCAAGCCGGTTTGTATTGTGCGAGGTGTAGTCGTCGATCTGGTTCAACGCCTGCGACCCTTCTGAAATGAACAGTTCGTAGTTGAGATCTCGGTTGTCTGCCGGCACCCGCCAATAGCGGCCCATATCGTCTGCCTTGGCCATTTCCTCGCGCGAGACGAGCGTCTCGTAAAGCTTCTCTCCATGCCGCGTGCCCAGGATGCCGGTATTGAGCGGGACATTGAACAGCTCGCTGAGCGCGATCGACAGCGTTTCGATGGTGCAGGCCGGCGCTTTCTGGACGAAGATGTCACCCTGCTCTCCGTTTCGAAAGGCGTGCAGAACAAGGTCGACCGAATCCTCGAGCGACATCATGAACCGCGTCATGGCGGGATCGGTAATCATCATCGGCTGCCCGGCCTTGATGCGTTCGATGAACAACGGGATAACCGATCCGCGGGAGGCCATGACGTTACCGTAACGGGTTGCACACAAGACCGGACCGTCGGCGTGCATCGCCCGCGCATGCGATACGAGTACCTTTTCGGCCATCGCCTTGGATATGCCCATTGCGTTGATCGGATAGACGGCCTTGTCGGTGCTGAGAAGCACGAGGCGGTGTACCCCGTTTGCGATCGCCGCGCGGATCACGTTGTCGGTGCCGGTCACGTTCGTGCGCACCGCCTCCATCGGGTAAAATTCGCACGACGGAACCTGTTTGAGCGCAGCCGCGTGGAACACGAAATCCACGCCGCGCATGGCCGTGTCGATCGATTGCGGATCGCGGGTATCGCCGATGACGAAACGCACCTTCGGGCTTTTCAGCGCCAGCCGCAAATCCTCTTGCTTCTTCTCGTCCCGAGAGAAGACGATGATCTGGCGGACGCCGGTTTCGACAAACCGTCCCAGAACGGTCGTTCCAAAGGAGCCCGTTCCGCCGGTAATCATCAAGGTCTTGCCGTCAAGCATGAAATCTTCCCTTCGCCCTTGGACGGGCATGGTCACGAAAATTGCCGGATGCTTGCATCCGGCGAGGTGAATCACGTCCGTTGCGCGCTCTGGCGAACCGCCGCGACGATCCGATCAAGTTCATCGTGCGACAACCACCACCCGCAAGGAAGTGCAAGCATCTCCTTTTCGAGCATCGTCGTGCCGGGCAGATTCCGCCTGTTCGCATGGAAGCCGGTGTAGACATCGTTGCGCTGATGCAGTCTGGAACATTGGATCCCGGCGGACTTGAGGCCGGTCATCAAACGGTCGCGCGTGGTGCTGCGAACCAGCGCCACCCAGAAGACGCCTCTTGCGCCCTGGAGCTCGGCAACGAAGCGCAAACCGGGGACATCGGCCAATTCGGCGGACAGCCGTTCGACATTGCTCCGGTTGCGGGCGAGACGCGCGTCGAGGTCGTTCATCGCGTGATCGGCAAGCGTTGCGTTGACATTGGTCAGCGACGACGCAACGCCGATCTCCGCGACATCGAGCGCCGGATCGATCTCCCCGTCCGGGGTCCGGAACCGTGCCGTATCAATACCAAAGCGCCGCAATATTCGTACTCGCGCGGCGTCCTCCTCCCGCGCGCAGACAAGCGCGGCACCCTCTATGCCGTTGACCTGTCGGTTGGCGTAGAAAGAGAATACGGCGAAATCGCCGATCGTACCGGCACGCCGTCCGCGCCATTCGGCGCCCAGCGCAGCGTTTGCATCCTCGATCAGCGGTACGCCGGCGGCGTCGCACAAGGAGCGTACGGCATCCAGGTCGCCGATATAGCCGGCCAGATGGTAGACGACGACCGCGCGTATCCGTTCGGTGAAACAGGCGGCGAGATCGGCGATGTCGATGCTGCCCGTGTCCGGATCTACATCCACCCATACCGGCGTGGCGCCGACAAGCGCGATCGCGCTGTTCGATGACATGCAGTTCATCGCCAGCGTGATGACCTCGTCGCCCGCCCCGACGCCCGCCAGGCGCAGCGCCATTGCTAGTGCCTGGGTCATGTCGCTCATCGCAGCGACGGCTCGATCGCCGACATAGGCGCCGAGCCGTTGCTCGAGGGCCGGCACTGCGGGGCCCGATGCCAGCCGCCCACTGCGCCACAGTGGATCAAGGGCGCGGGCAGCTACATCGTCCACGCGACAATCGAAGAGCGCGATCGTCATGGTCTATACCTGGCGCAAGGCATCAGCAATGCGGGCCCGATCCTCGTCGGTGACCCACCAGCCGCATGGGATGTGTACCAGCCGGCGATAGAATTCCTCTAGTCCCGGCAACGGACGTCGATAGGGTGCGAACACCGAATGCAGATGGTTCGGGCGATGCAGCTTGGATGCGGCAACGCCGATTTCGGCCAACCGGCGTTCGACCGCGTCGGAGTCTTCGGCCAAGAGCGTGTAGATCCAATAGCTCGGCTCGCTGGCCTGTTCAATCCCGACGCAGGCAAGGCCAGGCACGCCAGCGACCGCCGTGTCGAAGAAGCGGCCATTCTCCTTATGCCGGTCTATGGCGGCGTCGATACTGTCAAGCTGGCGCAGGCCGATCGCGCCCGCCACGTTTGTCATGTTGTACTTGTAGCCCGCGCGCGTGATATCGACCTCGGTGCGCGGCACACCCTTTTCCAGGCCGAACCAGCGCAGTTTGCGCGCGTCGCGGATCCGGCTAGGATCGCGAAGCACCAGCGCCCCCCCATCTACCGTCGTCATGTGCTTGATCGCCTGGAACGAGAAGATCGCGGCATCGCCGATCGTGCCGATCGCCTGGCCGGCATAGCGCGCGCCGAGCGCGTGGGCGCAGTCCTCGATTAATGCGACGTCGTGCCGATCGGCAATCTCGCGTAATGCGTTCAACCGGGCTGGATAGCCCGCATAATGAACCACCAGAATCGCACGCGTGCGCGGCCCGATACAGGCTTCGACGGATCGGGGATCGAGATTGCCGCTGTCCGGTTCGACATCGGCAAAGACGGGGATTGCCCCGGTTTGCAGGATGGTCGTATTAGTCGGTTCTGCGGTCATCGATGTCGTAACGACTTCATCTCCCGGCTCGACGCCGCAACTCAGAAGCGCGACATGCAGGGCGGCCGTACCACTGCTGAACCCGAGAATCTCTGGCAGTCCGAAATGCGCGGCAAAACGCCGCTCGAACTCGTACACATGCTCGCCTTCCGCCAGCATGCCGCCGTAAAGAACGTCCTCAAGCATTGGCACGAGCCGATCAGCCGGCGGCATGCGGACCTTCACGATCGGCAGGAGGGGTCCCGACATAGAGCGTTCCTTTAGATGCGTTCGGCTATGGGCACATAATCAATCGGAAACACGGCTTCTGTGAAGCGTGCCATGGTGGCGGCCCCCTCACGACATTCGATAGCGTATCGATCCGCCGGGATCGCTTCCAGAAAGTGGTCGGGGGCAGAAAGATTGACGTTCCAGACGGCATGGCCCTCCGCCTCCATGATTGCCAGAACCTCCGCTGGAGAGCCCTGCCAGTCTAGGAGCGTCACGCCGCGCGGACCTTCCGCTACGATCAGTTTCGCTCTTTCGGTACACAACCGATGCGCCGACACCGCGAAGGCGGGCAGACCTTCGCCGTCACAGGGCCCGGGCCATTTCGAACTGGCGTGGGTGTGCGCAAAGTCTTCCCCGATCCCACGACGGGAAATCCGAACGAACGCATCCCGGCCGATCACGTCATATCCGCTTCGCGTATAGATTCCCGGGAATCCGGTCCATAACAGCGACGCCCGATAGTCCGCCGCGTCGGTGAAGGCATTGACCGCCGCGATGAGATCGCGGCCGGTGCCGCCGCCCCGGAATGGTTCGTCCACACAGACGAAGCCGACCATTGCAACGCCGGTCTGTCGCGCCGGACGTACGATCGCCGTCGCGACCAGGTTGCCGCGCGCGTCTGAAAGGAGGACGGAACGGGTTGAGGGGGCCGCATGCCATGGAAGATGCGCCTCGAAATCGACCCCCCTTTTGGCATGGACGAAGAATGTTTCCCAAATGAGGTTTCTCGCCAGGGGCGGCACGCCTGGTTCCACCCATGTTCGCCAAGCCGGTATCACTGGCGGCCGGGCCGTTGGGGGATGTCGGAGCGCCTGCTCACTTGGCGCCGAAGCCGGTCAATACGGTCTGAACCGTCTTCGAGACGATCAGGAGATCGATCCACGGCGAATAGTTCTTGATATAATAGAAATCGAAAAAAAGCTTGTTTCTAACCTCATCGACCTCCGCAACATGCCCCTGATTGACCTGAGCCCACCCCGTAATCCCGGGGCGGACGATATGACGATAACGATAGAACGGAATTTCTCCCTCATACCATTCAGAGAGAATTCGTGCCTCCGGGCGGGGACCGATCCAGCTCATCTCGCCCTTCAGGATATTCACGATCTGCGGTAGCTCATCGATTCGGCTGCGGCGCAGGAAGCTTCCAATGCGAGTGATCCGGGAATCTTCCGATTGCGTTTTAGCTGCATGGAGTGTGGATGCACCCGTCGGCGCGGCGTGCATCGTGCGAAACTTGTATACCGTGAATGGTACGCCTCGATATCCCATGCGTGTCTGGCGGAAGATCGCGGGCCCGGGCGAATCCAGCCGAACCGCGATGCAAAGGGCTGCCATGAGCGGCAGGAGGAAGAGCATGGCGATCGCCGCGACCAACCAGTCCATCAGATGCTTTATCGTCATGAACGCCGAGACAGGGGCGAGCGTGCCGAAGCTGTTTTCAGACAGATGCTCCAACTGGACCATCCCGGTAAGCGATTCCGCTAAGTGTTTGGTATGGTAGACCGGTATACCCAGCAATGCGCAATCCGCGAGCCACCTGTCCCATTCGGGCGCCAGATCGATCCTGAGGTCTGCTGTGACCGCGTGGATGGCGGCGGTATCCAGCTCCGGCGCATCGAGCAGAATCCAGCGAACGCCCTCCACGCCCAGTATAAGTTCATGATCGCCGCCGGGCACGACACCAATAGTCAGAATTCTCCGGCGGTTCGCAATAGTATTGACGAACATGAACCAGATAATGATTAGGCCGAAACTGCTAAACAGCAGCATTCGGCTGTAGGGAAACCGCGCCAGGATCAGAATCGCAAGCAGTAACCCGAAAGAAATTCCGAAGGAAGGCAGCGTATAGGCATTCGCTTCCACGCCGGGATATTGGCTAAGGCTGCGAAAGAGAATGACTCCCAGAATTGTGGCTAACATACTGAAGAAAAGGGTTTTAGTCAGCAGATAGATACTCACAGACTCTGGCGAGCTGGTCAGCACGATCAGAAGATAGGGAATAAATATCGCGATGAAAGCGCCCGCGAGCTGATAGCGCAGACGCAAAAACCGACTGCCCGGTCCTTGAATGAAGGTAAAATTCACGAGCCAATCCTACGCAATTCTGCGGGAAGACAAGGCTGAATAGAACGATTTACTCATCGTCGATACTCTAAATGACACGTTCTATTATTCCACTATTATCCCATGTTCGCCTGCGCGTCGCATAAAGCGATTGAAAAGAGTTTGTGACGAGACATAGGTATTGCCGTGTGGATGTGGCGGAACTCAATATCACCGGGCGCGGCGCTAGCAAAATCGCTCTCTCGTGGCAACGGGGGCCCGTTTCGATGAGGTGAAATGCCAATGCGGCAAACCATTTGATGGTCCCGCGCGCCGACTTATCTGGTCGCCGGCTCGGCGCTCGTCCGCCACCTGTCGCGGACACCGCGCATGAGGTGCCACGCCGTCACCGATACCAACGGTCGCCCCCGTGATGAACCCAAGACACAGATGTGGGCTGTCTGCGGGCGAACCAACCCAAGCCTCGCCGGACAAATTAGAAAAACGATTTTATATTAGTCGATTATCGGACGTTCGTGAACGCTGCCGGACGGCAAAAATGGTGCCGGAGGGCGCCCGAGCCGCTACGGCCTTCACCGGCATCGGATGATGTGGCGAATCCGGTGGCATGATCGGTTTTCGTGATGGGCGAGGGCTGCACATCACATGCGGAAGCGGATCGTTCCGCCGATGGTGCGCGGATCGCTTGGTGTGCCGACGATCAGGCCGGAATTGCCGGCCTGGATCGTCAGGTTCTGGATGTAATCGGCGTCGAGCAGATTGCGTGCCCAGACGATCAGTTCCAACCCATCGGCGAATCGGTAGCCGATATTGGCGTTGGTCAGGTTGTAGGCGCGGATATAGGTGAAGCGCGACAGGCTGGGATCGCCGTTGAAGCCGCTGCGCGAGGCGGTGTCGATGTGGACGAACACCTGCCCGCTGCCCAGCGGCCGCTGGTAATCCAGCCCCGCGGTGATCGCGAAGCGCGGTAGTGACGCGAGACTGCGCCCCGTCAGGCTGCAACGGGTGGTCGCGGCGGTCTGCACCTCCAGCGGGCACGGGCCAGCGGGATAGTTTGTATATTTCCCATCAGAATAGGCGAAGTTGGTTCGCACGCTGAGCCCCGGCAGGATCAGTGCGGTCACGTCTGCCTCAATCCCCTTCACCGTCACCTCCGGGATGTTGGAGAGATAACCGCGCAGCTGCACCGTCTGGGTCAGCGAGTTCTCCACTACGGTCGCCTGGAAGTCGTGGACCTTGGTGTAGAAGCCGTCGATGTTGAAGATCAGCCGGTTGTCGAACAAGGTGTTCTTCAGCCCGATCTCATAGGTTTCGTTGCGCTCGGGCCGCACCACGGCGGTCGCCAGCGCGGGCTGATTGTTGCTGTCGAGCGGCAGGCCCGACATGTTGATCCCGCCCGATTTGAACCCGCGCGCATAGCTCGCATAGGCCATCGTCGTGTCGCTGACCTGCCAGGCCAAGTTGCCGCGCCCCGACAAGCTTCCGTCGCTGTTATGCGCCTCATAGCTTTGCGGGCGCAGCACGCCGAGACGCGCGTTGATGAGCGCGGCGTTGGTCGTCGCCGGACCACCTGAGACGGTCGTATCGTAATAGCCGTCCTTCTCCTCCTGCGTGTAGCGCAGGCCGACAGTCGCGGTCAGGCGGTCGAGGAAGCGGTAATTGACCTCGCCGAACGCCGCGTAGCTGAGGCTGCGAAAGTCGGTGCGGCCGTCCTGTCCGTAGCCGTCGAGCAAGTTGGACGGCACCGCCGTCGTCACCTGGTTCGGCGCGGTACCGGTGACGACGGTAGTGCCGATCAGATAGCGGGCGGCAGCCGGGCCATAGATGCTGATCGGTCGCCCGGTGAGCCGCTGACGGAAGCCGTAGAGGCCGACGACATAGGACAGCGGCCCCGCGCCGTTCGACGCGAGCCGCAGCTCCTGACTATACTGATCCTGCCGTGACGGGATGTGCTGCGACAGCTGGACGGGCAAGCCGGTATAGTCGCGGTCGTTCTCCGCATCCCAGTTCCAGAAGCGCCACGCCGTCACCGACGTCAGGGTCACCGGCCCGAGGTTCCAGTCGGTGATCGCGCTGACCCCGCCCTCGTTGGTGTCGACGCCGAGCGGCCCGTCGATATCGGTCTTGCGGTCGTAAGGATTGGTGCTGGGCGGCGCGTAACCGAACTGCGCCGCAAGGCCGGCCGGTCCGCCGAACTGGCGCGAGGGCGCGCGCAACGACGTGCCGGTGCGCAGATAGACCTGCGTACAGCAATAGGCCTGAAAATTGGTGAAGTCGGCGATGACGCGCATCTGGATCGTGTCGTCGGGCTTGAACAGCAATTGCCCGCGCGCCGCCTGTGTGCCCAGCGTATTGGCCGCACGGCCGGTGCGGACATTGTCTAGCACGCCGTCTCGCCGGGTCGACACACCGGAGATGCGATAGGCGATGGTGTCGGTGATCGGTCCCGATGCCCATCCCTTCGCCTGGACGTAATTATAATTGCCATAGGATAGCTCGGCGAAGCCTTCGCGCGTAAAGCTCGGCGCACGGGTGGTGATGTTAAGCGCGCCGGCGGTCGTGTTCTTGCCGAACAGCGTTCCCTGCGGTCCGCGCAATTCCTCGACTTGCTCGATATCGGCAAAGTCGAACGCGGCGGTCGCGGGGCGGGCATGGTAGACCTGATCGACATAGAAGCCGACGCCCGGCTCCAGCCCGTCGTTCGCCTGACTGACCGCGACGACGCTCGAACCGAGGCCGCGGATCGTAAACGCGGTGTTGCGCGGGTTGGCCGAGCTGTAGTTCAGCGTCGGGATCAGCGCCGTCAGGCCCTGCGTGTTGACCGTATAACTCTGGTCGATGAGCGCGCCGCCCACCACCGACAGGGCTGCGGGCACGCGCTGCGCATCCTCCGCCCGGCGTCGCGCCGTGACGATGACTTCGGGAAGGCCGGCGGCGGCTGCTTTATCGGAGGCGGATGGCGCCACCTCCGTCGGGCCGGTCTGAGCGAGCGCCGGAGCGCTGAACGCAGGCACGACTGTGGCGCAGAGCAGCATTGAGAACCGCTTCGACATCGATGAACACCCCTGTTCGCGGTCCCTGCGGCCGCATTATGTTTGGGCGTATATCGAGGTCGTATTTGGCCGTATATAGAGATTTGGCGCTGGCCTTCCGATCGGATCGCGCTCAGTTTTTGGCAACTGGACCGTCACGGAGATGTCCGAGCAGGCGGCTATAGGCAGGGCGTTGGGCGATAGCTGCGGCCTCGCGCTCCATCTCGCGATAGGCTTCGAGAACCGCGAGGCCGGTCGCGCTGACTTTTGCCCCGCGCTCCCGACCGCCGCCCTTGAGCGTCTCGACCAGGACCGGCTCGAAGCACCGGTTCATCTCGTCGACCAGCAGCCAGGCGCGACGATAGCTCATCCCGAGCGCACGACCGGCGCCGCTGATCGAACCTTCGGCGATGATCGCCTCCAGCAGGTCGGCCTTCCCTGGCCCCATCGCCAGGGCATCGCCAGCCGCGATCTGGATCTTCAGCCAGAGGGGGCCGAGCTTCATCTACTTGCCGATCATCACGTCGCTGGCCTTGATGATGACGGTGACGATCTCGCCGGGCGCCAGGCCGAGTTCGGCGATCGCTTCCTCGGTGATGCTCGCGGTGACGATGGTGCCGCCTCCGATATCGACCTTGATCGAGCCGTTGACGGCCCCCGGCGTGACCGAAACTATCGTGCCGGAGATCTGATTGCGCGCGCTGATTTTCATGACCACCCTTAGCCTGGATTACCCATAGTTCTTATCATTATCGGTTCCCAACGGCTATCCAGCTCGACGGCCAGCTCGCCACGGGACGGGAGCGAGCGGTAGGCGCCCGACGTCATCTAGTGTGCGCTCGGCACCAGGATCAGAACGCGATCAGCGCGACCTGCACCGGGCGAGTTAACGGAAGACGCGAATGGAAATGTGGTGGAGCGACCGCCTGGATGCGCTTCGCGCCACGGTGGCGAACAGCGAGACGACACCGCTGACCGGGCAGTTGCAGCTGGACCGCGCTTTCTGAAATGCTATGACCCACGCCGTGGAGCGCAACATTGCTGTTCAGTTGCAGCTGGACCGCGATTTCTGAAATGCTATGACACCGGAAGAAAGATTGAGCGGATAAAGATGGTTGCAGCTGGACCGCGATTTCTGAAATGCTATGACCGTGCGCATCACGACCGAGGTCGCGCCTGGGTTGCAGCTGGACCGCGATTTCTGAAATGCTATGACGAGCTGGTCGGCCACAAAGTCAAGGTAGCGTTGCAGCTGGACCGCGATTTCTGAAATGCTATGACGACGAAACTAAAGGCGAATTGGGAGGCGCGTTGCAGCTGGACCGCGATTTCTGAAATGCTATGACATTCGGCCTGATTCTCTATATCACGCCTGCGTTGCAGCTGGACCGCGATTTCTGAAATGCTATGACGGGCGCCGGAAAGCGCGCCCTGTGTTAGCAGTTGCAGCTGGACCGCGATTTCTGAAATGCTATGACGTGGCGAGAAACTCTGCAAGCCGCGTGTAGTTGCAGCTGGACCGCGATTTCTGAAATGCTATGACAATTTCCGGCGAGGGGTTATTCTGTCGCGGGTTGCAGCTGGACCGCGATTTCTGAAATGCTATGACGAACCTACAAATCGTTTGAGGTGCTCTGGCGTTGCAGCTGGACCGCGATTTCTGAAATGCTATGACGTCCACGTCGATCGCGACATGGCTGGCATCGTTGCAGCTGGACCGCGATTTCTGAAATGCTATGACGGGCGAGCTGGGCGGGCAGTTCGCTACGGTGTTGCAGCTGGACCGCGATTTCTGAAATGCTATGACCCCCCCCAGCATCAGCACAGCCAGCAATCGCGTTGCAGCTGGACCGCGATTTCTGAAATGCTATGACGCGCCTGTTATAGCATAAGCATGGGACACAGTTGCAGCTGGACCGCGATTTCTGAAATGCTATGACTCGAAAGCAATCGGCCTGACGGGGGTAGCGTTGCAGCTGGACCGCGATTTCTGAAATGCTATGACTCCCCTTCCGACGCGCCCAGCCCTGCTTCGGTTGCAGCTGGACCGCGATTTCTGAAATGCTATGACCGCGCGGGTCTACGGTAACGCGCGGGTCTAGTTGCAGCTGGACCGCGATTTCTGAAATGCTATGACCTCGGAAGTGGTCACCCCTTCTTGCTGGTGGTTGCAGCTGGACCGCGATTTCTGAAATGCTATGACCGTTGTCGTGTCCGCGCCGCGCGCGATCACGGTTGCAGCTGGACCGCGATTTCTGAAATGCTATGACGCCGGGAAATGCAGGGTGCAGCGCGCGAGGTTGCAGCTGGACCGCGATTTCTGAAATGCTATGACCACGTGGGTCTTCGGCGACACGTGGGTCTAGTTGCAGCTGGACCGCGATTTCTGAAATGCTATGACCGCAGCCTGCACGATCAGCACGGCTGCAACGTTGCAGCTGGACCGCGATTTCTGAAATGCTATGACCGATGGGTGCCTAACCAGTTGAATTGAGACTGGAAGAAGCCCCATCTGTCATCGCAAAAACGCGATGAATCGTCAGAACATGGCGAGCTGATCCGGATTTTTTCGTTGCCGTTGGCGGCTCTGACTCGAAAACCGGATGATGTTTTCATACTGTTTGTCGGTAAAATTGAGCACATGAATCTCCCCGCGTTCGGGAAGATGCGCCTCGATTCGCCGAAGGTAAGTCTCATAATGTTCTTTGCCATTGCAAAATCGGGCATAGATCGAAAACTGGCTCATCTCAAAGCCTTCGTCGAGCAAAAACTCACGAAATTTGGTCGCTTCCCGCGCATGTTCCTTTGTGTCCACGGGCAGGTCGAACATGACGAATATCCACATTAGCCGGTATCCACTCAGGTTCATGCTTCAATCCCGACCGGCTGCCCAAGCGACGCCCAGTCAAGGGCGTCAGGCGGATCGAACAGGGCGAGTGCCGATTTGCGTTCTTCGAAACTCCTCGCAAGCGATTGAGCGAGGCGTTGGGTCGCCACAGACACAGGCGAAATAGCCCCGCCCAGCCGCAAATCATGCCCGATCAGCCGGGCTAGCCGCTGTTTTGCTTCGGGAGTGACGGCTTCGATACCTTCGTCGATCATCCGCCGGACCAGCCCGTCAACCAGGGGGCGAAACGGTTCCACAAGATCGTCAGCCAGCGCGAAGCCGTTAAGCCGATTGTGGTGATGCAGGCCAATTGCAGGGTGCAGCCCGGACCCGATGATCGACCGTGCAACGCATGATCGCATGACGGTGTAGCCATAATTCAGCAGGGCGTTGGCACCGTCAGCGTTTTGATCGCGGCGAAATTCTTTACCCATCAGCGCAGGCCAGTATTTGCGCGCAGCCTGAGCTTCAAGATTGTTCGTATCGCCAGAGCGGACGCGCCGTGCCATAAGCATTAGCGCATTGGCTTCAGCTTTGCCTTGAGCCGTTAACAGCGACGCTTGCATCGTGATCTTTCCCACGATGATCTTTTGCCAGAGCTGCTTGAACATGGGGCGTGGCGCTTCCCATTGCGCTCGCATCCGGGCTGCCTGTGCATGGTGACCGTCAACGGGAGAAATGATGGCCACCGGAGAATGATTGGCCGCGCACATCACCATAATCGCGCCGCGTTCGGCGAGGGCCACCACCAAACTTGTCGTCCAGGTTACGCCATGGGCATGAACGATGATGGCTTGAATATCGTCGAGCGCTACGCGGCCCTGTTCCCGACGACCAAGGCTGACAACCAGAAATCCGCGATACGCGGACAGGTGCAAATCATCGGTAGCAATATCGACAATACGATCCATGGCCAGTCCTTCGAAAATTAAGACTGACATATCATGGATAATGAACGGTTACCGCGGTCCTGGATCAAAGATACGACCAAGTTCGTCGATACGAATCTGCCGGGCTTTGGCTTTTTGCAAGCCGCCAGCAGAAGAATAGAAATATTTGAAAGGATCAGTAGCCGGAGAAGTTGCGTCTCGCGCTTTCAATGGTCCTGCTTCCTGATGTTCTGCAAATGTAATCTGCCCTCCACCGGAAAATTTCACCACCCGCATAATCTTGCGCGGCTGACCTTGCGGTTCAACCGCAATCAAGTCGTTTTGGCGCAGACTTAAAACTCTCTTCGCCGCCGGGTGGGGGCGCTGTTCGGGCTGGATGCTCTGGTGCGCGTCAAACATTGATACAATTCCAGAATGCGATTTGCCGTCCCTGTCCTTCCAGCTTGATACCCACTTCCCGTCAGGCATGCGCCACACATCATATCGGGCATTGGCATCGCCCTTATAAGCCTTAAAAGCATTGCCGGAAGCGTCACGGATCGGGATGATCTTCAACGCCTCCCGCACTCTCACATGCCGGATACCCTTGAATACAGGATCTGACTTTGAAAACCTGACAAGCGCCGCCTCAAACTCTTTGCCCGACTTGCCTTCCGTCGCTTCCCACAGTGCCCGCTGCAAGGCCGCGTCCGGGATGCGAATGGGATCGGTGAGGTCTGCCGGCTTGAGGCTGAGCAGGGGCACGCGGTGTACGACAATCGGCAAGCCGCTGTCGCTGGTCAGGCCTGTCAGCCCATATGCAGTGTCGTTGTGCAGGCGCGCGGCAGTGGCATCCCTGCTCTTCGCGGGAACGCCCTTGCGGCCATGATCGGCCTTGTGGCTGACAACTACGCGCGCAAGCGAGTCACGCAGGTCTTCGCGAAATGATGCCCACGGTTTTGGCAGGTCGACAAAAAGCTTGTCGAGATTCTGATCTTCTGCGCGGCCGGCCGCCTTCGAAATTTCGTTCAACAGGCCGCGTGTCGTAACCCCAACCACGGCCGCATCAATCGCATGATGGCGATGATCGAGGCGATTTTTGGGCGCACCACTATGAGGATTCTCGACGTAATTGTGGTCGGGCAGCAACTCGTTCAATCCCCACAGCCGTCTCAGCATCGCGGTCATCCGACCGGGTATTACATAAACACCGGCATTGTTGGGATAAAGGCTCGAAAGGTAGGTCCGTGCCATCCGCGACAGATATTGCGTGTCGGTCAGTTGACGCGCAATAAAGTCGCCCTCTTGATCGAAGCGCTTCATTGCGTCAGGAGCAAAGCGCCACTGCTTCGATTTGTGGAGCCGGGCCACTTGCTCGGCGATGATCGCCCACTGATCGGTATGCCCCCATGCTTCCCACGGGGTCTTGTTGCCCTTTTCGCGGTTGCAACTGCGATGGGCGATGACTTTGTTTGCGACGCTGTCATCAAAGGAGCGGGAATAGGGTATGATGTGTTCAATCTCGGTTTCCTCCGAGAACAGCGCCAGTTGCCCGATGTGACGTCCGCAAAATGGGCAGCACCGGTCGAGCGGATTGTTCGGATTGAGATCTTCCCACAGCTTCAGGAGCGCCCGGTTGGAACCACTATCGCGCTGATTGCTTTCCAGCAGTTTCCTCGACCGGGCTTCCGCCGCACGCGTGTTCGCACCAATGCGCTTATTGTGTTCGGCCTTGTCTTTTTCACTAAGCTTCAGTTCGCGCGCCAGTTCGACGACGATTTGATCGGGGCGGCCATGCACATTGATGATAGCATTGAGCAAGCGGCGAAGCTGGCCTAGTCCGATATGCACGGTAGGATTAGTGATCTTGCCCCAGCGAATTTCGTCGATGTCATCCGAATTTAGCGTCCCGGGCGGAATCTCGCGCGAGAGAATTTCGCCATAATAGGGCAGATGGAGCAAGACTTCGCCTGTGTCGAAATTGCTGTGCTTGCGGTCGATCCCAAGCTTCGCCGCCTGGTCGAATGTGACGACTTCCTTTTTGAGCTCAGCGAGAATCTTCCGACTGGCAGTTTCGCCCAGCCGCCCATGCCCTTCGGGCAAGCGTACGCGGCCGATGGCTTCGGCCTGTTCAACGGTGACACCATGCGTGGACATCAACCAATCGTGCAGGCGAACAGGGTCTTCCTCTTCTGCTACGGCTTTGACGATCGACCATTGCACACCCGGCTCGAGATGCGCCCAGCGATCGCCAAAGCATTTTTTATCACTGAACGAGGCAAAGATTTCATCGCCGACAAGGCCAGTGCGGTTTTCGCTAGCCTTGTTGAAACTCTCATCATCGGCGAGCTTCAGCAGTTTGGCCAGGCCTGAAAAGCTTGTCGTCTTTGCCGATTTGAGTTTGAGAATGATCTTGTCACGCTGATCAAGCGACAGCTTGCGCGATGGTGCGCCGGCTTTGGTAATTTCGAGTTGATTGACCTCTTCATACAGCCGCCTTTCCTGAAATAGCGGATGGGCCTTGGGCAGGCGCTCTTCCTCGTGGAAAAAGGTGCAGTTGCCCACCTTCGGCGCCTTCAGTGGGCGCTGGAAAAAGATGATGCGCCGTAACCGGTCGCGCACAGCATCGGTCAGCAGCGCGGGATGATGTGTGGCCTGTGCTGCCCAGATTGCATCGAACTCAGCTTCCAGATGGCGGCGTTCGGGGTAAAAGTCGTAGCCGTCTCCATCCGTGCGAATCCGAACACGTTTCGCATCCCTGCCAGCCAGAAACTCTCCATAAGTGCGCGCGCCTGCATCATGCATCGCCTGATCGAGCGCCTTCGCACCGCTCGCAATCTTGCCGCCCTCCTTATCATCCCCCGCTTTGCGCTCCGCCTTACGGTTCGATTTGAAACCTCGCCTTTGGTTGAGATGGAACAGTGCTCGGCCCAACTGGTGGGGATTCAATGCTTCATCCAGTGCTGCCGCGCGCAGAGCATAAGGGTCGCACCCGACCAGCGCCTTGGCATCCTGAGCATCGGTGGGCATCAGGCCGGTATCGACGAGGGCTTGCAGCAACGCCGACCGGCGCCGAACGTAGCGATCACGCCGCCGCCTCATCGCCCGCGCATTGCGCCGGTCAACCGCGAGCGATGCCCCTGACTTGGGATCGCGCCCGTCCGAGAAAATGCGGACACCGATGTCTTGGATGCCCTTTGGATTGCCATGTTCATCAAGAAGGAAGAGGCACCAGCCGATGCTGTTGGTGCCGATGTCCAGGCCAAGCCGCGTCGCCATTGTATTCCCTCCCTGCCGATCTGGAGCCTGGGCAAGCATACGCCCGTCCAGGCTCCAGATCGGGCCTCCAGCGAAACCGAACCAATCCATTTCGCATCATCAGGTTGCCGGGGGCCAGGGCTAAAATCAATTCCTATAAAGCGATTATTTTTACATCGTAAAACAGGAAAGCCGTTGCTATGAGGAAGCAAGCTGCCGCAATCGCATTATGTTGCGACCAGACCGGTCGATTTCTGAGCTGGTTGACACCGCCTGTGATTTCTGAAAGATTTGTGGCTCAGAAATCGCAGGTCTGGTTGTTAACAAGCAATCTGAATTGCACCAAATCGAGACGGGGGCTGCGGCCCCTGTCTTCATTTGTGGATCTGTGGATCGCTCGAAGCCGGCGAACACCGACAGCATGCCGAACATGGCGCGTCCGCTGGGCGTGCTGGTGTCGAGCGCCTGCTGGTGAGATAGAGGTCCCCCCCCCTTGGCGTTGATCGCGGTGAGGGGGTGACGAGGTTCTGGAGGTAGCGCCCGCGCCGGTCCACGGCCCTGCTTGCCACCATGTCGAGCTCGCGCCGCGCCACAGCCTTCATCAGCGCATCGTAGCCGGGGCGCCTGTCACGTCCGTTCAAGCTGCTGATACCGGGGTCGGTGACCAAGCCGCTCGGCGACGACCATGAGTTCTCGACGCTGGTTCGCGGTGGTCTGGCTGTCTTGCGAGTCGCGGGGGTAGCGGGCGATGCGCTGGTCATTCCCGGAGGACTCGCTTAGGTTTCGGAACGGGTCGAGTAGTTCAGTGAGTGTGATAATTTTGATCTGGCACCACCCCCGTGTCCTCACCCACGGAGGCAACATGGCACGCACACCGATCTTGAATGCCAACCGCATTCCCATCTGGAAGGGCAACCAATTGTAGTTGCCGATCGACCGAGCGCGGTGACGTTCAGGCGGTGTCGGCCTGCTCGAACTGATCCCACGATATCTTAAGCCGGTCGCCCTTGGCCTTGGGCAACGCCTTCCGGTCGATGAGCTTCCCCCTGACCTCGAAGTCGGCGCCGATCTTCACGACCAGCACCTTGCTGAAGTTGCGCTTGAGGTTGAGGGCGACGACATCGTTGCTCTTGAACGGCGTGATGGTCTTCACCTCGACGAAGTGGTTGCCGATCTTCCCGTCCGACCCTTGGGCGTAATTGCGGTGCAGCTTCAGCCCGTGCGTGATGACGCCGTATAGCTCGCCGATATCGCCATAGACCTGAAGGTGCCGCCCGGTCAGTTCGTAGTAATCCTGCGCCGTGGAAAGCAGGCTCTGGAAGATCGGCACCAGATCGGCTTCGAGGTCCGGGAAGCGGGCTTCGAACTCTAACCGTTCGAGGTGGGAGTTGATCTCGGTCCAAGTGATCCATTCGCCATCGTCGTAGATGGCATTGTCGTCATTCCACATGCTGGCCGGGGCTCCTGCTATCGCTCCTCAGATTACCGCCTCGGCGGTTAAGGTCCCCTTCCCAACCAACTGGTTCTGAAACGATCGGAAGCGCGGTGCCGGATCGGCGGAAAACCGGGGCGTTCGAGCGCGCAAAGACGGGCAGGTTTCCGGCACGCGCGGCATGTCAGCTCGCCGTTCTCGTCGAGGCTGCCCCCCATCATCAGGTTGGCAGCGGCCGACAGCATCACTTCGAAGAGGTCACCTTGTCGTGCTACATGGAGAACAGCGATCGTGCTCGGCACGCGGGGTCACGCCGAAGGCGCGAGGAACCACTCGCCCGGCTTGACGGGATGCCGAAGCGATCGGTGATGATGAGATCGATTTGCGCGGGTGCGAACACCTTGTAAATCAGTGCTTCGAGTCGCCGCCGATGAATGGGGAACAGCTTGTAGGTGGAGACAGCCTCTACACTGGCGAGCAGGTAGGTAGGCTTCGCGCGTGCTTGCAGACCACGAGCGGGCGGAGTTATCGGTGTAGCGTTGTTAGGCCGTCGTGCGTGTTGGCGAGGAGGGAGCTTCCGCGTCTAAGGTCAGCGGGCCTGCTCATATTGTGGAGAGAGCGTGGCGCACCTAACTACGACCACATTGCGGTTTTTCTAACCGTTTTCCAAACAATGTTCGCTATTGCGGCCTTATACGGCTTTTGGGCTTTACGCGGGCTGACGAGGGAAAAGGCTGAGGAAGTAGCCAAAGAAGAGGTCACTCGCATTGTTGAACCGATGGCCCACCGGATGATCGGCGAATATATCGCCCACGTTTCGATCAATCTCAACCGCTTAGCGCAGGAGAAATGGTGCCCTACGGGGGACAAAGCTGGGCGCTCAGATCATTGGAGAATTTCGATCAGTCGCCGATGAAAGAGATAGACGAAGCCATGATCACGCGGTTTTTAAAATTCCAGCCGGCGTTCAGTCCCTCGCGTCGCGCAGTGCCTCCAATTCGGCTAACCTGACAGGATCGTCGGCTGCGAGCGCCTCCTCAAGGTAGAAGCTGTATGCGATATTGCGCACGACCTCCTGCGCCTCGCCGCTGTATTCCTCCGCTATAACAGGAAACGCATCCACCAGTTCGCGAAGAAATTCCTTGTCCAGCTCCTCGAGATGGCTGCCGAGAGCCTCCATCATCTTCACGGCGGTGTCGAGGTTCAATTCCTCCTCATCGGTGAGTTCGAGAAACACGACATATTCCGCAATAATGCTCGCAATCTGCATGGCAATCATGGCTTGACGACCTTTACGTGGATATTCGTTATGTTCATCTTCTTGAGCAGCTTCAGTGCCTTGAGCTTCTCGACAGGCGTGGGGACCTCCCACGTTCCAATCAGGCGGTGTTCTGCCAACACCTGCGACTGCCGCAAGATCTGAGCTCGCGCCCTAGCCCTATCAACGACCGACCACTTCCGGTCGATCACATAATCGCCTTGGATTCCATCGAACTTGACCGGCCGCTTCGATCCGTCCGCCATCGTCCGCATCAACGTCGGCGCCCGACCGGGTTGGGCGCCCGTCGCAGCATCGTTGTAAGCCTTCCAAGGCTTTTGCGACCTGGTCGTCTCCTTCACCCAGCCGATCTGCGGCGGATCGAAGGTCGTTCGCGGCCTCGCCATGCGAAGTCGGCGCAATGCGGCTGCTTTCGAGAGCGCCGCCCCTGGCGCTGCCGTCAGCGCAACGTTCCCGGCGACCGTCGCGGTGGCACGACCGAGATCCCGCGCCGAGGCGTCGGCGACTGCGCTTGCCGCACGCGAAACCTGTATACGGGCGGGGGTATCCTCGGCAGCAATCGCAGCATCGATCATAGCCGCTATACCGCGACCGGTGTTGCGAACGGTGGTCACCGGATTCGTCGTCAGCGCAGCGCGGACTCCCGCCACCGCTTCTCTTCCGACTTCGTGAAGGCCTTCACCTACGCCACCGACGAATTCGGTAACGGGGTTCGGCTGGTTACCCGGCCGTCCTCCTTCAATACCTCTGGGTTGCACAGGGGATGACATGGGCCTCACTGGCCTGTGGGCGTCACTCGCCGGTGGCCTGGCACGCGATGTTTCCGGTTTCGACCGTGTCGCGGTCTGCGACTTGCTGCGGCCCACTGAAGCAGGCGTGGCGCCGGCGCGGGCGGACGTGCGACTGCTCGCCCCGCTGGCCGTATCAGTCCCGCCGGCACCATAATGGCGTCCCGCACCAGCAAAGGTGAACCGACCGTCGGCCGGATCGTGCCATGGGTTGAATTTGAGTTCGATATCGTCAGGATTGACCGCTGGTGGTAGCTTTCCTGTTCGCAGCCACCATGAAAAAGCGCTCGATTTCCTATCGCGTGATGCCTCGTTCATGCCGCCCCGCTACCATTGCGGCTAGAACATTTGAGCAACATTTTACAACAAGTCAAGCGGAGCTGGGGCGTCCTCACAAGGCCCGCGTGCCCAGCTCTGTCCGCTATGAGGCTCGCCTACATGAGTGTGGTGCCCCACAGGGGACAAAGCTGGGCACTCAAATCATTGGAGAATATCAATTCCGCGCCGAACGCCCGACAGGACATGACCTATACTTCGTAGTTTTGAGCTTCGTCCTCCAAGGGCAGGGGCGGGTAGACGATCTGCTTCTTTCCGAAATGCCGCCGCAGCGCACGTTCCCGGCGTTCGATCACATCTTCCCGGGGATCGATTTCGTCCGGATAGAAATACGCCACTTCGAATAGACCGTCGCGCATCACATATTCCAGTTCCGACCACCGATCCCGCCCGTCCTGTGCTTCCCACAATTCGAGAAGCGCGTAGGGCAAGCGCTCGTTTGCGGGCCACCGATAGAGCAGCTGATTGCCGAGTTCCTTGAAGATCGATTCGCCAATCATGTTATGATCAAGTTGCGCATAGAGTAGCGTGGGTTCCGAGGGATAGTCGCTATCCTCCATCAGTAATCGACCAATCTCGTTCAGCAGACGCTCCGATTCAGTTTCCGCCACGGCGCTTCTCCGGTCGTTCGTTGGGAAATCTTAGGCTCTTTGTCTTGCCATCGACGGTCCACCAAACATTAATCGTCGATGGCCGCACGGAAGCGCTGCTGACTTGTGGAACGATCTTCACCGTCACAGCTCTTCCAGCACGCTTGTCCCTCGCCCACTCGTCCTCGAGCAGGCGATAGCCGCCGCGGTTGAAGTTCGCGTCCTGCGCAAAGTGATTGAACGCCTCGGTAGGGCCGTTGACGACGATCCGACCTTGCGGACCGCTTACCTGCGAATGCTGGTATCCGACGTCACCGTCGCGACGGACAAGATTCTCATCTATGGTCCGCGAGCGGCGTTGGCGAACGGCGTCACCAGCGGCGTCCCGCGCCTCGAGGGCGCGGTGCCCATCTTTGACCGGAAGTGGTGCCCAGAAGAGGACTCGAACCTCCACGCCCTTGCGAGCGCCAGCACCTGAAGCTGGTGCGTCTACCAATTCCGCCATCTGGGCACGGGGTAGGCCGGCGCCTCTAGGGGAGACCGCGTGGCCTTGTCAACGGGTGCGCGAGGGAGGTAGGCGCGGATGATCGAACAATCGCATTGGACGGCTCGCGCATGAAGGACAGATTGGTCACGCTCGTTGGCGGCGGAGGCTTCATTGGCCGCTACGTCGCGCAGGCGCTGCTGGCGGCGGGCGCACGCGTTCGCGTGGCCGGGCGCGATCCCCGCGACGCCTGGTTTCTCAAGCCCCTCGGCGGATTGGGGCAGACGCAGTTTGTCGCGGCCGACGTGACCAGGTCCGATACGATAATGCGCGCGATCGCCGGCGCGGATCATGTCGTGAATCTCGTCGGCAGCTTCACGGGCGATCTCAGGCGGATTCATGTCGATGGTGCGCGGGCGGTGGCGGAGGCGGCGGCGAAGGCCGGCGCGGTCTCGCTGGTGCATATCTCGGCGATCGGCGCGGATGCCGGGGCGTCGTCGCGCTACGCGAGCACCAAGGGCGAGGCGGAAGCGGCGGTGCGCGCGGCGTTCCCGGCGGCGACGATCTTGCGCCCGGCGACAGTGTTCGGCCGCGAGGATCAGTTCATCAACCGGTTCGCCGGATTGATCGCCGCGCTGCCGATCGTTCCGGTGCTGCGCGCTGGCGTGCGCTTCCAGCCGGTATTCGTCGGCGATGTGGCGACGGCGGTGGTGGCCGCGTTAGGCGCCCCGGCCACGTTCGGCGGGCGGACATATGAACTCGGCGGCCCCGATGTGCTCACCATGGCCGAACTGCACCGCTGGATCGCGCGGGAAATCGGGCGCGATCGCGCGCTGCCGGCGCTGCCCGATATTGCCGGCCAGGCGCTCGCGTCGCTCGGCTTCCTGCCCGGCGCGCCGATCACGATGGATCAGTGGAAGCTGTTGCAGCACGATACGGTGGTTGCGCCGGATGCCGAGGGGCTGGCCGCGCTGGGCGTGACGCCCACCCCGCTGGCGGCGGTCGCTCCCGCGTGGCTGGTGCGTTATCGCCGCGCCGGGCGATTCGCCGCGATCGCCAAAGCCTGATCCACCCGCGCCCGTTCACGGGCGGACCCAAGGATTGCTCATGAACGACCTGCTGATCGTGATCCTGCTGGGGATCGTCGAGGGTGTGACCGAATTTCTGCCCGTATCCTCGACGGGGCACCTTATCCTCGCCGGCTCGCTGCTGGGGCTGCCGGAGGCGGACGCGGTGTTCGACATCGTTATCCAGCTTGGCGCGATTCTCGCCGTGGTGGTGCTGTTCTGGCGCCGTTTCGTCAACGTCGCGCATGGGCTGGCGCGGCGTGATCCGGCCGCCATCGCCTTCACCCGCAACGTGGCGCTAGGCTTTCTGCCGGCCGCCGTGGTGGGTGCGATCGCCTACAAGGCGATCAAGGCGGTGCTGGAGGCGCCGGTGATCGCGCCGCTCGTGGTGGCGATTGCGCTGATCGTGGGCGGTATCGCGATCCTCTTCATCGAGCGTGTCGCGCCGCCCGTGCGGACCGGGTCGGTAGAAGCGATGTCATGGCGCACGGCGCTGGCCATCGGGGTGTTGCAATGCTTGGCGATGATCCCGGGGGTCAGCCGCTCGGGCGCGACGATCATGGGCGCGCGCGCGATGGGAGTGAGCCGGGAGATAGCGGCGGAATACAGCTTCTTCCTGGCGATCCCGACGATGCTCGGCGCGACGACGCTGACGCTGTGGAAGGCGCGGCATGAACTGAGCGCCGATCATCTCGGATCGATCGCGATCGGCTTTGTCGTGTCGTTTCTGGTCGCGATCGTCGTGGTGCGGTGGTTCATGTCGGTGGTGACGAAACATGGTTTTCAGCCGTTCGCCTGGTATCGGATAATTGCCGGTGTCGTGGCATTGGCCGCGCTTTCGCTACGATAGTACCGATACGGGACTAAAACGCCGCAATTTCTACGAGGCGTGGAGCCGCGGGTGCGACAATTTACCGTTTAAGTCAGTAATGCTGCCTTGTTGTCCTGGCGTGCGTGTGAGAACGCATGTGGCGGAGGATTTATGGCAGCGGAAAAGATGCTTCGATTCGTCGGGACGGCGCAATCCTATCCTGGCAAGCGCGACGCGGAGGCGCGCGCGGCGGACTTTCGCGAGATCGCGGATCGCTATGCCGTGCCCACGGCGGAAGATCAGGCGTCGCGCTGCTCGCAATGCGGCGTGCCTTATTGTTCGGTGCACTGCCCACTTCACAATCACATTCCAGATTGGCTGCGCCTGACCGCTGAAGGCCGGCTCAAGGAAGCCTATGAACTGAGCAACAGCACCTCGACCATGCCGGAAATCTGCGGCCGCATCTGTCCGCAGGATCGGCTGTGCGAGGGCAATTGCGTGATCGAATTCTCCGGCCATGGCGCGGTGACGATCGGATCGGTCGAGAAATTCATCACCGACACCGCCTGGGAGGAGGGCTGGGTCGAGCCGCTGAAGCCCGGGCCGGCGCGCGGCCAGTCGGTGGGCGTGATCGGCGCGGGGCCTGCGGGTCTGGCGGCGGCGGAATATCTGCGCGGCTATGGCTATGAGGTGCATGTCTACGATCGCTATGATCGCGCCGGCGGTCTGCTGACTTACGGCATTCCCGGCTTCAAGCTGGAGAAACCGGTCGTGATGCGCCGCGTCGAACGGCTGCGCGCGGGCGGCATCGTCTTTCATCAGGGGTTCGAGGTGGGCCGCGATGCGACGCTCGACGATCTGCGCAAGCGGCATGACGCCATCCTGATCGCGACCGGCGTGTACCGCGCGCGCGCGATCGATGTGCCGGGCAGCGGCGCGGGCGGCGTGCTGGAGGCGCTCGACTATCTCACCGCGTCGAACCGCAAGAGCTTCGGAGATGTCGTGCCCGCGTTCGACGACGGCAGCCTCGATGCGGCGGGCAAGCATGTGGTGGTGGTCGGCGGCGGCGATACCGCGATGGATTGCGTGCGAACCGCGATCCGGCAGGGCGCGAAGAGCGTCAAATGCCTGTATCGCCGCGATCGCGCCAATATGCCCGGCAGCCAGCGCGAGGTGGCCAACGCCGAAGAGGAGGGCGTGGAATTCGTATGGCTCTCCGCGCCGCTGGCGTTCGATGGCGAGCGGGTGACGAGCGTGCGCGCCAGCCGGATGCGGCTGGGCGCGGCGGATGCCAGCGGGCGGCGCGCGCCGGAGATCGATCCGGGCGGTGAGATGTCGTTTCCGGCCGATCTCGTCATCAAGGCGCTGGGCTTCGACGCGGAGGAACTGCCGCGGCTGTGGGGCGCGCCCGAGCTGGGCGTGACGCGCTGGGGCACCGTGCTGGTGGACGGAAAGACGCTGATGACCAGCCTCGACGGCGTATTCGCGGCCGGGGACATCGTGCGGGGCGCAAGCCTTGTGGTCTGGGCGATCCGCGATGGCCGCGATGTCTCGGCCAATATGCACAAGTGGCTGAAGGCGAAGGCCGCGCGCGAAAAGGTGGCGGCATGATGTTGCGCGCACTGCTCGCGCTCGCAGTGGCTGGCGTGCCCGCGATTGCGGCGGCGCAGCCCGCCGCGACGCCGGTCGCCGCGCCGGATCCCGCGCGTCAGGCCGCTGCGGAGCGGCTGTTGAAGCAGATGGGCGTCGAGGCGACGCTGGATCGAACGTTCATCCAGCTCGCGCCGATTTTCGCGAAGGCCGTGATCGGCGAAATGGCCAGCAATCCGGCCAGCAAGGGCATCATCGACACGCTCAATTCCCGCGCGCCCGAGAATCACGACCGGATGATCGCGATCCTGTCGCAGGAGTTCATGGTCGCGATCAAACGACAGTACCCCGCCTATATGGCGCGGGCGGCCACCGAATATGCGGCGGCGTTCACCACCGACGAGCTCAACGCGATCGCGGCGTTCTATGCTAGCGGCGCGGGCGCGAAAGCGCTCAGGCTGATGCCGGAAATCCAGGCCAGGATGGGCGCCGCCGGCCGGGAATTGGGCGGCGTGGCCGGGGCCGATGCCGGCAAGCACGCCTTCGAACGCATCCGCCAGGAAATGTTGCCCGAAGACCGGAACAAGAACTCATGACCGACCAGCGCACCTATCTCGCCACCCATGGGATGTATCGCCCGGAGTTCGAATCCGACGCGTGCGGCGTGGGGCTCGTCGCCGCCACTGACGGGCGGCCGTCGCGCCGCGTCGTGCAGTCGGCGATCGATGCGCTCAAGGCGGTGTGGCATCGCGGCGCGGTGGATGCCGACGGCAAGACCGGAGACGGCGCGGGGTTGCATGTCGATCTGCCGATCCGCTTTTTCGACGATGCGATCGCGGCGGGCGGGCACAAGGTGCAGCCGAACCGGCTGGCGGTGGGGATGATCTTCCTTCCGCGCACCGATCTCGGGGCGCAGGAAACGTGCCGCACGATCGTGGAAAGCGCGATCATCGAAGCGGGCTACACGATCTATGGCTGGCGGCAGGTGCCGGTCGATGTGTCGGTGATCGGGCGCAAGGCGCAGGAGACGCGGCCCGAGATCGAGCAGATCATGATCGCCGGCCCGATGCCCGACGACGTGGATGCCGCCGAGTTCGAGAAGAACCTCTATCTCATCCGCCGGCGGATCGAGAAGCGCGTGATCGCGGCGCAGATCCAGGGCTTCTACATCTGCTCGCTCTCCTGCCGATCGATCATCTACAAGGGCCTGTTCCTTGCCGAAAGCCTGTCGGTTTTCTACCCGGACCTTGTCGACAAGCGCTTCGAGAGCCGCGTCGCGATCTTCCACCAGCGTTATTCCACCAACACGTTCCCGCAATGGTGGCTGGCGCAGCCGTTCCGCTGTTTGGCGCATAACGGCGAGATCAACACGATCCGCGGCAACAAGAACTGGATGCTCAGCCACGAGATCCGCATGGCATCGATCGCGTTCGGCGAGCATTCCGAGGATATCAAGCCGGTGATCCCCGCGGGCGCGAGCGATACCGCCGCGCTCGATGCGACGTTCGAGGCGATCTGCCGCTCCGGCCGCGATGCGCCGACCGCCAAGCTGATGCTGGTGCCGGAGGCGTGGCAGGTCGGCGAGGAGGATGTGCCCCCGGCGCATGCCTCCATGTACCAGTATCTCGCCAGCGTGATGGAGCCTTGGGACGGCCCGGCCGCCTTGGCGATGACCGACGGCCGCTGGGCCGTGGCGGGCATGGACCGTAACGCGCTGCGCCCGCTGCGCTATACCGAGACGGCCGACGGCCTGCTGATCGTCGGCTCCGAAAGCGGGATGGTCGTGGTGCCCGAATCGACGATCACCGCCAAGGGCCGGCTGGGGCCGGGGCAGATGGTGGCGGTCGATCTGGCCGAGGGCCGCGTCTATCACGATCGCGAGATCAAGGATCGCATCGCCGGCGAGCAGGATTATGCCGCCATGATCGGCAATTTCGCCACGCTGGGCGATCTGCCGCCCGCGCCTGCGGACAGCGTGCCGCGTTATGATCGCGCGGAGCTGGCGCGGCGTCAGGTCGCGGCGGGGCAGACGCTGGAGGATATGGAGCTGATCCTCGCGCCGATGGTCGAAACCGCCAAGGAGGCGATCGGATCGATGGGCGACGATACGCCGCTCGCCGTCATCTCGGACAAGCCGCGCCTCATCAGCCAGTTCTTCCGGCAGAATTTCTCGCAGGTGACGAACCCGCCGATCGATTCGCTGCGCGAACGCTACGTGATGTCGCTCAAGACGCGGTTCGGCAATCTTGCCAATATCCTCGATACCGAGGATCGGCGCGAGCGCGTGCTGGTGATGGATTCGCCCGTGCTCACGTCGGCTGCCTGGGGGCGGCTCAAGGCATATTTCGGCGGCGCGGCGGCAGAGATCGACTGTACGTTCGAGGCGAACGGCGGCCCGGAAAGGCTGCGCGCCGCGATCCAGCGCATCCGCAACCAGGCGGAACAGGCGGTGCGCGAGGGGCGCAGCGAGTTGTTCCTGACCGATGAACATATCGGGCCGGAGCATGTCGCCATCCCCGGCGTGCTGGCGGCGGCGGCGGTGCACACGCATCTCGTGCGGCGCGGGCTGCGCTCCTATGCGTCGATCAACGTCCGAACCGCGGAATGCCTCGACACGCATTATTACGCGGTGCTGATCGGCGTCGGCGCGACGACGGTGAACGCCTATCTCTCCGAGGCCGCGATCGCGGATCGTCACGCGCGCGGGCTGTTCGGCGAACTGCCGCTGGAGCAATGCCTGGAGCGGCATCGCACCGCGATCGAGGAAGGGCTGCTCAAGATCATGTCGAAGATGGGGATCGCGGTGATCTCCAGCTATCGCGGCGGCTATAATTTCGAGGCGGTGGGCCTGTCCCGCGCGCTCGTCAACGATCTGTTCCCCGGGATGCCGGCGAAGATTTCGGGCGAGGGCTATGCCTCGCTCCATGTCAACGCGACCGAGCGGCACGCAGCGGCGTTCGACGAGGCGGTGGTCAACCTGCCGATCGGCGGTTTCTATCGCCAGCGGCATACGGGCGAGCCGCACGCCTATTCGGCGCAGCTGATGCACCTGTTGCAGACGTCGGTGTCGACCGACAGCTATTCCACCTATCTACAGTTTTCGCGCGGCGTATCCGATCTGCCGGCGATCTACCTGCGGGATCTGTTGCAGTTCAACTTCCCGTCCGAAGGGCTGCCGGTCGATCAGGTGGAGCCGATCACGGAAATCCGCAAGCGCTTCGTGACGCCGGGCATGTCGCTGGGCGCGCTCAGCCCGGAGGCGCACGAGACGCTGGCGATCGCGATGAACCGGATCGGGGCCAAGGCGGTGTCGGGCGAGGGCGGCGAGGACAAGGCGCGCTACACGCCCTATGCCAATGGCGACAACGCCAATTCGGTCATCAAGCAGATCGCGAGCGGGCGGTTCGGCGTGACGGCCGAATATCTCAACGCCTGCGAGGAGATCGAGATCAAGGTCGCGCAGGGGGCCAAGCCCGGCGAGGGCGGGCAGCTGCCGGGTTTCAAGGTGACCGAGTTCATCGCGAAGTTGCGCCACGCAACTCCGGGTGTGACGCTGATCTCGCCGCCGCCGCACCACGATATCTATTCGATCGAGGATCTGGCGCAGCTCATCTACGACCTGAAGCAGATCAATCCACGCGCGCGCGTGTGCGTGAAGCTGGTTTCGTCGGCCGGCATCGGCACGGTCGCGGCCGGCGTGGCGAAGGCGCATGCGGACGTGATCCTCGTCGCCGGCCATGTCGGCGGCACGGGCGCGAGCCCGCAGACCAGCATCAAATATGCGGGCACGCCGTGGGAGATGGGGCTGTCCGAAGTCAATCAGGTGCTGACCCTCAATGGCCTGCGCGGCCGCGTGAAACTGCGCACCGACGGCGGCCTCAAGACGGGGCGCGATATCGTGATCGCCGCGATCCTCGGCGCGGAGGAGTTCGGCATCGGCACATTGTCGCTGGTGGCGATGGGCTGCATCATGGTGCGGCAATGCCATTCTAACACCTGCCCGGTCGGCGTCTGCACGCAGGACGAGGCGCTCCGCCAGAAGTTCGTCGGAACGCCGGAGAAGGTCATCAACCTGATGACCTTCATCGCCGAGGAGGTGCGCGACATCCTGGCGCGGCTGGGCGTGCGCAGCCTTGACGAGATCATCGGGCGCACGGAGCTGCTGCGCCAGGTGAATCGCGGCGCGGAGCATCTCGACGATCTCGATCTCAATCCGATCCTGGCCAAGGTGGACGCGGCGGACGACGAGCGGCGCTTCAGCCTCAAGACGTTCCGCAACGAAGTGCCCGACAGCCTCGACGCGCAGATCCTGAAGGATGCGGCGGCCGTGTTCTCGCGCGGGGAAAAGATGCAGCTCACCTATTCGGTGCGCAACACGCACCGCGCGGTGGGCACCCGGCTGTCGAGCGAGATCACCGCGCGCTTCGGCATGGATACGCTCAACGACGATCATGTCACGATCCGGCTGCGCGGATCGGCCGGTCAGAGCCTGGGCGCGTTCCTGGTGAAGGGCGTGACGCTCGAGGTGTTCGGCGATGCCAATGATTATGTCGGCAAGGGCCTGTCGGGCGGGGTGATCGTGGTGCGGCCGGCGGTGTCCTCGCCGCTTGCCAGTCAGGACAACACGATCATCGGCAATACCGTGCTGTACGGTGCCACCTCCGGGCGCCTGTTCGCGGCGGGGCAGGCGGGCGAGCGCTTCGCGGTGCGCAATTCGGGCGCGACCGTGGTGGTCGAGGGCTGCGGCGCGAACGGCTGCGAATATATGACCGGCGGCGTCGCGGTCGTGCTGGGGGAGGTCGGCGCGAATTTCGGCGCCGGAATGACCGGGGGGATGGCGTTCATCTATGATCCCGCCGGCACGTTCGCGCGCCGCGCCAACCCGGAAAACATCGTGTGGCAGCGGATCGCCGCGTTGCACTGGCAGAGCGTGCTCCAGAATCTGATCCGCGAGCATGCGCGGGTCACCGACAGCAAATGGTCGCGCGGCATCCTCGAGGATTGGGATCGCGTCGCGGGCCACTTCTGGCAGGTCGTGCCGAAGGAGATGCTGAGCCGCCTGTCGCACCCGCTGGACGACAATGAGGTGCTGGAGGCGGCGGAGTAAACCGCGGCGGTCGGCATAGCGATCGCGATCGCGCGCCGACCGCCAGAAATTCCGCGTCGAGCGGCGTTGCCGCACCGGCGTCGCTCGGCTTATGGATGGGCGCATGTGGCAGCTCTACCAATTCACCTTGTGTCCGTTCACCCGCAAGGTTCGCGCGCTGCTCAACGAGAAGGACGTCGGCTACGAACTCGTGCCCGAGGAACCTTGGGCGCGCCGCGACGAATTCATGGATATGAACCCGGCCGGGCAGACGCCGGTGATGGCCGATCCGACGCGCAATATCCTGCTGATCGATTCGATGGGCATCTGCGAATATTTCGAGGAAACGGTCGACAAGGCGCAGATGATAAACGGCACCGCCGCCAATCGCGCCGAAATCCGCCGGCTGGTGACATGGTTCGACGCGCATTTCTATCGTGACGTCACCGGGCCGCTGTTGCAGGAGCGGATGATAAAGCGGATCGTCCATCGCGCCTCGCCCGATGCGTCGCGGCTGCGCGAAGCGATGAAGTCCGCGATCGGGCACCTCGATTATATCGATTTCCTGCTCGATCACCGCAAATGGATGGCCGGCGCGACGATCAGCCTCGCCGATCTTGCCGCCGCCGCGCAGATTTCGGTGGCTGATTATCTCGGCGGGATCGACTGGAGCGGGCATACCCATGCCAAGGCATGGTATTCCGCGTTCAAGAGCCGCCGAAGCTTCCGCCCGCTGCTGGCGGAGCGGATGCGCGGCATCGAGCCGCCATCCTATTACGAGAACCCGGATTTCTGATGCATCTCAACCATGATCCGGCGGCGGATGCCGCCGCCATGATCGGCTTCGACGATTTCCTGAAGGTCGATATCCGCGTGGGCACGATCGTGGCGGTCGATCCCTTCCCGGAGGCGCGCAAGCCCGCCTTCAGGCTGAGCATCGATTTCGGCCCGACGCTGGGCGTGCGCAGATCGTCCGCGCAGATCACCGACCATTATACGCCCGATATGCTCGTCGGGCGGCAGATCGCCGCCGTCGTCAATTTCCCGCCGCGCCAGATCGGCCCGATGATGAGCGAGGTGCTGACGCTCGGTTTCCCCGACGTGGACGGCAAGGTCATGCTGGTCGGCCCGAGCGCGACCGTGCCGAACGGCGGGCGGCTGTTCTAGCCCTCCAGGCTTCTCGATGCCTGCTCGAACAGATCCTTTGACAGGCCCGGCGTGCCGACGATCCGCTCAAGCTCGGCCTTCATCGCGGCGGCGCGATCGGTGTCGAAACGGCGCCAGCGGCCGAGCGGCGGCAGCAGCTTGGCGGCGGTCTGCGGGTTGATCCGGTCCAGCGCGATGAGCTGATCGGCAACGAAGCGATAGCCGTGGCCGCCCGCCGTATGGAAGGCGCGCTGGTTGACGCTGAATGCGCCGATCAGGCTGCGCGCCCGATTGGGATTGGTGAGCGTGAAATCGGGATGCTCGGCAAGCAGCGCCACCGCCCCCGGCGTATCGGCGCGACTCGACAAGGCCTGCGTCTGGAACCATTTGTCGAGCACCAGCGGATTGTCGGCGTAGCGGTGGTGGAACACGTCGAGCGCCGCCTCGCGCTCGTCCCAGTCGCTGTTCACCAGGGTGGTGAGTGCGGCCTGCCGGTCCGTCATGTTATCGGCGGCTTCGAACTGGCGGAAGGCGATGGAGGCGGCATCCGTCGCGCCGCTCGCCGCGATATAATTGAGCGCGACGTTGCGCAGCCGGCGGCGGCCCTTGGCGTCGGGGTTGTAGGCATAAGGCTCGTCGCCGGCCGCTTCATAGGCGGCACGCCATTCGGCGGCGAGCGCGGTGCCGATATCGCGGCGCAGCGCCTCACGCGCGGCGAAGATCGCATCGGGATCGACGGTGGCGAGCTGATCGCCGACGAAGCTTTCGGACGGCAGGAGCACCGCCTCCGCCACGAAGGCGCGGTCGAGTCCCGCGTTGGCGAGCGTGTTCGCCACCGCGCGGATCACCGCCGTGTGATCCGCGCGCCTTTCCACCGTCGCGGCGACGAGCGTGTCGAGCATGAGCTGCTGCATCGCCTCGTACCGGGCGAAGGGATCGTCATCATGCGCGGAGAGGAAAGCGAGATCGGCGGCGGTGCGATCGCTTTCGATGACGACCGGCGCGGAAAAGCCGCGATTGACCGACAGCACCGGGCGCTCTCCGATGCCATCGAACACGATCGTCTCCGCGGTCGATTCAAGCAGCACGAGCCGTTCGTCGGTCAGCGGCCGGCCGGTTTCCGCGCCGAACAGCCGCAGCTTCAGTGGCAGCACCATCGGCTGCTTGTCGCGCTGGCCCGGCGTCGGCGGGACATGCTGCGCGAGCCGCAGCGTGGCCCGGCCCCCGTCCTGCGCGATGCTCGCCGAGATGCGCGGGGTGCCGGCCTGCGAATACCACAGGCGGAAACGCGAGAGATCGACGTTGCCCGCCTCTTCCATGCAGGCGACGAAATTCTCGCAGGTTGCCGCCGTCCCGTCGAACCGCGCGAAATACAGGTCGGTCGCCGCGCGGAATTTCGCCGGGCCGAGGATCGTCGCCATCATGCGGATCAGCTCGGCGCCCTTGTTGTAGATCGTCGCGGTGTAGAAATTGGATATCTCGATATAGCTTTCGGGGCGCACGGGATGCGCGAGCGGCCCGGAATCCTCCGGGAACTGGCTGGCGCGCAGGCCGCGCACATCCTCGATCCGCTTCACCGCGGGTGAGCCCTGATCGGCCGAGAAGCTCTGGTCGCGATAGACGGTGAAGCCTTCCTTCAGCGAAAGCTGGAACCAGTCCCGGCAGGTCACGCGGTTGCCGGACCAGTTGTGGAAATATTCGTGCGCCACCACGGCGGCGATCGCGTCGTAATCGTAATCGGTCGCGGTGTCGGGATCGGCGAGGACATAGCGGCTGTTGAAGATGTTCAGCCCCTTGTTCTCCATCGCGCCGAAGTTGAAATCGTCCACGGCGACGATGTTGAACACGTCGAGATCATATTCGCGGCCATAGACGCGCTCGTCCCACGCCATCGCGGTCTTGAGCGCATCGAGCGCATGATCGGTGCGGGACAGATCGGCGGCGCGCACCCAGATGCCCAGCGCCACCTCGCGCCCCGATTGCGTCACGAACGTGCCCCGGTTGACCGCCAGATCGCCTGCCACCAGCGCGAACAGATACGTCGGCTTGGGATAGGGATCGTGCCATTCGGCCCAGTGCCTGCCATCCGGAAGATCGCCCGACGCGATCGGATCGCCGTTCGCCAGCAGCACCGGAAAGCGTGCCTTGTCCGCGGTCATCCGCACACGATAGGTGGCGAGCACATCGGGGCGATCGGGGAAATAGGTGATACGGCGGAATCCTTCCGCCTCGCATTGCGTGCACAGATTGCCGCCGGAGGAATAGAGCCCCATCAGCTGGGTGTTGTGCGCGGGGGCGATCTCCACCTCCGTTTCGATCACATGCACTGCGCCGGTCAGCGGGATGACGAGATCGTCGCCCTCCCGCCGCCAGTCATTGACCGCAACGCCATCCACCAGCACCGCCAGCGGGGCCTGGCCCGCGCCGTCGAGCCGCAGCGGATCGCCATGCACCCCGTTGCGGGTGACGCGGAAGCGCGCCTTCACGATCGTCCGCTCGGGATCGAGATCGAAATCGAGCGCCACTTCCGGCACCAGCCACGCGGGCGGGCGGTAATCCTCGCGCCGCGTGACGGCGGGGAGGGCGGCGGCGGTCTGTGCGTCGATCATGCGGGAAATATAGCCCGGAAGATCGGTGGTTCCATCGAAACCTTGCGCAGGCGCGGGGGAATGATAGTCCGCCCCCTGTATGAGAGTTTTCTCCCTGCTGGCTCGCGCGGGCCTGATCGCGTTTGTTCCGCTGTCGACAGTCACCATCGCACAGGATGCGCCAACCGCCGCGAACGACGCGCCGCTGCCGCCCGATCAGGCGGCGATCAAGGCCCATGTGATGTTTCTCGCCTCCGACGCGATGAAGGGGCGTGAGGCGGGGAGCGGCGAATATGATATCGCCGCGCAATATGTCGCCGCGCGGTTCTACGCGGCAGGCCTGCGGCCGGGGGGCGACGATGGCGGCTATCTCCAGGCGGTGCCGCTGGTCAGCTATCGCACCACGGGGAAAAGCCGCGTCGTGCGCGCCGTCGGCGACAAGCGCGAAACACTGGTCGCGGGCACCGACTATGCCGCCTTGCCCGATCCCGCCCGCGCGGCGGTATCGCTGGAGGCGCCGGTGGTGTTCGCGGGCTATGGCGTCGCGGGTGGCAGCAATGGGCGCAACGATTTCGCCGGGCTCGATCTGAAGGGCAAGATCGTCGCGGTACTTCCCGGTGCGCCGCGCATGCTGAACGCGGAGGAACGCGCGTATCTGGGCGACATCGACGTCAAGGCCGCGGCGGCTGCCGCGCGGGGCGCGGTCGGCGTGATCCAGCTCAAAATGCCGGGCGGCGCGGCAAGGCAGACATTTGATAGCACCGCGAAGCCGCGCATGGTCTATGCCGAGGCGGATGGCGCCGGCCATCAGTCCAGCCCGATCCCGATCGTCGCCACCTTCAGCGAAGCGGGGGCGGCGAAGCTGTTCGCCGGCGCGCGGATGAACTGGGCGGCGCTCGCAAGGGAGGCGACGAAGAAGATCCCGCATTACGCGCCGCAATCGCTGCCGGGCACGCTCGCGATCGAGACGGCGAGCGCATTCGACAAGGCGCAATCATCCAATGTGGTCGGCGTGCTGCCAGGTACCGATCCGGTGCTTGGCAAGGAGGTGGTGGTTCTGTCGGCGCATCTCGATCATATCGGCGTCACCGCGCCCGATGCGAACGGGGATACGATCAACAACGGCGCGCTCGATGATGCGATCGGCATCGCCAGCCTGATCGAGGAGGCGAAGCGCTTCCGGGAAAGGGCGCCGCGCCGGACGATCATGTTCGTGGCCTTCACCGCCGAGGAAAAGGGGCTGATCGGCAGCGCCTGGTTCACGACGCATCCGGCCGGGGCACGCGGCGATATCGTCGCCAACGTGAACCTCGACATGTCGATCCTCACTTACAGGTTCGAGGATCTGGTGGCGTTCGGCGGCGATCGATCGACGCTGGGCCCGGTGATCGCGCGCGCGGCCGCCGCGATCGGCGTAACCGTCTCGCCCGATCCGATGCCGGACGATGCGATCTTCGTGCGATCGGATCATTTCAATTTCGTGCGGCGCGGTATTCCCGCGGCGTTTCTGTGGCCGGGGCCAAAGGGGCCGGGCAAGGACGCGACGGCCACGTTCATGTCGCGACATTATCACAAGCCGTCGGATGATCTTGCCCTGCCGATCATGTGGGATCAGGCGGTGCGTTTCGTCGATGCCAACTATCGCATCGCGCGCGAGATCGCCGATGCCGATGCGCGGCCCGTGTGGAACAGGGGCGATTATTTCGGGACGCTCTTCAAAGGGCCGATGGCGTCGTGAGCCGGCTGTTCGTGTTCGGCCTCGGCTACGCCGCGCGCGCGATCGTCGCGGCGGGGGGCTGGCCCGTGCTGGGGACGACGCGCGACGGCCGCGACGGCACGATCCGCTTCGGCGATGTGGACGCGGTGCGCGCCGGCGTCGCGGCGGCGACGCACGTGCTGTCGAGCGTGCCGCCGGACGAAGCCGGTGGCGATCCGGTGTTGTCGCATTATGGCGATGTGATCGGCGGGCGCACCCTGGGGTATCTCTCCTCGACCGGCGTCTATGGCGATACGCGCGGCGGATGGGTGGACGAGACCGCGCCGATCGGCGGCGGCCGGCGCGGGGCGCGGGCCGCTGCGGATGCGGCGTGGCTGGCGCGCGACGCGCGCGTATTCCGTCTCCCGGGGATCTACGGGCCGGGTCGTTCGCCGCTGGATCGCGTCCGCGCGGGAACGGCGCATCGCGTGGCCCTTGCGGGGCAGGTGTTCAGCCGCGTGCATGTCGATGATATCGCCAGCGGCGTCATCGCCGGGTTCGATGGGCCGCCCGGCGCGTATAACCTCGCCGACGATCTGCCCGTCAGCCAGAATGACGTGATCGACTATGCCGCCCGGCTGCTCGGCATGCCGCCCCCGCCGTTCGTTTCGCCGGACGCGCTGTCGCCGGCGGCGCGCGGTTTCTACGCGGAGAACCGGCGGGTGGCGAATGGCAAGGCGAAGCGCCTGCTCGGCTGGGTGCCGTTTTATCCCGATTACCGCGCCGGCCTGCGCGCGGTAAGCGCGATGACCAGGCCGACGGCTGCGAGCAGCCCGCCGCCGATCGCCAGCGGCGACCAGCGATAGCCCTCGAAAACGGTGGACAGCAGCATCGCGATCACCGGCACGGTCACGCTGGAATATGCCGCCTTCGCCGGGCCGATCGCGCGGATCACGGTGAAATAGAGCGGAAAGGCGAGCGCCGAGCCTGCCAGCCCCAGGTAGAGGACGCCCGCGATATAGCCGGCGCGCCATTCGAACACCGGCGGCCCCACCGTCGCCCACGCCCAGATCGCATCCAGCCCTGCGCCGATCAGCATCGCCGCCGCGAGCGTGGCGATCATCGGATAGCGGCGCGCCAGCTCCGTCGCCTGCATCACATTGGCGCTGGAGGCGGCCAGGACCGCGCAGCAGGTGAGCGCGATTCCGATGATCGGCGCGCCGGATCCATGCGGGGCGTTGCGCGCCTCATTGATGAACAGCAGCACGACGCCGGCGATCGCGACGCCCGATCCCAGGATCAGCTGGCGCCCGAGCCTCTGGCCGAGGAAGATGCGCCCGAACGCGGCATTGGGCACCAGCAGCAGCGCGAACACCACGGCGACCAGGCCGGAGGTGATGTGCTGTTCGGCGCGATAGACGAAGTTGAAGTTGAGCACGAACTGCCCCGTGCCAAGCGCCGCCGCGAAGCCCCAGCCGCGCGCGCCGAAATCGAAACGCTCGCGTTTGATGAGCGCCCATATCAGCATCGCGATGCCGGCGGTGAGGAAGCGATAGGTGACCGACCAGCTCGGCGGAACGATATTGAGCTGATCGCGGATGACGAGCCAGGTCGAGCCCCAGATCACCGTGACGATGGCGAATGGAATGAGGATCGCGGCGCGGGTGGAGTTTGGCCGGATCGCGTCGCTCATCAGGTTCGCCTCTAATGCTGCTGTGGCTGGCCTGCGATCATCCGCGCGTGCGTGTGACCCGGGCACGCCCGCTCTACCGTTCGGCGCGTCGCTGTCGACCCGATTCTCCCGCTTGGATCAGAAGCTGGGTCGGCCGTGCCGGTTTCAGTCGCGCGGGGGTGCCTCGGGCGGCGGCGCGCGCTCCTCGCGGCGCGGCGGCGGCGGCGTGTTGTCGCGCGCCCGGTTGACCACGATCGACCCGTCCTGTCCCACCTTCAGATCGATCCCAAGCCCCTTGAGCTGCCCCTGCACGCCCTGCACCTGGCCCTGTATCTGGCCTGCGACCGGAGCGAGCACATTATCCGCCACGTCGTCGATCACCGCCTCGGGATCGATCTCCTCGGGCGGCGGCGCCTTCACCACCGGTTTCAGATCGAGCGCGGAAACCATGAAGTTGCGCCAGATCTGCGCGGGGATGCCGCCGCCGTGCAGCCCCGGATTCGGCGTGTTGTCATCATTGCCGATCCACACGCCGACGACCAGATCGCCCGCGAAGCCGATGAACCAAGCATCGCGCCCGCTCTGCGATGTGCCGGTCTTGCCATAGGCCGGAACGGAGAGTGCGGCGGCGCGCCCGGTGCCGCGCATCGAGGCGGCGAGCAGCTCCAGCATTTCGTCGTGAATGGTCGACGGCATCGTTTTCTGGCCGCCGGTGAGCGAGGCGTACCACGGCTTTTCGCTATTGTCCTTCAGCCCGCGCGCCTGAACCGGATAGCGTCCGTCGGCGACCCCGGCGAATGCGGCGGTAAGTTCGAGCAACGACACTTCCGACGTGCCGAGCGAGATCGTCGCCTCATTGGCGATCGGGGTGGAGATGCCGAGATCGCGCGCCGCGCGGATCACGTTCTTCACGCCGACCTGCTCGGTAACCCGCGCCGCGACGACGTTCGACGAACGCTGGAACGCGCGGCGCAGCGGTATCCTGCCGAGATAGTCGTTGGTGTCGTTCTTCGGTTTCCACCCCGCGATCTCGACGGGCGAATCATCGACCTCGGTTTCCGGGGTCATCCCGGCGCGCATCGCGGCGAGATAGACGAACAGCTTGAAGGTGGAGCCGGGCTGGCGCCGCGCCTGCGTCGCGCGGTTGAACGGGCTTTTGGCGTAATCGCGGCCGCCGACCATCGCGACGACCTCGCCGGTGCGCGTCATCGCCACCAGCGCGGCCTGCGCCTGGCGGAGCCCGGCCTGCCGGATCACGCGCTCGGCCGTGCGCTGGAGATCGCGATCGAGCGTGGTGCGGATGACGGCCTCGTTGCGGATCTCGCCCGCCTGATCGCGCGCCTCGGGCAGCACCCAATCGGCGAAATAGGTGCCGCTGGGAAGCTGCTCCGGCCGCTTCGCCAGCACGCGCTGCGGCTGGACGGCATCACCCTCCGCCTTCGTGAGGAAGCCGGCATCGACCATCGCCCCCACCACCACCATCTCGCGCGATTGCGCGCCATCGAGATTGCTGGTGGGCGCGAGCCGCGACGGCGCCTTGACCAGCCCCGCGAGCATCGCCGCCTGCCCCACGTTCAGCTTGTCCGGCGCGCGCCCGAAATAGTGTTTGGCCGCCGCCGTCAGCCCATAGACGTTATCGCCGAAATAGACGTTCGACAGGTAGCGCGAGAGTATCTCGTCCTTGGTCAGCCACGCTTCCAGCCAGAACGCGATCATCACCTCGCGCAGCTTGCGCGCGGCGGTGCGATCCGAATCGAGGAAGGCGTTCTTGGCGAGCTGTTGCGTGATCGTGCTGCCGCCCTGCCGCACCCCGCCATGGCCGACATTGGCCCAGGCGGCGCGGGCGATGCCGCGCGGATCGATCCCCCAGTGCGAATAGAAGCGCCGGTCCTCGATCGCGATGAATGCCTCGCGCACATGCGGCGGCAGTTTCGCGGCATCGACGGGGGCGCCGATGATCGCGCCGCGCCGCGCGATCGGCGTGCCGTCCGACGCGGTGAGCGTGATCGAGGGCGGCGTCGGCGGCTTGAGCGAGCGGGAAAGCGGCGCCGTCACCGCCAGCCACGCGATCGCGATGACGAGGAGGACGATCAGCCCGGCGAGGCCGCGCACCAGCCAGCGGCCGATATTGCGCCCGCGCCCGTGCGGCGCGACCGGCGGCTCCGGCGGTGGCTCCGTCGGCCCGTCCTGCCAGGCGTCGAACGCCGGCAGCGGCGCGCGTGGCGCCGCGGGTGCGTGGTTGTAGCGCAGGCGGCCTGTATCGTGGGGATCGGGGATCATATCGTCGTCGTGGCGGTCGGCCATTGGCGTATTACTTCAATAAGACAGTTGCCGCAAGGGGCCGGCGTATGCGAAGGGCTTAGCCCGATGGCGACGGAAGCGAAAGCAGCAAGCGGGGACGATCGCCCGCTTGTGGTGGGGATCGGCGGAACGACGGGCGGCGTATCCTCCACCGAACGGGCGTTGCGCATCGCGCTTGGCGCGGCGTGCGAGACGGGGTTCCGCACGCGGATGTTCGACGGCGCGGATTTGGCGAAGCTGCCGCTGTACGACCCGCGCAATCCCGAGCGGACGGCGGAGGAGCGCGAGTTCGTCGAGGCCGTGCGGCAGGCGTCGGCGATGATCATCGCCAGCCCCGGCTATCACGGCAGCATTTCCGGCCTGGTCAAGAACGCGCTCGACCTGCTGGAGGAAACCGCGCGCGACGAGGCGCGCCCGTATCTCGCCGATATGCCGGTTGGCCTGATCGCCACCGCTTATGGCTGGCAGGCGACCGGCTCGACGATCGCGGCGCTGCGCTCGATCGTCCACGCGCTGCGGGGTTGGCCGACGCCGTTCGCGGCCGCGATCAACAGCCAGGTCACCAAATTCGACGACACCGGCGGCGCGAGCGATCCGGCGGTGGTGGAGCAATTGCGGATGATCGGCAAGCAGGTCGCCCGCTTCGCGCCGCTGGTGCAGCGCTGACCGACGGCCGCTAACACATTTGACTTAGCGGATCGGCGGACGCACCCTCCCGGAAAATCGAGGAGAGATGCGATGGCTGAAGCAGCCTGGGATCTGGTGATTCGCGGCGGCACGATCGTCGACGGATCGGGCGGCGAACCGTTCGAGGCGGACATCGCGGTGGCCGGGGGCGCGATCGCCGTGGTCGGCCGGGTCGCGGGGCGCGGGCGCGAGGAGATCGACGCGCGCGGCAGGATCGTCACCCCCGGCTTCGTCGATGTGCACACCCATTATGACGGGCAGGCGACGTGGGACGAGCGGCTCCAGCCCTCGTCGTGGCATGGCGTCACCACGATCGTGCAGGGCAATTGCGGCGTCGGCTTCGCGCCGTGCCTGCCGGAAGATCGCGACCGGCTGGTGTATCTTATGGAGGGGGTGGAGGATCTGCCCTATCCGGTGCTCACCGCCGGCCTGCCATGGAACTGGCAGAGCTTCCCCGATTATCTCGATGCGCTGGCGCAGCGCCGCTTCGATCTCGACGTCGCGACGCAACTGCCACACGCGGCGGTGCGGGTGAACGTGATGCGCGAACGCGGCGTGGCGCGCGAGCCGGCGACGGCGGACGATATCGCGCGGATGGCGGCGATCGCGCGTGAGGCGGTGGAGGCTGGCGCGCTCGGCTTCTCGACCAGTCGCACGCTGAACCACCGCACCAAGGCCGGCGAGCCCACCCCCACGCTGACGGCGGAGGAGGATGAGCTGACCGGCATCGCGATGGGGCTTGCCGCCGCAAACGGCGGGCGCGGCGCGGGCGTGTTGCAACTCGTCAGCGATTTTCACCCGGATGCCGCGGGCGAATTCGCGATGTTCCGCCGGATCGTCGAGAAATCGGGCCGCCCGCTCAGCTTCAGCCTCGCGCAGAGCCATCAGGCGCCCGATTCCTATCGCCTGATCCTCGCTGCGCTGGAGCAGGCGGTGGATGCCGGGCTGCCGATGAAGGCGCAGGTCAGCGCGCGCGCCGTGGGTGTGCTGTTCGGGCTGGATCTCACGGTCAATCCGTTCAGCGCGCACCAGAGCTATCGCGACATCGCGGGGCTGCCGATCGCGGAGCAGGTCGCGCGGCTGCGCGATCCCGCGTTGCGCGCGAGGCTCGTCGCCGAGGCGCCGAGCCCGCGCGGGCCATTCGGATCGGCCAATTTCGCGGCATGGAGCGGCATGTATCCGCTGGGAGCCGACAGCCCCGATTACGAGCCGACGCCGGATCACACGATCGCCGCCATCGCCGCGGCGCAGGGGCGCGATCCCAAGGAAGTGGCGCTCGATCATCTGCTCTCGAACGACGGGCGCGGCATCCTCTATCTGCCGTTCCTGAGCTATGGCTACGGCTCGCTCGATGCTTCCTACGAGATGATGATGCATCGCGATACGGTGCCCGGTCTGTCCGATGGCGGCGCACATGTGGGCATGATCTGCGACGGCAGCTTCCCCACCTCGCTGCTGACGCACTGGACGCGGGATCGCGTGCGCGGGCCGAAACTGTCGCTGCCGTTCGTGGTGAAGCAGCAGGCGGCGGATACGGCGGCGCTGGTCGGCCTGGGCGATCGCGGCATGATCCTGCCGGGGCTGCGCGCGGATCTGAACGTGATCGATTACGACAATCTCACATTGCTGGCGCCGGAGGTGATCCACGACCTTCCGGCCGGCGGGCGGCGGCTGATGCAGCGCGCGCGCGGCTATGTCGCGACGATCGTGGCGGGCCAGATCACCTATCGCGATGGCGAGCCCACCGGGGCGCTTCCCGGGCGGTTGGTGCGTGGTGCGAGAGGTGCGCCGGCGGCGCGGCGTCTGGCGGCATAACTTCTGTTATTGTTTGATTGACAGCGCCGCCGCCGCTGGTCCAACCGGGGGCGACGTCGATAGAACGCGACCCCTGAAGGAGAGCGGGCATGGTGCTTACCAAGGGCGATGATTATCCGATCCACCAGACGGCGGAGCCGGTCGCCTATGCGGGTACGGATCGCAATTTCTACGATCGCTATTTCTTCAACGGCTATGCACCGGAACCGGGGCAGGATGGCTTCTTCGCCGCCGCGCTGGGCGTCTATCCGCATATCAACGTGATCGATGCCGCCTTCTGCGTGCTGATCGACGGGCGCCAGGTGAATCTGCATGCCAGCCGTGGCCTCGGCATGGAGCGGATGGATACGACGGTCGGCCCGATCGCGATCGAGGTGATCGAGCCGCTCAAGGCGCTGCGCCTCACGGTGGATGCGCCCGATGAGCGGATCCGCGCCGACATCACCTTCACCGGCCGCGCCTTTCCGCTGGAGGAGCCGCGCTTCACGCGCCGCAACGGCCCGCGCGTGCTGATGGATGTGACGCGGCTGACGCAGAACGGGCGCTACACCGGCTGGATCGAGGTGGACGGCCGGCGGATCGACGTGGACGGCTGGCTCGGCACGCGAGACCGCTCGTGGGGCGTGCGCCCGATCGGCGCGCCCGATGCGCAGCCCGCCAGCCCGCCGATCGCGCCGCAGTTCTTCTGGCTGTGGAGCCCGTGCGCGATGGAGGGCGGCGAACTTTACTGCCACACCAACGACGACGCGCACGGCCGCTTCTGGAACCGGCGCGCGACGTGGCGGCCCGAAGGGGGCGGCCCGGATGACGAGCATCATTACGAAACGGCGGATTACGCGATCGACTGGCGCAAGGGCACGCGCCACGCGGCGGGCGCGTCGCTGTCGCTGCGCGACGAGCGGGGCGAAACCAGGGTCGCGTTCGATATCGGGCCGACCTTCCAGATGCTCGGCCTTGGCTATGGCCACCCCACCTGGGCGCATGGCCGCCATCATGGCGAGGCGGTGACGGTGGAACGCGAGGATTTCGTGCCGGCCGAGCTCGATCCGATGCTGCCGCACCATCTGCACATCCAGGCGGTCGTCGGCGTGACGATGACCGCGCCGGACGGCACGGTGACGCGCGGCAAGGGCGTGCTCGAGCAACTGGTGATCGGGCCGCATGCACCATCCGGCTTCCGCGACATGCTGGATGCCGCCCGATGATCGGCCCGCAGATCGAGGCGTATCTGTCGCGGGTGTGGGGCACGCAGGTGGTGATCCGCGATCTGGCGCGCATTCCCGGCGGGGCGAGCCGCGAAACCTATCGTTTCGACGCGTTCGTCGATGGCGACCGGCGACGGCTGATCCTGCGGCGCGAGCCGAAAGCCGGGCTGATCGAAACCGAAAGCGAAACCGAGTTTCGCGCGTATCAGAGCGCGGCGGGCGTTCTGCCCGTTCCCGGCGCGGTGGCGCTGGAGCGTGACGGGGCGGAGCTGGAGCGGCCGTTCTTCCTGATGGAGCGGATCGACGACGGGCAGGTGATAAGCCCGTTCGACCGGGCCGGATTCGGCGATCACGCGGCGGCGCTTGGCGAGCAGTTCTTCACCGGCCTGGGGCGGCTTGCGGCGCTCGATACGGCGGGCACGCCGATCGCGGCGCACCTTCCCGCCCCGGCGCCGGGCGAATGCTGGCGCATCGCGCTCGATTACTGGGAAGGCGTGATCGGCGAGGATGCGTTCCTGCCGCAGCCGATCGTGCGCGCCGCGATCCGCTGGCTGCGCGCCAATCCCCCGCCGCCCGCGCAGCGCATCGCGCTCGTTCACGGCGATTATCGTTCCGGCAACATGATGCATGACGGCGCGGGGCGGATGCTCGCGATGTTCGATTGGGAGATGGCGCATCTGGGCGATCCGCTGGAAGATCTCGGCTGGGCGCTCAATCCGATCTGGGATCATTTCCAGGCCGGCAGCGCATGCGGCATGGTCTCGCAGGAGCGCGCGCTCGAGATCTGGCGCGCAGCGAGCGGGCTGGAGGTCGATCGGGCGGCGCTCGATTGGTGGCTGATGTTCAATTCGGTGAAGGGCGCGGCGATCTGGCTCTCCGCTTTTCGCGAGTTCGTCGATGGTGGGCACAGCGATCCCGTGCTCGGGCTGTCGGGGTGGTATGTCGGGCGGCGACAGGATGCGGTGATCGCCGCGGCGCTCGCCGGGCGCGGCATCACGCCCGATCCGTCGGGCGAGGCGCAGAGCCAGCTCGGCCATGTGCTGATCGGGGCAGGGGTCATCGCCAGCGGCATGGCGCAGGCGATCGGCGCGGGGGACGCGTTCGGCGCCGCCACGCTCGGCGGCACGGGCGCGCTGGCGCTGCTCGCCGCGCAGGAAGCGGAGAAGGCGGCAGCCTGGCGCCTTGCCGACATAGCGGAGATGCGGGCGCTGCTCGGCGACGCTGTCGACGGCGACACCGCGATGACGCTCACCGCGCTCGATGCGCGCTGGGCGGCGCTCTCGGATGCGTTGATCGCGGCGCACGATCGTGTCGCGGCGGCGGGTGGCGACGAAACCGGATTCGTCGATTTCTATCTGCGCAGCGCGGCGCGCCGCGAGCTGGTGTTGCCGTCATGACGCCGGCGGACCTGCCGCTCGCGGGCGTGCGCGTGATCGATGCGGTGCCGGGGCCGCTCGGGGCGATCGGCCGTTTCCTGCGCGAGCTGGGTGCCGACGTGATCCGCATCGAGCCGCGCGGGGGCGGCGCGGATCGCCTGACCGGCCCGAAGGCGGGCGGCATCGCGCTCGGTTTCGCCGCCGCCAATCTCGGCAAAAGGGTCGCGACGATCGATCTTCCGGGCGATGCGGCGCGGTTGCTCGATCTGGCTCGTGACGCCGACATATTGCTCGAAGCGCGGCTGCCCGGGCTCGATGTGGAGGCGGTGCGGGCGGCGAACCCGGCGCTGGTGGTGGTTTCGATCAGCGATTTCGGCGAGAACGGCCCGTGGAAGGACTGGCAGGCGAGCGACGCGGTGCTGCATGCGCTGACCGGCGGGCTCTCGCGCTCCGGGCTGCCGGGGCGGCCGCCGCTGCTGCCGCCCGGTGAACTGACGTTTCAGACGGCGGCGCCACAGATCGCCTATCTGGCGCTCGCGGCGTTCATCGCGCGGTTGCGTACCGGCAGGGGCGACCGGCTCGATATTGCGCTGCTGGAGGCGGCGATGCAGGCGCTCGATCCCGGCTACGGCCTGTCGGGCAGCGCGCAATCGGGTGTCCCCTTGTGGAAGATGGCGCGCACCCGCACGGACGAGCGCCATCGCTACCCGATCTTCCGCTGCGCCGACGGTTTCGTGCGGCTGTGCGTGCTGGCGCCGCGGCAGTGGCGCGGCATGTTCAAATGGATGGGCGAGCCGGCGGCGTTCGCCGGCGCGGAGTGGGAAAAGCTCGTCACGCGCTATCGCTCGGCGGCGTTGAGGGAGGCGTTCGTGCGCTTCCTCGCGCCGAAGACGCGGGCCGAGATCGAGGCGGAGGCGGAGGCGCATGGCGTGCCCGCCGCCGCGCTGCTCGATGTGGCGGAGGCGATCGAAACCCCCCAGATGATCGCGCGTGAGGCGTTCGCGCCGGTGGAGATCGCGCCGGGCCTGCGCCTCCCGTTTCCGAACGGCGCGGTGGAGATCGATGGCGTGCGCGCAGGCATAACCGGCGGCGTCCCGGAGGCGGGCGGCAGCGCGCGGTTCGGGGGCGCGCGGCCGGTGTTCGCGGCGCCGGCGCCGGCGGACGCGCCGCTCGCCGGCATTCGCGTGCTCGACATGGGGGTGATCGTCGTCGGTGGCGAGACGGGGCGATTGCTCGGCGATATGGGCGCGGAGGTGGTGAAGGTCGAGAACGGCGCCTTCCCCGATGGTCAGCGCCAGTCGCGCGACGATGCGGCGGTATCGCTCACCTTCGCCGCCGGGCACCGCAACAAGCGCGGGCTGTCGATCGATCTGCGCTCCGCGCGCGGCAAGGCGCTGTTTCTCGATCTCGTGCGCCAGGCCGACGTGCTGGCGTCCAATTTCAAGCCCGGCACGCTCGCCGCGCTCGGCTTCGATCGCGAGACGCTGGCGGCGGCGAACCCGCGGCTGGTGACGGTGGACAGTTCCGCCTTCGGCCCGACCGGGCCGTGGTCCGCCCGGCTCGGCTATGGGCCGCTGGTGCGCTGCGCGGCGGGGCTTACGAAGCAATGGACCTATCCCGGCGAGCCGGAAAGTTTTTCCGATGCGGTCACCGTCTATCCGGATCATGTCGCGGCGCGGATCGGGACGTGCGCGGTGCTGGCGCTGCTCATCCGGCGGATGCGCACCGGGCGCGGCGGCAGCGCCAGCCTGAGCCAGGCGGAGGTGATGCTGGGCGAGAAGGCGGCGGAGATCGCCGGGCTCGCCGCCGCTGCCGCCGGTCTGTCGATAGAGCCTGGCGCCACGAGCGAGGACTGGCTGATCGCCTGCGCGGGGGACGACGAATGGTGCGCGGTGACGCTGCGGGATGGCGCGGATCGCGCGGCGCTCGCCGCGTTGACCGGCGGCAGCGATCGCGCGGCGGCGGAGCGATGGGCGGCCACCCGCGCGCCCGACGAGGTGGCGGCGACGCTCCAGGCGGCAGGCATCCCCGCCGGGATGATGGTGCGCGTCGTCGATATACCGGCCAGCCCGCAATATCGCGCGCTCGGCACCTTCCGCGAGGCGCGGCATCCGCTGATCGACGCGCCCTTTCTGGTCGAGGGGCGGCCGGCGCGATCCGGCGGGCTGCCCGATCCCGATCAGCGCCCCGCGCCCCGCATCGGGGAGGACAGCGCGGCGGTGGTGGCGGACTGGCTCGGGCTGGAGGAGGATGCGGTCGCCGCGCTTCTCGGCGACAGGATCATCGAACAGGCAGCTTGAAGGAGAGGATATGAGCGCTCTTGGCAATGACGCCGTGACGGTTGAAACGCGCGGCAATGTGATGCTTGTCACGATCAACCGCCCCGAGGCGCGCAACGCGGTGAACCGCTTCGTGCACGAAGGCGTGGGGGATGCGCTGGAGGCGGCCGACAAGGATCCCGAGATCCGCTGCGTGATCGTCACCGGGGCGGGCGACAAATCCTTTTGCGCCGGCGCCGATCTGGTCGCGCTGTCGCGGGGCGAGAGCCTCGCGCCGGATGACAAGGCCAAGCAGGCCTGGGGCTTCGCCGGGATCGTCAGCCACGCGATCTCCAAGCCGGTGATCGCGTGCGTCAACGGCACCGCGCTGGGCGGCGGGCTGGAGATTACGCTCGCGTGCGATCTTGCGGTGGCGGTGGATGACGCGCGGTTCGGCCTGCCCGAGCCGAAGCGCGGGCTGTTCGCGGCGGCGGGTGGCGTGTTCCGCCTGCCGGAGCAGCTGCCGAAGAAGATCGCGATGGAGATGATCCTGACGGGCGATCCGATTTCCGCGCAGCGCGCGCTGGAGCTCGGCCTCGTCAACGCGGTCGCCCCGCGCGAGGGGCTGCTCGATGCGGCCTTCGCGCTCGCCGAGCGCATCGCGGTCAACGCGCCGCTCTCCGTGCAGGCGTCGAAGCGGATGGCGCAGGGCATCGCGGACGGCAAGGTGGCGCGCGAGGAAGCCGCCTGGGCGCAGAACCGCAAGGAGACGATCGTCGTGTTCACCAGCGAGGATTCGCGCGAGGGGCCGAAGGCGTTCGCCGAGAAGCGCGCGCCGGTATGGAAGGCGCGCTGAGGTGGCGGCTGATCCGGAACGCGTCGCGGTGATCGTTGGCGTCGGGCAGGTCAGCGACCGCCCGGCGGACCCGATGCAGGGGCGCGATTCGCTCGGCCTGATGGTCGCCGCGCTGGAGGAGGCGGATCGCGATGCCGGCGGCGGCTGGCTGGCGGATGCCGGCTCGGTCGCGGTGGTGCAGCAGATCAGCTTCCGGCAGGATAATCCGCTGGCGCAGAAGGTGGCGGACCGGATCGGATCGGCGGCGCGAATCGTGTATGAATCGGTCGGGCCGAACGGCGACAGCCCGATATTGCTGCTCAACGAGGCCGCCAATCGCATCGCGACCGGCGATGTGAAGATCGCGGTCGTCACGGGCGGCGAGGCGCTGCGCACCGCCAGCCAGCGCGCCGCGCTGGCGGCGAAGACGGCGGTGGCGGATCAGAATCCGATCCGCAATCTCGCGAAGGGGCGAGCGCCGGGCTATCGCCAGATCCACGGCCTTGCCGCGCCGGTCGATGTCTATCCGCTGTACGAGAACGCCGGGCGCGCCGCTTACGGGCAGACGCTGGCCGAAGGGCAGCGCGAATCCGGCGAGATCTGGTCGCGTTTCAGCGCCGTGGCCGCAAGCACCCCGGCGGCGTGGATTCATGCGCCGAAAAGCGTGGACGAGGTGATCGAGCCGACCGCGGAGAACCGCCCGATCGCTTTCCCGTACACCAAGCTGATGGTCGCCAATTCGAGCGTCAATCAGGGCGCCGGCTTCATCGTCACCAGCCTTGCCGAAGCGCGCCGGCGCGGCGTGCCGGAGGGGCGGATCATCCATGTCGGGCGCGGCGCGGCGGCGCATGAGGCGGACGATTTCATGGCGCGCGATCGCTATGACAAGTCGCCGAGCATGGAAGTGTGCCTGAAGCGCACGCTCGAATGGAACGGGGTGACGGCCGGTGATCTCGATCTCGCCGAGCTGTATTCGTGTTTCCCCTGCGTGCCGAAAATGGCGCGGCGCGTGATCGGCTGGCCGCTCGAAAAACCCGCGACCGTGTTCGGCGGGCTGACGTTCGGCGGCGGCCCGATCGGCAATTACATGAGCCACGCGGTGGCCGAGATGGTCGATTCGCTGCGCGCGGGCGACGGGCGCACGGGGCTGCTCTTCGCGAACGGTGGCTTCGCGACGCATAATCATGCGATCGTGCTGGGTGTCGAGCCGTTGCCCGGCGCGGGCGAGGCGCATGCGTTCGATTGTCAGGCGGAGGCGGATGCCGCGCGCGGGCCGGTTCCCGAACTGGTGAAGGATTATGCCGGGCCGGCCACGATCGAAACCTATACCGTTTTCTACGCGCGTGACGGGCGCCCCGGATCGGGCGTCGTCGTCGCGCGGCTCCCCGATGGCAACCGGACGCTGGCGCATGTGCCCGGCGAGGATGCGGCGACGATCGCCTTCCTCACCGATGGCGCGAACGAGCCGGTCGGCAGCGGCGGGACGGTGGCGGCGGGCGGAGAAATGATGGTCTGGCGGCGCGGCTGAGGAGAAAGCCTGGCTTCAACGGTGGCATTCGCGCGGCGGCGGGGTTAAAGGCGCGGGCATCCGTCCATCGCCTCCCAGGAAAGCGTCGCCGATGCGCATCGCCATTGCATCCGATCACGCCGCCGTCGAGCTGAAGACCCTGCTCGCCGAATGGCTGCGCGCGGAGGGGCATGAAGTGCTCGATCTCGGCACGGATGGCGGCGCGAGCGTCGATTATCCCGATTATGGCTATGCCGTCGCCGCCGCGCTGGCCGATGGCCGCGTCGAGCGCGGCGTCGCGCTGTGCGGGTCCGGCATCGGCATCTCGATCGCGGCGAACCGCAATCCGGCGTGCCGCTGTGCCTTGGTCAGCGAGCCGCTGTCGGCGGCGCTCGCGCGGACCCACAACGACGCCAACGCCATTGCGATGGGCGCGCGCCTGATCGGGCCGGAAATGGCCAAGGCGTGCCTCGAAGCCTTTCTCGCGACCGGGTTCGAGGGCGGTCGCCACCAGCATCGCGTCGACAAGCTATCCATGAAGGAGCCAGCATGAGCACGAATCCCGCCAATCTCACCGATGTGCAGCCCGATGGCTTCTTCACGCGGGGCCTGGCCGATGCGGATCCCGCGGTGTTCGAGGGTGTCGCGCATGAACTAGAGCGCGAGCAGACCCAGATCGAGCTGATCGCCTCCGAGAATATCGTCTCGAAGGCGGTGCTGGAGGCGCAGGGCAGCGTCTTCACGAACAAATATGCGGAAGGCTATCCCGGCAAGCGTTATTATCAGGGCTGTCACCCCTCCGACGAGGTGGAGCAGCTGGCGATCGAGCGCGCGAAGGCGCTGTTCGGCTGCGGCTTTGCGAATGTCCAGCCGCATTCCGGCGCGCAGGCGAACGGTGCGGTGATGCTGGCGCTCACCAGGCCGGGCGATACGATCATGGGGCTCAGCCTCGATGCGGGCGGGCATCTCACGCATGGCGCGAAGGCGGCGATGTCCGGCAAATGGTTCAACGCCGTCCAATATGGCGTGAAGCCCGATACGCATCTGATCGATTACGATCAGGTCGAGGCGCTGGCGCGCGAGCACCGGCCGAAGCTCATCATTACCGGCGGCTCCGCCTATCCGCGTCACATCGATTTCGCCCGCTTCCGCGCGATCGCGGACGAGGTGGGGGCGTTGTTCATGGTCGATATGGCGCATTTCGCCGGGCTGGTTGCGGGCGGGGTTCACCCCACGCCGTTTGGGCATGCCCATGTCGTGACGACCACCACGCACAAGACGTTGCGGGGCCCGCGCGGCGGCATGGTGCTCACCGATGACGAGGCGATCGCGAAGAAGATCAACTCGGCGGTCTTCCCCGGCCTTCAGGGCGGCCCGCTGATGCATGTGATCGCGGCGAAAGCCGTCGCGTTCGGCGAAGCGCTGCGGCCCGAGTTCAAGACCTACGCCGCCGCTATTATCTCTAACGCCAAAGTCCTCGCCTCCACCCTCGCCGAGCGTGGCGCGCGTATCGTGTCCGGGGGCACCGATACGCATCTGGCGCTGGTGGATCTCACCCCGCTGGGCGTGACGGGCAAGGACGCGGATGAGGCGCTAGAGCGCGCGGGCATCACCTGTAACAAGAACGGCATCCCGAACGATCCGCTGCCGCCGATGAAGACGAGTGGCATCCGGGTCGGCTCGCCCGCGGGTACGACGCGCGGCTTTGGCACGGCGGAATTTCGGGACATCGGCAACATGGTCGCCGATGTGCTGGATGGTCTTGCCAAAAACGGAGAGTCTGGCGACGCACAGATTGAGGCGCGTGTTAGGGAACGAGTTCGTGCGTTGTGCGCTCGTTTTCCCGTCTATCAGTGAGGAACGACATGTCGAAGATCGACGAAGTGCAAAGCAATGTGAAAAACACGCCAGGCCTGGGTAAGAAGATGGCAAAATATGGCGCGATCGGCGCTGTGGTTGCGATCCCGTTGCCGTTTGTCGGCCCCGTGCTGGGCGCTATCGTGGGCGCGGGCGTCGCTTACGCGCGTCGCGACAAGGCTTGATCGCGCCATCATCTGACTGACTGGCGACGGCCCACTCCGCCGCCCGCTTTCCACATCGCGCGAGCTATGGGAAATGCGGGCGCTGAGTGGGCTTTTCCTTACGCGTTACAAGGATTGAAACGAAATGCGCTGCCCGTTCTGCGGCCATGATGCGAGTCAAGTGAAGGACAGTCGCCCGACCGACGACGGCACGGCGATCCGTCGCCGGCGCCAGTGCGAAGGCTGCGCGGCCCGCTTCACGACATTCGAGCGCATCCAGCTACGCGAACTGGTAGTGGTAAAAAGCCAAGAGCGGCGCGAGCCTTTCGAACGCGAGAAGCTGATCCGCTCGATCGGCATCGCCGCGCGCAAGCGGCCGATCGATGGGATCGCGATCGAGCGGCTCGTATCCGGCATCCAGCGGCAGCTGGAGACTAGCGGTGACGGTGAGGTCACCTCGAAGCGAATCGGCGAAATGGTGATGGAGGGGCTGAAGGGTCTCGATTCCGTCGCCTATATCCGCTTTGCCTCGGTCTATCGCGATTTCAACGAGGCCCGCGATTTCGAGGAATTCGCCGGCTCCGTCGAGGAGATCGGGCGCGGATGAGTGCACCGCCGCCCCCCATCATCGTCCTGGTCCGGCCGCAACTCGCTGAGAACATCGGTAAGGCGGCGCGCGCGATGCTCAATTTCGGTCTGACGGAGATGCGGCTGGTCTCCCCGCGTGATGGCTGGCCCAATCCGCTTGCCGGGCCAGCGGCTTCCGGGGCTGATATCGTGCTGGAGCAGGCACGTGTGTTTGAGAGCGTTGCAGACGCCGTCGCCGATTGCGCGCATGTTTATGCCACGACGGTGCGCAAGCGAGGCGTCACCAAGCCGGTAAGGACACCGGAAGCGGCGGCGCTCGCGATACGAAGCGCTGGCGAGCGATCGGCGATCCTGTTCGGCCCCGAGCGCTCCGGCTTGGAAACCGATGACGTCGCGCTGGCGCGGACGATCCTGACCGTGCCGATCAACCCGGAATTCGGCAGCCTCAACCTTGCACAGGCGGTAATCCTGATCGCTTATGAATGGTCAAAGGGCGAGACGCTCGCCAGCCCCCCTACAACCGACCTCGCCCCCCCCGCCCCGCACGAGGAGCTGGAGGGGATGATCGGCCAGCTCGACCGGATGCTGGAGGAAGCGCATTTCTTCTTCCCTCCCGATCGCACGCGGACAACCAAGCGCACGTTGCGTACCTTGCTAACCAAGCCGGGCTGGTCGAGTCACGAGGTGCGCACGTTGCGCGGTGTGCTATCCGCACTGGCAGGGGCGAAAGCGAAGCGCGGCTAGGCGACCGCGCCTCGCGCGCTTACTTTATCGGCTTTGCGCCGGGCGAGCCGCACTTTGCGAACTTACCATTGGCGGTCTTGCACTTCACCGGCTTGGCGGGCGGGCATTTCACGAACTTGCCCTTCGCATCCTTGCACGGGGCTGCATAAGCGGGAACCGTCGCGAGCGATGCCAGCGACAAGGCAATGAAAGCGGCCTTCAGCATATTCTACTCCTCGCTCCCGGCTCGGAAACTGAAGCGTATAGCGGTTTGGTGGAGCGGGCAACGACAAGGTTGCGCGGCGTAAGTGTTTGTTGCCGTCGGTCTTGTTTCGATATCTGGTCGGCCGCCGCTCGGCGCCGAGGGACAGACAGATAGGCGCGTAAGCTGTACGCGCGTCGATCATGGCTTGAGATGTCTCGAAGTCTGCGCAATGCGCCCAGCAGATCGAACCACCGCACCTCCCTCGAACTCGGCCTCCCCATTCTTCCAAGTCTCGAGTGATAGGCGAGGCTGAGTAAGCACAGCGAACACATCAGCAGGACCAATTTCGGACCTTCGCGAATCCAGTCCGGCGATTTCCGCACGACCTTTTTGTCACTGGCTTGTACCGGATCACAGATCAACGGCGTGACGCTTTCCCAGGTTCTTCTGGGCCGCTTGCGAGAGGATGGTGCCCAGGGACGGGATCGAACCGCCGACACTGCGATTTTCAGTCGCATGCTCTACCAACTGAGCTACCTGGGCAAACCCGACGAACGCCGGAGCCGCGCTCTCTAGTCGGCGTCTTTGCCGCTGTCCAGCCCGTTTGGATCCACCGGCGGCCCAGGAAGGCGATAGCCTTCGCCAAGCCATTGCAGGAGGTCACGATCCTTACAGCCGCGGCCGCAGAATGGCGCATTGACCGGGTCCGTCGGGCGGCGGCAGATCGGGCATTTGTTACTGTTCATTGTTCCAAAATCGGCTTTCGACCAGTGCGGCGCGCCAGCTCATTCAGCCAATCGTCGCGCGATCCGATTCGCGCGCTGATGGCCGGTGGCAAGCGGTGATTGTTCGGCGCGCCTGGCGGGGTGCGCTCAATCTGACGGAGCGTCGCTCGCGCAGCGGCGGCAATTGGATCGGCCCTTAGCAGTTCCGGCAACGAAGCGCGCGGACGCGGGCGCACGATCTGCAAGAAGCCGAAGCCGTTCATTGCGGTCCGCTCGAACGGCTGCGGCAAACCGGCATCGATCGCAGCCGCGACGCGGTGGCGCGCTTCCTTGCCCATGATCGTCGGGAAATCCACGCCGATCGAGCCGCCAACGTCGTGCCGCACGATCGCGAGCGCCACAGCCGCCGCTGCTCGTTCGGCAAGTGCATCCAGTGGCCCGTCGCCATCGACGTCGAACAGGGTCATCGCGGGCGTTGGCGTCATGCGCAATGCTCCGCCTGGAAAGCTGATATCTCCCGTCAGCGCCTCTTCGAGCACTTCGGACCAGCCGGCCGCTTCGAGCGCATCGGGTTCGTGCGCGCGAAGCGATCGTACTGGCCCGTCGAGAGTATCGCGCAGGCTGGGTGCGGGCTGCGGGATCTGATCGGTCACCACGACGCGCGGTGGTTTCAGGCGCCCGGGTTCGGGCAGCGCCTCACGAACCACTTCGACGTTGAAGCGTGCGCCGAGGGTCAGCGCCGCCGGCGCGCGCATCAACGTCGCGACGCCACCGTCGGAGAGCCGCACCTCGCCAGGCTCAACGAGCTGGGCCGTATATACCGCACCCAGCTTCGGGCTGCGGTCATCAAGCGCGATCCGTGCGCGAACGATGCGCCCGTCTGCCACCAGCGCGGCGCGCGCCTCGCCGATGCCGTGCTCGAACAGCCATTCAGCCAAGAGCGATGCCCGCCGTGCGCAGCAGTGCCGCCGTCTCATACAGCGGAAGCCCGACTACCCCGGAATGTGAGCCGTTGAGGCGGCGCACCCACGTCTCGGCATGGCCTTGAATCGCGTAGCCGCCAGCCTTGCCCATGCCCTCGCCTGCCGCGACATAGGCGTCGATCTCGGCGGTGGAGAGCGGCTTGAACACCACGAGCGTGTCCGAAAGACGCTCGCGTAGTCGTCCATCGGTATCGATCACCGCTACGGCGGAGAGGCAATGGTGGCGTCGACCGGCGAGCAGTGCGAGCATCCACCGCAGTTCAGCCTCATCATGTGGCTTGCCGAGGATGCGCTGGCCGACCGCGATCGTCGTGTCCGCGCTGAGGATCACCTCATATGGTGCGCGCTCGATCGCTTTTGCCTTTCCGGCGGCGACGCGGCGAACATAGTCGCGCGGGGGCTCGCCTTTGAGCGGAGTTTCATCGATTTCGGGCGCGATAATGCGCGCCGGCGTCACGCCGATGCGCGCCAGCAGATCGCGCCGCCGGGGCGAGGCGGATGCGAGCACTAATTGTGGAGCGGAGGGCATCAGCCCGTCCGGCGCGTTATTGCGGGCCGGGGCCGCCGCGGCCGGGCATGAAGCGATAGGTGATGCGCCCTTTGGTGAGGTCATAAGGAGTCAGTTCAACGAGCACCTCGTCTCCGACCAGCACACGAATGCGGTTCTTGCGCATCTTGCCGGCAGTGTGGCCGAGGATTTCGTGATCGTTCTCAAGCCTTACGCGGAACATCGCGTTGGGCAGCAGCTCGACCACCTGGCCGCGCATCTCGAGGAGTTCTTCTTTCGCCAAACAAAAATCTTTCCGTGCTGGGAATGCGCGAGCGCCCTTAACGGAAAGCGCGGAGTTTGGGAAGCATCGCGCCGCTCCGAGGCCGCCGCGGACGCGGGAAACCGCAAGCCTTGCTCGCCCGCCATCTGCAAAAAGGGCGCCCGCCTCGGCGAACGCCCCTTTCACAACGGATCAGAAGCCGTAGCTCAACCGGACATAGCCGAAGCGGCCGGGCACGTCATAGGTGGTGGGATCATAATTGTTCAGGCTGCACGTGAAGCATGCCGGCGGTCCCTGATCGAAGACGTTGTTGACGCCGAGCGTCAGAGCAATCTTGTTGTCGACCCAGCCCGGGCTGAGCCGGAATTGCACGTCGCCGTAGAAACGGCTGCCAAGCGTATTGCGCGTCGTGCTGTCGATCTGCTCGTATACGCTGCCGATATAGCGACCCGTGAATGCTGCGCCCACGGGGCCAAGCGACCAGTCAATCGTCGCCTGCCCCTTGAAGCGCGGATAGGCCTGATCGGGGCTTCCGCGCTCCGTGCCGACATAATTGATCGTCGTCGAGCCATTGGTGGCGGGCAGCGTCTCAGAATATTTCAGCAGGTAATTTCCGCTGACACTCAACCCGAACGTGCCGGCAGAACCCTCACGCGTACGCAGCGTCAGCGTAGCATCGATGCCGCGCGTTCGGATCCCGCCGGTGTTGAGCAACACGCCGTTGATCGCCGAAATGAAGCCATTGCTAGTGCGCTGCACCGCTGCGCACGACAGCGCATCCCCGGTCAGCGCGCACCGATCGAGCAAAGTGCCCGCCGGGATCGACGAGATCGAGCCGTTTACCTTGATGTCATAGTAATTGACCTCGAGGCTCAGCGCCTGCGCGAAGCCCGAACGAGCCCAGGCCGGGCTGTAAACACCCCCGAACAGGAAAGTGCGCGCGGTTTCCGGCCTCAATGCAAGATTGCCGCCGGTCAGCACCGGGAGCTGGCCGCCCTGCGGTTCGGCGTAGCTGCCGTTTGCCGGCACTCCATTTGCGATGCAGTTCGCTCGCACAGAAGCGTTGCTCTGGAACTGGCCGCCGGCGGCGCTGGTGCACGGATCGTTGAGCGGCTGATCGAACCGTGATTTGGCGCCGTACAGTTCGCCGATCGTCGGCGCGCGCAGGCTCTCGGCATAGCTGCCGCGCAGCAGGAAATCGGCCACCGGCTTCCACAGCACGCCGCCCGATAGCGTCGTATTGCCGCCGAAGGTTGAATAGTTCGAGTGCCGCACCGCGCCATTCACCTCCAGCGAATGAAAGAACGGCACATCCTTGAGCAGCGGCAGGCGCAACTCGCCATAAAATTCGTCGATCATATAGCTGCCGCGTGCGGCCTGCGCCGGGATATCCGAGCCAAGACCGGCCTGGATCACTGGATCGGGCGTGAAGCTGCCTTCCTGATAGCGATGCTCATAGCCGAGCGCGATGCCCACCGGGCCGCCGGGCAGGTCGAACAACTCACCCGAGACGTTGAGGGTGTAATCCTGCAATTCCTGCTGGCTGCGCGAATGCTCGTCGAAAGCCACGAATGCCAGCATCTGCGGCGTAATCGAGCCGGCGCCGCCAAAGATGTTGAACGGCACGCACGCGCCGGTGCACTGGCTGACCGGGCCGAGCGCCTGCGCCAGCTTCGCCGCGTTGATATTGCCGGTGAAAAGCTGCTTGGCGTCGTTAAAGCCGAACTCGGCGTTCGCGTCCCAATACCAGTTGCGTCCGAAAAGCTTGAATTTGCCATCCAGCGTCGCAGTGAACGACATCGTGTCAACGGTTTGCGTGTAAGTGCGCTGCCCGTTCTCGACCACGCGACGGCCGATGAACGAATAGGTCGCCGGTTGGCCATTGGTGCCCGAATTCAGCGTGATGCCGAACGGATTATAGGGATTGGTGGCATCGATGGAGATCGTGTCGAGCAGATTGCCGTTGCCCGCGTCGGGCCCGACGAACAGCGGCAGAAAGGCTGCCTGATTCTGCGAATTGCGGCGATTGTAGATCGCCTTGATCCTCAGATTGAGTGCATCGGAGAATTCCGCGCGGCCATTGAAGAAGCCGCCATAACGCTCATTCGGCGTCAGGAAATAATTGTACGGCGCGAAATTGAAGCGGTCGGCGGTGGTGAAGGCGCGGAAATCGCCGCCCACAAGCGTCGGGTCATAGACGCCGCGGCCGTTAAGAGGTGGGTTGCGCGGCGTGATGCTGCCGCCAGCGGGCAGCGACGGATCGCCCTGGTTGAACACGATACGGCCGTTCACCGCGCCGCTCGAGCAGCCGCCGATCGGATCGGTACAGCTCGTCTGGCCGGGGTTCGGGAATTGCGAGATCGAGCGGTTGCGCGCGCTGACCGAATCCTGTTTCGTGTAGAAGATTCCGGCGTCCATGTGGGTCGATGGGCCGCCGCCGCCCCAGCTCAACTGATAGTTTTGCGTCGCGCCATCATTGTAGCTCAGATACTGGCCATATTGCGCGCTCGCCCTGAACCCCTTCTGGTTCGATCGCGTGATGATATTCACCACGCCCGCGATCGCATCCGAACCGTACAGCGCGGATGCAGCGCTCTCCAGCACTTCGACACGCTCGATCATCACGTCGGGGATCGAATTCAGATCGACCGTTCCGGGAATCCCGCTGGCGGAGGCGCCGTTCACGTAACGCATGCCGTCCACCAGCACGAGCGTGCGCTTGGCGCCGAGATAGCGCAGGTCAATCGCGGCCGAGCCGGCGCCAACGCCACCGCCATCCGGCGGATTGCCGAGATTGCCGGAGTTGTTGAACTTGGAATTGAGGCCGCCTGACGAGGACGGCAGACGCTGGAGCACGTCGGCGAGCGAAGACAGGCCGGTCTTGGCGATCGCGGACTGATCGATCGTTACCACCGGCTGAGGCTGGTCGAGCGGATCGCGGCGGATGCGCGAGCCTGTCACGATCACGTCGCCCTGGGTGATTTCGGGGCTGGCGGCAGGATCAGGCGCGGCCTGGGCGCAGGCCGGCGCGCTGGCGAGTGCGGAGGAAATGGCGATAAGCGCGATTCCCGCCTGAACGGACGACTTCGTCATTCGCATCTTGATGTCCCCTGTTGTCGTCCGCGCCTCTGCGGGCTGATCGGATCGTGACGGGAGTGTGACAATTGTTGGACGGCAGGTGCAAGCGCGCGCGCGGCGTCAAGGCGTGATTTGCGCCGTGGCGTGGCAATCGGGCAACATGAAAACGAAAACCCCGCGCCTGTTTCCAGGCGCGGGGCAGCGTTTTTCAGGGAATGCCAGGGTGTTTACCCGCCGACATGCCCGGCAAGTGCCGCGAGCAGCAGCAGGGCAACGATATTCGTGATCTTGATCATGGGGTTCACGGCGGGGCCGGCGGTGTCCTTATAGGGATCGCCCACGGTGTCACCGGTGATGGCGGCCTTGTGCGCCTCCGATCCCTTGCCACCGTGATGCCCGTCCTCGATATATTTCTTGGCATTGTCCCATGCGCCACCCCCAGAAGTCATCGAGAGGGCGACGAAAAGGCCGGAGACGATCACGCCGAGCAGCATCGCGCCAAGCGCGGCGAAGCCCGCGGCCTGATTCTCGACGCGTGAGACGATGAAATAGAGGGCTATCGGTGACAGCACCGGCAACAGCGATGGCACGATCATCTCGCGGATCGCCGCGCGGGTGACGAGATCGACGGTGCGGCCGTAATTCGGCCGGCTCGTCCCCTCCATGATGCCCGGATTGTTGCGGAATTGGTCGCGCACCTCCTCGACCACCGCACCGGCCGCGCGGCCCACCGCGGTCATCCCGAAGGCGCCGAACAGATAGGGGAGCAGCGCCCCCAGCAGCAGCCCGACGATCACATAGGGGTTGGAGAGGCTGAAATCGACCTGCGTATCGGGGAAGTAGGTCTGCAGATCCGTGGTGTAAGCGCCGAACAACACCAGCGCGGCAAGCCCCGCCGAGCCGATCGCATAGCCCTTGGTTACCGCCTTGGTGGTGTTGCCGACCGCGTCGAGCGCGTCGGTCCTGTGACGCACATCATCAGGCAACCCTGCCATCTCGGCGATGCCGCCGGCATTGTCGGTGACCGGCCCGTAAGCGTCGAGCGCCACCACCATGCCGGCAAGCGCCAGCATCGACGTTGCCGAGAAAGCGATGCCGATGACGCCCGCAAGTTTGTATGCCGCGATCACCGCGATCACGATCACCAGCGTCGGCAGCGCGGTCGCCTCCAGGCTGATCGCCAGGCCCTGGATCACATTGGTGCCGTGGCCCGTTTCCGATGCCTTGGCGATCGACTTGACAGGCCGATAGTTGGTGCCCGTGTAATATTCGGTGATCCAAACGATCAGCGCCGTCACCGCAAGGCCGATCATCATGCACCAGAACAGATCCATTCCGGTAAAGCCCATGCCGGTGACCACCGGGGCCACCGGATCGCTGCCCAGCGCATCGCCGGTTTGATCGAGGAAGCCCGGCGCGCCAATCACCGCGTTCATGTCGCCGAGCGTATATTTGGTGGCGAGCCAGATTGCCGGGATCGACAGTAGCGCCGAGGTGCCAAAGCCCTTGTACAGCGCGCCCATGATGGAGCCGCCGCCCAGCCGCACCATGTAAGTGCCGATGATCGAGGTGATGATGCAAACGCCGCCGACGATGAGCGGCAACGTCATAAGCTTCATCAGATCAGCCGCATCTGCGTGGATCAGCAGCGCGATCGACACCATCGTGACGCCGAGCGTCACCACATAGGTCTCGAACAGGTCGGCGGCCATCCCCGCGCAATCGCCGACGTTGTCGCCGACGTTATCGGCGATCACCGCCGGGTTGCGGGGGTCATCCTCGGGAATGCCGGCCTCGACTTTTCCGACGAGGTCTGCCCCGACGTCCGCCGCCTTGGTAAAGATGCCGCCGCCGAGCCGGGCGAAGATCGAGATGAGTGACGCGCCGAATGCCAGTGCGGTAAGCGCCTCGACGATCACCCGATCATTTGGCGCATGGCCGCCCGGGCCGGTGAGATACCAGAAGAAAGTAGCGATCGCGAGCAGCCCCAGCCCCGCGACGAGCATGCCGGTAACGGCGCCCGAGCGGAACGCCATCGTCAAGCCGCCCTGCAACGATCCGCGCGCGGCTTCGGCCGTGCGCACGTTGGCGCGCACCGAGATGTTCATGCCGACGAAGCCGGCCACGCCGGACAGGATCGCCCCGATAACGAAACCGATCGTGGAGGTTAGACCGAGTGTCGCGGCCAGTATCACGGCCACGATCACGCCGACGATGGCGATGGTGGTATATTGCCGCGAGAGATAGGCTTTCGCGCCTTCCTGAATGGCGGCCGCGATATCCTGCATTCGTTCATTGCCTGGCGAGGCGCGCAGCACCTGCTGGCTGGTAACGAAGCCATAGACCACGGCCAACAAGCCGCAGAGGATGGCGATATGGACTGTCGTCATCGCATTCCTTCCCCTAATTTCGTTTCCGCACTCGGGGGCTGTTGCCCTTTTTCGTAACACGGATGACGAAGGCGTATAGGTCGAGTTGCGCGCGCGCAACCCGCCGCGCGTCAGGCGCGGTGTTCGAATCCGAGCCGCGCCGGGAGGGGCGCCACGCGATCGCCATCCATGAGCGCCAGCCCTTTGCCCTCGCGGAACGCGCCGATGCAGGTCGCTGGAACGGGGATCGGTATGTCCGGCGCCGCGGCGAACAGGAGCTGGTAATCGTCCCCGGCGGTCGCGGCGGCCAACGCGTCCGCGCCGGTCGCGCGATAGTCGGCGGATAGCGGCACACGTGCGAGATCGATCATCACGGCGCAGCCGCTCGCCGCCGCCATTCGCCATGCGTCGATCAACAACCCGTCCGATACGTCCATCATCGCATGAACCAACGGCGCGAGCAGGCGCCCTTCCGCGATGCGCGGCCGGGGCCGGCGATAGGCGGCGAGCAGCGCGTCAGATCCGGCGCTGCCGCGCGCGATGGCAAGGCCCGCACCGGCATCGCCGATCGTTCCAGTTACCCACAGGGCGTCGCCGGGTAGCGCGCCGCTACGTGCCGGCGCCATGGCGTCAGCGCCGAATGCGGTTAAAGTCAGTACACGGGCGGAGCCTTCCGGTAGCGATACCGTATCTCCGCCGATCAGCGGGCAATCGAACGCGGCCAGCGCCGCCGCCAGCCCCGCGACAAAGGCGCGATCCCAGCGGTCATCGCCCAGCGGATAGTTGAGCAGGACGCCTTCGGGCCGCGCGCCCTTGGCGGCTAGATCGGAGAGATTGGTGGCGACGAGCTTCCACGCGACATCCTCGGGCGGATCCAACGGTAGGAAATGCACCCCCTCCACCAACGTGTCGGTCGTGATGACGAACGCGCCAAGCCGCGCAGCATCATCCGCCAGGCCCAAAGCGCCCGGATGCAGAGGCAGCCGGCGCAGTGCTGCGATGAATTCCGCCTCGATCATGGCGTCGCGCTATACGGTCTCGCATCACTGGGCGCAAAGCCGCGGGCAGATTGTGATTGTCGCGCGGCGCAACTTTCGTGCAACAACGCGCGCATGACCAGCACCAGTGACGTCCTTATCGTCGGTTCCGGCGCCGCCGGCCTCACCGCGGCGCTCAATCTTGCCGATCGCTTCAAGGTGACGGTGCTGGCGAAGGGGGCGCTCAACGAGGGCTCGACCGCCTGGGCGCAGGGCGGGATCGCGGCAGTGCTGGAGCCAGGCGACACGTTCGAAAGCCATATCGAGGACACGATGATCGCCGGCGCGGGCCTGAACGACCGTGCGACCGTGGAATTCGTGGTGGAAAATGCCCCGGCCGCTATCCACCGGCTACAGGCGTTGGGCGTGCCCTTCGCCACCGAGGGCGACGCGCTCCATCTGACGCGGGAAGGGGGGCATTCGCACCGCCGCATCGTCCATGTCGCCGATGCGACCGGCTGGGCCGTGCAGGAGGCGCTGCAACGCGCGGCCGAGAAGCATCCGAACATCACGCTCGTCCCCGATCAGGTAGCGATCGATCTCGCCACCAGCAGGCATGAGGAACGCTATTCCGGTGCGGGCAATGTGTGGGGTGTCTACGCCGTCGATCGCCGCACGGGACGGGTAAATCTGTTCACCGCGCGCGCGACGATCCTCGCGACGGGCGGGGCGGGGCGCACCTATCTTTTCTCCACCGCGCCGCGTGGCGCGACGGGAGATGGGATCGCGATGGCGTGGCGCGCGGGCTGTCGGATCTCGAACATGGAATTCATGCAATTCCATCCGACCTGCCTCTACAATCTGGAGGTGAAGAATTTTCTGATTACCGAGGCGGTGCGCGGTGAGGGCGGGCAGCTCAAGATCCCCGATACCGGCCACCGTTTCATGCCCGATTTCGATCCCCGGGCGGAGCTGGCGCCGCGCGATATCGTGGCGCGGGCGATCGATCACGAGATCAAGCGCCTTGGGCTCGATTACGTCCATCTCGACATCAGCCATATGCCGGCCGATTTCGTGCGCGGGCATTTTCCGAACATCTACGAGAAGCTGCTCGGGCTCGGTATCGACATGACGACGCAGCCGATCCCGGTGGTGCCGGCGCAGCATTACACCTGCGGCGGGATCGTGATCGATCGTGATGGGCGAACGGATCTTCCCAATCTCTATGCGGCGGGAGAGTGTACCCAATCCGGGCTGCACGGCGCGAACCGGCTGGCCTCAAATTCGCTCTTGGAATGTTTCGTGTTCGGCGAGGCGGCGGCGAAGCATATCGCGGCCAATTGGGAGGTCTTCGCCGCTGTGCCGCCGATCCGCGCGTGGGACGAGAGCCGTGTCACCGATTCCGACGAGGAAGTCGTCATCAAGCAGAACTGGACGGAGATCCGGCGGTTCATGTGGAATTACGTCGGCATCGTGCGCACCACCAAGCGGCTGGAGCGCGCCGCGCACCGGATAAAGCTGCTGACCGAAGAGGTGGGCGACTATTATGGCCACTTCCGGGTGACGCCCGATCTGATCGAGCTGCGCAACCTGCTCCAGACGGCTGATCTGATCGTCCGATCGGCGCTGCAGCGCCACGAAAGCCGCGGGCTGCATTACAACACCGATTGGCCTGAAAAAATGCCCAGGGCCGCCGACACGATTCTCGTTCCATGAATCTGTCGCGGATCAGGCGCGGTTCATCGCGATTGTGCCAAGCCGCTGTTTTCTTTCGCGGCCTCGATCGGGTTTAACCTGATTTTCGGGTCGGGGTGGGCATTCTGCTGGTATGATCGCTTTGCGTGTTCGTTGGCTGATTGTTGGTTTGGGCACGTTCGCGCTGGTCGCGTGCGGGTCCGGCTCGCGGCCCGGCACATCAGCGGCAGCTCCCTCGTCTACGTACGTCGGTGCGCCGGCCTATGTGATCTCGCTCCCGGTTCCGCGGGTCCTCTCGCGCCCGCGTAACGACGCGCCGCGCGAACTGGTCGCTCGTGTGGATGCGCTGGTGCGCAGCTTCCCCGGCATCGCGGGCGTTGCGATCCGCGCGGTTGACGAGGGCTGGACGGTCGAGAGCGGCGGTCGCCGCCGTATGCCGCAGCAGAGCGTAAGCAAGCTGTGGGTTGCGATGACGGTGCTCGACCAGCGGGATAGCGGGCGCCTTCGGCTCGACGATCCGGTGACGATCTATCCGGCGGATCTCACGTTGTTTCATCAGCCGATCGCGTCCCTGGTGAAGCCGGGCGGCTATCAGACGACGGTATCGGCCTTGTTGACCCGCGCGCTCACACAGAGCGACAATACCGCCAACGACCGGCTGCTGACGCTGGTGGGCGGGCCGGCGGCGGTGCGCTCGTTCATCGAGCGCAAGCAGCTTGGCGATATCCGTTTCGGCCCGGGTGAGCGGTTGCTCCAGTCGCGAACCGCCGGCCTGACGTGGCAGCAAAGCTATTCGCTCGGCAACAGCTTCGAGATCGCGCGCTCGCGGCTTGCGCCGGAGGTGCGCGCCGCAGCGCTCGAAGCCTATATCACCGATCCGCCCGATGGCGCTGCGCCGCTCGCCATTGCCGATGCGCTGTCGCGCCTCGCGCGTGGAGAATTGTTGTCGGAAACGTCGACGCGCTTCCTGCTTGCCACGATGGGTTCCACCGTCACCGGGCGGGCGCGGCTGAAGGCGGCGCTGCCGCCGGGCTGGTCGTTGCAGCACAAGACGGGAACCGGGCAGGAGCTTGGTCGCCGCAATGCCGGGTTCAACGATGTCGGGTTGCTTACCGCGCCTGATGGCCGGCGTTACGCGATTGCGGTGATGATCGGCGATACGATGCGGCCGATGCGCGATCGCCAGCAGCTTATCCAGGCCGCCGCAGGAGCGCTCACAGGCTCGCGCGTCAATCAGGCGCTGGCTGCGAGCGACGAGGACGCGCCGGGCAGCTGATCTTCCGTTTCAACGACTGATCGCGCCGATGCAACAAGCGGGATTGGTCCGCCGCGCGATCCGGGCTATTCCGCCGCGATGCCGCATCTCTATCTCGTCGATGGCTCGGGCTATATCTTCCGCGCCTATCACGTCCTGCCGAAGCTAACCAATCAGCATGGGGAGCCGGCGGGCGCGGTATATGGTTACACCACGATGCTGTGGAAGCTCGCGAAAGAGCTGCACGAAGCCGATGGCCCGACGCATCTGGCGGTGATCCTCGACGCATCCGAGCAGACCTTCCGGAACGAGATGTACGATCAGTACAAGGCACATCGGCCGCCCGCGCCGGAAGACCTCGTCCCGCAATTCCCGATGATCCGCGATGCGACGCGGGCCTTCTCGCTACCGTGCATCGAGGAGAAGGGGTGGGAGGCGGACGATCTGATCGCTTCTTATGCCAAGGCGGCGCTGGCGCAGGGCTGGGAGGTGACGATTATCAGTTCCGACAAGGATCTGATGCAGCTCCTTACCGAGCCGGGGATCGATATGCTCGATACCATGCGTGACCGGCGGATGGGGCCGGAAGCGGTGGTTGAGAAATTCGGGGTCGGCCCCGACAAGCTTGGCGAGGTGCTGGCGCTGATGGGCGACAGCGTGGACAATGTACCCGGCGTTCCGGGCATCGGCCCGAAAACTGCCGCCAAACTGATTCTCGAGCACGGCGACGTCGAGGCGGTTCTCGCCGCCGCGCCGGGGATGAAGGCCGGCAAGCTGCGCGATAATCTCATCGAACACGCCGAGATGGCGCGGCTCAGCCGTCGGTTGGTGGAGCTGGCGAGCGACGTGCCGTTGCCGCAGCCGCTCGACGAAATGGTGCTGAACGGCATACCGGAAGCACCGTTGCGCGCGTTCCTGGAGCATCACGGCTTCAAGTCGCTGCTCGCCAAGCTGGGGCAGGTCGCGGACACGCCGCAGCCCGCGCCCGCGCCCTCGGCCCTGATAACGCACGAGGATGATCCGCCGTGCGACCACGACGGCTACGAAACGGTGGCCGACGAAGCGGCGCTCGATCGGTGGATCGCGGAAGCGCGTCATCAGGGCTTTGTGGCGATCGATACCGAAACGACGGCGAAAGATCCGATGCTGGCGGAGCTGGTTGGGATCAGTCTGGCGCTCGCGCCCAATCGCGCGTGCTACATCCCGCTGGCGCATGGCGGCAGCGACATGTTTGCGGAAAAGCCGGCGCAGATTGATCGCGAAGTGGCGCTGGCGAAGCTTCGGCCGCTGCTCATCGACGCCGGCGTGCTCAAGATCGGGCATAATCTGAAATATGATATGATCGTGCTCGCGCGGTTGGGCGTCGATGTTGCGCCCTACGATGATTCGATTGTGATGAGCTTCGATCTCGACGCCGGGCTGCATGGACATGGCATGGACGAACTGGCGGCTACGCACCTGTCGCACAGCTGTATCGCCTACAAGGAGGTGGTCGGCACGGGGAAGAAGCAGCTGGTCTTCAACGAAGTCGATCTGAAAACCGCGACCCGCTACGCGGCCGAGGATGCGGACGTGACCTTGCGGCTGTGGCGTCGTTTCCGCGCGCGGCTGCCGGTGGAGGGTGCGACGCGCGTCTACGAGATGGTTGATCGGCCGCTTGTGTCAGTGGTCTCGCGAATGGAGCGGCGCGGGATCAAGGTAGACCGGGAGCGTCTGGCGCAGCTCAGCCGCGGATTCGATACCGAGATCGCGGCGCTGGAATCGGCGATCCACGGCATCGCCGGTGCGCCGTTCACGATCGGCAGCCCCAAGCAATTGGGCGACGTGTTGTTCGAGCGGATGGGGATCAAGGGCGGCCGCAAGGGCAAGTCCGGCGTGTATTCGACCGACGTGACCGAGCTGGAGCGGATCGCTGCCGACAAGGATTCGCCCGGTGCGGAGATGGCGGCGCGGGTGCTCGACTGGCGGCAGCTTACCAAGCTCAAGAACACCTATACCGATACGCTGCAGGAGCAGATCAACCCCGTCACCGGCCGCGTCCACACCAGTTACAGTCTGACCGGGGCGCAGACCGGGCGGCTTTCGTCGACCGATCCCAATCTTCAGAACATCCCGATCCGCACCGAAACCGGTCGCCAGATTCGCGATGCCTTTGTCGCGGAGACGGGCAACGTGATCCTGGCAGCCGATTATTCGCAGATCGAACTGCGCCTCGCCGCGCACATGGCGGACGTGCCGGCGCTGAAGGATGCCTTCGCGCGTGGTGACGACATCCACTCGCTCACCGCGCAGGAACTGTTCGGCGAGGTCAATCGCGACACGCGCGGTCGCGCCAAGACGATCAATTTCGCGATCCTCTACGGCATCAGCCGCTGGGGTCTTGCAGGGCGGCTGGACGTCTCGTCGGACGAGGCGCAGGCGATGATCGATCGTTATTTCGAGCGCTTCCCGGGGATCAATCGCTATATCGCGGAAACGCTGACACAGGTGCGCGAACGCGGCTTTACCGAAACGCTGTTCGGTCGCAAGACGCATTTCCCGCGTATCAGATCCAAGGTCCAGCACGAGCGGCAGGGGGCGGAGCGTGCGGCGATCAACGCGCCGATACAGGGCTCGTCCGCCGATATCATCAAGCGCGCGATGGCGCGCATGGAGCCGGCGCTGGCCGAGGCGGGGCTGACGGGCACACGGATGCTGCTCCAGGTGCATGATGAACTGGTGTTCGAGCTTCCCGAAACGGAAGTGGCGCGCGCCCGCCCGGTGATCGAGCATGTGATGGCCACCGCCGCCGAGCCGGTGGTAAAGCTGGACGTGCCGCTCGCGGTGGAAATCGGTGTCGGCGAAAGCTGGGGGGCAGCGCATTGAACTATCGCGGGCGTCGGGAGCGCCGGCGATGAGCGGGCCATCGCAGGATATCGCGACCCTCGCCAAGGGCGGGCGCACCAACGTCGCCGGGTTCATCCTGCGGCTGATGGCGCGCATCCCGTTCCTGTTCATCGCCGGGCGGCTCTATGGGCCTGATCTCGTCGGGCGTTTCGCGATCGCCGTCGTGGTGGTGGAGCTTGCCGCGCTGGTCTCCACGCTGGGCCTGAAACGCGGGCTGGCGCAGGCGCTGGCGACGACCGAGCGACCGCATGTCCACGTCGTGTGGGACGCGATGGTGCTCGGCGGCATCCTGAGCCTGTCCGCGAGCGCGGTGCTGTGGATTTTTCCTGAGGTCATGTACCCCAACAGTTATATCGCGGGGCTGGATCGCTATCTGCCGCTCATCATTCTCGCGGTCGCCTGGTCTGATATCAGCCTCGCGGCTTTGGCCTATCGGCTGAACGTGCGCGCGACGGTGACGGCGCGAGCAGTGGTGGAGCCGTGGACGATCTCGATCGCGGCGTGGATATTTTCGTTCTTCACCACGCGTGACGGGCTGGTGCTCGCGTATGTCTCTTCGATGGTGGCGGCGCTGACGGCGAGCCTCGTGCCATTCATCCGCAGCTATGGCTTGCCACGGGGCTGGTCCCCGCATCTTTCCGAGCTATTCGCGCTGGCGCGGCGCAACGTACCGCTCGCCGGAGCAGACGCGCTGGAATGGGGCACGCGCAATGTCGATCGCTTCATCCTGGGTCTGCTGTTCGCGCCGAAGATCGTCGGCATCTATTACATGGCGCAGCAGGTCGCGTCGCTGCCGCAGAAGCTGAAGACCTCCTTCGATCCAATCCTTGGGCCGGTCATCACCCGCAATCTTGCCAGCGACAACCGCGCCGCGATTGCCGAACAGGTACGCCAGGTTGCGTTCTGGATCATCGCCGCGCAGGGCGGGCTGGCGCTGATGGGCTCGATCCCCGGCGAAGCGGTGATGGGGATTGTCGGCCCGCAATTCGTGGCGGGCACGGCCGCGCTGGCCTTCTTGCTGACGGCGGAGGTGCTCGCTTCCACCGGGGCGGTGTGTGAATCCGCGCTCGTCTATATGGCGCGGCATCGCAATCTGGTGATTTCGGCAGTGATGCTCACGTCGCAGGTGCTGCTGAGCTTCGCGCTGATTTTCGCGATGCGCGCACTTGGCTGGCCGCCGGCTTTCCAGGCAGCGGGCCCGGCGGTTGCGCTGATGCTGAGCCTTGCCCTCACCTCGATTATCAAGGCGCGTGTGCTGAGCCGACTGCTGCATAGCTCCGTCTCGCCACTGCGCTGGCCGCTGCTATGGGCGGCGATCGCGGCGGGGGCGATCGGCGGGCTCTTCACGTTGCTGCCGCATCGCTTCGAATGGGCCGAACTCATATTCGGCATTCCCGCGATCGCCGCCGTCTATCTATTCGTTCTGTGGCGCTGGGCATTCGGCGCGGCGGATCGCGCGCTGTTCAGCAAGAAGCCGCACGTCGAGGATACGACGCTGACCAGCGCCGGAGCGATCACCGGCTAGGCTAGGCGCGCGCCGCGAGCCTGCATCAATGCCGGAAGTGGCGCATCCCGGTGAAGATCATCGCCAGCCCCGCTTCGTCCGCCGCGGCGATCACTTCCGCATCACGGATCGAGCCACCCGGCTGGATCACCGCCGTAGCCCCGGCCTCGACCGCCGCGAGCAGGCCATCGGCGAAGGGGAAGAAAGCGTCCGACGCGACCGCCGAGCCGATCGTGCGCGGAGCCGCCCAGCCAGCCTTCTCTGCGGCGTCCTTCGCTTTCCAGGCGGCGATTCGGGCGGATTCGAGCCGGTTCATCTGGCCCGCCCCCACGCCCGCCGTGCTGCCGTCCTTGGCATAGACGATCGCGTTCGACTTGACGTGCTTGGCGACTGTCCAGGCGAAGCGACAGTCGGCCAGTTCCTGCGGCGTGGGCTGGCGCTTCGTCACCACCTTGAGCATCTCGTCGGTCAGAACCCCGTTATCGCGCGACTGGACCAGCCAGCCGCCGGCGATCGACTTGGCGGTCATCCCGCCGCGCGCAGGATCCGGCAAAGCGCCCGTCAGCAGCAGGCGCAGGTTCTTCTTTGCCGCGAACAGCGCGATCGCCTCCGCGTCTGCATCGGGTGCGACGACTACTTCGGTGAAGATGCCGGTGATCGCCTTCGCGGTGGCAGCGTCGAGGGTGCGATTGAGCGCGATGATCCCACCGAATGCGGAAACCGTGTCACACGCAAAGGCCGCCTCATAGGCTTCGGCCAGGGATGCCCCGCTTGCCACGCCGCATGGATTGGCGTGTTTGACGATCACGCAGGTCGGCCCAGCTTCACGGAACTCGGTGACGAGCTCCAGCGCGGCGTCAGCGTCGTTGAGGTTGTTGTAGCTCAGCTCCTTGCCCTGCACCTGTCGCGCCTGGCCGATGCCGGGCGTCGCGGGGCCGGCATGGTTGTAGAACGCCGCTTGCTGATGCGGGTTCTCGCCGTAGCGCAGCACAGTCGGGTGCTGGAGCACGAACGGAAGTGTCGCGGGAAATTGCTGCCCCTGATCGGCCAAGCCGAACCAGCTCGCGATCATGGCGTCATAGGTGGCGGTGGCGGCGAATGCCTTGGCGGCGAGACGCTTGCGTTCCTCAAGATTTGTTTCGCCACTGGCGACGATCTCATAGTCGGCCGGATCGGTGACGATTGCGACATAGGCATGGTTCTTGGCGGCGGATCGCACCATCGATGGGCCGCCGATATCGATATTCTCGATGACCTCGTCGCGCCCCGCACCCTTCGCGACGGTCTGCGCGAATGGATACAGGTTCACCACCACCAGATCGATCGCCCCGATCTCATGCTCTGCCATCGCGGCCAGGTGCGCGGCATCGTCGCGCACGGCAAGCAACCCGCCGTGGATCATGGGGTGCAGCGTCTTGACGCGGCCGTCCATCATCTCCGGGAAGCCGGTGACGTCCGAAACGTCGCGCACGGTAAGCCCCGCATCGCGCAACGCCTTGGCCGTTCCGCCGGTCGAGACGAGCTCGACACCCCGCTCCGCCAGCGCTCGAGCGAGATCGACCACTCCCGTCTTGTCCGAAACGGAGAGAAGCGCGCGCTTGATCGGGATCGTGGTCATATCGGCCTTGCGAAGCTGGGAGGACTCGCGCGGCCTCTTAGAAGGGGATGCCCGCAAACGCTAGCGCGCGCGCTTCAGCGCCCAGCTCACGCTGGCGCCACCAGCATCCGCTGAGCCGGTGATGACGAGCTGTTGCGTCGCAACCGGCCGGCCTTCGGCATCGATCCACAGGCTTTCCTCGATCGCGAGCGCATCGCCGCGCACGCGGAATTGCCACAGCGCGCCGCCCGGAACGCGCAACACCGCCGCGAGGCCATCGGCGGTGGGAGATGCCTCCACGCCGCGCCCAAGGTGGAAGCGGATCGCGAACGGCGTGCTGCCGGCCCGCCGCCGCCGGCCCTTGGGGAGCAGCGAATCTTCCCCGCGCAATTCGCGGCCGTCACTCGTCAGCACGAGCTGGCGGCGGTGGAGGAAGCCGAAGCGGCGCACATAGCCGTCATGGCTCGCCTCGATCCGCCCCGCGCCGTCGGATTCCTGTCGGGAAAGCTCGACTTCGGCCACGCCCTTTCCCAGGCTGCCATCGGCCAGGGTCGCGGTGGAATTCGAATCCTCGAGCGTCAGCGTCGAGTGCGCCGCGGTGGTGCGCAGGCCGTCGACCAGTTCGCGCGGCAGGCGGGACGACGCGGCGCGGCCGCCACCGCAATTGACGATCAGCCGCGCCGCGCCATCCGATAGCTCGAACGCCAGCGTGGAGGCACAGCCGCCTTCCACGACCCGCGCGATCGGCGGGGGCGCCGCATCCATGATGAGCACCGCACTGCCCCCGGTAAGCCGCTGATACCCCCATTCGCGGGCCTGCTTCAGCGGCCGGGCGCGCACACCGGTCGCCTCGATCACCTGCGCCACGCGCTCGGCCGGAATCGGGCCGCCGCCCTGCCAGCTAGCGAGCGCGCGATCGGCGTGGCAGACGCCCAGCAGCGCCGGGATCAAGCGTGCCAGCGCCGCCTCCGCCGCGTCGGGCAGTTCCATCCGGCGCGCGGCATAGCATTCGCGCAGCATTGCGAGCAGCGTCGCGATCTCCAGCAGCGCATCCGGTGCGCGATTAACCGCGCCGCCATCCTCGAACAGCGCGGTGCCGAGCGCGCGCGCCAGCCCCGCTTCGCCAGCCAGCCGGCGCGGATCGCCGCCGGGTATCAGCAGGCCCGCGGCAATCAGCCCGCACCAGGCGGCGATCCTCTTAGGGCCGGGTGGCGTCTTGTCCGCGCCGCGCTCCAGATGCCGCGCGCCGCGGGCGAGCGTGTTCAACACCTTCGAACGATAGACGAGGTCGGTGGATGAAAGGATCAGCGGCGCGTGCGTCGTCCAGAAAAGAATGCGCCAGCCCCAGATATCGGGTCGCCATGCCGTTCCCGAGACCTTCTCGGCGTGGGCGGAGAGCCAACGCGCCATCAGGCCCTCTGCGATGGGTGCGCCTTTCGCCCGTGTCGCCACCGAAGAGAGATCTCGCAGCCAGGCGAAGGACTGGATATAATCGGCAAAACCCGGTGTGACATCGAGATTGCGAAAATCGACTGCCGGGATCGCGCGTACGTCGCCGCGCCACGTGATCTCGCCCTCGAGCAGCGCCTGCCCGCGCGCCGCATCGCCGAACAGCGGATCGTCGGGCACCGCGATCAGCTTCAGCGGATAGCGGCCCTTCAGGCGAAAGGAGTGGATCGGGGTGCGCCACGTCAGCCGATCCAGCGTTTGCGACAGGCGCTCGGCGAGCGACAGGCCACGGTCACCACCTGATCGAACCAGCCGCTTGCCCTGCTCGATCCCGTCGGCGTCGGGACCGCCGCTCTGATCGTTCATTCGCCCCGCAGCGCCCGGATATTGGCGGCATAGGCATCGGGGCCACCTCGAAAAGTGGCCGTGCCGGCGACCAGCGCGTCGGCGCCGGCATCGATCGCCAGCCGCGCGGTGCGCTGGTCGATTCCGCCATCCACTTCCAGATCGATGTCCCGGCCGCTGGCGTCGATCAGCGCGCGGATCGCGGTGATCTTGCGCAACTGGCTATCGATGAAGCTCTGTCCGCCAAAGCCGGGGTTGACGCTCATCACCAGCACCAGATCGATCATGTCGAGCAGATAGTCGAGGATATCGATCGGCGTCGCGGGGTTCAGCACAACGCCGGCACGTTTGCCCAGGCTCTTGATGTGCTGGACGGTGCGGTGGACGTGCGGGCCGGCCTCAGGATGGACGGTGATCGTGTCTGCCCCGGCTTCCGCGAAGGCATCGAGATAGACGTCGACCGGGGAGATCATCAGGTGGACGTCGAACGGCTTGGTCGTGTGCGGGCGCAGCGCCTTCACCACCGCCGGGCCGATCGTGATGTTCGGCACGAAATGGCCGTCCATCACGTCCACGTGAATCCAGTCCGCACCGGCGGCGTCGATCGCGCGCACCTCTTCGCCCAGTTTTGCAAAATCGGCGGAAAGAATGGAGGGGGCGATACGGACTGGCTTGGTCATGGTGCTCCGCTGCTGCATCGAATCCCCGCCGGGCTGGCGAGTGCGAGGCAGCCTTAACGTGCGATTCGCTCAGGCGGAAGCGCGTCGCAGCCGCGCGACGAAAAAGCCGTCGCAGCCACCCTTCGCCTCGACGGTTCCGGGAAGGGTACGGACGAACCCGTCGGCCTGTGCGGCGATTCCCTCGGGCAGTTCACCGTCAATTGGCGGCATGACGGCAAAATCGCCGCGTTCGGCCAGCAGCCGCGCGATTTGCTCCTCGCCCTCCTCAGGCTCCAGCGAGCAGGTGGCGTACACCAGCGTGCCGCCGGGCCGCACCCAGTCCGCCGCACGTTTCAGGATGAGCTGTTGCAGCGCCGCCGTTTCCGCGATTACGCCCGCGTGGGCACGGTAGAGCACGTCCGGGTGGCGGCGGAAAATGCCGGTGGCGCTGCACGGTGCGTCGATCAGGACGGCGTCGGCCGTAGTGTCGGGTGCCCATTGCAGCACGTCCGCGATCACCGTTTCGGCCTTCAGTCCGACACGGGCGAGATTCTCGCTGAGTCGCGCGGCGCGACTTTTGGAGGCGTCCACCGCCGTCACCTGCCAGCCGGCTGCGGCGAGCTGGAGCGTCTTGCCCCCTGGCGCGGCGCACAGATCGAGCGCGTGGCCGGTGCCCGTGCCAATCAGTCGCGCCGGGATTGAGGCTGCGAGATCCTGCACCCACCAGGCACCTTCCGTGAACCCGGCCAGGTCCGGCACGGGGTCGGGGTCCGTCAGACGCAGGTGCGCTGGCGCAAAGCTCTCCCCCTCCAGTCCCGCCCATGCAGGGTCTCGCAGGGTCAGATCGAGCGGCGGCCGCACCGCCAGCGCGCGCGCGGCGGCGGAGACCATTTCATCACCCCAGGCGGCGCGCCAGCGCTCGGCGACCGGGTTTGGCAGCGTCGGAATTTCCGGCAATGTCGCGCCGCGCCGCGCCAGCGTTCCGAACACGCCATGAACCAGTCGACGGGGGCCGCCATCGACCAATGGCAGCACGGTCGCGATCGCGGCGTGCGGCGGCGTGCCGAGCGCCAGTGTCTGGGCAAGCGCGATGCGCAGCGCCATCCGGGCCTTGGCGTCGTCGGGCAGCCGCTGCTGGGTGGCGGAATCGATCAACGCGTCGAGATCGGGCAGCCGCCGCAACGTTTCGGCAGCGATCGCATGGGCGAGGCCGCGATCGGGCGGCGACAGAACGTCGCGTGTCGCGGCGGGAAACGCCGCTTCCAGCGCCTCGCCCCGCCGCAACACCGCGTCGAGCAGACGCATTGCTGCGCGACGCGTCTTGGTGCCGAGCGGCTCTGCGGTGCTGGATCGGGCGATATGGGGCTTGGCGCGGGTTGTCATCACGCCCATGTGGCGGCTTGGCAGCCCGATCGGAAGAGCAATGTCGAAACGCCCAGCCCATGTAAAGCCGCCGGCCTATCTGTCGCCGAACAGCCCGGTGCCCAAGCCGGCACCCGCGCAGCCTGGCCCCGCCGATCGCGATCCGACGCGTTATGGTGATTGGGAGCTGAAAGGGATCGCGGTCGATTTCTAGGCGGTCAGTTCGACCAGCTTGAGAATCGTGTTCCAGTTACGTGCGGTTGCCGCCTTCGGGAATTTTGCTCTGGCCATCGCCTGGGGCAGTTTCGAATTGCCGATATCCACCGGGTAATCGACGAACAGCGCGCGGTCGATAGCGTGCAGGCGTTCCGGCCCTTCGTGAATGGTCGCCAGCGTATCGAGCAGCGCCGGGGCGAGCGGCTCGTGAAGGAAGAACACCTGCACATGGTTCGGCCGGATGCGCGACTCTTCGACGAAGGGGTTTGCGGCGACGATCGATGCCAGCGCGGGATGATCGCGCAGGAACCATTCGGTATCGAGGCCCAGCCTGTCGCGCGCGGCGGCACGCAGGTGATGTTCCAGCGTTGCCGCATCCTTCTCGTCGCTGTCGAACAGCGCGTTGCCGGAGGCGAGCAGCGTGGCGACATCGCCCATCCCCTCGGCACGCAGGAAATCGCGCAGCTCGGCCATCGCCACCTTCTTGCCGGCGTTGATGCTCTTGAGCAGCGCCGCCCAGCGCATCGTCAGGCCTCGTCGCGCAGCGGGCGGGCGAGCAGGTCGCGCGTTACGGCGCGCACGTCGGCACCGTCGAGCAGCTGGCGCACCGCTGTCACGATCGGCATATCAACCCCCGCCTCACGCGCTGCCTCTGCCAACACCGGGGCGGTGAACGCGCCTTCCGCCACCGTGCGACGGTCCGCGAGCAGGTCCGCGGCCTTCTCGCCGCGCCCGAGACCTAGCCCGAGCGAGAAATTCCGCGAGCTGGTCGATGAACAGGTAAGCACCAGATCGCCCAGCCCCGAAAGGCCCGCCAGCGTTTCGCCCCGCGCGCCGCGCGCGAGGCCGAAGCGGGTCATTTCGGCGAAGCCGCGCGCGATCAGCGCGGCGCGGGCGTTCTGCCCCAGCCCGGCGCCCTCCACCACCCCGCAGGCGATGGCGAGGACGTTCTTCACCGCGCCGCCGATCTCCGCGCCGATCACGTCGCTCGAGGCATAGGGGCGGAAGCCCGGGCCGGCCAGCCGCTCCGCCAGCCGCGCCTGCAGCGCCGCATCCTCGCATGCCAGCGTGACGGCGGTGGGCAGCCCGGCGGCCACCTCATGCGCGAACGTGGGGCCGGAGAGCACCGCGATCGGCGCGCGGGGATGCGCGGCCTGCGCGACCTCGCCCACCAGCCGCCGCGAGCCCGCCTCGATTCCCTTGGCGCACATCACCAGCGGGGTGGCGCCCACGGGTGTGTCGGCGAGCACGCGGCCGACGTGTTGAGCGGGGGCAACCACCAGCAGCGCATCCATGCCCGCCAGATCGGCGAGCGCTTCGGTCGCGCGGATCGCCGGAGAGAGCGGGACGCCGGGCAGGAACAAGGGGTTGGTGTGGCTGGCGTTGATCGCCAAAACCACCTCCGGTTCGCGCGCCCACAGCATCACGTCGCCGCCGCGCGCCGCCACCTGTGCGAGCGCGGTGCCCCAGGCGCCGCCACCGAGCACGCCGATCCTCATGCCTTTACTCCCGCGCCCCGGACTGCCTCTGCCGTGGGATCGAGCGCCCAGCGCGCGCGCGCCGGCGTGTCGAGGGGATCGGTGAGGCCTGCCGCGAACCGCTCGACCCCCGCCCAGGCGATCATGGCCGCGTTATCGGTGCACAGCCACAGCGGTGGGGCGACGAAACGCAGCCCGCGCGCCGCCGCCAGTTTCTCCAGCGCGCCGCGTACAGCGCCATTCGCCGCGACGCCGCCGGCCACGACCAGCGCCGTCGCGCCGCCGGTGCGATCGAGTGCGCGGCCCGTGCGGTCGATCAGGCAGTCCACTACCGCCTGCTGGAACGAGGCGGCGATATCCTCGGGCGCATGATGCCCGACCGCGCGCGCCACCGCGCTCTTGAGGCCTGCGAAGGAGAAGTGCGGCTCTGCCGATCCGAGCAGCGGGCGGGGCAACGGCACCGAGCGTGGATCGCCAAGCGTGGCAGCGCGCTCCACCGCCGGACCGCCGGGAAAGCCCAGCCCAAGCAATTTGGCCGTCTTGTCGAAGGCTTCGCCGGCCGCATCGTCGATCGTGGTGGCGAGCCTGCGATAGCGTCCGACACCTTCCACCAGCAGCAACTGGCAATGCCCGCCTGAAGCGAGCAACAGCAGGTAAGGGAAAGCGAGATCGGGATCGGACAAGCGCGGGCTGAGTGCATGGCCTTCCAGATGATTGACCGCGACCAGCGGCTTGCCGACCGCGTGCGCCAGCGCCTTGCCGGTGACCAGGCCCACCATCACACCGCCGATCAGCCCCGGTCCTGCCGTCGCGGCGATCGCGTCCACCTGATCGAGCGTGATGCCGGCGTCCGCCAGCGCAGCCTCGATCAGCGGCTCCAGTGCCTCGACATGCGCGCGCGCCGCGATTTCGGGGACTACCCCGCCATAGGGGCGATGTGCGGCTTCCTGCCCGGCGAGCCGGTGCGCGAGCACCTGTCGCCCGTCGCTCACCAGCGCGGCGGCGGTCTCGTCACAGGAGGATTCAAGGCCAAGGATCAGCATGTCCCGCCTTCTATCCAATCGCTGCGATCTTGTCGAAGGGCGCGCCATCGGCCATCGGGGCGCATGACCTTTCGGCTCGGCACCCGTGCGTCCCCCCTTGCGCTCACCCAGGCGGAGATGGTGCGCGACGCGCTCGTCGCGGTGCATCCGGGCCTTTCGGTCGAGCTGGTGCCCATGCGGACCACTGGCGACAAGGTGCAGGATCGCGCGCTGGCTGAGATCGGCGGCAAGGGGTTGTGGACCAAGGAGCTCGATCGGGCGCTGCTCGCCGGGGAGGTCGATGCCTGTGTTCATTCGGGCAAGGATGTCGAAACGATCCGGCCGCCAGAGATCGTCATTGCCGCCATGTTGCCGCGCGCCGATGTGCGGGACCGGCTGATCGGCGCGGATTCGATCGCGGCGCTGCCGAAGGGAGCGGTGGTGGGCACCAGCTCGCCGCGCCGCCGCGCGCAGCTGCTCAATCTGAAGCCGGATCTGCAGATCGTGCTGTTTCGCGGCAATGTCGCGACGCGGCTGGAAAAGCTCGCCGCCGGTGAGGTTGACGCGACGTTGCTCGCCGCCGCCGGGCTGGACCGGCTGGGCCGGCACGATCTTGGCACGGTTATCTCGGCTGGCGAGATGTTGCCGGCGCCCTCGCAAGGCGCGATCGCGATCGAGGTGCGCGCGAACTCACCGGCGGTGGCGATCGTCGCGGCGATCGACGATCGCGATACGAGCATGGCGGTGTTCACCGAACGCGCGTTTCTTGCCGCGCTGGGTGCGGGATGCCATTCCCCGGTCGGCGCGCTGGCGCGGATCGAGGGGGCGCGCATCACGTTGCGTGGGCAGCTTCTTTCGGAGGAAGGCGCCTATGCCGTGGACGGGACGATAAGCGGCGCGCCGGGCGAGGATATCTCGGGCGCGCTGGCCCGCGATCTGCTGGCACGGGCGCCGATCGCGATCACTCAGCTGTTCGGTGGATGATGCGGAACGCGATCGTCGTGCGCCCCGCGCCCGGTGGCGGGCAGACGATCGCCCGGCTCGCCGCTTTGGGCATACCGGCCCTTGAATTCCCGCTTTTCGTGATCGCGCCGGTCGCCTGGTCTCCGCTGAACGAAACATTCGACGCGCTGCTCGTCACCAGCGCCAATGCGATGCGGCACGGCGGGATCGGGCTGGAAGCACTGACCGCGCTGCCGGTGGTGGCCGTCGGCGAGGGAAGCGCGCGAGCGGCGCGGGCCGCCGGATTTCAGGTTGCGGTCACCGGTGCCGCGGACGGTCGCGAAGCGGTCGAAGGGGCGCACCAGGTCGGCTTTTCGCGCCTGCTGCATCTCGCCGGCCGCGATCGAATCGACCTGCCGGGCGTCACCAGCATGACCGTTTATAGGAGCGACGCGCTATACCCGCCGCCCGGCGCGCTCGAGGTGGCGTGTGGACAGGTGGCGCTGCTGCATTCGCCACGTGCCGCCCGGCATTTCGCCGCGCTCGTCGATCGTGATGCCGTGCCGCGTCATAAGGTCCGTATCGCCGCGCTTAGCGAGGCGGTGGCCCAGTCCGTTGGCGGCGGCTGGGGCACGATCGGCGTCGCGCCGCGTCCCGACGATGTGGTGCTCACCGCTCTTGCTGCCAAGCTCGCGATTGACCCGTGAGGCCGGGACGGGGATAGTATCACCATGAACGATCCTATGCCGAGCGAAACCGCCGCGCGCCGGCCGCGGGTCGGGCTGGTGATGACTCTCGCCGTGCTCGCCTTTGTTGTCGGCATCGCGCTGATGTTCGTGGCGATGCGCAATTCCGACGGCTGGTTCATTCAGACGGCCCCGCAGGACCAGCCCTCGTCTCAGCCAGCCGGGCCGGCTCCCGCGCCGGCGGTGGCTGTGCCCGCGCCAACGCTGAATGCGCTGGAGACGCGCGAGACCGCCTTGGCCGCGCAACTCGCGGCGCTGGAGGCGCGTGCCGCGGGGATCGATACAAGCTCCGCCGCTGCCGCTGCCCAGGCAGGTCGGGCCGAGGCGATGATGGTCGCCTTCGCCACCCGTCGCGCGATCGATCGCGGCATGCCGCTCGGTTATCTCGAGGTTCAGCTGCGCGAGCGTTTTGGCCAGATCGCGCCGGGCCCGGTGGCCACTATTATCCAGGCGGCGCGCCAGCCGGTCACCCTCACCGCGCTGCGCCAGGCGCTGGATACCAACGCCGACGTTCTCGTGAACGGCGACGACGGCTGGCTTGAGGGAGTGCGGCGGCAGCTTGGCAAGTTGGTGATACTGCACGATGCGAGGACACCGTCGCAACTGCCAGCTGAGCGGCTGGCGCGGGCGCGGCGGCTGCTCGAATCCGGACAGGTACAGGCGGCGATCGCCGAGGTATCGCGGCTGCCGGGTGCAACCAATTCGGGCAATTGGGCTAATGCCGCTCGCCGCTATCTCGATGCGCATCGGGCACTGGACGCGATCGAGGCGGCTGCGCTGATGCTGTCGCCGCCCGCACCGCCGAAGCAGGACGAGGCGCAAGCCTCTCCGTCGCCCGGCGCCGCCGACCCGGCCGTTCAGCCGGCACCGGACGCTATTTGACGCGCTGGATAAGCGCCACCGCGCCGGCTGGCGCGCGCACTTTCGCGCCGTTGATGAAGAATATGAACGCGTCGCGCGGCGTCTCCGGTGGGGTGGCCGCGTCGACATATGGAAGGCCATCGGGTGCGCTGCCTGCGGCCCATTCGCGCGCCGCCGCCGCCCAGCGATCCAGCCCGGCGGGTGAATAGCCAGCCGGTTCGTCCTCGACGCCGCTTTCCAGCCGGACATACATGAAGTCCGCTGTGATATCGGCGATCGAGGGATGATCGGCAGAATCGGCATAGACGATCGCAACGCCGGCTGCGCGGCACATCTGGACGAATGCCGGGTCAGCGAAGGATTCGTGCCGCACCTGCACTGCGTGACGCAGTCTCACGCCCTCGTGCGACGCGGGCAGCAGCTTGAGGAACGCGCCGAAATCATCAGCGTCGAACTTTTTCGTCGCCATGAATTGCCACAGGATCGGGCCGAGCCGGTCGCCAAGTTCCACAATGCCCTGGCTGACGAAGCGTGCGACCGATTCTCCGGCTTCCGCCAATATCTTGCGGTTCGTGCAGAAGCGTGAGGCCTTGAGCGTGAACACGAACTCGTCCGGCACCGCCCTTGCCCAATTGGCGAAGGTGGCCGGTTTGAAGCCGCTGTAATAGGTGCCATTTACTTCGATAGCGGTCAGCTTGCCGGCGGCATATTCCAGCTCGCGTTTCACGGGCCATTTTGGCGGGAAAAAGGTGCCGCGCCATGGCTCGTACGTCCAGCCGCCGATGCCGATGCGAATCGTGCCGTTGCTCATCCGGCCAGCTTACGCTCAACGCACCGTGAAGGTCACGCGGTCGACAATGCGCCCGGCCACGTCGACCAACGCCAGCTGGTGCTTGCCCGGCGCGGGAAAAATCAGCGGGGCAGCGTTCGGCGCACCCAGATCACGTGCGTCGAGTTGTAGCCGGTGCAGCGCTGTCGCACCGCTCACGGCGATCGCCAGCCGTTGCCGATCACGCGGAATATCCGGATCGAGCGCATAGACACTGCCTGATACCGGCGCGGCGATCCTTGGTCGTCGCGCTTCGGCCGGTGCGGTGTCGGCGCGGGCGAATGAGGTGCCGGCTACGAACCATTCTCGGCGCGGCTGCTCCCGTGTGCCGGCGAAGGTCACGCCACGGGCCTCAATTCCGGGCGGGGGCGCCGGCTCACGTCCGCCGCCGAGCGCCAGCATCACGTCGCGCCACACCGGCGCCGCGCCGCTGGTGCCGGAAACGGCGCGCATCGCATCCCCCTCGACATTGCCGACCCACACCGCAACCGTGAAGCGCGCCGAAAAACCGATGCACCAATTGTCACGCATTGCCTTCGATGTCCCGGTTTTCACGGCGGCCCAGAACGGCAGCCGGAGAGCTGAGTCGAGCCCGAACGTGCCGGCACGGGCGACCGGATCGGACAGCATATCGCTGACGATCCACGCCGCCTGCGGGGTCGTGATCGCGCGTGGCGCGACGCGCGGATCGTCCGCCCGCAGCCGAAGGGGTGACCAGCGGCCCGCCTGTTCCAGGCTGCGATAGCCGGCGGCCTGCTCCGCCAGCGTCACTTCTGCTGAACCTAGCGCTAGGCTGAAGCCATAATAGCCGCCATCCTCCACCAGCCCGCGATAGCCGGTATCCCACAATCGGTCGCGGAACGGGTCCACCCCGACCAGCAGCAACGTGCGCACCGCCGGGACGTTGAGCGAGCCCGCTAGTGCGGCGCGCGCTGAAACCGGCCCCTTGAACGCGCGGTCATAGTTTTGGGGGACATAAAGACCCGAGGCCGTGTCGAGCTGGACCGGCGAATCCTCCAGGATCGAGGCGGGGGTGAGATAGCCTTTCTCGATCGCCTGCGCGTACAGAAAAGGTTTCAGTGTCGATCCCGCCTGGCGATAGGCGTTGGCCGCATCCACGGCCGGCGCAGTGGAATTGCCGCCGATCCCGCCGACATAAGCGAGGATGTCTCCGCTGGCATTGTCCACCACGATCACCGCCCCGTCGCGCGCGCGGGTCGCGCCAAGCCCGAGCAACTGGCGACGCAGCGCGGCGATCGCGACACGTTGCACGGCGATGTCGAGCGTCGTGCGGATCTTGAGGCCCGGTCTGGTAAGCAGCCGATCGGCGAGATGCGGCGCAAGCCCCGGATCGAGCGCGAGGCTCCGTGCCGGGCCGAGCATCGAGGCGGCGAGCGCCTGAAAGCGCGCGCAGCGCCGCTCGCGCGCCAGCGCACAGGCGCGGTTCGCGACACGACCGGCGGGCGCCTGCGGATTGGGAAGCAGCGCGGCGAGCAGCAACGCATCGTCGCGGGTGAACGTCGCCGGCGTCTTCCCGAACAGGCCGAGCGCCGCGGCGCCAATCCCCTGCGCCTCGCCGCGGAATCCGGCCAGGTTGAGATAAGCTTCGAGTATCTGGTCGTGGCTCCAGCGCGCTCCTATCGCTCGTGCGGCGCGGATCTGGCGTAACTTGTCCAGCCAGCCACGCGCGCCGGGCCGCGCGAGATCGTGGGAGAGAAACCCCGCGAGTTGCATCGTCAGCGTGCTTGCGCCGCGCGGGTGCTTGCCGCTCAACCGATCGCGCAGCGCGCCGCCGAGCGCGAGCCAGTCCACCCCGGCATGATCCTCGAAGCGACGGTCCTCCGCCGCGATGGTCGTCGTGCGGACGACCGGGGCGATCTGTTCGAGCGGGGTCCATGCCAGCCGCCGGGTGGCGAAATCGACGCGCGAGGAATCGAGTAACGCGCCATTGCGGTCATAGAGCCACGCCTCCGACGGGTGCCACGCCGCGCGCACCTGCTCATAGCCGGGGAGCGGCGGCGGGCGCGTGAGCCAGTCCGCCAGCGCAAACAGCGTGGCCGCAAGCAGGATCACGATCACGGGCCATGCGCGCCGCCGCGGCTCGGCAGGCGCGAGGATGTCCGTCACCGCTGCACGACCACCACCGGCGCGTTGGGCACCGCGGCATGGATCGCCGGCGAATACATCGCCTCGACGCGGCTCGGCGGAAGCTGAAAGCGGCCCGCGCCGTTCAGCCGCAGCATGTACGACGCCTGGAAGCGCCCGCGCGGCACCCAGGCATAGAAGCCGCGCCATGCGGTATTGCCACGCTCGACATAGGCCGGGACGACGCCAGCCTGCACATCCCATAGCTTGCCGTCGCCATCGACCGCGCCGAATTTGACGCCGTCGCCGGCATTCGCCTGATCCGCGAGCAGCTTGGACTGGCCACCGAGATCACTGATGATCGTGCCGCCAGCCGGGATCGGATCGTCGAGCACTACCCAGTTTCGCTCGGCGGCGGCGTCCACCGTCAGCGTGATGCGCAGCACATCCCCGCGCGTGAGCTGCCCGGCGATGCGGCGCTGCACCACCTCCACCTTGCGCGAAAGGCGATATCCCGCCGAGAGCGGCTGGGCGAGGGGCACCGCCGCCTTCACCGATACGGTCGCCCACGGCCCTGCCCCGCCGGACTGGCGCAGCACCAGCGGCGTCTGCGTCATCGGCAGTGGCAGCGACGCCTGCCGCTTGTCGGCCGCCAGCGGCCAGGCGAAGCTGGCGGTGCGATTGCCGAGCGTCGCAACGGTCGTGCCGGCGATCGCGCTGGCGGGGTATAGCTGGGCGAAGCGTCGTACCGTCAATGCGCCCCACGCATTGGCGGTGGTGGTATCCCAGCGTCCGCGCGTCTGGCGAGAGGCGACGCCCACCATCATTTTCGCGCCTTCATCCTGCCAGCCCGGGCGGCCAAGAGTCGCCAGCAGCGCCTTGATCGATCCTTCATCCGCCGAAGACATCAGCCACCACGGGGCGTTCGACGCGTCCGACAGATCGAGCCGCGTGCCTTCATAGACCAGCCGGCTGCGCAACGCGTTTTCGCCCGCCCCGCGCAGCGCCTGCGCGTTGGCGAGGCCGGGGACCCGATCGAGCGCCATCAGATAATCGGCGAGGCTGGCGGTGGGCATTTCCGCGGGGGTGATCCCGATCTGTCCCAGCATCGCCGGGCCCGCCGCGCCGGCGCGCGCGAGCGCCGCGAACGCCGCGAGGCGCTGGAGCCGCACGTCGCCATATTCTTCGTGCCGCACACGCCCGTCCAGCACGGCGCGCAGCCCCTCGATCATCCGGCTTCGACTAGCCTCGGGGATCGGCAGCCCGGCCTCGCCGGCCATCGACAGCACATAGGCGGTCAGCGCCTCCGATCCGTTCAGGCTTTCGCTTGGCCAGTAGCGGAGCAGGCCGTCCGATGCCTGATAGGCCGGAATGTCGGCGGCAAGCCGCGTCCAGCCCGCCGTGTCGCCCAGCGCGACGATCCGGCTCATCTGCTGCTCGAAGCAGTTATAAGGGTAGGCCGCCATGAACGCGCGGACCCCGGCCATCGGCGGCGCGAGCGTATCGTCCAGCCGGATATCGACCGATCCCATGCCCCCGAGCGCACCTGCCGGTGCGCGGACCGGAATGCTGGTCTGCGCACCGACCCGCGCCAGCGTCGCGGCCCATACCTCCACGGGGACGGCGGGCACCACCTCCTGCGTTACGGTCACCTTGTCTGCGGCGCGGCCGTTACTGGCCGTCGCGCTTACCTGCCAGCGCAGCGTGCCGGCGACCGGTGGCGCGACGAGATTCCACGCGATCGGCGCCGCGCCGCCAGCGGGGATTGTCACGGTGAGCGGCCGGCCGGTCGCGATGCGCGGGGTGAGCGAAACCTCCGCCGTCACCGTCATCGGCTTGTCCGATCCGTTGCGCAGCGTGAAGCCAGCCGCATAGCTGTCCCCGGTGCGGACAACCGGCGGCAAGCCGGCATAGACCGACAGATCCTGCGCGCTGCGGATATTGGTGGCGCCCGCGCCGAAGCGGTCCGCGCCGTCGGTGGCGATCGCGACCAGCCGGAACGAGGTGAGCGCGTCATTGAGCGCAACGGGCACCACCGCGCGCCCGTTCGCGTCCAGCGCGACGCGGCCTTTCCACAGCAGCACCGGCTGGAAATTCTCGCGGTTGAGCGCGGTGGCATCACCCCCGCCGCCGCCGGCCTCCACCGCCTTGCGCCCGTAATGTCGCTTGCCCACCACTTGCATCTGCGCGGTGGCGGTGAGGACGGATAGGGGGCGATCGCCCATCATCGCGGTAAGCACGTCCCACGATTCGTTGGGCGCAAGCTGGAGCAGCGCCTGATCGACTGCGGCGAAGGCGACATCGGCGGTGCGCGCGGGCTTCCCGTCCGGCCCGCGCACCTGGATCGCCACCTGCGCGGTGTCGCGCGCGGCATAACGCTCGCGATCGGCCTTCACCGCCACGCCGAGCGTATGCGCTTCCCAGCCCACCTTCACCTTGGCGATGCCGAGCCGATACGCAGGCTTGGAGAGATCGACCAGCGCGGTCGGCTTGGGCGCTTCGTCGCGCGCGCCGAACAGGCTCTTGAACCAGCCCCACCAGCTTTGCGTTACGCGGCCGCGCACCGCCAGCACCGAAACGTAGACGTCCGGCGCATAGCTGCCCGGCATCTTCACCTCGACCACCGGGTCTTTTCCCGAAAGTTCGGTGACGAAACTGGAGAGCACGCCCTCGCGCTCCACCGTCACCAGCGCGGTGGCGTCGCGGAACGGCATCCGCACCTGGAAGCGCGCGGTATCCCCAGCCCTATAGGCGGGCTGCTCGGGCACGAGATCCATGCGATCGCCGTTATCGCCACCGAACCACCAGTCGTCATCGCCCGCCAGCCACACCGATTTCACCGCCCGGGCGACGTTCCCGTCCGCATCCGTAGTCGTTGCGACGGCATAGACCTCGCCCGAAATTCCCGGATCGGCGCCGCATTGCGCCAGCCCCTGTGCGTCGGTCGTGGCGGAGCAAGACGCGGACAGCTTGGTCGTTCGCATCTGATTGTCGTAGGCGTAGAAGCCGCCGATCAGCCGCCGCCGCGCCGTCAGAATCTGGCGACTGTAAAAGGCGACGCTTATCTTCTGCCCCTTGACCGGCTTGCCATCGGGATCGAGCGCCACGAAGCGCAGGCGCAGATCGTCCTGCTTCATCAGCCAGCCGTCGGTCTTTACGCCAAGCTGCACGCGTGAGGCGAAAACCGGGATGCTGCGCGACGCGGTGAGCGTCTGGCCGTTGGCATCCTGATAATCCATCTCGACGGTCATGTCGGTGGTGCCGTCAAGGTTCCGCGGAACATCGATCGCCTGTCGCCCGCTTCCGTCGCCGCCGAGCGTGGCGGGCAGCGTCTGTGTCGGCGGCAGGCTTGGCGCATCCTCCTCGCCGTCGCCGTTGAGCGCCCGCACGCCTTCCTGCACCGCGCGACCACCGAACGTATAGGCTTCGTATCCATCCGGGTTGGCGCGGCGCGCGAACCAGCCGACGCGCAGGTCCACCGGCAGGTTCGAGGCGCCACCGCCGGAGAGATAGCCGACGAACAGGTCGAGCGGCACCGTCTTTGGGCGCACGACCGCGCCTTTCGGCCCGCTCACGCTCGCGCGCATCGTGGGCAAACGATATTCGTCCAGCCGGAACGACTGGTTGGTATAGATCGTGCGATCACCCGCTATCACGCGCAGGTCGTAATCGCCCATCGGGGCGCCCTTCGGTGCGGTCCAGCTTGTCTCGCCGATCCCACGCGCGTCGATCGTCAGCGGAAGATCGAACTCGGTGTCCGATCCACGATGCGACAGGCGCAGCGTGCCGCTGAAGCCGGCCGGGATCACGAAGCCCGCGCCAACCGGGTGGCGGACGATATGTTTCATGTTGATCGTCTCGCCGGCGCGGACCAGCGCGCGATCGAAGACGGTGTGGAACACGTCGTCCGGCTTGGAATAGCCATAGGGCAGGTCAAAGTCATAAGGGCGGATGCCCTCGCCCCAGGATGTAAGGGTGAAGCTGAAATCGCCGTTCGCCCGCGCGGAAACCATCAGCGGATGCGCGGTCGAATTGTCGTTGCAGCTTCCGTAGGTTTCCGGCTCCGGCAGCCCGCCCTGCACCGTCACCACGCCGTTGCGATCTGAAGTGCCGCGAGCCAGCAGCGCGCCCGTGCAGCTATCGGTGATCGCCACCGCCGCATTGGCAACCGGCTTGCCGCTATCCAGCGCCGTGACCCAGGCCAGGCTGCGTTCCCGGCCCCATTTGAAATGCACCGCCATGTTGGTAACGAGCGCGGCGGCGGCGACGTAGCGCGGCGCGTCGCGCCCCAGCAGCGCACGGCCCAGCACGGGACTGGCGAGTTCGACGACATAGAAGCCCGGCTTGCCGAGCGGCAGGCCGACCACCTCGAAATCCTGCCCCTTGCCGGGCAGCGCGACCTTCAGCGGGGCGCCCTTGCCGGTGAGGATCGACGTGTCGCCGGTATGGTTGATTTCCACCCGATCCTTGCCGCGCGTGACCGTCTCATATCGGTTGTCGTCCGCCGATCCCACGCGCCGCAGCCAGCCCGCGATCTGCCCGTCATCGTCGGCGATGCGCTGGGATTGTCCGCCCACCGCGAGGTTGCGGCCCTGCAGCGCCGGTTCGACATTGCGCACCGTTACCGGGAGCACCCCGCCCTCCTTCGCCTCGATGATGCCGAACGGCGCGGCAAACTTCACCAGCGGCGGGGCGCGATCAAAGCGGACCTCAAGCGGGAAGCGCTCGGCGTTGGAAAGTGCGCGGCCGCTCTCGTCCTTAACCCCCTGCGGTAACTCCAGCTTCGCGGTGGTGGCGAAAGGGAGCGGCGCGGCGAAGGTGATATCGGCGATCGTCGCCTTCTTCTTGTCATCGGCGCTGAACGCAGGCGCGATCTGCTTGCCGTCGGGCAACGTGAAGCGGATCGCCTGCGCGGTGGACATCGGCACCGGCGCGGAGAAGCGGACATAGGCTTTCTCGACCGGGCTGCACCCGGCTTGCGCGTTCACGCGCGAGCATTCGAAGCGCGCGGCAAACGGCTTGCGCACGGTATAGTCGAAACGCTGATCGGTGCCGGCGATCTTGCCGCCTGCGCCGATGATGGCCGCGCCCCACAGCAGCGCCATGTCGCGCCCCGGCGGCAGGTTGCGGCGGCATTTCAGCGCCACAACCCCGACCATCGCGCGCTGGCGATCGGCGGGGGAGGCCTGCGCGAGATCGCCGGGCAGGCCCGCGCTCTCAAGGAAGCTGCGCACCTCCCAGCGATCCTTGCCCATCGCGCCGATGAGCTTCCCGGGCAGGTCGGCGGCAAGCACGTCGACGGGGATCTTCTCGCCGATGCCGTCCACCGCGCAATAGGCATGGGCCGCGACCGAGCGTGGATCGGGCGCCATATTGGCCGCGACCAGGAAGGTCTGGTCCTCCTCGATCTCGTCGCCGCCGCCCGATGGCAGCACGGCGCGCGCGACAGGGCCGCCGGCGTCCACCGTGAAGCTTTGCGTACCGGCAAGCGCATAGCCGGCGACGCTTTTCAGCCCATCCACCGTCTTGAAGCTGCATGTCGTGCCGCCCGGCAGCGGCTTTGCGAATTCATAGACCCAGGTCTGCTGATCCGCCCAGCGACCCTGACCCGCGACCGGGCATTGCGTGGCGGCGGGAGCGGCGGCGCGCGGATCGCCCAGCGGCGCCATCGGCTGGCTGAATCGCATCGTGAACCGCTCGATCGCCCCGTCGCCGATACCCGGCTGCGCCAGGATCACCCGCGGCGCATTGTCGCTGAGCGCCGCGACCGGCGCGATCGCCAGCGCGAGCACGGCAAGCTTGGCGGCGATCTTCATGCATACCCTCCCGAGACGCGCCGACGCTATCGGCGGGAGGCGCCCGAAGTCCAGCGGGAAACGTGCGGATCAGCTCAGCGGCGAAACCATTGCTTGCGCATGAAATAGACGATCGCGCCAACCGAGATCAGCACGCACACGGCCATGATAGCGTCGAACGACCACGGCTCGTGCGCATAAGGCAGGCCGTCGACATTCATGCCGTAGAGCCCGGTGATGAAAGTCAGCGGCAGGAATATCATCGCGGCTATCGCGATGATGAGGCTGCGGGTGTCGATCAGTTCCGCGCGCAGATCGGTCAGCGTCTCGTGGATCAGGCTGGCGCGTTCACGGATCGCCTCCAGTTCCTCCGCCATTCGCGCGGCGCGATCGGCGGCGGCCGCGACATGGGCGCGATCGTCGCCGTCGAGCCAGTCACCGGGAAGCTGCGCCATCTTCTCCAGTGCCGCGCGCTGCGGATTGAGGAAGCGGCGATAACCGATCGAGGTGATCCGCACGCGCGTCACCAGGCGTCGCAATTCGTAGACGCGGTCGGCGTCCAGCGCCTGTTCGCAATCATCGATGTCGTCGCCCAGCGCGGCCACGACCGGATCGAGATCGGCGGTAATCGCGGTGGCATAAGCAGTGATGAGATCGCCGGGATCGGTAACGCTGCCCTGCTTCACCGATTCCTCGACCGTATCGGTGGCGAGCAGATGCTTGCGCGTCACCGAGATGACGCGCCCTCGCGTTGCCCAGATGCGCACGGACGCGAGCAGATCGGACGAATCGAGGTCCTCCTCGGTGCGCCCGCGCAGATTGAGATAGGCGCCCGCATCATAGCCGTCGCAGCGCGGCCGCGTTTCCTGCGCGATCAGCGATTCCACGACATATTCGGGGAGCTTCGCCTGATCGCGCAACCACGCGGCGGCCTCAGCATTGGTGGCCGACAGATGCACCCATACGAAGCCGGCGGAGCAATCGAGCGCGTCCGCCACGGTAATGCGGCGCGGCTTGCCTTCATCGATACGATATCCGAATCCGCTCACAGCATCTCCACATCGACAGTCAGCCCGGCCGGCGCGTTCAACGGGGCGGCGGCACATTCGATCCGAATGGCATCGGCGCGCGCGCGATCGAGGATGGCGGGTGGCACGCCGGGGCGGTGGCTCACCAGATCGGCATTGGCGAGCGCACGCGCGTCGCGCAGCGTCAGGTCGTCGGGGTCGGCGGAGCGAAGCCGCAATCTGACGATCCCGCCGGTCAGGCGCTCTTCATCCGGTGGTCCTGCATCCGGGGTTACGCCATGATCGCGTAGCGGATCGAGCGCGCCGCCGGCCGCCAGTGCCGCGCCGATCGCACGCCGTCGGCTGGCCGCATCGGCATAACGACCGCGCCATGCCTCGCGCGCGGCGTGTAGCGCCGAAGCCAGCGGGCCGAGGTTAGCTGGCAACAGCGCCTCCAGCCGCTGACGTAGCGCCGCCGCCAGGCCGGCCGATGCGCCGCCGGTGCCGATCGCCACGATCACCGGCGCGCGATCGACGATGGCGGGCAGGGTGAAATCGCACAGCGCCGGCCGGTCGACCGCATTCACCAGAACGCCGCGCGCCTTGAGCCGCGCGACCGCCGCCTCATCGTCCACGACGATCGCTAACGATGCGGCGTGCGCCTCATCCACCACGATCGCGCCGGCGCGTTCAAGCAGGCGCCGCTTCGCCTCCGCCGTCTCGCCTTCGCCCACTAATATCACCGGCCGTCCCTTCAGCCGGACGAACAGGGGAAGGCTGTGCAGCGTCACAGCCAGTCCGGCACGCGCTCGGCCGCGAGGATCGTCTCGGCCGCGATGCGATCGGCGACGACGGTGTAGCGATCGCCATCGACCAGCACCTCGGGCACCAGCGCGCGGCTGTTGTAGGTGGAGGCCATAGTAGCGCCATAGGCGCCGGCAGTGCGGAATATGCCGAGATCGCCGCGCACGACGCGATCAATCTCGCGCGCCATCGCGAACGTGTCCCCCGTCTCGCAAACCGGACCGGCGATGTTCGCCATCATCGTCTCTCCGCTCGGGCGTACGGCGGCGAAATCGTGCCACGCATCGTACATCGCCGGGCGGGCAAGGTCGTTCATCGCCGCATCGACGATGACATAGGGATGGGCCACACCCGGCTTCACCCAGATCACCTCGGTCAGCAGGACGCCGGCATTGCCCGCGATCACCCGGCCCGGCTCGAACATCAGCTGGACATCCCAGCCGGCGGTCGCACGGGCGACCATGGCGCCATAATCCGCGGGCGGTGGCGGCGCATCGCCGGGCCGGTATGGCACGCCGAGGCCACCACCGAGATCGACGTGCGTGATCGCGTGACCGCGCGCGCGCAGCTCCGCCACGAGTTCGCCGACGCGGCGATAGGCGGCTTCCAGCGGCGCCAGATCGAAAAGCTGGCTGCCGATATGGATCGCGATGCCGCGCAGGTTCAGCCCATCCAGCGGGCCGAGCCGATCGAAGATCGCCGGCGCGAGATCGATCGGCACGCCGAACTTGTTCTCACGCTTCCCCGTGGAGATCTTCGCGTGCGTGCCGGCATCTACATCGGGATTGACGCGCAGCACGGCCGGGGCGGTCAGCCCGCGCGCGGCGGCGAGCGCGGCGAGCACCTCGCCTTCCTCCTCCAGCTCCAGATTGAACTGGCCGATCCCGGCCTCCAGGCCCTTCACCAACTCTGCATCGGTCTTCCCGACGCCAGAAAAGACGATGTCGTGCGCCGGCATTCCCGCCGCCAGCGCGCGTGCCATCTCCCCGCCCGAGACCACGTCCGCGCCATAACCTTCGTCCGCGAGCACGCGCAGCACGCCGATATTGGGGTTGGCCTTGATCGCATAGGCAAGGTGGATCCGCCCGGCCGGCTTCAAGCCTTCACGAAAAACCTGCGCGTGGCGGCGCAATGTCGCGGCGGAATAGACGTAGACGGGCGTGCCCACCTCCGCGGCGATCTTCGCCAGCGACACGCCTTCGCAATGCAGCGCGCCGTCGATCAGCGTGAAATGATCCATCAGCGCGGCGGCAGGTCGAACTGGTCCGACCGGCGGTCCATGGAATTGGTCAACAGCTCGTCGCCGCGCGCCGGGCGTTCCTGCGGAGTGGCGCGGATGAGCTGATTGCCCAGCGGTGGATCCTCGGTGCCATAGGGCGCGGGGGGCAGGCTCTCGCCCTTCGCGGGTTGCAGGCCGTGCGAGCGGCCGCACGCCGCGAGCACCAGCAGGAGCGCCGCAATCGCGGCTAATTCATATTTCGTCGATGCGCGCTTCATCGTCACTCTCCCCGCGCCGCACAGATGGCGGCGCGTACATTGGCTGGCGCGGTGCCGCCGAAGCTGGTCCGGCTCGCGACGGACGCATCCACGGACAGCACCGAATAAATGCGATCATCGATCCGCGCGTCGATCGCGCGCAGATCGGCGAGCGGCACCTTGTCCAGCGTCACGCCAAGCGCTTCGGCGCGGGCGACCGCGCGGCCGGTGATGTGGTGCGCCTCGCGGAACGGCACGTCGGCCTCGCGCACCAGCCAGTCGGCCAGATCGGTGGCGGTGGCGAAGCCGCTCTCCGCCAGCGCGCGCATCCGATCGGTGCGGAAGGTGGCGCTCGCTATCATTCCGGTCATCGCCGCGATGCTGAGGCCGAGCAGGTCGTGGCATTCGAACACCGGCGGTTTATCGTCCTGCATGTCCTTCGAATAGGCGAGCGGGAGGCCTTTCATCGTGACCATCAGACTGACGAGGCAGCCGGTGATCCGGCCGGCATGGCCGCGCACCAGCTCGGCCGCGTCTGGGTTGCGCTTCTGCGGCATGATCGAGCTGCCGGTAGACCATTGATCGCTCAAGCTGACGAAGCCGAACGGCTGCGATGCCCACAGCACGAATTCCTCCGCAAGCCTCGACAAGTGCAGCGAGCATTGCGCGGCGCAGGTGAGATATTCGATCGCGAAATCCCGATCCGAAACCGCGTCGAGCGAATTGCGGGTCGGCCCGTCGAAACCAAGCGCCGCCGCCGTCGCTTGGCGATCGAGCGGGAAGCTCGTGCCGGCTAGTGCCGCCGAGCCGAGCGGGCAGAGGTTCATCCGCGCGCGCGCATCCTGGAAGCGCGAGCCATCGCGGGCGATCATCTCGTGATAAGCCATCAGGTGATGGCCGAGCGTCACCGGCTGTGCGGACTGCAGATGGGTGAAGCCGGGCATGACGTCGCCCGCATGCTGTTCCGCCCGCGCCAGCAGCGCCGCATCGAGCGCATCGAGGGCCGCCAGCGTCTGATCGATCGCATCCCGCACCCAGAGGCGGAAATCGGTCGCGACCTGATCGTTGCGGCTGCGGGCGGTGTGCAGCCGCCCCGCGACCGGGCCGATCGCGTCGGCGAGCCGCGCCTCGGTGAGCATATGGATGTCTTCGAGCGTCAGATCGTCGGGCACGCCGTTCTCGGCATAATCGGCCGCCACCCTGTCCAGCCCGGACGAGATCGTCGCGGCGTCCTCCGCCGCCACCACGCCCTGCTCGGCGAGCATCGCGACATGCGCCTGCGACGCGGCGATATCTTGTTGCCACATCCGCTTGTCGAACGGGATCGAGGCGTTAATCTCACGCATCACCGCAGCCGGGCCTTCGGCGAAACGCCCGCCCCACATCTGATTGGAACCGCTCATGGCTTCGCGTTCGGCGATCGTCTTTCTCCTCGGGCTGGCATTCACCGCCGGCGGCTGCGATAGGCAAAGCCCAGGCAGCGGGCAAGCGACCGCAGCGGCGGATAATGCGATTGCACCCGACGAGGTGGTCGCCACCAAGCCCGCGCAGGGCAAGGCGGGCGCGGTCGATCGCGCCCAGCACGGCACGGCGGCGATCAACGCTGCGTTCACCGGGCCAGATGGGAAGCTGGCGAAGCTTGCGGATTTTCGCGGCAAACCGGTGCTGCTGAACCTGTGGGCGACATGGTGCGCGCCGTGCGTGAAGGAGTTGCCCAGCCTCGACGCGCTGGCCGCGCGGTCCGGCGATCGGGTAAAGGTGGTCGCGGTCAGCCAGGATATGGACCAGGCGAAAGTGGCCCCGTTCGTCACCGCACGGCGGCTGCATCGGATTCAGCCCTATACCGATCCTCAGATGAACCTCAGCCTTGGCTACCGCGTAAACCTGCCGACGACGATCCTGTTCGATTCGAAGGGGCGCGAGGTCTGGCGCGTCTCCGGTGCGATGGACTGGGCTTCGCCGGAAGCGCGCAAGCTGATCCAAGAGGCGCTTTGATCGCAAGCGCCGGGAAGCGCGCGGGCGCACATTGGGGCATGGCGGCTGACATGAGCAAAACCCTGTCGGGCAATACGATTGTCACCCCGGTCGGCGAACTACGGCTGGTCGGGGACGACGACGCACTCGTCGCGATCCTGTGGCAGGATGACGATCCCGCGCGCGTGCCGCTGCCCGCCACCGTGGACGCGCCCGGGCACCCCGTGCTGGCGAACGCCGAACGCCAGCTCACCGAGTATTTCGCCGGAAAACGCCGCGCGTTCGATTTGCCGCTGCGGTTCGGTGGCACGGATTTTCAGCGGGCGGTATGGATGGCGCTGCTGACCATTCCGTTCGGCGAGACATCCAGTTACGGCGCTATCGCCCGCGCTCTCGGCCGTCCCGGCGCGGCGCGGGCCGTTGGCGCGGCCAACGGGCGCAACCCGCTCTCGATCGTTGCGCCATGTCATCGTGTGATCGGGGCGGGCGGCGCGCTGACGGGATTCGCTGGTGGCCTCGCCGCCAAGCAGGCGCTTCTCGAGCTTGAGCGCCGCGTAAACGGGCAGGCGATCTAAGCGGGGAGCCAATGGCATGGCCCGATCGTTGGGTAAGATAACGCCCAAGCAAGAGTCTCGCCGATGCGTCTTGAAATCGCTTATGTGTTGCTCGCCCTTTTCGTGATCGGCCTGGCGACTGCACTGGTACTGTTTATCCGCCATCGGCGTCGCGAGCGTGAACGCATCTGGGGGCGGCGCAAAAACCAGCGTTGATGCGCCAATCCGCTTGTCGCGCGCCGCATACTATCCGGTATAGCGCGCGCATGAGCTTGCTGATTGCCCAGGAACACGTTTTGCGCGACCTCGCGTCGCGGGCGCGGCTGCGCCACCTCGCACCGCGCATGGGGCGGGATTTTTCGTCGAATGACTATCTCGGGCTTGCCGACTCGCCGCGTTTGCGCGCGGCGGTAGTGGCGGCGCTTGAACGCGGCGTTGCTGTGGGGGCGGGCGGATCGCGCCTGCTGCGCGGCAACGACGCCGAGCATGAAGCGCTCGAGGCGGAGGCGGCGGCCTTCTTCGGCAGCGAAGCCGCCCTGTTTTTCTCTAGCGGCTTCACCGCCAACGAAACCCTGTTCTCCACGCTCCCGCAGCGCGGCGATCTGGTCGTGCATGATGCGTTGATTCACGCGAGCGCGCACGAAGGAATGCGGATCGGGCGGGCGGACCATGTCGGCGCTGCGCACAACGATGCTGGCGCGTTCGAAGACGCGATTACCCGCTGGCGCCGCGGTGGCGGGATGGGGCGAGCCTGGATCGCGGTCGAGAGCCTGTACAGCATGGACGGGGATCGTGCGCCGCTTGAGGAACTGTTCGCCGTCGCGGAACGGCACGAGGCGATGCTGCTGATCGACGAGGCGCATGCCACCGGCGTCTTCGGCGAACAAGGCCGCGGGCTGGCGACCAATCTGGAAGGCCGGGAACAGGTCATCACCTTGCGAACCTGCGGCAAGGCGATGGGCTGCGAGGGCGCGCTGCTCTGCGGCCCCCGCGTGATGCGCGATTTCCTCGTCAATCGCGGGCGCGGCTTCATCTTCTCCACCGCGCCGTCGCCGCTGATGGCGAGCGCCGCGCGTGAGAGCCTGCGGATTCTGGCGGACGAACCGGAGCGGCGCGCAAGACTGGTGCGGCTGATCGCGTTCGCCGAAGCAGCGCTGGCGCCCCACGGGACGGCGCCGACAGGCTCGCAGATCCTGCCGCTGGTGATAGGTGAGGATGCAAAGACGATGGCGCTCGCCGCCGGGTTGCAGAAGGCAGGGTTCGACGTGCGCGGCATTCGTCCGCCGACCGTTCCCGCCGGTACGGCGCGGCTGCGCATCTCGATCACGCTCAATGTGGGCGAGGAAGATATCGTCGCACTGGCCGAGCGAATTGGGAGTTTGCGCGCATGAAGCATCCAAGGATCATCATCACCGGCACCGATACCGATGTCGGGAAAACCGTTTTCGCCGCCGCGCTGACGGGGGCGCTCGGTGCTCATTACTGGAAGCCGGTTCAGGCGGGCGTCGAACCGCGCGGCGACCGGGAAAGCGTCGCCGAGCTTGCTGGCGTGGCAGCGGCACAAATCCTGCCCGAGTCATACCGCCTGAGCACGCCTTGCTCGCCCCACCGCGCGGCGGAGATCGATGGCGTCACGGTCGATCCCGCGCGGCTCGCACTGCCCGATGTGGAAGGGCCGCTGGTAGTGGAGGGGGCCGGTGGCGTCATGGTGCCCGTGGCCCGCGATCTGCTGTTCGCCGATCTCTTCGCGCGCTGGAATGCGCCGGTGGTGATCGTCGCGCGCACTGCGCTCGGCACGATCAATCACAGCCTGCTCTCGATCGAGGCGCTCCGGCGGCGCGGCGTCCCGATTCTTGGCATGGCCTTCGTGGGGGAGGAGCAGCCCGATTCAGAGACGACGATCGCGCAGATCGGCGCGGTTCGGCGGCTAGGCCGGCTTCCGCTGCTCGATCGGCTTGACGCCGGCACTTTGGCGCGCGCTTTCGCCGCTCATTTCGACGTGGGCGATTTCCGTTGACGGGCTCGCCGGTCTGGCATCCGTTCACGCAGCACGGTCTGGGCGAGCCTACCCCGCTCGTCACCCGCGCGCACGGAGCGGCGTTATATACGCGCGATGGCCGGCGGATCATCGACGGCATCTCTTCGTGGTGGGTGACCACCCACGGCCATTGCAATCCGAAGATCATGGCGGCGATCGCGGCGCAGACCGAGCGGCTCGATCAGATTATCTTCGCCGGCTGGACGCATGAGCCGGCCGAGACGCTGGCGAACGGGCTCACCGCGATCATGCCACCCGCGCTGACCCGCGTCTTCTATTCGGATTCGGGATCGACGAGTGTGGAGGTGGCGCTGAAGATGGCGCTCGGCTTCTGGGCCAATCGCGGGGAGCCACGCAATCGCATCCTGGTGATGCAGCACAGCTATCATGGCGATACGATCGGGGCGATGTCGGTCGGTGAGCGCGGCGTGTACAACGCGGTCTATTCCCAGCTGCTGTTCGATGTCGGCACGCTGCCGTTTCCCGCCGCCGGCGCTGAACAAGGGACGCTGGACGCGCTCGACGCGGCCTGTCGCGACGCCCCTGCCGCGCTGATCGTCGAGCCGTTGCTGCTCGGCGCGGGCGGGATGCTGATCTATCCGCCGTGGGTGCTGGCAGAAATGCGTGCGATCTGCGCGCGCCACGGCGTTCTTTTCATCGCGGACGAGGTGATGACCGCCTGGGGCCGCACCGGCAGCTTGCTGGCATGTGAGCAGGCGGGGGTGGTGCCCGATATCCTGTGCCTGTCGAAAGGGCTGACGGGCGGGGCGATCCCGCTCGCGGTGACGATGGCGACGGAGGCGATCTTCGAGGCGCACCTGTCGCCGGATCGGGCGCGAATGTTCTTCCACTCGTCCAGCTACACGGCCAATCCGATCGCCTGCGCCGCCGCCAACGCCAATCTGGCGATCTGGCGCGACGAGCCGGTACAAGATCGTATCGACGACCTCGCGGCCCGACAGGCAGCGCGGCTGGCGGGCCTGACCGGCCGTGCCGGCGTCGCCAATCCGCGCGCGATCGGCACGATTGCCGCGATCGACGTGATCGATTCGCGCGGTGGCGGCTATCTCTCGCATTTTGGGCCGCGCCTGCTCCGGCTCTTCCGCGAGAGCGACCTGCTGCTCCGTCCGCTCGGCAATACGATCTATGTCATGCCGCCGTATTGCATCGACGACCGCGATCTCGATCTCCTGTACGCCGGGATCGCCAATGCTCTGGACGATATCGCGCGCGGCGGTTGACAGTCATCGTCAGAGATCGCGCGCAACACATCGGAAGCCGATGTGGCTGGTCGCCGAGTCGATCGATTGCGGATGGCGCGCGGCAGGGCGATAGCGTTGGCAGTAATTCGCGGCGCACAGGTGCGATCCACCCTTGAGCACTTTTTGCACGATCCGATCCTGCGAGACGGCGGGGTGATGACTGACGCGCCGACGTGCGCCACGCGGTTGACGCGCGGGTGCGCAACAGCGCGCCTTCGTGCCAGCGGCGGGCGAAGGCTGGGCATATTGATCGGCCGTCCATTCCCAAACGTTGCCGATCATGTCCCACAGCCCATACGCATTGGGCGGAAAGCTGCGCACGGGCGATGTCCGCTCATATCCGTCGAGCAACTGGTTGGCGAAGGGGAACAGCCCCTGCCAGTAATTCGCCAGCATCGCCCCGCCCGGCGCAAGTTCGTCGCCCCACGCATAATCCGCGCCGTCGAGGCCGCCGCGCGCGGCGTATTCCCACTCCGCCTCGGTCGGCAGCGACTTGCCTGCCCATGCGGCATAGGCTTCCGCATCGGCATAGGCGACATGGATGACCGGGTGATCCTCCAGCCCGACGATCGAGCTTTCCGGTCCGAGCGGCCGGCGCCAGTTGGCGCCGAAGCAGAATTCCCACCACTGGCCAGGGTCGTTCAGATCGACCGGGCCGGAGGTGCGGCGAAAAACCGGAGAGCCAGGCCGCGCCATTGCCGGGTCCATGCCGGGATAGTCGCGCGGATCCGGCGCGTTCTCGGCCAGAGTGACGTAGCCGGTCTCCGAGACGAAACGAGCGAAGTCGGCGTTGGTGACCGGCGTTTCGTCGATCCAGAACCGATCGACCCGCATCGGCCGGGCCGGCGCCTCTTCGGGATAGTGGCGATCCGATCCCATCATGAAGCGCCCGCCGTCCAACAGGCGCATATTCTCGCGGTTAGCAGCCAATAGTCACGCTCCGTCTGACGAGCAGACAAACTCCGATGATGACACCGGCAGAACCGGACACGGACTTGCGTCATGCGTCAAGCGCGATGGTCGGCCGCGCCATTGCCGGGCGAATACTGTTTGGCGGAAAGACGACAGCCCCGTCCTTGCCGCCCATAGCCCATAGCCCATAGCCCGTGGCCGATCCGCTCGTCGTCGCAGGTCGGCGCCCGCAGCCAGAGGTCCGATGCAGAGGTCCGATGCTGTCGATCCTGGCGAAACCGCTGACCGAATCGACGCGGTTGCCCGCGCACTCAATGCCGGATGAGAGCGATCAATTCCGCGATCGTTTCGCGGGCGAAGGCGAGCAGCGCTGCTCCATAGACCGCCGCGCCGATCGCGACCAGCACGCCGAGATGCGGCATCGGCGCCAGTGGCGGCAATTTCTCATCGACGATCCATACCGTCGCGGCCATTGCGGAGGCGGCGGCGAGCGGCGGGGCGATCGCGCGCGCGACACGTGCAGGGCTGGCGCCGATCACCGGTAGCGATCGCCAGCAGGTGAACCCGAGATAGATTGGATAGGCGCAGATCCACGCCCATCCCAGCCCGACCGGGCCCCAGCGCACCGCGATCATGAAGGCAGTTGCCAGAATGACCGCGCCGGTCGCGCCGTTGCGCACGCCGATCCCCGGCCGCCCCAGCGCGTCGCACGCCGGCGAGAATAGCACCTGCAGCGTCATGAAAGGCATCGCGCAGGCAAGCAGGCGCACCACTGGGACAGCTTCTGCCCATTTATCGCCCAGCATGGTCAGGACAAGCGGCTCGGCCGTTATCGCCAGCCCGAAATAGAACGGCAGCGCGACCAGCATAATGACGCGGACCGCCTTCAGGAACGCTGCGGCCGTCGCATCCGCATCGTGCTGGATACGGGCATAGGCCGAAAAGGCCACCTCGTTCAGCGGCGGGACAAACTTGGAAACGAAGATCTGCGTCAGGAACAGGCTGGTTGTGTAGATGCCGAGCATGTGCGGCGTGAAATGCCGGCCGCCGATGAACACGTCGGCCTGGCTTTGCAGAAACCAGAACAGCTGGCTCGCCGCCATTACTCCACCGAAGCGCGCAAGCCCCCCCGCGCCGCGGAAATTGAACGATGGCCATACCAACACGCGCGCCGCGACCGTCATCCCGATCGCGCGAGTGAAGAACAACGCCATCGGCGCGAACACCAGCGTCCATACTCCCCAACCGGCCAGTGCGCCGGCGAGCGCGGTGCTGGCGCTGGCGATCGAGGCGATCATGTTGACTTTCGCCTGGCGCCGGAAGTCCATCTCGCGACTAAGCAGGGCATAAGGAAGCGCGATGAACGGCGTTGCTATATAGAGCAGGCTTTGCACTCGCAGCAGCGTCGCGACCTGTGGTTGTCGATAATAGTCGGCAGCCAGCGGCGCGATCGCCAGCTGTATGATTCCGAGCGTCAGATTCAGCGCGATCAGCATGCCGAAAAGCTGGCGCACCTCGTGGTGCGTTATGGTTTGCCGCTGCACCAGGCCGCTCGCCAATCCATAGCCGTTGAGCATGTTAAGGAACACGAGCAAGACGCCGGTCATCGCATAAAGGCCATAATCGTGCGGGCTGAGGATGCGGATCACGAGGAAGGTCGCGGCCCACTGCACAAGCTGCGCCAGAATCTGGCTCCCGGAGCGCCAGATCACGGCGTTTCTTACCTGCCGCGAGAGCGATTCCGCTGGTTCATTCGGTTGATTCGCCGTGGCATCCATCGATGCGGGCTTAGCCTTGCCGCCTTCACAGTGCGTTAAAACCCGCGGAATCCGGCGATTTCGTCGATGACGGACATAAAATTGCAAAAAGTGTTTGACGAGTTGGTGTGGTGGGGCCTAGAGGGGTTTCACCGACGGGGTGGCCATTTGGTTTGCTTTGTTGGTCACCGGAAATCAGGCGCTATGGCCGCCCCGAGGAAAAGGGGTTGGGCAGGGCGTCGGTTTTTGTCGGCTCTTTGACATTGTTGGTTTAGATGAAGGGACATGTGGGCGGCGGCTCCGGGTCCGATGGCCTCAAGGCGTCGGTAGCTCGGTTAAAGCCAAGCCTAGCTTGCATGTCTTTTGTTACTTATCCACAGTAAATTGATGTGCAGGATAGGCTCCTTGAGATGATCTGGGCTGTCGTGGTTATTCCACTGCGATGGTTTGGAGGCATAAACTTGAGAGTTTGATCATGGCTCAGAATGAACGCTGGCGGCATGCCTAACACATGCAAGTCGAACGAAGCCTTCGGGCTTAGTGGCGCACGGGTGCGTAACGCGTGGGAATCTGCCCCTGGGTTCGGAATAACAGTTGGAAACGACTGCTAATACCGGATGATGACGTAAGTCCAAAGATTTATCGCCCAGGGATGAGCCCGCGTAGGATTAGCTAGTTGGTGAGGTAAAGGCTCACCAAGGCGACGATCCTTAGCTGGTCTGAGAGGATGATCAGCCACACTGGGACTGAGACACGGCCCAGACTCCTACGGGAGGCAGCAGTGGGGAATATTGGACAATGGGCGAAAGCCTGATCCAGCAATGCCGCGTGAGTGATGAAGGCCTTAGGGTTGTAA